>JBMONC010000101.1:0-37214 GCA_049324875.1 Bacillota bacterium
GCCGCCCAGATGATGGCGGCCAGGCAGCCCGCCGCCCCCGCCAGCAGCAGGGGCCGGTGGGCCAGCCGCCGCGCCAGGAAGGGAAAGCCCCGCCGCCGGCGGATGTGGACCCGGCAGCGGCTGCCCCGGGCCACGGGCCGGAGCGCCAGGAAGTCCGCGATGGTCAGGACCGCCCGCATCCGGTCGGGCAGCCGCTGGATATCCCACAGGTGGATCCGCTCGGTCAGGCAGAGGTTGAGGAACCGCTCGATGGAGCCCCGGGTGACCTCGATCTCCAGGGTGCCCAGGAGGAAGGTGACAAGCCAGCGCAGCATATCAGGACGCCCCCCCGCCGGGGGCCGCGTAGCGCATCCCGCGGATCTTCCCCAGCAGGATCACCTGCTCGGGGGAGATCGCCGCGATCTTCAGATCCTCCCCGTCAACGGCCAGCAGCCCCTCCGGGACGGTCATCACCACCCGGTCGGGGGTGTATTCGGTGAGGCCCCGGTGGTTCTCGATCACCATCTCCATGTCGCCCACCAGGGTGACCCGGGCCACGTCGAGCATCGCATCCCCGGGAAGTTCCAGGAGCGAGACCAGCCGGTCCCGCAGTCCGCCTCTGCGCTGCAAGGGGTCTCCCCCTCCCTCAGTAGGGTGCTACCAGGGATAGGTATGCGACCACCCCGATCGACAGAAGGGGTCACGCCCCGCCGGTCAGCGTGGACTCCAGGTGGAGCGCCATCTGCCGCAGCGCCCGGCGCGCCAGGTGGTAGAAGACGTAGTAGCTCCGCCGCTCGGCCACCACCAGCCCCGCATCCTGCAGCTGCTTCAGGTGCTTGTTGACCGCTGCGTCCGAGAGCGAGAGGAGGCCGGCCAGCTCCGTGGTGGAGCGGGGCTGCTGGGCGATCAGCTGCAGGATCTGCATCCGGGTCATGTCGCCGGCGGCCCGGAGCATCTTGAGCAGCTGCTCCGGCGGCACCGGGGCCCGCCCCTCCCGCTGGTGTTCAAAGACCGGGTAGGTGATCAGGTAGGGCGGGCTCGACTTGATCATCAGCTGCGGCCAGGCGAAGTAGCTGGGCATCAGGTAGAGCCGGTCCTCCTCCGTCAAGACCGCCTCCACCTTCCGGCCGCTGGAGAGGATGCAGGTCTGGGCGGCGTGATCCAGCCGGGCGTAGGGCGAGAGGTCGGTCAGGGCGCTCATCACCCCGCCCCGGAGCAGCCGGCCGGCCCGCTGCTCGATATCCACCAGAAAGAGCTCCTGCAGCCGCGGCCACTCGGCGGCCAGGGCCTGCTCCCAGTAGGCCTCCAGCAGGTCGGCGAAGCGGCTGCGGCTCCGCTCCGGATCGGCGAAGAGCTCGTAGAGCACCGGCGTGGAGCCGGGGCTGGCGGCCGCCGCCGCCTCTAGCACCAGCTGCTGCCCGCCGGGGTCGGAGAGGTCCGGGCAGAGGTCCAGGTCGCCGGCGATGCTGGCGACGCCCTCGATGTACGGGCCGAGCGGGCGGCGGCGGAAGTCGGCCAGCTCCTCGGCAAAGCTGCGGATATCCGGGCTGCTCCAGACCTCCCAGAAGATCGGCAGGGCCTTCCGGAAGAGGAAGCGGAAGGCCTCGGCCTCCGCCTTCAGGGCGGGGCTGATGGCGGCTCGGATCCGGACGACCCAGGGGACATGGAGCGGGTGCGCCTTGGGCTCCAGGAAGACGTGGAGGCTGTGAAGCGCCTCCTGAGCGGGGCTGAAGCCGAAGCTGACCCGCTCGGGGGCCAGCCCGGCGAGCCGGAACAGGATGGCCAGGGGACCCACCTCCATCTGATTAACTCTTCCGTTGAACAGTTGTCCACAAGCTCAATGATACGGTAAACTCGGCCTCAACGGAAGCGGTGGGGAGGGTTTCTTCTGATGACGGCGAGCACCGAGAACCGGAGCGCCCTGCTGGAGAGCCTGGCGGAGCGGGTGGCGCGGTACTATGTGGATGAGGCGACGGGCCGGGAGATGGCGGAGCGGCTGCGGAGCCGGGCGGGGGAGCTGGAGCAGGCGGGCTGGGGCAAGCCCCTGGCCGACGCCCTGACGGCGGTGATGCACGAGGTCTACGCTGACAAGCACCTGCGGGTCCTCTACCCGGGGCCGGAGGGCCGGGGGCGGGAGAGCGACCAGACCCCCGAGGAGGCTGCCCGAGCGGTCCGGCTGGCCGGCGGCCACATCCGCAAGGTGGAGCGGCTCGCCGGCAACGTGGGCTACCTGGACCTGGGCCTCTTCGCCCCGCCCGAGCAGGCCGGGGAGCTGATGGTGGCCGCCATCAACCTGCTGGTGGACAGCAGCGCCCTGCTGATCGACCTGACCCGCTGCCGGGGCGGCCACCCCGGGATGGTGGCCCTCCTCAGCAGCTACCTGCTGGACGGGCCGACCCATCTGAACAGCCTCTGGTGGCGGCAGGGGGAGCAGACCATCCAGTTCTGGTCGCTGCCCTATGTGCCCGGCAAGCGGTTCGGCGGCAGGAAGCCGCTCTTCATCCTCACCTCCGGCAGGACCGCCTCGGCGGCGGAGGAGTTCACCAACAACCTGAAGCAGCTGAAGCGGGCGGTGGTGGTGGGCGAGCGGACCGCGGGGGCCGGCAATCCCGGGGGCTTTCACCCGCTCCCGGGGGGCTATGAGGTCTTCATCCCCAACGGGAAGGCGATCAACCCGATCACCGGCACCGGCTGGGAGGGCGTGGGGATCGAGCCGGATATCGCCGTCCCGGCGGGAGAGGGGCTGCAGACCGCCTACCGGGAGGCGCTGCGGCGGGTGATCGCCGGGCTGGAGGGGGTCGAGTCCGGCCCGGAGCGGGCGCTGCGCAGGGAGGCGGAAGAGGCGCTGGGGGCGCTGGGGACCTAGCGCGGGCAGGTGCTCCGCCCGCCTGTGACGAAGAGGGGAGGCGCAAGCAAGAAGGAGGGACTCCCGTGCGAAGATGGGGGATCGGACTGCTGGCCGCCCTGCTGGCGGCGGGCTGCGCTGCGCCGCCGGCCTCGACCCCGTCCCCCGCCGCCCTGCCCGTGCTGGCGGTGGAGGCGGGGATCCCCCTCCCCGCCCTGAACGGGGTGCAGGTCGTGGCGGTGGCTGATGGGGCCGCCGCCATCGGGCGGGGCGCGGCGGCCGCCGCCCTGGTGGAGGGGCCCATCCCCGCGGGGATGGAGGGCTTCCCGATCCAGGTGGAGGAGCGGGTGATCCTGCAGGGCTGGCTGGACGAGCCCCTGGCCCTCACCCGGGCAGAGGCGCTGGAGCGCCTTGCTGAACTGGAGCCGCCCGGCGAGCCCCGCCGGGGCGCCCTGGCCCGGGGGCGGCTGAGCGACCTGAGGCCCGGCTGGCGGGCCGTCCCGGTGGACGGCGTCACCCCCACCCCCCAGACGGTCCGCACCGGGCGGTACCCGCTGGTGGCGATCCGCTCGGTGATCTACCCCCCGGGGGGCGGGAGGTTTCCCGGCCTCGATCCGCTCCGCCGGCAGCGGGTGGATGGCCCGGAGGGCGAGTGGGCCTCGCTGAGCGTGGTGGGGGACTTCATGCTGGCCCGGGGCGTGGCCCGGGCGATGCGGGAGCACGGCACCCTCTACCCGGTGGCGCGGGTGAAGGAGCACCTCTCCGCCGCCGATCTGGCCTTTGCCAACCTGGAGTCGCCCATCGGGGTGAAGGGGCGGCCCCTGCCGGGCAAGCAGATCTGGTTCCGGGCGGCCCCCGAGGCGGTGGAGGTGCTGCAGGCCGCCGGGCTGGACGGCGTGACCGTGGCCAACAACCACATCATGGACTACGACGAGGAGAACTTCCTGGAGACGCTGGACCGGCTGAGGGCGGCGGGCATCCCCTACGTGGGGGGCGGGCGGAACATCGCCGAGGCCCGCCGACCCCTGGTGCTGGAGGCCCGGGGGGTGCGGATCGCCCTCCTGGGCTACAGCGAGTTCGCCGACCTCTTCTTCGACTGGGACTACCCCCGGAGCTTTGCGGCCACCGTGGAGCGGCCGGGGGTGGCCCGGATCCAGGAGGACTGGCTGCAGGAGGATATCCGCAAGGCCCGCTCCCTGGCGAACGTGGTGGCGGTCACCCTCCACTGGGGGGTGGAGTTCGTCAACCACCCCAGCCCGGAGCAGGTCGGGCTGGCCCGCTGGATCATCGACCAGGGGGCGGACCTGGTGCTGGGCTACCACCCCCACGCCATCCAGGGGTTCGAGCTTTACAAGGGCAGGCTGATCGCCTACAGCCTCGGCAACTTCATCATGGACCGGCAGGATACCGACCTGGCCCGGGAGTCGATGATCCTCGACCTCCTGATCGGCAAGGGCGGGGTGAAGCAGGTGGAGGTCCAGCCGGTCTGGATTCGGGCGGAGCAGCCCTACATCATGACCGGCGAGGAGGGCGCCCGGCTCCGGGCGAAGATGCAGGCGATCTCGGACTGGAAGTGAGAGGCGGGCCGCGCAGTCGGATTCGGCTGCGCGGCTTTTTGTGTCCCTGTGAGCAATGTCACTTCGCCCGGCTGGATCAGCAAGGATACTGAGAATGAATCTCAATCCTGCCGCGAAGGGGGAGACCCCCATGATCTACCTCGACCATGCCGCCACCAGCCACCCCAGGCCCGAGGCGGTCTACCGGGCCGCTGACGCCGCGCTCCGGGCGGGTGGGAACCCCGGGCGGGGCGGCCACCGGCTGGCGCTGAGCGCCGGGCGGCTCGTGCTGCAGGCCCGGGAGACGGTGGCGGGGTTCTTCGGCCTCTCCGACTCCAGCCGGGTGATCTTCACCGGCTCGGCCACCGACTCGCTCAACCTGGCGCTGAAGGGGCTGTTGCGCCCCGGCGACCACGTGATCACCACCCTGGCGGAGCACAACGGGCTGCGGCGCCCGCTGGCCGCCCTGCAGCGGCAGGGGGTCGAGGTCGACTGGCTCCCGGTCTCCCCCGAGGGGCTGCTCGACCCCGCCGAGGTGGAGCGGGCGGTCCGGCCCAACACCCGGCTGATCGCCACCCACCACGGCTCCAACGTGACCGGGGCGATCCAGCCGGTGCCGGAGCTGGCGGAGATCGCCCGGCGCCGGGAGGTGCTGCTGCTGGTGGATGCGGCCCAGACCGCCGGAAGCCTCCCCCTGGCGCCGGAGCAGATGGGGATCCACCTGTTGGCCGCCCCCGGCCACAAGGGACTGCTGGGCCCGCCGGGGACCGGCCTGCTCCTGGTCGCCCCCGGGGTGGAGCTCCGCCCCGTCCGGGAGGGGGGCACCGGCTCCCAGTCGGAGTCGGCGGAGCAGCCGGGGACCTTCCCGGACGGCTTCGAGAGCGGCACCCTCAACCTGCCGGGCATCGCCGGGCTGGCTGCGGGGATCGGCTGGCTGCGGGAGCATCCGGCGGGCGGGCGGGAGCAGGAGCTGACCCGGGCGCTGGCGGAGGGGCTCCGGGCCATCCCGGGGGTGACCGTCTACGGCCCCGCCGCCGGCCGGCCCCGCTGCGCCGTGGTCTGCTTCAACCTGGCGGGCTGCCACCCCGGCGAGCTGGAGGAGTTGCTGGACGAGGCCGGGGTGCTGGGCCGGGCGGGGCTGCACTGCAACCCCGGGGCGCACCGGGCCGCCGGCTCCTTCCCGCTGGGCGGGGCGATGCGGCTCAGCCCGGGCTGGTCCACCACCCCGGAGGAGATCGATGCGGCGCTGCGGGCGGTCGCCGCCCTGGCCGCCGGAAGGAGGTTCTGATATGGCAACTGCGGGAGTTCGAGGTCTTCCCCAGGTCTTCGACAAGTACGCCCTGCCCAGGGTCGCCTTCGTGATGGTGACCGGCTCCTCCCTGGCCGGAGCGGTGCTGACCGGCTTCCGGCACGGCTGGGAGGACTGGCCGATGCTGGCCGCCCGCTGGGCAACCTACTGGGTGCTGGCGCTGCTCCTGGGGAGCGAGCTCTGGAAGGTCTTCTACCTGAAGCCGTCGGTGGCGCTCCGCCCGGTCCCCCGTGCGGTGGAGTACGGCGAGGCGATGCTCCGCCTGCACCGGGGCTGGCAGAAGGTGCTCAGCCCGGCCCTGCTGGTCCTGGGAGCAATCCACCTGACCGCCTACCAGGCGGCCCGGCCCTGGGTCTTCCTGGCCGGCGCCGCCCTGCTGGTGGCCCTGGCGGCGATGGCGGCGGGCTGGGCCGGAGCGCTCCACCCCCGGAAGCAGGAGCCCGCCTCACTGGTCACCCTGGCCGGGCTGGCCGCCACCGCCGCCTTCCTGGCCGGGTTGGACGTCTCCCTCCAGGGAACCCCGGCGGGCCTGGGCGACGGGGTGCTGATCCTCAACCGCATCCTCCATGTCTGGGCCTTCTCCGCCTGGCTGGGGGGCGCCCTCTGGAACATCTTCATCGCCGTGCCGGCCGGGCGGGTCCGGGAGAACATGGACGCCGTCCTCCTGGCCCACTTCCAGCTGGAGCGGTTCCGGGTGGTGGTCCGGACCGTCTTCCCCACCATCGTGCTGACCGGGCTGGTCCAGACCTGGGCGCTCTTCGGCTGGCGCTGGGAGGGGCTGCTGACCAACCTCTGGGGCTGGCTGATCCTGTTCAAGCTCGGGCTGATCGCCGCCCTGGTGCTCGTCTTTATCACCTGCCCCATGTGGGGCGCCTGCTCGCCGATTCGCGGCGTCTGCAACCTGGATGATCTGCACACCGAGGAGGATGCCTGATGGAAGCCAAGCTGATCCGATTCCGCACCCCGAAGCCCGCCGGCTCCCCGCCGATCCTGAAGGAGGAGCTCTACCGGTCCGAGGCCCACGACTTCAACTGGGTCCGGCTGGACCCGGGCTTCACCAAGGAGGGCGCTGTCTACCCGGCCGGCGATGCCTTCATGTTCCTGGTGGAGGGAAGCCTGACCGTCACCGTGGACGACCGGCGCTTCGAGCTGGAGCCGGGAGACCTGGTGATCGTGCCCAGGGGCGCCACCCGCGGCTTTGTCGCCGGTCCCGCCGGCGCCACCTTCATGGCCGCCCATCTGCGGGGGTAGCCGCGATGCCCCGCCTCTACCTCCTCTTCCGCTCCACCCATGAGACACTCAAGGCGGAGGGACTCCTCCAGGCGGCGGGGCTTCCATGCCGGGTGGTGCAGAAGCCCCCGTCCATCCGGGTGGAGTGCGGACTCGCCCTCCGAACCGACCCGGGGCTCCGGGAGGAGGCGTTGGCCGCCCTCCAGGCCGCCAACCTGCCCCCCCGGGCCACCTTTGCGCTCTAGCCAGCCCACCCATCGTCAAGCAGCTTCGGCAGCCCACTCGGACGCGGGTGGGCTGCTGCTTTGGTGTGAACCCTAACATTCTTAACCAAACCTTAATACGGCTTTACATAGCCTTAACGTGGCCCGCGGATAATGGAACGAGGATAAGCCCCCGATTCGGACTACCACGTCGGAGGGGACGCTGTTGGAATCGATGATGATTATTGCGGTTGTCGTGCTGCTCGCGCTGCTCTTTGAGTTGACCAACGGATGGAACGATGCGGCCAACGCCATCGCAACCGTTGTCTCCACCAAGGTGCTGACCCCCAGGGCGGCGGTCCTGCTCTCCGCCTCCTTCAACGTCCTGGGCGCCCTGCTCAGCACCAAGGTGGCCGCCACGGTCTCCGGCATGGTCAACGCCCAGATGATCAGCCCCTCCGCCGTGGCCGCCGCCATGATCGCAGGCGCCCTCTGGAACGGCGCCATGACCGCCCTGGGCATGCCGATCTCGGCCAGCCATGCCCTCCTGGGCAGCGTGGCGGGCGCCGCCGTCGCTGCGGCGGGGGTCGGGGCGCTCAAGTGGAGCGCCATCATGAAGGCGGTCCACGGGCTCTGGTCCTCCCCGCTGATCGGCCTGCTGATCGCGGCCGCCCTGGCCTACCCCTTGCTGCGGATGGTGCCGCGCCTGCGCCTCCCCCTGGCCAGCCTGCTGATCGTGGTGCTCGCCTACTTCTACAAGCCGTGGCTGGCGGTGGTGGCCCTGCTCTTCGTGGTCGGCCTCTACCTCTACATGCGGCTGACCCAGAACCGGGATGAGGACCGGTACTGGCGGCAGTACCAGCTGGTCTCCAGCTCGCTGATGTCGCTGGCCCACGGCACCAACGACGCCCAGAAGGTGATGGGTGTCATCACCATGGCGCTGATCGCCGGCCAGTTCCTGCCGGAGGGTTCAGCCCCGCCGCTCTGGGTGATCCTGGCCTGCGCCGTCACCATGGGCGTCGGCACCTACATGGGCGGCTGGGAAGTGATCAAGACCCTGGGCGAGCGGCTGACCGACCTGAAGCCGATCCACGGCTTCGTCGCCGAGACCGCCGGCGCCGCCGTCCTCTCCGGCGCCGCCCACCTGGGCGTGCCGGTCTCCACCACCCACACCATCACCGGTTCGATCATGGGCGTCGGGGTCTCCCAGGGCAAGGTCAACTGGAAGGTCGCCAGCAAGATCCTGCTGGCCTGGGTCTTCACCATCCCGGTCACCTTCGCCGCCGCTTTCCTCCTGAGCACGGCGATCCTCCGGCTCGGCCTCTGGCCGGTCCTGTCGGCCACGGTGATCCTGATGGGTGCCGCCCTCTACCTCCGCTCCCGCTCCCGCTCCCAGCGCCGGAGCGTCAGCCAGGAGGTGCTGGAGGAGCAGGCCGCCGACTGAGTGGGAAACATTGGCCGCGGATCACAGCGATTGCGCGGCGTTGAAATGTGACGCGGATGAAGCCATGGGGATGCGCTGCCCCACCTCTGCCCGAGGTGGAAGGCCTGGGCGCAGTAGATCCCGGGATTCATCCGCGTTTACGTCTTATCAGCCGCGCCATCTCCAGGCCTATATCTCCCATCCCCCGCCTGAAACCAGGTGATCCGTCCACTCGTCTATTGGGCGAAGAGAAGACCCCGTAAGGAGCGAGCATCTATGAAACGCATGCACTGGCTCACCGGCCTCGCCCTAGCCGTCGCCATGGCCGTCGCCGGTTGCGGGGGCACAGCCCAGAAACCCGCCCCCCCTGTGGTGCCCCAGGCGCCGCAGGCGCCTCCCGCCCCGGCGGAGAGCAGCCCCGCGCAGGCTGTCGCCTTCGAGGTGCTCCAGGAGCCCGATCTGCCCGCGGCGCTGGCCGGGTGGCGCTCCCTGAAGCAGCCCCCCGAGTCGGTGGGCTCGGCACGGGTGGGCGATCATCTCTACGTGCTGGTAACCGCCGGCCCGGACTCGGTCGGGGCAGGCGCCATCGCCGTCAGCGGGGTCGATCTGGTGGAGAAGCCCACCCCCATCTTCACGGTGAGGGCGGTGCTCTCACCCGGAAAGCCCGTCGCCGAGGGCTTCCCGCGGGCCTATATCCGGATCCCCTACCCCTCCGGCCGGCCGGTACCCGGGGTGCTGGCCCACATCACCGTGGAGGCGGCCCGGGGGGAGAGCTCCCCCGCCACCGACCCCTCCACCCCGGTCTCCAGCCCGGCCACCCCCGCCACCGTGCCCGCCCAGCCGGCGCCGACACCCCCTGCGCCCGAGCCGGCCTCGGGCTCCCTTGCGGTGACGCCGCTCAGCCCGTCGGCCCTGCCGGCGGCCCTCAGCGCCTGGCGGCAGTCGACGGTGCAGGTCCCCGGCGGGGCGGCCCGCTTCCTGGACGGCGCCCTCTACCTGATGGTCTCCGGCGGCCAGCGGAACACCGGCGGCTACGGGGTGGAGATCCTGTCGGTGGAGCGGCAGGGCGATGCGCTTCTGGTGACCGCCCACCTCCGCACCCCGGCGCCCGGGGCGATGGTGACCCAGGCGATCACCTACCCGAAGGCCTATGCGAAGGTGGCGCTGCAGGGGACCGGCGAGCCTCAGGTGATCGTCAACTGGAAGTGAGCAGCAGGAGTTCCCCGGCCCCCCTGCGAAATGGGGGATGGGGAGGTGCAGAGATGAACGCAGAGCTGGCCGCACTCTACGAAGCGGATCAAGCCGACCGCCGTGACGGACTGCCCTACCGGGATCGGGACCGGGCCCGGCTCGCCCGGGTGAAGGAGCTGGTGGCGGAGGGGCAGGTGATCACCCCCGATGACCAGTTCCGGGCGGCCATGATCCTGCACCACGGCCAGACGCTGGAGGACTTCGAGCAGGCTCACCGCTTCGCCCGCCTGGCCTTCGAGTCCGGGTATGAGCGTGCGCGGAAGCTGGTGGCGCTCACCTGGGACCGGTGGCTGACCCACCAGGGCAGGCCCCAGAAGTTCGGCACGCAGTACCTTCACGACCGGAGCGGCTGGCGGTTGATGGAGTACGACCCCGCCACCACCGACGCCGAGCGGGCCGAGTGGGAGGTGCCCCCCCTCCGGGAGCTGCTGGAGACGGTGGAGCAGCTGAACCGGTCCCACCGCCGCTGAGGAGATAGGACGACCCGCTGCCGGGTTAGGCAGCGGGTCTTCTCGCTTACTGGAGCTTGCTCTTCGGATCCATGGGCCGGTCGCCGGCCATATCGGCCCGGTTGTCCAGCAGGTGGGACATCCCGCGGACCAGGCTGTCATCCTCCAGCACACTGTAGAGGTGGTAGCCGAGATCCTCCCGCTCCACCAGCACCTCCTGGAGCCGCTCGGCGGTCCCCCAGTCGCCCAGCTCGTGCGCCCGCTTGATCGTCCGGCGGAGCATCTCCTGGATCTTCAGCTCGTGCTCCAGGTCGTTGCGGATGAAGTCCCGCATGGTGTACCGGCCCTCGACCTCGTGCTTGATGTAGGAGAGCTCATGCTGGGTCACCGGGTGGGCGGTGGGCACCATGCCGAGGCGGGCCACCCGCTCGCCGATCATGTCGATGTGCCGCACCGTCTTGTTCCGGTGCTCCGCCAGGAGCTCGTGGAGGCTGAGGAAGGACTCGGCCCCCTCGGTCAGCCAGTGGTGCTTGTTGTACTGGTGGAGGGCCACGGTCAGGGCGCACTGATGGTCGTCCAGCATCAGGCCGATCTCGTGCCGGACCTCCTTGGGCAGGCCGATGCCGGCCCCGGTATCCTTCGCCGTCCGGGGCTGCTGGCGGAGGATCATCTCCTTGGCGTGGTTGGAGGTGTGGCCGGGCATGTTCGGGTTGAACCCCGACTTGTCCAGGTTGAACTCCCCCTGCAGGTTGGACATGGCGTTCGGGTTGGGATTCTGCACAGAACTGCACTCCTTTTGCCGTGGGTTCGGACCTTGCTAGTCTGCGAGTAAAGCGCCCCCTTTAACCGGGCAGACTACCCATCGAAGGGGGTGATCACCTGGTCAACCTGTTCGCGCGGCTGGAGCAGGCGGAGCGCCACCTGACCGCTCCCCTGCTGGCGCTGCTGGAGCACTGCGACCGGGCGGTCCTGAACGGGCTGCTGGAGCAGGCGGGGCTGGACGGCCCGCCGCTGGCGGGCGCCGACTTCCTCTACCCGGCCCCGGACGGTCCGCCGGGCACGGGCGAGATCCGGTCGCCCCACCGGCGGGTGCGGGTGGCGGCGGTGGAGCCGGGCGGTGAGCCGCCAGCCACCCCGGAGGACGGGGTGCCCACCCTGGTGGTCAACATGACCGGGAAGGGGCTGCCGGGCCAGCGGGCGCTCTCCTGGGAGCAGCTGGACCGGTGGCTGGGGGAGGCGGTTGACCGGTACGACCCCGAGAGCCGGACAGGCTTTCTGGTGCGGCAGTTCCGGGCCTACCTGCCCGAGGTGGGGATCGCCTACTTCGCCGGCTTCGCCGCCGAGGAGCTGGAGGAGGTCGCCGGCGCCTTCGCCCGGGTGAGCCGGTTCTACCAGCAGACCGGGGAGCTGTTCGAGCGGCTGGGCGGGGCGCTCCCGGGGGGGTTGGCCGAGGTCCGGCAGGCCCGCCCCGAGGACCTGCTGGCCGGGTACGCCTACCGTGACTACGCCGGCGACGGGCTGGGCGCGGCCAACTTCCTGCGGGTCGCCCTGCACCTGGGTTCAGCTGAACTGCAGACCGCCTGCTGGCTGGGGGCCGGGGGCGAGGCCCATGGCCGGCTCCGGACCGCTCTGCTGACCGACTCCCCCCTGCTGGCGGCGCTCCGGGCCGCCGAGCCGGAGGTGCTGCTCCGGCTCTGGTCCCCCGCCGGCGAGGTAGGGCTTCCCCTGCACGAGATCGAGCCCGGCCAGGTGGCCGGGCTCGACTGGGCGGGCTATACCGTGGCGGTCCAGGTGAGCCGCCCCTTTGCGGACCTGGCCGGGGAGGGGCTGGTGGAGCGGATCGGGGGCTGGGCCTCCACCCTGCTGGAGCAGCTCGCCCCCCTCCTGACCGGTGTGGTGCACTGACGAAAAAGCCCAGCCCGATGATGCGGGCTGGGCTTTGCCTTACCGTTTGCCGAAGGGCCGGAGCGCCCTGGGCTTGCCGAGAACCTCGGAGAGCACAACCGCCTGGGCCAGGCCCTCCTTCGAAGCGAGCACCTGCGCCAGGGGGTTGGCCTCTGCGACGGCCTCCGCCTCCTCCACCTCGGGGGGGCGGAGCGCAGACTCGGGCCCGGCGCGGCGGAACCGCTCGGTCTCCCGCCGGAAGCGGGAGCGCTCCTCCGCCAGCGTTCCGGTCACCATGCTGCTGACGCCCTCGAGGGCCCGGCCTTCCAGGCTGCCGTAACCCTCGGTCTGCCGGCCCTCCAACGAGGGGGCACGACCCTCCTGGGTCACCCCTTCCCCACCCATGGGCCGCCGCCGGGAGGGGGCTGTCGGGGCAGGGGCCGGCGGCGCCTGCCGCGGGGGCTCCTGCTGCGGCCGCTGGGGCCGGGGCGACGGCCACGGCGGGATGGAGTCGCCGGCGACGGGGCCCGGGTACCGGGGCCGGCCCTGTCCCTGCTGCTCCTGCCGGTTCCGTCCCATCCGGCCGACCGCCGAGAGGCCGATAAAGACCAGGAACACCACGAAGCCAATCAGGTCCTCCAAGCGATCACCTACTTCTTATCGCCAGCGCCGGTGCCGCCCTGACCCTTGCTCAGATTCTCCCGCATGGCGGTATCCGCCTGGATGTTCTGCATGTTCAGGTACTCCATCACGCCCAGCTTGCCCTCCCGCAGGGCTGCGGCCAGCGCCAGCGGCACCTCGGCCTCGGAGGCGACCACCTTGGCCCGCATCCGCTGGGTCTCGGCCCGCATCTCCTGCTCCTCGGCCACCGCCATCGCCCGCCGCTCCTCGGCCTTGGCCTGGGCCATCACCTTTTCGGCCTCGGCCTGGTCGGCCCGCAGCCGGGCACCGATGTTGGCGCCCACGTCCACGTCGGCGATGTCGATGGAGACGATCTCGAAGGCGGTGCCGGCGTCCAGCCCCTTGGCCAGCACGGTCCGGGAGATCAGGTCCGGGTTCTCGAGCACGATCTTGTGGCTCTCCGCCGAGCCGATGGTGGTGACGATGCCCTCGCCGACGCGGGCGATGATCGTGTCCTCGCCGGCGCCGCCGACCAGCCGGTTGATGTCAGCCCGGACCGTCACCCGGGCCTTCGCCTTCAGCTCGATACCGTCCTGAGCGACGCCCGCCACCACCGGGGTCTCGATCACCTTGGGGTTGACCGACATCTGGACCGCCTGCAGCACGTCACGGCCGGCCAGGTCGATGGCCGCCGCCCGCTCGAAGGGCAGCTCGATGCCGGCACGGTGGGCGGCGATCAGGGCGTTGACCACCCGGTCGACGTTGCCGCCCGCCAAGTAGTGGGCCTCCAGCTTGTCGATGCCGCTGTCCAGTCCCGCCTTCTCCGCCTTGATCAGCGCATTGACGATCCGGGCCGGGGGAACGCGCCGCAGCTTCATGCCGATCAGGTAGAAGATGCCCACCCGCACATCCGCCGCCGCCGCCGAGATCCAGAGGCCGATGGGGACGAAGCTGAGGAAGAGCGAGACCACCAGGATCACCAGGAACGTTACGACAATAAAACTGATTTCCGCAGTCATGTGCAAACCTCCTATTCCGTTGGATCGAAACCAGCGCCCCGCCAGGGGCGGTCAGTCACCAGCTCGGCGGACCACCACCCGGGTGCCCTCCACCTGGACGATCTTCACCCGCTCGCCCACCTGGATCCATTCGCCCTCGGCCACCACATCCAGCCTCTGATCGCCGAACTGGGCGGTCCCGGCGGGACGCAGGATGGTCACGACCCGGCCCTCCCGCCCGACCAGGGCGGCCAGCTCCGCCCGGCCCGAGGTCCAGCCCTTGGCCGAGTCCTCCAGGGTGAGCGCCTTGCCCAGCCCCCGCTGGCTGATGGTCCGGATCAGGCCGAAGAGCACCAGCACGAAGGCAAGGGCGGCCCACATCAGGTAGCCCCAGGCCAGCTCCGGGGAGGGGACGGCGAAGAAGATCGAGGCGCCCATGGCCACGACGCCGCCAACCCCGAAGACGCCGAACCCGGGGATGAATGCCTCTATCACCAGCAGCACGATCCCGATCAGCGCCAGGGCAAGCTCCACCCAGCCGGCGGTCCCCACCAGGGTGTTGCCGAGGAAGAAGAGGCCCAGGCAGACGATGCCGATCAGGCCGGGGAAGGTGAGGCCGGGCTTCATGAACTCGATCCCGATGGCGATCACCCCGGCCACCAGCAGGAGGGTGGCCACCAGCGGGTCGGTCAGGAAGCCGCCCACCCGCTCCGAGAAGGTGGGGGTGGTGTCGACGATCTCGTAGTCGGTGATGCCCGCCTTCTGGATCGCCTCCTCCAGGCTTGCGGCCTCGCCGTCGGCGTACTTCCGGTCGACCGCATCCCTGTAGGTAAGAGTCAGAAGCTCCCCCTTCTGGTTCGGGATCGGTGTCGACTTGTCCACCATCGCCCGGGCGATGGCGGGATCCCGGTTCCGGGCGATGGCGGTGGACTCAAAGGTGCCTGCCACCACCGAGAGCGCCTTGTAGTCGGCGGGCTCGTTGCTCCCCATCTGCCGGGGCTCCGCCGCCCCGATGGCCGATCCGGGGTGCATATACAGCTTTTCCGCTGCGGTGGCAATCAACGCGCCGGCGGAGATCGCCCCGCCCTCGACGTAGACGATCGTCCGCAACTTGGTGTTCAGGAGCAGGTCCTTGATCTCCAGGGCGCTCTGGACCAGCCCGCCCGGGGTGTCCATCACGATGGCGATGGCGGCGGCGTTGGGGTCCTTCCGCTCATCGGCGTAGGCCTCCGCCTCGGCGAAGATCCGCCGGGTGAACTGGGCGAGGCCCGGGTTGATCTGCTGCCAGTCGTCCATGTGGATCACGTAGACCCGCTGCCTGGTGGCCGCCCCGGCCTGGCCGGGCAGCAGCATCAGGAGCCCCAGCAGGGTCAGGAGGATGCCAACGGAGAGTCGGCGCACAAAGGTCACCTCCAGGGTGTCACCGGAGGCGCCCCATGCGCCCTCCGGTCAGATCAGACGTGCCTGTTCAGGGGTCGGAACCCAGGGCTGGCCCGCGGGGGCCTCCGCCTTCTCCACCTGGACGAGGTTGGTGTGGAAGGAGGCGCCGCCGCCCATGTCGGCGGGCCGGTCGGAGGTGAGGGCGTTGATCCCCACCCCGTCGGGCATGAACCGGGACCACCAGATCGAGGGGGAGACCGCCACGCCGGCCTTCGACCAGTCGCCCACCTGGGCCTGGAGCCGGACCGAGCCCCGGTCGTTGAAGACCCGCACCCAGTCGCCGGACCGGATCCCCCGCGCCTCAGCATCCGCCGGGTTCAGGTAGATCGTCGGGGCACCCTCGCCCTTCATCATCCGCGGCTGGTTGGCGAAGGTGGTGTTCAGGAAGTGGTGGGCAGCGGGGGTGATCAGGTGGATCGGGTACCGGGCGGCCAGTTCCGGGGAGCCGTCGATCGACTCCGCCGGGGGCACGTAGTCGATCACCGGGTCGAGCCCGGCCGCCGCCAGCGCCTCCGAGTAGAACTCCGCCCTGCCGGAGGCGGTGTGGAAGCCCCCCTCGGCAAAGGGGGCGGGCGCCCGGTTGGTCTTGATGATCTTCTCCGCCCGCAGCCGCTCCAGGGTGATCCCCTCCAGATAGGGGGAGCCGGAGAGCGCCTGGCGGACCAGCTCCTCATCGGAGTCCTGGAAGCAGGAGTCGGTGAAGCCCATGGCCGCCGCCAGCCGGCGGAAGAGCTCGGTGTTGGGCACCGCCTCGCCCAGGGGAGCGATGGCCGGCTCGTTCAGCTGGACGTAGAGGTGCCAGTAGGAGGTGTGCAGGTCCAGGTGCTCCAGCTGGGTGGTGGCGGGGAGGATGATGTCCGCCCAGCGGCAGGTGTCGGTAAAGAGCTGTTCGTGCACCACGGTGAACAGGTCCTCACGAGATAGACCTGCCAGCACCCTGGTTTGGTTCGGCGCCACCGCCGCCGGATTCGAATTATAGACAAAGAGCGCCTTCACCGGGGGGTTGTCAAGCTCGGTCAGCGCCTTGCCCAGTTCGATCATGTTGATGGTCCGGGGCGCCGGGGTTGGCATCAGGTCGGGCCGCTCCAGGGCGAAGTCGTTGGTCTTGTAGGAGCCCGAGTTGGAGAGCAGGAAGCCGCCGCCCCGGTCCCGCCAGTGGCCGGTCAGGGCCGGCAACATGCAGATGGCCCGCACAATGGAGCCCCCATTGGTGTGCCGCTGCAGGCCATATCCTACCCGCAGCACCGCCGGGCGGCTCTCCCAGTAGAGCCTGGCGAACCGGACGATCTCCTCCGCCGGGATCCCGGTCACCCGGGCGGCCCGCTCCGGCGTCCAGTCAGCCACCTTCATGGCCAGCTGGTCGAAGCCCAGGGTGTACGTTTCGATATACCCCCGGTCGATCCAGCCCTCCTTGATCAGGGTGTGCATCACCCCCATCACGAAGGCGGTGTCGGTGCCGGGGCGCGGGGAGATGTGCCAGTCGGCCTCCCGGGCGCCCTTGTAGCGGTAGGGGTCGATCACCACCAGCGTCGCCCCGCGCCGCCGGGCCTCCTGAATAATCGGCCACTGGTGCGGGTTGGAGGAGATCACGTTGACGCCCCAGACCACGATCAGCTTTGCGTTGACCATATCCTCCGGGTCCGGCCCCTGCTTGACGCCGGTAACGCTCAGGATCGCCTCGCCGCCCGCCGTGGCGCAGATGGTCCGGTCCAGCTGGGAGGCGCCGAGCCTGTGGAAGAAGCGCCGGTCCATGGAGGCGTAGTGCAACTTGCCGATGGTCCCGGCATAGGAGTAGGGCAGGATCGCCTCCGCCCCGTGCTCGGCGATGATCCCCCGGAAGCGGGCGGCGATCTCCTGCAGCGCCTCCTCCCAGCTGATGCGATCAAACTGGCCCGAGCCCTTGGGCCCCACCCGCCGCATCGGATAGAGCACCCGGTCGGGGCTGTAGACCCGCTCCTCGTAGTGGTTGGTCTTTACGCAGAGGTAGCCGCGGGTGACCGGGTTGTCCGGGTCGCCCGCCACCCGCACCGCCCGGCCATCCTTCACGTGGACCAGCATGGTGCAGGTATCCCAGCAGTCATGCGGGCAGACCGCCTTCTTCACCACCACATCCGGGTCCTTGCTCCGGCTCTCCAGAGCCTTGTTCTCAGCCATCCCCGCCGCCTTCCCCTCTCGATAGCGAAGCGCCCTCCCGGGCGCCTGCTGATTCTAAAGAACTGTATGTTGATTATAGCATGGTATGCAGAAACGCGCCTGTACCCCCTTTCCGGAACAGGAGAAGAGGGGGTAACTCTCGAACTAATTGATGATTTCAATCGGGGGGTGTTTCGCCCATGGCTGAACTGTACCGTCTGAGGTGTGAGAGCGAGAAGTCCACCTTCACCCTGGTGCTGACCGAGAGCCACGTGACGATCGAGCCCAGCCCCGAGTTCCGAGCCGAGCTGGAAGAGGCCTTCGCCAGGGGCAGGCAGGGGGCGGATAAGGCCCCGGGCGTCATCGGCTGGATCGTCGACAAGGCCATCAACTTCGCCTCCAACATCGTCGATAAGGTCTTCACCCCCCACCCTGTTGAGGATGTAAAGATCTTCATTCGAGGCGAGAAGGGGGACCATGTGGAGATCAAGTTCGGGCGGCTCAGCCATGTCCTGGGGAAGGTGAAGGTGGATCCCTCCGAGGCGTACATATTTGAGGCGAAGCTCCGGGAGGCCCAGGAGAGGCTGGCCCGGTAAGGAGAGGAGCACCGACCTGACCGGTCGGTGCTCCCGCTGTTCCGTCGCTAGATGCGCAGGGTGGCCGCCAGCCGGCCCGGGTGGAGCAGCAGGTCCAGGCCGTCGATCGCCTGCCGGACCACCAGATCGGAGGCGAGCAGGGCGGCGGTGGCCGCGCCCTCGGTGGCCAGCACGCAGATGCCCAGGGCGGCCCGCTCCAGCATCAGCCGGTCGTTCGCCCCGTTCCCCATCGCCGCCACAGCGGACGGGCCCAGCGAGTCAATCAGGTCCAGCTTGGCCTTCGCCTGGTCGCCGGTCCCGATGATCTGCAGCGTCACCGGCAGGGTACCCGTCTCCACCGCCGCCATGCCGAAGGTGTCGGCAGTCACCACGTGGACCGCCACCCGCTGGGCCAGGGCGCCGATCCGCTCCTCGATGCCCGGCAGGAGCCGCCCGTCCACCGCCAGGGTGCCGTTGTAGTCCAGGACCAGGTGCTCGATCGAAAGGGGCTGGCGCCCCGGGATGCGCAGTTCCAGCAATCGCGACGCCTCCTACTTGGGCAAGAGCCCCCCGTGGCCCATCCGGACGAAGTCCTGTTTGGTCAGGACCTCACCCGCCAGCACCGCCGGCAGAACGTGATCGAAGATCGTCTCCCTCTCGAACATGACCGCCCCCGGCAGCCCCATCACCGGCCGCTCGCCCTCCAGATAGGCGAGCATGAACATGGAGCCGGGCAGGAAGGGCGCCCCGTAGGTGATCACCCGGGCACCGCTGCGCCGGATGGCGCCCGGGGTGGCATCATCCGGGTCGACCGACATGCCGCCGGTGCAGAGGATCACCTCCGCCCCCGCCGCCTGCGCCTCCCGGATCTTCTCCTCGGTCATCGCCGCCTGATCATCGCTGTAGGCCTTGTAGACGATCGGGCAGCCGAAGCGGGCCACCTTCTCCTCCACCACCGGGCCGAACTTGTCGGGGATCCGCCCCTTGAAGACCTCGCTCCCGGTGATGATCAGCCCCACCGGCCTCGCCCGGAAGGGCTTCACCTCGATCCAGGGGCCCATCGCCTCCGCCTCGGCCACCTGCCGCTCCTCGATCACCAGCGGGGTCACCTTGCAGCCGGCGAGGATCGTCCCCTCCTCCACCACCGTCCGGTCCCGGAGGGTCGCGATGGTGATCTCCCCGATGGCGTTGATCCGCTCCAGCCGCCCCGCGTCCACCCGGAGCCAGCCCCGGTGGGCCGCCTTGAGCGAGACCTTCCCCTCCGAGGGCGGCCCCCAGAGGATGCCGCTGCCGGCGCCGGCCCGTGCCAGCCGCTGGGCGGCCTCCTCCTCGTGGATCATCCCGGGGATCGGCTCCCAGACATAGAGATGCTCCTTGCCCATGGAGAGCAGCAGCGGGATATCCTCCGGCCTCACCACGTGCCCCCGGCGGAAGGCGGGGCCCTTCCCCTCGCCCGGTACGATGCGTGTCAGGTCGTGGGCGAGCATCAGCCCTACGGCCTCCTCGGTTGCGACCATCTTCAGGGAGAACATGCGGAAACCCCCCAGCTAGTTGCGCGGATCGATCTTGATGGCAGCTGGTGTGCTGACGCAGACGTAGGCGCAGATGCCGCAGCCGGTGCAGGCGTCGGGCAGGATCTCCGGCTTGCCGTTGACCATCCGGATCGCCTCATCCGGGAAGGGACAGCGCTGGTAGCAGAGGTCGCAGATCGACCCCTTGTGCGCCCAGCAGTGGTCCGGATCGATGATCGCCAGCCCCATCCGCACCTGACGGGGATCGGTGATGGTGAGCAGCGCCTTGGGCTCACAGGCCGGCATGCACTTCCCGCACAGGTCGCAGGCCCGCTCCAGCGGGTCGATGTAGGGCGTGCCGACCGCCGCCCCGGCCGTGGCCGGCAGGAACTTGATCACGTTGGTCGGGCAGGCCTTGGCGCAGTCGCCGCAGCGGGTGCAGGCGAGCAGGAAGGCCGGCTCGTCCAGCGCCCCCGGCGGACGGAGGTACCGCTGGCCGCCCGAGGCGCGGGTGACGGTCTCGCTCACCGCCTCCTGGACCGACTCTGCGAAGAGGCGGCCCAGCGAGCGGAAGCTCTCGATGAAGAAGCCGCGGCGATCCTTCGGATTTGGGGAAGACAAGAGCCTGAGCCCCCCTTCCTTCCATAGAGCATCTATCTTTCTACTATAGCATAAGGCACAGGGTTGCGCCGTCCTCCGGTGGGAGTCGTACCTCTATGTTCGCGCCGATTGCGGCGGGCTGGTATCGGGCGTTCGCCGGAACCTGGACCTATAGGAGAGGCCACCGGGGTCACCCGGCGGCCTCTTCAGGAGCCCGTCACCTGGTTGATCTGCAGCGGCACGGCCCCGATCACCGCCCCTGCCAGCACCGCCTGCACCTCGTAGAGCCCTGGCCGCGGGAAGCTGATGGAGGCAAAGCGGCTGACCGCCGTGTGGACCTGCACCTCCCGGGCCGGGGTGATCCGGTGCTCCCCGGCTCGGACCATCTCCACACCCCCGGGGGCCATCAGCCGGAGGTGCAGGTCGTGGGTCCGGTCCTCGGCCAGTCCCCAGACCTTGGCCACCGCAAAGAAGGAGGCCTCCGAGGGAAAGGCGAGGCTGGCCAGGGCATCGAACGCTTCGATGAAAGTCAGGTTCTTCGATTCCAGGTGCGAGGCGATATCGCTGCAGATGAGGACCGAAGCCCTGGGCTGATCCATGCGCGACACCTCCGCACCCTTAGCCTCCCCCGGCAGCGGGCGGGCGAATAGACAAAAGCCCCGGTGGATGTTGCCATCCACCGGGGTATGCCTCTTAGCCAAGCAACTCCTTGACAATCTGCTGGACCATCTTCCCGTCGGCACGACCCTTGGTGCGAGCGACCAGCGGTCCCATGACCTTCCCCATGTCCTTCGGCCCCTGAGCGCCGACCTCGGCCACGATCTTGCGTGCCAGATCCCGCACCTCGTCCTCGCTCATCTGCTGGGGCAGGTACTCCGACAGGACGGCGACCTCGGCTTGCGCCTTCTCCACCAAGTCCTGACGGCCACCCTTTTCAAACTCGGCCATGGAGTCCTTGAGCTGCTTCACTTGCTTGGTGATGATCCCAAGGATGTCCTCTTCGGTCAGAGGGGCCTTCTTGTCGATCTCGGCGTTCTTGATGGCCGACCGCAGGAACCGAATGGTCTCCAGGCGCACCTTTCCGGCCGGACCGGCCTTCATCGCCGCCTTCATATCTTCGGTGAGACGTTCATTCAGGCCCATCGGCAGCCAGCTCCCTTGACCTTAGTCGCGGTACTTGCGCTTGCGAGCAGCCTCGCTCTTCTTCTTGCGCTTGACGCTGGGCTTCTCGTAATGCTCACGCCGGCGAACCTCGGCCAACACACCGGCCTTCTGGAGCTGACGCTTAAAACGGCGAAGAGCGCTTTCCAGCGTCTCGTTCTTACCGATTTTGACTTCGGACATCCTGGATTTCCCTCCCCTCCACTCCACCTGGGGGAAAAAAGAACACGCTTCGCGATTATACCGCGGCCCTTCGCTTATGTCAAACCTTAAGCGACTGGCCCCAACGGGCGCCCACCCAGCACATGGAAGTGCAGGTGGAAGACCACCTGGCCCGCATCCTTCCCCGTGTTGGTGACCACACGGTAGCCGGACTCGGCGATCCCCTCGGACCGGGCGACCTGTTGGATGGCTGCAAACACGTGTCCAAGCATGGCAGAATCCTCGCTGCTGAGTTCACTGACCGAAGCGAGGTGCTTTTTCGGTATGACGAGGAGGTGAACCGGCGCCTGCGGGTTAATGTCCCGGAAGGCGAGCACCTGATCATCCTCGTAGACCTTGGCGGACGGAATCTGACCGGCAACGATCTTGCAGAAGATGCAGTCCTGAGACACAGTATCACTCCAACTCTTAGCTCTGCCATCAGACCCTGTTGCTTATTCTGATGAATCCTTGTCAAATTATTCTACATCAACAACGAGAATTCCTCTACAAGATCCGGTGGGACCTGCCGATTCTTGCGAGAAGAATGTGATGAGGTAGAAGGGGCCGGCCTAGACCGAGGTCTGGTTCCGGTTCTTGTCGGCGTGCCGCTCCAGGGCGAGCTGGATCAGCCGGTCGCACAGCTCGCTGTAGCTGATGCCCGACGCCTCCCACATCTTCGGGTACATCGAAATGCGGGTGAAGCCGGGGATGGTGTTCACCTCGTTGATCAGGATCCGGTTGGTCTCCCGCTCCAGGAAGAAGTCGACCCGGGCCATGCCGGCGCCGTCGATCGCCTTGAAGGCGACGATCGCCTGCCGCTGGAACTCCCGGACCAGCTCATCCGGCAGCTCAGCGGGAATCCGGGTGGTGGAGGTGTTGTCGAAGTACTTATCCTGGTAGTCGTAGAACTCGTGGCCGGGGAAGATCTCGCCGGGAACGGAGGCGATGGGCTGGTCGTTGCCCAGCACCGAGAGCTCGATCTCCCGGGCGTTGACCCCTTCCTCCACGATGATCCGGCGGTCGAACCGGGCCGCCTGGACCATGGCCACAGCCAGCCCGTCCCGGCTCTTGGCCTTGGAGATGCCCACCGAGGAGCCCAGGTTGGCCGGCTTGACGAAGAGCGGGTACTTGCCGAAGGTCTGCTCGATGTCGTCCAGCACCGCCTCGGGCTGCGCCTCCCAGTCCTTCCGCAGGTAGACCTTGTAGGGGACGACGGCGAGGCCGGCCTGCTGGAAGAGCGCCTTGGCCACCCCCTTATCCATGCCGACGCTGGAGGCCAGTACCCCGCAGCCGACATAGGGGACGTTGGCCATCTCCAGGAGGCCCTGGATCGTCCCATCCTCCCCGTAGGTGCCGTGGAGGACGGGGAAGAAGACCGCCGGGCGGCTGGTGGGGGTGAGGGGTGAGGCCCCTTCCCCCACGGGGACCAGCTCCCGGTGGGTCGGGTCGCCCAGCAGGCCGACCGGGAAGCCCCCGGCCTTCTCGACGCCCTCGCTCAGCGCCTTCATGGGGTCGCCGGTCAGCAGCCACCGGCCCTCCTTGGTGATCCCGATCGGGACGATCTCATACTTCTCTTTGTCCAGAGCTTGCATCACGTTCCGGGCGGACATGAGCGAGACCTCGTGCTCCCCGGAGCGACCGCCGAAGATCAGGTAGACGCGGGTCTTCTCGGACATGGGGCATCTCCTTCCGATGGCGCGGATGCGGCGGATGGCTCGATCAGCCTCGCGCCAAGGTGCCGCTTGCAAGGGATAACGGGCGAGGGCGCCCGGTGGTTACACGTCTTCCTTAGCCTACCGAAATGTGCCGCCCGAAGCAAGGGGTCAGCGGAACCAGCGGTCGAGGTACTCCTCGGTCTCCGGGCCGGGGTGCCTGGCCTGGAGCAGGTGGACAAAGGCGGCCACCGTGGATCGCTCGGCCCGGGTGTACGCCCGCAGGAGCGCCCAGAAATCCGGCTCACCCAGGCGGATGCGGAGGTCATGCAGCGCCAGCGGCCCCTTGCAGCGGGAGACCAGCTCCAGGAGGTCGGCCCGCTCAGCCATCCGCAACAGCCCCAGGGCTGCCGCTTCGGGGCTCCGCTCCAGGGCCCGGCGGTACCGGTCAAGGTTGGCCTCGGCCGCCGCCGCGCCGTGGGTCTGGTCCAGGATGACCACCTGGAAGTACTGGGCCAGCGACTCATCGCTGAACCGTTCCAGGGGCCGGTCGGGCATGGGGGTCCAGAAGTGGGCCACCTCGTGAACCACCTTGGCCGCCGTGAACCAGTCGTCCAGCGATCCCGCCTCCTGGAGGATCAGGCCGGGCGAGTACTGCCCGCCCCAGCCCTCCGGGATCTGGACAAAGGCCAGCTCCCCCGCCGGGCGGGGCTCCAGCAGCCGACCCATCACGGTCAGGGCAGACTCCATCCAGCCCAGGGTCGCCCTTCCCCACGCCCCGGAGCCCGGCAGGTGGTAGACGGCCAGCGCTCCCGCCCGGAGGGCGGTGAAGGGCGCCACGGCAAGGTCCAGCCGGTCGCGGGGAGCGGGGCTGCGAAAGCGGCCGGGCTCCCCGGTCGGGCCGGCGGCCACCGCGGTGAAGCCATCGGGCAGATCGACCGCCAGGCTGTAGGTAAAGGGCTGCCGCCACTGCTCCAGCAGGTTGCCCCGGTCCGGCTCACCGGCCACCGGGTACCAGAGTATGTCGGGCCGAAGCAGGGTGTACGCCCGCCCCACCTGGTCCCACATGTAGGGCCAGACCTCCCGGGCGCCCGCGGTCACACCCCCGTAGCGGAGGGTCAGGGCGATGCTCTCCCCGGGTTCCAGCGGGCTGGGCAGGTCGACCAGCACCCGGTTCACGTGCCGTCGCTCCTCGCCGGAGACCGGCGTGACCGACTGGGTGAAGACAAGGCTAAGGCCTCCCGCCGCCACCCGCTCGACCCGGTAGAGCCGGTAGAGCAGGAGGGAGAGCTGGGGCGAGGGGGCCGGGCCGTCGTTGCGCACGTGAAGGGTTGCATCCACCCAGAGGGACCCGGGGGCCAGGGGCAGCGACCGCTCCGGCGGCAGCTCCAGGGCGACCGACAGCTCCTGATGGAGTATGCGCAGCATTCCATCCACCTCCTGCTAAGCTCAGGTACCGGGTTCCGGATAGGCCAGGGGAGCCCCCGGCGGGGACTCCCTCCATGGAGCTTATACGCGCCGGACCAGCGCCACCCCGGCCAGGGCGATCGCTCCCCCGGCCATCTGGAGCAGGCCGAAGGGCTGGCCGAGGAAGAGCGCGCCGGAGGCGGCGGCGACCGCGGGCACCAGGTACATCACCAGCAGCACCCGGGCCGGGCCGACCCGGGCGATGGCGTTGTACCAGACGATGTGGGAGAAGACCGTGCCGATCAGGGTGACGTAGAGCAGCCCGAGCCAGGCCTGGAGCGAGATGGTGCCCCAGTCGAAGGCCAGCGCCGCCGGCCCCTGGTAGAGCAGGAAGCCCCCCAGGGCGACCAGGCTGATCCAGGCCTGCACCTTCACCCCGCTGTGCTCCTTCAGCAGCGGCTGGGCCACCACCCCGTACCAGGCCCAGATGGTGCTGGCGGCCAGGGCCAGCAAGTCACCGGTCAGCGACTGCAGGCTGAAGCCCAGCCGGCTGGTGCCGAAGGCGATCACCATGGCCGCCCCGCCGAAGGCGGTCAGCGAGCCCAGCATGAAGCGGAGGCCGGGCGCCCCCCTCCCGCCGAGCCAGCCCATCAGCACGGCCCAGACCGGCGAGAGCGCCAGCAGGAGCGAGGTGTTGGCCGCCGTGGTGAACTTGGCGGCGCTGGAGAAGACCATCGAGTAGAAGAGCACGCCGATCAGGCCGGTCGCCACGGTGCGCGGCCAGTCCCGCCGGGGCAGGTGCCAATTCTCGCCGGAGCGGAGCAGCAGCCCCCAGAAGAGCGGGGTTGCAATCAGGTACCGAACCAGGTTGAACAGGCCGGTCGGGATCTCCCGCAGGCCCGTGGCAAAGGCCACGTAGCCGAACCCCCAGGCCAGGGCCACGCCCAGCAGGGCGATGTCCATGGCGGAGAGGGCCGGGCGGTGCTCCGGCTGGCCCGCGAGTGCGGGCGTGTGGCTCATCGCTTACAGGTCATCCTCCAGTTGTATGAGCGGTAGGTCAAAGGCGGGCGCAGCCGGGCGTTCCACGGCGATGGCAGGGCCGATGGGATGCCCGTCCATCTCGCCGGTGCAGTGCTCCTCTTCGATCTCGGTGATGCGGACGGGGATCAGGCAGTTCTTCAGCTCGTCGCCGCCGGGGAGGCGGACCCGCAGGTAGTTGTCGGTGTACCCCTCCAGCCAGCCCTCGCCGGCGTCGGCCTCCTCCTCCGCCAGCACGTAGAGCGTCCGCCCCAGGTGCTGTCGGGCGAAGTCCAGCGCCAGCTCTCGCCCCAGGTCGATCATCTCGTGGGTGCGCCGCTCCTTGACCGCCTTGGGCAGCTGGTCGGGCATGGTAGCCGCCGGGGTGCCTTGCCGGGCCGAGAATGGGAAGACGTGGAGCCGGGAGAAGCCCATCTCCCGGATGAAATCCATCGACTCCCGGTGCTCCGCCTCGGTCTCCCCCGGGAAGCCGACGATCACGTCGGTGGTCAGCCCCAGGTCCGGGATCCGGCGGCGCAGCTCCTGCACCACCTCCCGGTACTCCTGGGCGGTGTAGGCCCGCTTCATCCGCTCCAGCACCCCCTGGGAGCCGGACTGGAGCGAGAGGTGCAGGTGGCGGCAGACCTTCGGATGGTGCTGCAGCAGCTCCATCAGATGCGGGGTGACGTGCTTGGGCTCCAGGCTGGAGAGCCGGATCCGGTCGATCCCCTCCACCGCGGTCAGCCGCTCCACCACCTGGGCCAGGGTGAACTCGTTCTTGTAGTCCTTGCCGTAGGAGCCCAGGTGGATGCCGGTCAGCACCACCTCCCGGAAGCCCTCCCGGGCCAGCCGCTCCACCTCCTGGACCACCGACTCCGGCCGCCGGCTGCGGGGCTTCCCACGGGCGTAGGGGATGATGCAGAAGGTGCAGAAGATGTTGCACCCCTCCTGGATCTTCACCACTGCCCGGGTGTGGCCCAGGAAGGAGTCGACGGGCATCTCCTCAAACTCGCGCGCCTGCCAGATGTTGTTGACCGCCCGGATCGGCTCCGGGGCGTTGGCCGCCTGCTCACAGAGCTCCACCACCCGGTTCCGGTCCTGGTTGCCGATGATCAGCGAGACGCCGGGGATGGCGGCTACCTCGTCGGGCGCCGTCTGGGTGTAGCAGCCGGTGACCGCCACCACCGAGAGCGGCGACCGCCGGATGGCGTTGCGGATCAGCTGGCGGCTCTTGGCCGCCCCGCGCCCGGTAACTGTGCATGTATTAATGATATAGACATCCGCATGATCCTGGAAATCGACGATGCGATAACCGGCCTTGCGGAAGAGCGCCATCATGGCCTCGGAGTCGTACTGGTTGACCTTACAACCCAGGGTTGTGAAGGCCACGCTCTTCTGGGCTGCCAACGCTCCACCTCCTTCGGGGGGTTGATCCGGCTTCATGCAGCCTCCCACCGTTCTATCATTTTATCATCATAACGCCGGGGGGCCGCCGGTTCAACCTTTTTGGTGTGCGGGCAGCGCTGGGAGATGCGAGAAGACCCCGCCCTTGGCGGGGTCCGTCGGTCAGGGCATCAGTTTGACCTGGCAGTGGGGGCAGTGGGCGTATTTGAAGTCACGGCCCAGGTTGCGGCCGCAGGAGGGGCAGCGCCAGTCCAGCCAGGTGAAGAGGCCGAAGGCGATGAAAAGGGCGATGGCGACCAGGGCGATGCCAGCCTGGCTCAGCCTCTCGCCGAAGAGCGGCATCCCCGTCAGCAGAAAGAGGAGCAAGATGCCGAGCCCCATGGTTCGCCGCATTCGCTTCCGGGCGAACCTTACGATCACCTGCTCCGGCTCCATGCGAACACCTCCTGGCGTGAAGATTCGCCGCCTTCTGCCACAAATCCTACGCCGTTTCAGCCGTCTGGCAGCAGTACCGGTCCGCAAGCGGGAGCCCTTCGCCGTGCATGCTAAGGGTAGCTGTGACGAAGGGGGCGGACGAAGCGATGGAGCGTCGGTCGGCATCGATGGTGCCCTGGCTGGTGGCGGCGGGGGCGGTGGCCGTGGCCTGGGCGGTCCGGCGGCGGATGCAGCAGCCCTGCTCCCCGGCGGTGGCCCGGCAGGCGGGGCTGGATATGGTCCAACGCACCCGCCGGGTGCTGGCGATCGGGCCGGGCCCGGAGGATCTGGAGCGCTATGCGGGCGGCACCCTCCGGCTCCTGACCGGGAACGGGAGTCCGGTCACCCTGGCGGTCCTCTCCGGGGAGGCGACGGCGGTTCCGGAGGCCCTGCTGCTCCGGCCGGACCTGCCCGGCGGCGAGGTCCGGCCCGGCCCGGAGCTGGAGCGGGCGCTGGACGACCTGTGGCACCGGGTCCAGCCCGAGCTGGTGCTGGTCCATGACCCGAAGGCGGCGCTGGGCGCCGGCCATAACCCCGCCCACCTGGCGCTGGCCGCCGGCGTGGTGGCCCGGGCCCGGCGGTCACTCGCCGCCGGGGAGCGGCTCTACCTCTACGCCACCCGGCAGCCGAACGTGCTGGTGGAGGTGCCCGGGGCTGAGCCGGGCCGCCTGGAGTACTTCCACCGGCTCACCTAGGCCTTATGTAGCCAAACCGGCGGGCGGGGCGTAGGATGGGCCGAGGTGAGATTGCGATGCTCATCCACGTGGTTCGACCGGGCGATACCTTCTACAGCATCGCCCGGCGGTACGGCGTCTCCGTTCAGACCGTCGCCGCGGCCAACCGGGGGGTCGACCCGGCGGCCCTGCGGGTCGGGCAGCGGCTCCTGGTTCCCCATCCGACACCGCTGGCGGTGGCCGAGGTGGTCCGGCATGCGGTTCAGCCGGGCGACACCCTCTGGAGCGTCGCCTGGCGGTATGGCGTACCCACCTCTGTGATCATCCTCGCCAACCGGCTGGAGCCCCCCTACCCGCTCCAGGTCGGCGAGGTGCTGCTGATCCCCATGGCGGTGGCCTCTTAGAGATGGAGAGACCCCGGGCGGGCGTACCGCCGGGGTCACTGCGCGCGAAGCGGGCTACCGGTCCTGGTAGGCCTCCGGCTCCGGGTGGAGCTTGATGAAGGGCAGGTGCTCCCGCAGCACCGCCTCCGGCGGGAGTTCGTCCAGCCTGGCCCGGCAGAAGCGGGCGTGGGCCAGCACCGGCTCCAGGTTCAGGTCCCAGTGGCGCGGAGCGAAGGGGCTGAGCCAGTCGATGCACTTGTCCAGCACCTTGCGGCAGCCCGAGGGGTTGTTCCGCTGCACGTGGACGAAGGCGGCGGCAAAGACGATCAGCCCGCGCAGGAAGAGGTCGTTGTCGGTCTCCTGCCAGATCTCCTCCAGCGCCTCGTGGGCCTCCCAGAACTCCTCGTTGTTGAAGAGCTCAAAGTAGCGGTAGTAGCCCTCCGGGTACTTCATCCCAGATCCCCCCGTGCGAAGAGGATGGCGGCGGCGGCCGCCAGCGGGGCGGTCTCCGTCCGCAAGATCCGGGGGCCCAGGGTGACGGCCACCGCCCCGTGGGCCCGGGCCAGCGCCACCTCCTCGGGGGAGAGCCCCCCCTCCGGCCCGATGAAGAGGGCGATGCGCTGCGCCCCCGGATGGGCGGCCAGCACGGCGCGGAGCCCCTCGCCCCCCTCCTCCCAGGGGACGAGGAGCAGGTCGAACTCGCCGGAGCGGGCCACCGCCTGCTTCCAGGTAAGCAGCGGCGCCACGGTGGGCACGGCCCCCCGCCGGCACTGCTCCGCCGCCTCCCGGGCGATCCGCTGCCAGCGCTCCACCCGCTCCGCCGCCTTCTTCGGCTCCAGCTTCACCACGCTGCGGGCGGTGGCCACCGGCACGAACCCGGTGATGCCGATCTCGGTGCCGTGCTGGATCACCAGCTCCATCTTCTCGCCCTTGGCCAGCCCCTGGAAGAGGGTGATCTGGACCGGGGGCTCCCCCCCGGCGGGGCGGCTCGCCTCCACCCGCCCGACGGCCCGCCCCTCCTCCACCGCCTCCAGCCGGCAGTCGTACTCCATCCGCTGGGCCAGCACGGTGAAGGGGGCCCCGACCTCGGCCCGCATCACCCGGAGCAGGTGGTGGGAGTCCTCCCGGGAGAGCACCACCCGCCCCTCCTCCACCCGGTCGAGGAAGAAGCGCGTCATTGCTTCATCGCCAGGATCGCCACCCAGCCGTTCTCCTCCCGGGCCTCCACCGGCAGCAGCCAGGTGTGGGTCAGGGCGTCGATCACCGCCTGCTTCTTCTCAGCGATGATGCCGGAGGCGAGGAAGCGGGCGCCGGGCTTCATCCGCGCCGCCACATCCGGCAGGATCTCGATGATGATCGAGGCGATGATGTTGGCGATCACCAGGTCGACCGGCGCCTCCTCCACCTGGTCGAGGGTGGCGTGGCGGAGGTCGATCTCGGTCTGGTTCTGGGCGGCGTTCTCCCGGGCGACCTGAACCGCCACCGGGTCGATGTCGATGGCGACCACCTCGCCCGCCCCCAGCCGCCTGGCGGCGATGGCCAGGATCCCCGAGCCGGTGCCCACGTCGATCACCCGGGCGCCGGGCTTGACCAGCCGCTCCAGCCAGCGGAGGCAGAGGGCGGTGGTCGGGTGGGTGCCGGTGCCGAAGGCCATGCCGGGGTCCAGGTAGAGCGGCAGGTCGCCCTCCTGCAGGTCGTAGCGCTCCCAGGAGGGGATCACCACCAGCCGCTCCCCCACCCGGGTGGGCTTGAAGTAGGCCTTCCAGGCGTTGGCCCAGTCCTCCTCCTTCACCCAGGCGTAGGCGGCGGGCTCAATCCGGCCCAGGCCGAGGGCGCGCAGCTCGTCCAGCCCGGACTCCAGCCGGAACCGCTGCTGCTCCAGGTCGCCGGCCTCGGCCAGCCAGCCCTTCACCGTCACCCAGGCGGGGTCGCCGGGCACCAGGTCGCTGATCTCCCACCTTCCCTGGTTCTCGATGATATCCAGCGGATCATCGACGGCGTAGCCGCCGCCGGTCAGTTCGGTGAGCAGGTTGCCGACCGCATCGGCAGCAGCCCGCTGGCAGCGGATGGAGACTTCCAGATAGCGCAAGGGGGTTCTCCTCCTAGGGGGCTCGTTGGTCGATTCACTGGCATTATACCACATCGGGTCCCGGCCCTTTCCGTGGCGTACGAAAGGGCGCCCCCCACCGGGAGGCGCCCCGCACCGCGCTACTTGCCCGCCTGCGCCTTCACCTCGGCGGGAACCGCCAGCGGCTCCATCTTGGCGAAGTCCCAGCTGATCCGGTAGCGGAAGCTGGAGGACTGCAGGTTGGCAGCGGCCTCCGCCGCCGGCCGGGAGACCTCAATGGCGAACTGGGCCGGCTTCAGCGTGCGGGTGTAAACCCAGAGCCGGTACTCGACCCGCTCGCCCTCTTTGGGCGGCTGCAGCCGCATCACCGCCGGGTCCAGGTCGAGCCCCAGCACCAGCGCCTCGCCCCCGTCCAGCTTCTCCCGCCCCAGCACCTCGGCCGAGCGGAGCCCCGTCACCAGCGGGGCCGCCAGGTTGTCCGGCTGGAAGGCGTAGAGCTCATCCATCTCCGCCTCCTCCACCAGCAGCCAGGTGGCGGAGCGCGGGTTCTTTACGTAGAGGTCGGTCCCCTCCAGGTAGTACTCCAGCGGCACCTTCTGCTCGCCGGCGCCCGCCTCGCCCGCCAGGTGCAGCAGCAGCGGCTCCCGCTGGTAGGCCCCCCGCATCACGGCATCGGGGAAGAAGCCGTCGGGGGACTCCCCGGAGAGGACGGCGGTGAAGCGGTAGGCGTCGGCCTTGGCCAGCGCCATGCCCGCCGTCTCCACCACCTGTTCGGGCTGCATCCCCCGGGTCTTGTCCAGGGACTGCATATAGTAGTAGCCGCCCGCTCCGGCAGCGGCAGCGAACAGGACCAGGGAGAGCGTCAGCAGGATCAGGTAGCGCTTCCGGGCCGCCGCCCACTGGTCCGGTGTCAGCCGCGGGTCGAGACGGGGGTCCCGCCGTGCCACGAGTCGCATGGAGCACACCTCCATCCTCTCTGGTTCGCCCTGCTCCCTCCGCTTCCTTCAGGGTACGGAGAGTCTATGTCCAGGCGCCGGGAAAAAGCCCCCTCTCCGCTGGGAAGAGGGGGCCTGATCGTCTAGGAATGTCCGCCCAGGACATCCTTCACCTTCTCAAAGAAGCCCTTGTCCCTGCCCTCGTTCGGGCCGACCTTCTCGCCCCGCAGGGCGGCGAACTCACGCAGCAGCTCCCGCTCCCTCTCCGAGAGCCGGGTGGGCGTCTTGATCGCGATCACCACGTGCTGGTCGCCCCGGCCGGAGCCCCGCAGGTGCTTCACGCCCTTGCCCCGCAGCCGGATCGTGTCGCCGTGCTGCGTCCCCTCGGGCACCTTCACCATCTCCGGGCCGTCCAGGGTCGGCACCTCGATCTCGGTGCCCAGGGCCGCCTGGGCGAAGGAGATCTCCGCCTCGCAGATCAGGTCGTCACCCTCCCGCTTGAACCGCCGGTCGGGCCGCACCCGCATCACGATATACAGGTCGCCGGGCGGGCCGCCCTTCTCGCCGGCCTCGCCGTAGCCCGCCATCCGCAGCCGCTGGCCGGTGTCGACGCCGCCGGGGACGTTGACCTCCACCGTGTGGTAGCGCTGCACCCGGCCCCGCCCGCGGCAGGTGGGGCAGGGCGACTCGATGATCCGCCCCTCGCCCTGGCAGCGGTCGCAGGTGGTCACGTTGACGAACCGGCCGAAGACCGTGTTCTGCGCCACCTGGATCTGGCCGGTGCCCCGGCACTTGGAGCAGGTGGTCGGATGGGTGCCCGGCCGGGCGCCCGAGCCGTGGCAGGTGTCGCAGTCCTCGGTGCGCGGCACCCGCAGCTCCTTCTTGCAGCCGAAGGCGGCCTCCTCCAGGGAGAGCTCCAGGTTGTATTCCATGTCGGCGCCCCGCACCGGACCCCGCGGGTTCCGCTGCCGGCCGCCGCCGAAGAACATGTCGAAGATGTCGCCAAAGCCGCCCTGCTGCCCGAAGCCGCCGAACCCCTCGAAGGGGTTGCCCCCGGCCCCGCCCATCTGCTCCGCCGCGTGGCCGAACTGGTCGTACCGGGCCCGCTTCTCGCTGTCCGAGAGCGTCTGGTAGGCCTCGTTGATCTCCTTGAACTTCTCGGCGGCCGTGGGGTCGTTCGGGTTGGCATCCGGGTGGTACTTGCGGGCGAGCGTCCGGAAGGCCTTTTTGATCTCCGCCTCACTGGCGTCCCGGGAAACCCCCAGGACCTCATAGTAATCGCGCTTGGCCAGTGGACTCACCCCCCTGATTCATTAGGTTATCACCCTGTGCCGGTGGGAGCAAGCCAAAGAAGGGGGGCGGTCAGCGGCCCCCCTTCACACCGGCGCTCTACTGGTCGTCCTTGACCTTGAAGTCCGCATCCATATGGGGGATGTCGTTGCCCGCCGCACCGGCGGCCGGGCCGCCCTCGGCGCCCGGAGCCCCGCCCGCCTTCTCGTAGATGGCGGCGGAGAGCTTGTAGACCGCCTCGGTCAGCTTCTCGGTCGCCTTCTTGACCGCCTCGATGTCGGTGCCCTTCAGGGACTCCTTCACCGGCTCGATCTCGTTCTTGACGGCGTCGATCAGCGCCTGGTCGATCCCCTTGCCCTCGGACTCCTTCAGCATCTTCTCGGCGTTGTAGACGGCGGAGTCGGCGTTGTTGCGGATCTCCGCCTCCTCCCGGCGCCGCTTGTCCTCGGCGGCCATCGCCTCGGCCTCCTTGATGGCCTTCTCGATCTCCTCCTTGGACATGCCGGTCTGGGACTGGATGGTGATCTTCTGCTCCTTGCCGGTGCCCAGGTCCTTGGCGGAGACGTGGACGATGCCGTTGACGTCGATGTCGAAGGTGACCTCGATCTTGGGCACGCCCCGGGGCGCCGGCGGGATGCCGTCCAAGATGAACCGGCCCAGGGTCTTGTTGTAGGCCGCCATCTCCCGCTCGCCCTGCAGCACGTGGATCTCGACCTGGGTCTGGCCGTCGGCGGCGGTGGAGTAGATCTGCGTCTTCTTGGTGGGGATGGTGGTGTTCCGCTCGATCATCTTGGTGAAGACGCCGCCCAGGGTCTCAATGCCCAGGGAGAGCGGGGTGACGTCGAGCAGGAGCACATCCTTCACATCGCCCTTGATCACACCCGCCTGGACGGCGGCGCCCAGGGCGACCACCTCGTCGGGGTTGATCCCCTTGTAGGGCTCCTTGCCGAAGAAGCGGCGGACCGCCTCCTGCACGGCGGGGATGCGGCTGGAGCCGCCCACCAGCAGGATCTTGTCGATCTCGCCCGGCTCGACGCCGGCATCCTTCATCGCCTGCCGGGTGGGGCCCATGGTCGCCTCCACCAGGTCGGCGGTCAGCTCCTCGAACTTGGCCCGGGTCAGGGTCTCATCCAGGTGGACCGGCCCGTCGGCGGTCATGGAGATGAAGGGCAGGTTGATGTTGGTGGTGGTGACCGAGGAGAGCTCGATCTTCGCCTTCTCGGCCGCCTCCCGGAGCCGCTGCAGCGCCTGCTTATCCTTGCGCAGGTCGATGCCGTGCTCCTTCTGGAACCGGTCGGCCACGTAGTTGACGATCCGCTCATCGAAGTCGTCGCCGCCCAGCCGGTTGTTGCCGGCGGTGGCCACCACCTGGAAGGTACCGCCGCCCAGCTCCAGGATGGAGACGTCGAAGGTGCCGCCGCCCAGGTCGAAGACCAGGATCCGGTGGTCGTCGCCCTTGTCCAGGCCGTAGGCCAGGGCGGCCGCCGTCGGCTCGTTGATGATCCGCAGGACCTCCAGGCCGGCGATGGTGCCGGCATCCTTGGTCGCCTGCCGCTGGGCGTCGGTGAAGTAGGCCGGGACGGTGATCACCGCCTGGGTCACCTTCTCGCCCAGCTTCGCCTCGGCGTCGGCCTTCAGCTTGGAGAGGATCATCGCCGAGATCTCCTGCGGCGTGAACTCCTTGTCGTCGATCTTCACCTTGTGGTTGGTGCCCATGTGCCGCTTGATCGAGATGATGGTGCGGTCGGGGTTCGTGACCGCCTGCCGCTTTGCCACCTTGCCGATCAGCCGCTCCCCGGTCTTGCTGAAGGCCACGACAGAGGGGGTGAGCCGGTCGCCCTCCGCGTTCTCGATCACCACCGGGTCCTTGCCTTCCATAATGGCCACGACCGAGTTGGTCGTGCCCAGGTCGATGCCAATGACCTTCGCCATGGTTCTGTGTAGCCTCCTTGCTTCTGAAAGGGCTTATCCGAAGCGGTCCTCAGTCGCGCTTGTTCACCTTGACCATGCTGGGGCGGATCACCCGGTCGCCCAGGCGATAGCCCTTCTGGAACTCAAAAAGGACGGTGCCGTCCTCGTGCTCCGTCGACTCCTCGGTCATGACCGCCTCGTGCTGGTTCGGGTCGAAGGGCTGCCCCACCGCCTCAATCGGGGTCACACCCTCCTTGGCGAGGATCTCCCGGAAGGAGCGTGCGGTCAGCTCCACCCCCTGGCGCAGCTTCTCATCGCCCGCCACCGGCTGGGTTGCCAGGGCTCGCTCCAGGTTGTCGAGCACCGGCAGGAAGCTGAGCAGGAGCTTCTGGTTGGCGTAGAGCGCCAGCTCCTCCTTCTCCCGGGCCACCCGCCGCCGGTAGTTCTCAAAGTCCGCCTGGGCGCGCAAAAGCCGCTCCTTCAGGTCGGCGATCTCCGCCCGGGCCGCTTCCAGTTCACTCCCGCCATCCTCCGCAGCGGCGGCCTCCGCCGCTGTCTCAGCGGCCGTCTCGGTCTCGGCCTGGCCCTCCGGCTCGGGGGTTCCAGCGGCGTCGCCCAGACCGTCGCCCGTCAGCTCCTGGCGGGGCTGGTCGTTCTTCGTCTCCTCCGTCATCGATGCCGGTCACCTCACCATCTTTGTTAGCACTCACACCAGCTGAGTGCTAACGCATCCATAAAAGAACATAGCACCCGCCCCTGGCCGTGTCAAGTCCGGGCAGGGAATCGGGAAGAGCCGCACCTCCAGCATCTCTCCGCGAACCCCAGCTCATTCAAATCCTATCTGTTGCGTTTCTTGCCATTATATGGTACTATGGAGGGTAGAATGGGAGGCGAGGTGAGGCCGATGTCCTGGTTCAAGCGCAACCCAACCGTCACAGAGGGGCCCGGGGCCGCGGTCGACCTGCGCAGCCTGGCAGGAACGGCCGGCCGCCTGCTCTTCGCCCACGGGCTGGGGGTGCAGCGGATGGTCGAGAGCCCCTGTCAGGTGCTCCGGGTGGACCGGTCCGAGATTCTGGTGGAACCGACCGGCGGCGGCGCCCGCCCGGGGGCTGAGCAGGCGGTGATCCTCGAGGTGCTGCACGAGGTTGCGCTGGTCCAGTGCTTCACCACCGTCCTCCGGACGAACCAGGGGGGCAGCATCGCTCTGCGGGTGCCGGCCCGCCCCCACGTGGTGCGGCGCCGCCGCAACCCGCGGGTCGATGTCTACATCGGCGTCACCCTGCGGACGCCGGACCGGCCCATCGAGGAGACCCCGGCGCAGCTGACCAACCTGAGCCTGGACGGCGCCGCCTGCGTCCTGGCCGAGCCCCTGGCGCCGGGGACCGAGATCAGCATCAACCTGGCGCCCCTGGGGCTGACCCCCCCGCAGCTGGCGGCCACCGTGGTCCGCTGTGTTCCCACCCCCACCCATCTCTGGGTGGTCGGCCTTCGCTTCCAGGAGGTCCATCCTGCGCAGATGGCCTACCTGGCACGCTACCTGGAGGCCTCGGTCCAGCCGGGGGGCCCGGGGGAGAGTTCGGAGTCCTGAGCCATATCGAAACCCGGGGGCAGCCGCCCCCGGGTTTGGTCTATGCCCGCTGCCGATTGGAGATGCGAATCTGTCCCGCTCACCGGGACTGGACCGTCTGGCTCAGGTGAAGGGTGATCGAGTTCATGATGCCGACCACCCGGGCGTAGTCCATCCGCTTGGGGCCGATCACACCCATCTTCCCGATCACCTGATCCCCGAGCCGGTAAGTGGCGGAGACCACCGAGCAATCGGTCAGCTCCCGGACCCGGATCTCCTCGCCGATCTGGATCTGGACCCCCTCGGTCTCCTGGCCGACCTCCAACACGTCGGCCACAACCTCCTCGTGCTCCAGCATGGTCAGCAGGTTGCGGAGCTTGTCAACATCCCGGAATTCGGGCTGGTCCAGCATATGGGTGGTGCCACCCAGGTAGAGCCGCTGCTTCTCGCCGGGCTCCAGCCGCTGGTCGAGGAAGAGGAGCGCCTGCTCCAGGAGGGCGCCGTACCGGGCAAGCTCCTGCTGCAGCGCCCGAATCGCCGCCCGGGAGAGCGACTCGACCCGCTGGCCGCGCAGCTGCTCATTCAGCACATCGGAGACCCGCTGCAGCTCCAGCATGGTCACCTCAACCGGCAGTTCTAGCACCTGGTTCTCAATGAAGCCGCTGTCGGTGATGTAGACCAGCACGGCCTTGTCGCCCCCGAGGGGCACCAGGCGGAGCTCTTTAAAGGAAGCCTTCTCCTTCTGGGGGCCGGAGACCACCGCCGTCAAGTGGGTGGCGTCGGAGAGCAGGCGGGCGGTCTCCCGCACCAGGACATCGATCTCCCGGACCTTCCGTTCGAAGGTCCGCCGGATCAGCTCGTTCTCATGGGGGTTGATCTCACGCAGCTGCATCAGGCAGTCGACGTAGTAGCGATAGCCCCGGTCAGAGGGGATCCGGCCGGCGGAGGTGTGGGGCTGTTCCAGGTAGCCCAACTCCTCCAGGTCGGACATCTCATTGCGAATGGTGGCAGGGCTGACACCCAGGTTGTACTTGCGGGCAATGGTTCGGGACCCCACCGG
>JBMONC010000102.1:0-2805 GCA_049324875.1 Bacillota bacterium
AACTTTGTCAACAGGTCGCAGGAGAGGCTGTTCGAGGCCAACTCAGGCACTCCAAACCTTCTCTACGGGGCGAGGCCGTAACCGAACAGAAAAAACCAGGGTGCTTCATCGTCATGATGAGGCACCCTGGTCTCTTACATCGGTTTCTTGGAGTCTCCCTGAATGGGGCGTAAAAAGGGAAGCAGTGACAAACCCCAAACGGCTATTAGCGTTGCAAGGTAAAAGAAAGGCTCGGAGATGGAAGGAGGTATTACGGACGAGAATGATTCCACGATCGCGGGTACGTTCATACCCCCGATGTAGGCCATCGTCAAGACCACAACGGGGCGAGACAGCAGCAACAATGGATTACCCTTCTGAAACAGCGCCTTCAGGGATGAACGGTACACATATATCACCACTCCGGCCGCCAGAACCAGATATAACCCCTGTAGGTAACTCACCCGCAGATCCCCCTTCGCCATTCTGTCTTCGTTCTCTATTAGACGAGAAAGAGCCAAATTCCTCCAGCCAAGACCTGAGATGCGTTAGCGACTTTCCGAGGAGCTAATTGACAACAGCAAACTATTATTATATTATAAGGGTTATATCCCAATTTCCGATAATGGAAGTGTATCGGAAGCTAGAGGAGGCAGGGGTACGGGTTCGCAGATGCGCATTACACCACGCCGCTGAGCGAACGCACAGGGGAATGGTGACACAGCCGGAGAACATTGCCCTGGTCTGCGCCAGTTGGCATCGCATGCTAGACCTGCGCCGCCCCTGGCTGAGCATCAACAAGCTAAGATAACTGTTGGTGTCCAATTGAGCAAACGCCCCGTCCTCCAGGCTGGAGGAGGGGCGACTTTGTTTGTTGGCGGAGCGCTTGACAGCCCATCTAGACACGTAGTAAATTTAGTACGTGTACTGCATGCAGTGACGTTACTACCTGATGGAGGTGGTCCAGTATGGCTGAACCTATGCCAGTGAACTTGGCACACAAGCCAGTCTTTGCCGTTGAAGGCTACGATGCCATTGATGGTCCCTACGCTGGCAACACGGATGCCCAGCACCTCAGCATTGGCCTGGCCCAGTGGAATACGGCTGAGATCTCCTTGAAGGTCTGGCGCCATACCGGCGAGAAGTGGTCGCGCCAGTCGGAGGAACTACCCCCGCATCGGGTGGTGGACCTTGCCTTGCTGTACTGCCTCACCCGCCTGGCGCGGGCTGACGGTAGCGAGGCGATTTCCGCCGGGCATGGGAACTTCCAGCTCGATGTGACTATGAAGCACGGTGACCGGACCTCCAACACCGTCAACTCTATGCTCCGGGTGGTTGACTCCCAAATGGAGGAGCTGGACACACACATGCGGGACCGGCTGCTCGCCCTATCCAGTGTCCTCGACGACATGAAGCACCGTGGCCTCCTTTAACCTCTCCGCTCCGGCGTATTATCACCCAATAGCCACCTGTTGCTATGAAGGAGGGCTCGCCCCGTGCTGACCATTTGGCTTCAGCAGGCGCTCGGTGAACTTGCCAACTTGCGGTCTGGCGAAGTGTTCTTTCTGAGCGACCTGTTCAAGGGGTACGAGTGGAAGCGTATCAGCGTTCCCGATCGCCGTCAGTTGGGCCGGATGTTCTTGGATCAGGTCACCGGTCAGGGCAACAACTATGGCGTCCTCGCACTGGGGAAGAACAGCGCCAACCACGAGAGGTACCGGAAGGTGTAGTCCGAGCGGCCGATCCCTGGCCCCCCGATTGTGTGTCGTGAGGCGTAGGGGTTCAAGTCCCCTCTCTCGCACCAACTAGAGCGACAAGGGTTACGGGGTCACCCCCCGCAACCCTTGTCGCTTTTCCCGCGGGCCACGTGTCAATAGACCAGTTCGAGCCAGCGCTCCAGAGCCTGGTTGACCTCCTTGGGCTGCTCCACCATCGGCATGTGGCCGGCGTTGGGCACCTTCACCAGGACGGCGTGGGGCATCTGGGCGGCCATCCCCTCGGACCGGTCGGGCGGGATCAGCCGGTCCTCCTGCCCCGTCAGCACCAGCGTCGGCACGCTGATGGAGGGGAGGCGGGTCCGCATATCCTCCCGCTTGGCCATGGCGTGCAGGCACTCGCGGACGCCCTCCCGGGAGGACTGCCGGATCAGGGCGGCCACCGCTTCCCCGGCGGCGCCGGCATCGGGGGTGGCAAAAAGCTTGGGGAGCATCGCTCCCACCAGGACCTCGGTCCCCTCGGCCATCACCTTCTCGGCGGTGGCGTAGCGGCCGGCCCGGGCCTCCGGCGTATCGTCGCCGGCCTGGGTGCAGATCAGGGCCAGCCCCCGGACCCGCTCGGGGGCCAGCTTCTGCAAGGCCAGCGCCACGTAGCCGCCCATGCTGTGACCGCCCAGGGCGAACTGCGGCACCTGCAGGTGGTCCATCAGGCGGAGCACCTCGGCCGCCATGCCGGCGATGGTGGTCTCCGCCAGCGGGGCAGACTCCCCCAGGCCCGGGAGGTCGGGCAGGATCACCCGGTACCGGGCGGAGAGGCACTCCCTCTGCTCCGTCCAGATCGAGCGGTTCAGCGGGAAACCGTGGAGCAGGACGATGGCGGGACCCGTTCCAGCCGACTCGTATGCCAACATCGATATCGTCACCTCCGGTTTTCAGTCCCCCGGCACCCTCGAGGGCCGGGAGTCCCTTACTAGCCATTTCGACATCCGGCGCCAATTCCTGCCTCGGATCTCTACGCCAGGGGCAGGGTCGCGGTGAGATACCACTTCCAGGGGCGGAAGCCGACCTGGCCGTAAAACGTGACGAAGTGGGTCCAGTCGATCACGCCGCT
>JBMONC010000103.1:0-36953 GCA_049324875.1 Bacillota bacterium
CGATCATGAATGGGCGCAGCCGTCTCACGTTCTCACGTGCGCCCAATACACCAAACCCGCGGTGTACCGAGGTTTCCCGGGTTTTCCCGAGGATTCTCACGTTCTCAGTTTCCAGTGAGACGGGTTAGCGGTGACAGATCGTCTGAGTTGTAAGTGTTGGAAAGGGGATCAGATCAATGGCTCGACGCCTGCTGGTCATCGCCCTGCTCGCCGCCCTGCTGGCGGCCTGCGCCAAGCCGGTCAGCCCACCGCCGCAGCCGGAACCGCCGGCCCGGGCGGAGGAGCCGAAACCGGTGCAGACCCCTCCTCCCACCCCCACGAAGTCACCGCAGCCCCCCCGGCCGGAGAAGGGCACGGCGGATGACGACCGGGCCGGCCCCGGCTGGCAGCGGCTGGTGGCCGGCAGCCGGCTGCTCTACGCCGAGCCGGACGGCAGCACCCTCTGCCTGGGGGAGGAGCGGGGCGCTGCGGTCTACCGGTACCGGCTGGGAGCGGCGGTCACCATGGAGAAGATGGACCAGCCGCCCTATCGGGAGAGCGAACTCCTCTCCCCCGACGGCTCCCGGAGGGCCGAGGTGAAGGATCAGCGGCTCTTCGTGGCGGCGGAGGCCGACTTCGGGGCGGTGACCAGCCCGCCCCAGCCGGCTCCTGCAAACCTGGCCCGGTACCAGCGGTGGGCCTGGGCCGACGACCCGGCCTGGTCGCCGGATGGACGGTGGCTCTACTTCACCTCGACCCGCACCGACCCACGCTACCCGCTGCCCTGGCGGGTTCCCGCCGACGGAAGTGCGCCCGAGGAGCCCCTGCCCCCCGACCAGATCCTGGTGCGGGGGAGGGGCATCCGGGGACCGATTGCCCGACCGGTCACCCCCGAGGCGCTTCGCTTCCTGACCGAGGCACCCAACGGCTCGTCGCTGCAGCCGGGCTACCGGCTCGAACTCAAACTCTCCCCGGACGGCCGGTACGTCGCCCACTACGCCCATCATGAGCACCGGGTGGTGATCTACGACCTGGAGGAGCCCGGCCGGGTGGTGGCGCAGGCGCCCCTGCCCAAGGGGTTCTTCGCCTCGGACAGCTCGCTCTTCACCACCTCCGCCTGGTCGCCGGACGGCTCCCGGGTGCTCTTCACCCTCCGGGCCACCGGCCCCGACCTCTCCCAGGCGCTGGGGGTGCTGGAGGTGCAGGGCGGGAGCCTGTCGCTCTACGGCCTCGACGACCCGTCGCTGGGGATGCTGCAGCCGGTGGGCTGGGTCGGGCCGCACCACCTGCTGGTCCGGGTGGACCCGTGGGATGCCGAGTATGCGTGGACCAGGCAGGGCGGGGAGCAGATCTGGCTGGCCGACCTGCGCCAGCTCCGGCCCCCCGCGGTCTCCGACCAGCCCCGCCTCCTGGCCGCCCGGGTCTCGACCCCCGACGTGCCCCCGGAGCGGAAGGGCCTGGTGACCGAGGCGGTGGTGGTCGGCAAGGGGAGCGTGATCCTCCGCCTGGACCGGCCGGTCTCCCCGGAGTGGGTGACCGCCCACGTCGGCATTGACGGCAGGGCCCGGCTGATCGCCAGCGGCGCCCTGCTGGGGCTGATCCTCGTCGAGCTGGAGGAGGGAGCGGCCGGTGAGAGCGTGGAGGTGGGGCTGCCCGCCCTGAACTACACCCTGCGGATCCGGCGGGTGGAGGCCGCCGCGGCCGCGGTCCGGATCCGGCAGGGGGAGGGCGACTGGAGCCCGCTGGATCCCGCCCGGGTCTACCCGGCGGAGCCCACCGAGTTGCAGCTCCGCTTCTCCAAGCCGGTGGACCGGGAGCGGGTGGCCGCCTTCGTGGGCAGCCTGCTGAACACCCTCGGCACACCGGGGGCCTCCGCCGAATGGGAGGGCGATGTGCTGATCATCCGCCTCCCGGAGCCACCCCCCGCCTTCTCGCTGGCGCTGGGCGAGCTCCGGGACCCGGACGGCCTCCCGATGACCGGGGTCAAGATTCCCCGGCTCTTCTTCGGCGACGCCCCCCGGTTGATGGTAGGCGAGGCGGAGCTGCCCGGCCTCCCCCTTCCCCCCAGCATCAGCTGGGCCCGGCTGGAGGAGGGCGGCAGGGCGCTGCTCCTCACCTGGCACGAGGTCGATTCAGAGGCCCGGCACGGCCGGCTGGACCTGCAGACAGGAGCCCTGACCCCATTGGCCGCGCCGCCTCCCCAGCGCGTCCCAGGCCGGAGCGACCCCTCCGGGACCCGGGTGGCGCTCCTGGAGGAGGGGGTCTGGACCGGTGCTCCGGCCGACCCGCACTATGCGGTCAGCCTGCTGATCCGGGACCGGGAGGGACGGGAGCTGCTGCGCTCCCGGCCCCTGCGCAGTTTCGATCCGCCCGCTTACTACAGCAGTCTGGCCTGGTCACCCGACGGACGGCAGGTGGCGGTCCTCCTCAACCACGACCGGCAGGGGAGCCGTCTCTACCTGGTGGACGCCACCACCGGCACCGACCGCACCCTGCTGACCGGCCTGCAGCCCGTACGTGATGCACAGATCGGCTGGTCACCCGGCGGCCGCTACCTGACGGTGGGGACGGAGCTGGTGGAGGTAGCCGGGGCGAAGGTGGTACACACCCTGCCCGGGTACGTCGACCGCCGCTGGAGCCCCACCGATGACCAGCTGCTCTACGGCCAAGGCTGGGGTGAGCTGGAGTTGCTCTCGCTCCCCTCCGGCGAGGTCCAACGGCTCGGTCCGGGCCTGCCCGTCGGATTCGACCCCCGGGGCCGCCCGGTCTACATCGTCTGGCCGCTCTCCGACCACCGGGTCGTCCCGTTCATCGGCGGACCATAAGGCTGACCCATCACCCAGGACCGCCCTCCGGCAAAGGAGGGCGGTCCATGCATGTTTTGCCACGGATTACACGGATTCCCCTGAAAATGGTGGTCATGCAGAGCAGTGGGGTCGTTTTTTCGCCGCGGATTTCGCGGAGTAACGGATTATAAATGGATGAAAATGGGGTGCGGTGCCTATTTTCATCCGAGGTGCTGATGCACCGCACCATGGTGGTTACACGGATTAACACGATCCCATGCTCGGCACATGTCCCGCCCATGTCCCGCCCTTGCTCCGCCCTTGCTCCGCCCTTGCTCCGCCCTTGCTCCGCCCTTGCTCCGCCCTTGCTCCGCCCTTGCTCCGCCCTTGCTCCGCCCTTGCTCCGCCCTTGCTCCGCCCTTGCTCCGCCCTTGCTCCGCCCTTGCTCCGCCCATGCTCCGCCCATGCTCCGCCCGTGTTCCGCCCATGTTCCGCCCATGTTCCGCCCATGTTCCGCCCATGTGAGGCTCATGTGACGCCACTGTCCGGAAGATCCTCTGCTACAAGCTCTCCAGCCATAGTCAGAAAATGCGCCGGCGACACCAGGACCACCTCTCGCATGGAGGGCGGTCCTGCTGCTTTTACCGTGGCTTAACCGCCCCTTCATCAGAGAATAACCGCCAGCCCGTACCATAAAGTGGGCAAGAACGAAGTGGACAAAGATCTGGAGGTTGTAGCCCACGATGAAGCAGCGCATCGGTGTACGGTTGATGGGAGCCTTCGCCGCCCTCTTTCTCCTGATGACCGCTCTCGCCGCCGCCGGTCAGTACATGGTGCAGGAGGCCCAGAGCCACTACGAGGAGCTGGCCGAGTACGCCTCCCCCCTGCAGATCCATGTGGCGGCCCTGACCGGACAGGTTTACCAGATGTCCTCCTCCCTGCGGGGCTTCGGCCTCTACGGGGAGACCGAGTACCTGACCGCCTACCAGCAGGCCGCCGAGCGGGCTGCCGAGGCCCTGAGCAAGGCGCAGGCCCTGCCCCTGGCCCCGGAGGACTCCGCCGCCCTCCAGGAGCTGGCCGACCTCCTCCACCACTACAAGATCATCAACGAATCGATGACGGAGCTCTCCAGCACCGGCGCCACCGCCACGGCGGTCAAGATCCTGCAGAAGGGGCGCCCGGTAGCCCAGGCCTTCAGCGAGAAGGTGGAGGCGCTTCAGCAGGGGCTGGCCGAGCGGGCTGCCAGCGAGCAGCAGATCGCCCGGGAGCAGACCCGGCTGGCGAGCTACATCGCGGCGGGCAGCGCGGCGGGAGGGCTGCTGATCGCCCTGGTCTCGGCCTTCCTCCTCACCCGCTCCATCACCCGGCCGATCCGGGGCCTGGCTACCCTGGCCCGGGAGGTGGCCGCCGGCGACCTGACCCGCCGGCCGGTGGAGGCCACCCGGGATGAGGTGGGCGACCTGAGCCGGGCCTTCGCCGGCATGATGGACTCCCTGCGGGAGGCGCTGGCCGTGATGCGCCACGCTGGCGAGCACCTGACCGCCAGCAGCCACCTGCTGACCCGCTCCGCCGCGGAGTCGGCGGCCAACGCTGCGGAGATCGTGGAGCGGCTGGGGACCCTTACCGCCGAGTGGGAACTCCAGGGCGATCGGCTGGCCGGCACCGGGCGCGAGGTGGTGCAACTGGAGGCCGCCATCGCCCAGGTGGCGGGCGGGGCGAAGGAGCAGGCCGAGCTGGTCCAGACCGCCGCGGGGCTGATGCAGCAGGTGGCCGCCACGGTGGGCGTGATTGCCGAGGCGGGAACCCAGGTGGCCGCCGCCAGCCAGGAGGCCTTCCAGCGGGCCTCGCGCGGGGGCGAGGCGGTAGCTCAGGTGCAGGGCGGCCTGGAGCGGGTCCGGCAGGCGGCGCATCACAGCGCAGCGGCCATGGAGGAGCTGACCGCTCAGTCCCACCGCATCGGTGAGATCACCCGGCTGATCGAGGGGATCGCCGGCCAGACCTCCCTGCTGGCGCTGAATGCCGCCATCGAGGCGGCCCGGGCCGGGGAGAACGGACGTGGCTTCGCCGTGGTCGCCCAGGAGGTGGGCAACCTGGCCCGCCGGTCCAAGGAGGCGGCCAGCGAAATCAGCCAGTTGGTGCAGATGATCCAGCGGAGCAGCCATGCGGCAGCCTCCGCCGCCGCTGCCGTCAGCGATGAGGCCGAGTCCGGCGCCGTGCAAGCCCGGGAGGCGGGCACCGCCCTGCGGGCGATCATCACCGCCATGAAAGGGGTGGTGAGCCAGACCGAGGGGATCGCCGCCGGGGTCCAGCAGATCGCCGCCCACGCTGAGGAGGCCAGCCGGTCGGTCACCCAGGCTGCCGACTTCACGGCGCAGACCGTGGCAGCGGTCAGCCAGATGAGCAGCGCCGCCGGGGCCATCGCCGGCACCATGGGGGAGCTGACCGCCGCCCTGGACCGGAACCAGGCGATGGCCACCCAGCTTTTGGCGGGGACCCATCAGATGAAGGAGTCGGTGGAGACGGTCAACGGCTCGGCGCAGAAGCTGACCGAACTGGCGGCCGAGTTCAGCCGAATCAGCGGGGGGTTTGTCCTCTCCGACACTACTGTCACAAGCGGTTCAGCCATCCACCCCAACCCTTAAGGCAAGTTTAACCGAGGCTGAACCCGAGGTACATCGAACGACAACAATGCGGTGGTAGCATCAAAGCCGTGGTTCGGAGATTCCTGGACCCAACAACTTCAGGCCAAACAGACGAAAGGGGATCAACTCGGACATGAAGCGCTTCCTTGCGACCACCGCCATGTTGACCGCTCTGGCCATCACCCTGACCGCCTGCGGCGGGCAGAAGGCCGCCACCGAGACCCCGGCCAGCGGGAACAACAGCCAGCCGGCCACCCCGAAGCTCTCCGGTTCGATCAAGATCGATGGCTCCTCCACCGTGGGTCCCATCTCCATCGCCGTGGCCGAGGAGTTTATGAAGATCCACAAGGATGTGAAGGTCTCCGTCGGCATCTCCGGCTCCTCCGGCGGCTTCAAGAAGTGGGTCAAGGGCGAGATCGACATCAACGACTCCTCCCGGAAGATCAAGGACTCCGAGGTCCAGGAGGCCAAGAAGAACGGCTTCGAGGCCGTGGAGATGCCGGTGGCCTACGACGGCCTCTCGGTGGTGGTCTCCAAGGAGAACACCTGGCTGAAGTGCATCACCCGGGACGAGCTGAAGAAGATCTGGGACAAGGGTTCCACCGTCAAGAAGTGGAGCGAGGTCAACCCCAGCTGGCCCGATGAGGAGATCAAGCTCTACGGCGCCGGCACCGACTCCGGCACCTTCGAGTACTTCACCGAGTACGTCAACGGCAAGGCGATGCAGAGCCGTGCGGACTACACCGCCTCCGAGGACGACAACGTCCTGGTGCAGGGTGTCTCCGGCAACAAGAACTCCCTCGGCTACTTCGGCTACGCCTACTATATCGAGAACAAGGACAAGATCCGGGCTGTGGCCGTCGACGGCGGCAAGGGCTGCGTCGAGCCCAACGACGAGACCATCGCCAACCTGACCTACCCGATCGCCCGCCTGATCTATATCTACCCCTCCACCAAGGCGATGGAGCGGCCGGAGGTCAAGGAGTTCCTCACGTTCTACAACCAGCACGGCGCCGAGCTCTCCAAGCAGGTTGGCTACACCCCGCTGCCTGCGAAGATGTACCAGGAGAACCTGGCCAAGATCAAGTAAAGCGTCGTCGGCAGAGGCCCTTGGGGCGACCCGGGGGCCTCACCACTGCCCGATCGGTTAAGATTCGGTGAGCGGAGGTGGCCCCATGTCCGTGACGACAAGCCGCTCCCAGTCCGCTGCGGCAGCGGCCTCCCAGACCGCCCGGCGCAGCCGGCAGATCGCCCGTGAGCGAATCATCGCGGCGCTGCTGTTGGGCTGCGGTCTGGTCTCGATCGTAACCACCGTGGGAATCGTGATCTCGCTCTTTTCGGAGACCGCCCTCTTTTTCCAGGAGGTCTCCTTCCGGGAGTTCCTCACGGAGAAAAGGTGGACGCCGGCCTTTGACCCCCCCTACTACGGAATCGCCCCGCTGCTGGCCGGCACCCTGCAGATCGCCGTTGGATCGGCGCTGGTGGCTGTGCCGCTGGGGCTGGCCAGCGCCATCTACCTGAGTGAGTACGCCCCCGACCGGGTGCGCCGGGTGATCAAGCCGGTCCTGGAGCTGCTGGCGGGCATCCCGACCGTCGTCTACGGCTTCTTCGCCCTCACCTTTGTCACCCCGCTGCTGAAGCGGTTCATCCCCGACCTGGACATCTTCAACGCCCTCTCGGCCTTCATCACGGTGGGCATCATGATCACCCCGATGATCTCCTCCATGTCCGAGGATGCGATGCTGGCGGTGCCCCGCTCCCTGCGGGAGGCCGCCTATGCCCTGGGCGCCACCCGCTTTGAGGTGGCCACCCGGGTGGTGCTGCCCGCCGCCTTCTCGGGCGTCATGGCCTCGGTGATCCTGGCCATCTCCCGGGCGGTGGGCGAGACCATGATCGTCGCCCTGGCCGCCGGCTCCACCCCCAAGCTGACCTTCAGCCCGCTGGAGTCGATCCAGACCATGACCGGCTACATCGCCCAGATGAGCCAGGGGGACCTGGAGCACGGCACACCGGCCTACCACGCCATCTACGCCGTGGGTATGACCCTGTTCGTGGTCACCCTGGCGATGAACCTGATCGCCCGGTGGCTGACCCGGCGCTACCAGGAGGGGGAGCGGTCATGAGAGCGGAACTGGCTGTGCGGCGGGCCGCCCGGAAGCGGGTGGACGCCTTCTTCCGGGCGGTCTTCCTGGTGGCGATCGCCGTGGCGATCCTCGTGCTGCTGATCCTGCTGGTGAATATCTTCTCCCAGGGGATCAAGTGGATCCGCCCCGAGTTCTTCACCAGCTACGCCTCCCGCTTCTACCAGAAGGCGGGCATCCTGGCCCCGCTGGTGGGCTCCTTCTACGTGATCCTGCTCACCGCCGCCTTCGCCCTGCCGATCGGGGTGGCGACGGCGGTCTACCTGGAGTTCTACGCCCGCGACAGCTGGCTGACCCGCCTCCTGCAGGTCAACATCGCCAACCTGGCCGGCGTGCCCTCCATCGTCTACGGCCTGTTCGGCCTGGCCTTCTTCGTCCGCTACCTGGCCTTTGACCGGTCGATTCTCTCGGCTGCCCTCACCATGGCCCTGCTGATCCTGCCGGTGGTGATCGTCAACACCCGGGAGGCAATCAAGGCGGTGCCGCCCTCCCTGGCCCACGCCGCCTACGCCCTGGGTGCAAGCCGCTGGCAGGTGGTCTCGACCGTCATCCTCCCGGCGGCGGTGGGCGGCATCCTGACCGGGACGATCCTCGCCGTCTCCCGGGCCCTGGGGGAGACCGCCCCCCTGATCACCGTGGGCGCCTGGGTCTTCATCACCAGCCTCCCGGTCAGCCCCATGGACAGCTTCACGGTGCTGCCGATCCAGATCTGGTACTGGTCGGCCCAGCCCCAGCAAGGTTTCCGGGAGATCGCCGCCGCCACCATCATCGTGCTGTTGGTGGTGCTGCTCACCATGAACGGCGTCGCGATCTTCCTGCGGAACCGATTCCAGAAGAAAGCGGAGTGGTAGAGATGGCCGTCATGCAGGCCGAAGCCTTTCAGATTCACGACCTCAACCTGTACTACGGCAGCCACCACGCCCTTCACCATGTGACCATGGCGATCCCCGCGCGGGCGGTCACCGCCATCATCGGCCCCTCTGGCTGCGGCAAGTCCTCCCTGCTCCGCTGCCTCAACCGGATGAACGACCTGATCCCCGATGCCCGGGTGACGGGGGAGATCCGGTTTGAGGGGCAGGATATCAATGGGTCGGCGGTGGATCCGATGGAGATCCGCTACCGGATCGGCATGGTCTTCCAGAAGCCGAACCCCTTCCCCAAGTCGATCTATGAGAACGTGGCCTTCGGCCCAAGAATCAACGGCTTCAAGGGCAGCCTGGATGAGATCGTGGAGCGGTCGCTGCGGCGGGCGGCGCTCTGGGATGAGGTGAAGGACCGCCTCTTCCAGTCGGCGCTCTCCCTCTCGGGGGGACAGCAGCAGCGGCTCTGCATCGCCCGCGCCCTGGCGGTCAACCCCGAGGTGATCCTGATGGATGAACCGGCCTCGGCCCTGGACCCGATCTCCACCGCCAAGGTGGAGGACCTGATGACCGAGCTGAAGCGGGACTACACCATCGTGCTGGTCACCCACAACATGCAGCAGGCGGCCCGCGTCGCCGATCTGACCGCCTTCTTCCTCAACGGTGACCTGGTGGAGATCGACGCCACCGACAGGATCTTCTCCACCCCAAAGGACCGGCGAACCGAGGACTATATCACCGGCCGCTTCGGCTAAGGAGGCTTCGCGGATGTCGAGGAGTGCCTTTCAGGCGCAGTTGGAGCAGATGAACCGGCAGCTGCTGGAGATGAGCGCCCGGGTCCAGAAGGCGATCGCCGGGGCGGTGGAGGCGCTGGCCAACCGCGACCTGCACGCCGCGCAGCAGGTGATCCAGGGGGATGCGGAGATCAACGCCGCCTACGCCCGGGTGGAGGCGATCTGCCTGGAGCTGCTGGTGCTGCAGCAGCCGGTGGCCATCGACGCCCGCCGGATCACCTCGGTGCTGAAGGTGATCACCGACCTGGAGCGGATGGGGGATCACTCGGTCAGCATCGCCCAGGCGGTGATCCGGATGGGCGGCGCCCCCCTGATCAAGCCCCTGGTGGACATTCCGGCCATGGCGCAGCTGGCCCAGGGGATGGTGGCCGATGCCGTCTCCGCCTTCGTCAGTGGGGACAAGGAGCGGGCGCTCCGGATGATCGCCAAGGATCACGAGGTGGACCGGCTCCACCGGCAGGTGATCAGCCACGTGCAGGAGCTGATGATGGCCGACCCCGGCAAGGTGCCGCAGGGGGTGCAGTTGCTCTTCATCAGCCACTCGCTGGAGCGGATCGCCGACCACGCCACCAACCTGGGGGAGTGGCTGATCTACGTGCTGACCGGCCAGCGGGAGGAGCTGAACCAGTAGGGCTCTCATGAAGGGGCAGGCGGTCGGGCATACTGGGCGAGGGGGCGATCACGATGCCACTGAGCCCGGGAAGCCCGGCCGTCTCGTTTCACCTGCCCGCCACCACCGGCGAGGTCTCGCTGGGGAGACTCTGGGGCAGGCCCTTCCTGCTCTCCTTCTTCTCCATGGCCTTCACCCCTGTCTGAACCCAGCAGCTTGTGCTGCTCTCGGAGCGGCACAAGGACCTCCAGGGACTGGGGGTTGAGGTGGTGGCGATCTCGGTGGACCACCTGCCGGCGCTGAAGGTCTTTGACAAGGCGCTGGCGGAGTTCCCCTTCCCGCTGGCGGCGGACTGGCACCGGGGCATCTGCCGGCAGTACGGCTTCCTGGATGAGGAGCAGCAGGTCTCCCGCCGCGCCCTGCTGCTCTGCGATGGGCAGGCGGTGGTGCGCCACGTGGTCGACCACTTCCTCCCCGGCCAGACCGACCGGCTGGAGGGGCTGCTCGCCACAGCCCGGGGGATGAGGGGATAAGACAAAAGGGGCCGTCCCAAAAGCAGATAGATCTGCTTAGGACGGCCCTTCGCCTTTGGCTCCGGCAGTAGGATTCGAACCTACAACCCTCCGGTTAACAGCCGGATGCTCTACCGTTGAGCTATGCCGGAATCAGTTTGGGGATGGTCTGGCGGAGAGGGAGGGATTCGAACCCTCGGTACGGTTTTGCCGTACACAGCATTTCCAGTGCTGCACCTTCGACCACTCGGACACCTCTCCGCAAGTGGTGGAGCTAAGGGGATTCGAACCCCTGACCTCGTGAGTGCGATTCACGCGCTCTCCCAACTGAGCTATAGCCCCGTGTCTGGTATCTGGCGGACCGAGAACTAATTTTACCGGAGTCTGGGTGAGTCGTCAACGGAGTCTGGTGATTCAATGTTGCCACGGATTATACGGATTACACGGATAAATACATAAAATATATATAATGGGGCGTCCCTTCTTCCGCCCGGCCGCCCGACGGTGCGCTGCTCTCTTCCGAGTCTGACGCCTTGCCGTCGCGGGTGCCGGCGGATCGCTATCATAACATCTCCGTCGACGGGTGGTCAACTGGAGCTTGCTGGTGTGAGACTTCGCGATCCTGGTGCGGTGCTTCGCACCAGCACCGCTGATCAACAGGGGAGAAACCTCATGATTAATCATTTCATGTGAACCCCGCGTAACCCCCAGGGTGCGGTGCTTCGCACCAGCACCCCAGATGAAATGGTACAAACCCCATTATTGTCCATGTTATGTATTTATCCGTGTAATCCGTGTAACCACCATGGTGCGGTGCTTCGCACCAGCACCCCTGATGAAAAGGGCACGAACCCCATCATTGTAAGTTTTCATGTCTTCATCCGTGTAATCCGTGTAATCCGTGGCCGTCATTTTCAGGGGAATCCGTGGCCGTCAAAAAGCGGGACCCGCTTGGCAGCGGATCCCGCTCTTTCCCTGCTTAGAAGCTCTTCTCCAGCTCATCCACGAGCTCGCCTACGTAGGCGACCGCCTTGCGGATGGGGTCGGGCTTGGTCATGTCGATGCCGGCCAGCTGCATCAGCTCCAGCGGCTTCAGGGTGCCGCCGGCCTTCAGCGCCTTCAGCCAGCGGTCGACGGCGGGCTGGCCCTCCTCCCGGATCGCCTGGGCGGCGGCGGTGGCGGCGGTGAGGCCTGCGGAGTAGGTGTACGGGTAGAGGCCCATGTAGTAGTGGGGCTGGCGCATCCAGGTCAGCTTGGCGCCCATGTCGATCTCCACCTCGCCGCCCCAGAACTCGTTCAGGATCTCGCCCTTGGTGGTGGAGAGGGTGACCTCGGTGATGGGGGTGCCCTTCTCGGCCAGGGCGTAGATGCGGCGCTGCAGCTCGCCCTCCAGCAGGTGGCGGACGAAGTTGTGGTGGTAGGTGGCCAGGAACTGCATGATCACCCAGCGCTTCATGCGCGGGTCGGTGGACTTGGCCATGATGTGCTGGCCCACCAGCAGCTCGTTGATGGTCGACGGTCCCTCGATGAAGAACATGGAGGGGCGGGTGTTGACCAGCCGCTGGTACTTGTTGGCCAGCATGAAGTGGCCGGCGTGTCCCAGCTCATGGGCCAGCACCAACACGTTGCGCATGGTGCCCGCCCAGCTGATCAGGATGAAGGAGTGGGCGCCGTAGGGCGAGGAGCAGAAGGCGCCGGTGGACTTGCCGATGTTGCTGGACCAGTCGACCCACCGCTCCTTCAGGGCGGTCCGCATGATCTTCAGGTACTCGGGGCCCAGCACCTCCAGCCCTTCGAGGATGATGTCGGAGGCCTCCTCAAAGGTGACCTTCGGATCGTACTCCGGATCCAGCGGCGCCTCGATGTCGCAGTAGAGCAGCTTGTCCAGCCCGAGCACCCGCTTGCGGAGCCGGGCGTAGCGCCGCATGTGGGGGGCGACCTCGCTCTGGATGATGTCCAGCACGTTGCTGTACATCTCCATGGTCACCCGCTGGGGCTTGAGGAGCATGTGGGTGGTGGACTCGTACTTGCGGAGCCGGGCCAGGACCACATTCTTCTTGACCTCGGTGGCGAAGGTGGCGGCAAAGGTGTTCTTGTACTTCTTCAGCCCCTCGGTGAAGCTCCGGAAGGCAGCCCGGCGGGTCTCGACGTCGGGGTCCTTCTCCAGCGCCTCCTCGTAGGTGGAGAAGGAGACCGGCTGCTCGGCGCCGCCGGCGCTGATCGGCTCGAACTGCATGTCCGAGGACTTGGCCCGGTTGTAGATCATGTACGGGGCATGGGTTACCTCGCTCAGGGCGGCAAGGGCGGCCTCGGTCTCCGGGTGCAGGGCGTGGGGCTTGGTCTCCAGGATCTGCTCCAGCGTGTTCCGGTAGACCTCAAGACCGGGCTCCTCCTGCAGGTAGCGCTCGACGCTTCCCTCCGGCAGGAGCAGGATCTCTGACTGCACGAAGGAGAAGGCTGCCCCCAGCCGGGCCTGCAGCGCCTGCGCCTTGGCGGCGACCGCCTGGTTGGCCGGGTTGGTCCCGTCCTCCGCCATCCGGAGGTGGGCGTATGTGGTGGCCCGGATGATCCGGCCGTAGATCTCCTCGTAAGCGGTGAGGCAGGCCAGCAGGGTGGAGGCGCCCTCGCCGAGCCGCCCCTTGTACTGGGTAACGCTGGCGGCGTCCGCCTCAATCGCCTTCATCTCCTGCTCCCACAGATCCTGGGTCGCAAACAGGTCGGCCAGGTTCCAGGTCTGCTCCACGGGGACTTCGGCCCGGGTCAGTAGCTTCGCCATGCTGGATCTCCTTTCAAAACCGTTTCGGCTGCGGGGCCTATTCCTTTACCGCATTAACTATTCGTCATGGACAGGAAAGTCCCTGCCAGCATATGCATCGGAAGGCGATCTCATACGCCCGGGTGGCTGAAGAGAGGAGAGGCCGCACCGCCAGGCGAAGATAGGAGCAGTCTCCGCACTTCATGAGAACGCAATGAACCGCTAATGGCCTGTTAACCACCCCGTCCGGCGTTCGCGGTACAGTGGTACCAGAGATGCACCGCCGGGGGGAGAACTGGCTTGCTGAAGCTCCTGCTCACCGCTGCCATCCCGTTTCAGGGGCTGGTCGACAGGCCGAGCCCTACCCACGGCTTCATCAACCGCCAGGCCTTGGCCATCCTCCGCCGGGATGGCCGGCAGCGGGAGGCCGCCTGGCTGGGCTGGTACCTGGAGCCCTTCATCGAGGGCTGCGATTGGGCTGATACGGGCTGGAAGAACATCGGCCACATGTACGACCCCGAGACGGGGACGGGGCTGCGGGGATGGCCGAGCGCCCCGCAGATGCTCCGGGAATACTGGGATCAGGCGGAGCGGCACCTCCGGGAGGGCGAGATGCACCGGGCCGCCTTCTGCCTGGGCGCCGCCTCCCATCTGGTGCAGGACCTGTGCGTCCCGCACCACGCAGCGGCCCGGATCTTCGCCGGCCACAAGCGGTTCGAAGCCTACGCCCGCCGCTACCGGCACCTGTTCGGTGCCCACGAGGGCGGCCAGTATGGCATGGCCCGCACGCCTGAGGGCTGGGTTCTGCGCAATGCGGACTACACCCGGAAGTATTATTCCCACTGTCTGACGTCTGACCTGGAAGGGATCGTGATCCACCGGGCCGTGGTCGACCTGCTTCCCAGGGCACAGCGGACCACCGCCGGATTTGTCGCCTTCTTTCTCTCGTCCATGGGGGTGGCGTGACCTTGTCCTCTCGCATCCTGCTCCTCTCCGCCGACTTCGGCTCCGGCCACCTGGCCGCGGCCAAGGCCATCGCCGCACTTTGCCGAGACCTGAACCCGGCCTGCGAGGCGGAGCCGGTTCAGGTCCGGAGCCCGCTCCTCAACCTGGTCTCCTGGGGCTACCTGCGGCTGATCGACTGGGCCCCCTCCCTCTACCGCCGGCTCTACCAGATGCCGGTGGGCAGCGGCCTGCGCACCTTCGTGCGGCTTGTGCTGGGGCGGGCGGTCCGGCGGGAGATCCGGCGGCTGCAGCCCCACGTGATCGTGGGCACCCACCCCTTCCCGGCCGGTGTGGCCGCCTGGCTCCGCCACACGGGCCAGCTGGAGGTGCCGGTGGTGATGGCCCTGACCGACTTCATGCCCCACGGCTTCTGGCTGCACGACGGGGTTGACCGGTACTGCGTCTCCTCGGAGAGCGCCGCGGCGGAGCTGGTGCGGATGGGGGTCGAGCCCGGCCGGATCGCTGTCACCGGGGTCGCTATCCGGCCGGAGTTCGCCCGGGCCGGACACCCCACCAGGGAGGCGCCGGGGCAGGGGGCGGATCGGCGGGTCCTGGTGATGGGCGGCGGCCTCGGGCTGGGCCCCATCGTGGAGGCGGTCCGCGCCCTGGCCGCCCTCCCCCAGCCCGACCTGCGGGTGACGGTGGTCTGCGGGTCCAACCGGCCGCTGGAGCATCAGCTGCGGGACCTCTTCGGCGCCGACGCCCGCATCCGGGTGGTCGGCTTCACCCAGCAGGTGGCCGATCTGATGCGGGAGAGCCACCTGCTGGTGACCAAGCCGGGGGGGATCACCTGCAGCGAGGCGATGGCCCTCGCCCTCCCCATGCTCCTGCTCAGCCCCCTTCCCGGTCACGAGGAGGAGAACGCCGCCTTCCTCGTCCGGACAGGCGCCGCCCTCATCACCGACGAGCACCGGATCGGCGAGCAGGTGACCCGCCTCCTCTTCACCCCCGGCGACGCCCTGTCGCGGATGGCCCAAAAGGCTCGGGCGGCTGGGCAACCGAGGGCCGCCCAGGCCATTGCCAACGAGATCTTAACACTTTCTGCAAAGAATCCTCATCTGGACACAACCCTCTGTTAAGGGGTAAGGATTACGATACCTTTCGAGTGGTGAATCACCGGGAGGTGTCACAAGTGAACCCCCTCGTCCTCGTGGTTGATGATGAGGTCTCGATGCTCGAACTGGTCCGCTACAATCTGGCGAAGGCCGGCTTCCGGGTGCTGACCGCGGCCTCCGGCAGGGAGGCGCTGGCCGTGATGGAGACCGCCGGCCTCGATCTGGTGGTGCTGGACCTGATGCTCCCCGACCTCTCGGGCTTCGACATCTGCCGCCGGTTCCGGGAGCGGCACCGGGCCCCGATCCTGATCCTGACCGCCCGCTACAGCGAGTCAGACCGGGTCCGGGCGCTGGAGGTGGGCGCTGATGACTACATCACCAAGCCCTTCTCCCCCCGGGAGCTGGTGGCGCGGGTGCGGGCGCACCTGCGCCGCTGGTCCTGGCAGTCGGCGGAGAGCGCCGGTGAGCCCGAGTTGATCACCGTCGGCCCCCTCACCCTGGACCTGGCAGGTCGGCGGGCCTTTTACAAGGGGGCCGAACTCCACCTGACCCCGATGGAGTTTGACATCCTGCGGGTGCTGAGCCGGGCCCCCGGCCGGGTCTTCCCCCGGGAGCGGCTGCTCGCCCTGGCCACCGGTCAGGAGGTGGCAGGCAGCGCCCGCACCATCGACGTGCACATGCGCTCGCTCCGGCTGAAGCTGGAGGAGGACCCCTCCCATCCCCGCTTTCTGGAGACGGTGCGGGGCGCCGGTTACTGCATTGGACGGGGCCTGGCCCGGTCGGCACGGGAGGGCAGCCCGCACGCATAACAACTTTCCTCATGTCACAATCTCCTCTTAACCTGACCTTCATCTTGTTCGGGTAGAGTTAAGGTGCAAGGTTAACACGAAGTCTGAAGAGGAGATGTGGAACAGGATGAACAATCTTCGTAAGTGGAGCGCTGCCCTTCTGCTGCTCAGCCTCACCCTGCTGGCCGGCTGCGGTGGCAAGGAGGAGGCCCCGAACCAGGGCGGTGCCGCCGGCGAGGTCTCCGGCACGGTGACCGCCAGCGGTTCCACCGCCCTGCTGCCCCTGGCGCAGGCGGCGGCGGAGCAGTTCCAGGAGATGCACGCCAAGGTGACGGTCAACGTCAGCGGCGGCGGCTCCTTCAACGGCCTGGCCCAGGTGGCCAGCGGCGCCGTGCAGATCGGCAACTCCGACGTGCAGGCGACCGGCGACCAGGCCAAGGGGCTGGTGGAGTTCAAGGTGGCCGTCGCCCCCTTCCTGCCCATCGCCAACAACGATGTGGCTGTCGAGAACCTGACCATGGAGCAGTTTGCCCGGATCCTGCGGGGCGAGATCACCAACTGGAAGGAAGTCGGCGGTAAGGACACCCCCATCACCGTCGTCAGCCGGCCCCAGTCCTCGGGCTCCCGCGCCACCATCGTCGAGAAGGTGCTGAAGGGCCAGGGCGACATCGCCAAGACCGCCATCGTCCAGGACTCCAACGGCAAGGTGCGCGAGACGGTGGAGAAGACCCCGGGCGCCATCGGCTACGTGGATGCGGCCTACTACCAGCCCGGAAAGGTGAAGGCGCTGAAGCTGGACGGGGTCGCCTACTCCCCGGAGGCGGTGGTCGGCGGGAAGTGGCCGGTCTACGCCTACGAATACATGTACACCAAGGGGGAGCCGACCGGCGCCACCAAGGCCTTCCTCGACTTCGTGCTCAGCAAGGAGTTCCAGGAGGGGTCGGTTGCCAAGCTCGGATTTATTCCCATCACCCAGATGACAAAGTAAGCGGTATAATGACGGGGGGCCATGTGCCCCCCGTTCTCTGCAGAGAGCTGCCGGAGGTGTTGTCGCTTGCCCGAGCGGATCTTGGTCGTCGACGATGAGGCTTCCATTCTCGAGTTGGTCGCCTACAATCTCCGCCGGTCGGGGTATGAGGTGCTGACGGCGGAGAACGGCGAGGAGGCGCTCCGGATCGCCCGCAGCGGCGGACTTGATCTGGTGATCCTGGACGTGATGCTCCCGGGCATGGACGGGTTTGACGTGCTCAAGGAGCTCCGCCGGAACTCGGAGACGCCGGTGTTGATGCTGACCGCCCGCGGCGAGGAGATCGACCGGGTGGTGGGCTTTGAGATCGGCGCCGACGACTACGTCACCAAGCCCTTCTCGCCCCGCGAGCTGATGGGCCGGGTCAAGGCGATCCTCCGGCGGGCCAAGAAAGCGGTCGAGACCGAGGTGGACGAGACCCACCTCTTCGGCGCCCTCTCCATCAACTTTGTCACCTACGAGGTGGCCCGGGAGGGGAAGCGGGTCGACCTGACCCCCACCGAATTCCAGATCCTGAAGGTGCTCGCCCAGAACCCCGGCCGGGTCTTTACCCGCGATGAGCTGGTGGACCGGGTGATGGGCCCTGACTTCTTCGGCGATGTCCGCACCATTGACGTCCACATCCGCCACCTGCGCGCCAAAATCGAGGAGAACCCCTCCGATCCGAAGCTGATCGAGACGGTGCGCGGGGCCGGCTACAAGTTCACGGGGGCAAAGCGCCGATGAAGCGACTGCACCTGCAGGCGGTGCTCTACTTCCTGGTCCCGGCCCTCTCCCTGCTCCTGGTGGGGCTCCCCTACCTGATGGCCGGCCACCTGCACCGGGCCTTGACCACCGGGGTCGAGCCGGTGGACGTGATCACCTGGGCCTTCCTGCTGGTTGCCGTGGCGATTCCGCCCCTCTGGGGCTACCGCCTGACGGTCCGCCTGGCGGAGGCGCTCTCCCAGACCACCGAGGTGGTGCGTCGGGTGGCGGAGGGCGACTTCTCCCGAACCCTGGCCCCCTGGGCGCCCGATGTGAGCGAGATGCTGGCCCTGAAGCAGGGGATCAACGCCACGGCGACCCACCTGCAGAAGCGGCTGAGCGAGCTGAGCCTGGAGAAGACCCGCATGGACGCCATCCTCCAGCACATGGCGGACGGCGTGCTGCTGATCGACGGCCACAAGAAGATCGTACTGATGAACCCGGCGGCGGAGCAGATGCTGGGGGTGACCGCCCGGGAGGCGGTGGGCAAGGACCACCTGGAGGTGACCCACCACTTCGACCTGGATGAGAAGCTCCAACAGGTGCTTCGCACCGGGGAGGGCGCCTCGCTGGAGATCCGGCGGGCCCGGCCCGAGACGCAGATCCTGGAGGCGCGCCTGGCCCCGGCTGGGCGGGAGCCGGAGCGGGGTGTGCTGCTGGTCCTGCGGGATATCACCCGCTCCCGGCAGCTGGAGCAGATGCGGACCGAGTTCGTCGCCAGCGTCACCCACGAGCTGCGGACCCCCCTCACCTCGATCCGCGGCTTTGCCGAGACGCTGCTGGAAGGGGCGCTGGATGAGCCCGAGACCTCCCGCCACTTCGTGACGATCATCAAGCGGGAGAGCGAGCACCTGGGCGCCCTGATCGAGGACCTGCTGGACCTCTCCCGAATCGAGTCGGGTAAGTTCCGGATGAAGCGGGAGAAGGTGGAACTGCAGAGCCTGGTGCCGGAGACGGTGGGCCGGCTCGCCCAGAAGGCGGAGACCAACGGGATCGAGCTGACCATGGAGGTTCCGGCCGGTCTCCCCGCCATCCCCGGCGACCGGGACCGGCTGGCCCAGGTGCTGATCAACCTGGTGGACAACGCCGTCAAGTACACCCCGGCCGGCGGTCAGGTGAAGGTGACCGCCCGGGATGAGGGGAGCCAGGTCCGGATCAGCGTCGCCGACACCGGCGTGGGCATTCCGCAGCTGGACCTGCCCCGGATCTTCGAGCGCTTCTACCGCGTGGACAAGGCCCGCTCCCGGGCCACCGGCGGTACGGGACTGGGCCTCTCGATCGTCAAGCACATCGTGGAGGCACACCGGGGTTCGATCACGGTGCAAAGCCAGGTGGGGGTCGGCTCCACCTTCACCATCCTGCTGCCGAAGGATTAATCAAACCTTAATCGAACCTTCATCCAACCCTCTTACCTCGCCGTTATGCTTCCGTTAAGATGAGGCCGTGCAGGTCTTCGCCCATGTGGCGCCGCGGAAGCGATGCGCCAGGCGCCCAGCCCGACGACGAAGGAGAGGTTGCTGTGAATCGAGCCCGCCTTTCGGACCGAATCGCCCTCTACCTGCTCACCCTCAGCGCGGTGACCGTCTCCCTGGTAATCACCGCCATCCTCATCTTTGTAGGGAAAGAGGGGCTCCTCACCTTTCTCCATGTCGATCCGATCGAGTTCTTCTTCAGCCCGAACTGGAACCCGCCCGCCGGGGAGTTTGGCGCCCTTCCCTTCCTGTTGGGCTCCGTCGCCGCCACCACCATCGCCCTGCTGATCGGGGCGCCGCTGGGGCTGGCCGGCGCCATCTTCATGGCCAAGATCGCCCCTCCCTGGATGCGGCTCACCCTGCGCCAGGCCTCCAACCTCTTCGTCGGCATCCCCTCGGTGGTCTACGGCTATATCGGGATGACGGTCATCGTCCCCTGGGTGCGTGAGACCCTGGGCGGGCAGGGCTTCGGCGTCCTGGTGGCCGGTTTGATCCTGGCCATCATGGTGCTGCCGACCATCCTCGGGGTGGCCGAGGATGCGCTCCGCTCGGTGGACGTCGCCCTGGAGGAGGGCTCCCTCGGCCTGGGCGCCACCCGCTGGCAGACGATCTGGGGGGTGCTCCTCCCCGCCGCCCGTCCCCGGATTCTGGCCGGGGTGATCCTCGCCTTCGCCCGCGCCTTCGGCGAGACCACCGCCGTGCAGATGGTGGTGGGCAACTCGCCCACCGTCGTCCACTCCCTCACCCATGGCACCGCCACCCTGACCAGCCAGATCATCATGGAGATGGGCCAGACCCCGCCGGGCTCGCCCTGGAACCGGGCGCTCTTCATGATGGCCTTCGGCCTGCTGATGGTCTCGCTGCTGATGATTCTGCTGGTCCGCTGGGTCAGCAACCGGGGGGTGGCCCGCTGATGAGCCGGCAACGATTGGGTGATCGGATCGCCACGGCGGTCCTCTGGATCGCCGGCCTCCTGATCCTGGCGATCCTGGCGGCCTTCCTGATCCGGATCCTCGGCCAGGGGCTGCCCGTGCTGGACTGGAAGTTCCTGACCACCAAGTCCCGGGCGATGGCGCCCGGCGGCGGCATCGGCCCGCAGCTCTTCAACACCTTCTATATCACCGGGCTCTCCCTGCTCTTCTCCGTCCCCGTCGGCATCGGCGCCGGGATCTACATGGCTGAGTACGCCAAGCCCGGACGGCTGACCGATCTGATCCGGCTCTCCACCGAGGCGCTGGCCTCGGTCCCCTCCATCGTCCTCGGCCTCTTCGGCATGATCCTCTTCGTCAATGGCATGGGCTGGGGCTTTACGATCCTTGGCGGCGCCCTGGCGCTGGCGCTCCTCAACCTGCCGGTGCTGGTCCGGGTGACCGAGGAGGCCATCCGCGCGGTGCCCCAGTCCTACCGGGAGGGCTCCCTCGGCCTGGGCGCCACCCGCTGGCAGACCGTCTCCCGGGTGGTGCTCCCCACCGCCCTGCCGGGCATCCTGACCGGCCTGACCCTGGTGGCCGGCCGGGCGATCGGCGAGACGGCGATCCTGATCTACACCGCCGGCGTCACCGTCTCCCGCCACTTCCCCGACCCGAACCTCTTCGCCGCCGGTGAGACGATGGCGGTGCGGATCTGGGCGGTCAAGTCGGAGGGCCTGGTACCCGATGCCGACCGCATCGCCGCCGGCACCTCCGCCCTGCTGGTACTGGTCGTCCTGGTCTTCAACTTCCTTCTGGCCGCCCCGCTCCACTGGTACCGTCGCAGAACGATGGGGCAGTAAGGATGTTCTTCGCCACGGATTACACGGATTACACGGATAAAACAAATACATTACAAACATGTAAGTGATGCCCTTTTCAACGGTGGTGCTGGTGCGTAGCACCGCACCACCACCAGCCCCACGCATGATTATTGTATAATTTGTGGTCCATCCGTGCAGCCGCCATGGTGCGGTGCTTCGCACCAGCACCACTGATGAAAGGGATATAAGCCCCATTATTATTTGTTTCATGTATTTATCCGTGTAATCCGTGTAATCCGTGGCTAACCAAAAGCCGGACCTCGGCAAGGAGGATGCCCGCGTTGACCGAACAGATTCGCATGACCGTCGAGAATGTGGACCTCTATTATGGCAACTTCCGGGCGCTGCGCTCGATCTCCCTGAACATCCCCGCCAACCGGGTGACGGCGCTGATCGGCCCCTCCGGCTGCGGCAAGTCCTCCTTCCTCCGGTGCCTCAACCGGATGAACGACCTGGTGCCGGGGGCCCGGGTGACCGGCACCATCCGCCTGGACGGGGAGGATATCTACGCCCCCCAGGTCGACGTGGTCCTGCTGCGGAAGCGGATCGGCATGGTCTTCCAGCGGCCCAATCCCTTCCCCATGTCGATTTACGACAACGTGGCCTACGGGCCCCGGATCCACGGCGAGAAGCGGAAAGCGGTGCTCGATGAGATCGTCGAGAGCTCCCTGCGGGGTGCCGCCCTCTGGGACGAGGTGAAGGACCGGCTGGGCAAGTCGGCCCTCGGGCTCTCGGGCGGGCAGCAGCAGCGGCTCTGCATCGCCCGCTCCCTGGCGGTCAAGCCCGAGCTGCTGCTGATGGATGAGCCGGCCTCCGCCCTCGACCCGATCTCCACCGCCAAGGTAGAGGACCTGATCCGTGAGCTGCGGGAGAAGTACTCCATCGTGATCGTCACCCACAACATGCAGCAGGCGGCCCGCATCTCCGACTACACCGCCTTCTTCCTCTCGGGTGAGCTGGTGGAGTACGGCGCCACCGGGACCATGTTCACCAACCCCAAGGATCAGCGGACAGAGGATTACATCACCGGACGGTTCGGCTAACCACCCTGGAGGAGATAGCCATGACGACGCGCCATTCCTTCCATGAGCAACTGGCGGAGCTCCAGCGCGACCTGCTCCGGATGGGCATCTTCGTCTCCGAGGCCATCGAGAAGGCGGTGCAGTCGCTGGCCCGCCTGGATATCCCCCTGGCCCAGCAGGTGATCGAGGGGGATGACACCGTCGACCAGATGCTGATCGACATCGAGAAGCGCTGCCTGCAGTTGATGGCGCTCCAGCAGCCGATGGCCGGCGACCTGCGGTCGATCGGCACCGCCCTGAAGATCGTGACCGACCTGGAGCGGATGGCCGACCACGCCACCGACATCGCCAAGATCACCCTCCGGCTGGAGGGCGAGCGGCTGATTCGGGAACTGGTCCACATCCCCCGGATGGCCCGCCGGGTGCAGGAGATGACCCGGGAGGCGCTGGAGGCCTTCATCCACAAGGATGTGGAGCGGGCCCGTCGGATGATCACCATGGATGACGAGATCGATGCCGCCTACAAGCAGATCTTCGACGAGGTGCTGGTGATCATGCAGACCCAGCCCCAGTTCGTGCGGCAGGTGACCTACCTCCTGCTGGTGGCGATGTACCTGGAGCGGGTGGGGGATCACGCCACCAACCTGGGCGAGTGGACGATCTACATGGTGACCGGTGAGCTGAAGGATCTGAACCCCTGATGAAAAGCCCACCCTGAAGCACCAGGGTGGGCTCTCTGCACGCAACCTTCCGGAGGTGAGCACGCAGTGTCCGTACGGGTCCTGGGACTGGACCCCGGCAGGAGCACCGGCTGGTGCCTCTGCCAGGGCTATGAGATCCTCGCCTACGGGTCGGAGCGGGATGCGCTCAAGATCCTGGAGCGGGTTGACCAGGTGGATGTCGTGGTGGTGGAGGATGCGCTGGACATGGATCAGGTAGAGCCGCTCCGCCGGGTGCTTGACGTTCCCTGGGTGGGGGTGACGCCGGAACAGCTCCAGCGGCGGCTCTTCTCCCGTGTGCTGGGGCGCAAGCAGGTGAACGGGCCGCTGGCCCGGCAGGAGGTGGTGCGGCGGGCCTTCGGCCGGACCCCGGGGGACGTGCACGCCCTGGATGCCGCCTGCCTGGCCCTCTGGTGGCTGATCGGCAGCGAGCTGGCGACCGGCGCCCCGGACCTGGGGAACCTGAAGGTCTGGGACCAGTTCACCATCGCCGATGAGTTCGGCGAGGAGAGCTACCAGGTGGTGCCTCCCAACACCGCCGACCCGGCCAACGGCATGGTCTCCTGGGCCTCGCCCCTGGTGGAGGCGGTCAAGCACGCCCGCCCGGGCGACCGGGTGGTGGTGAAGGCCCCGGCGGGCGACTGGGAGTGCCGTCTGGTCCGGATCGAGCGGACGGAGTAGCCCGCCCGGGCCTAGAGGTTCACGGGGAGCTCTTTGAGGTTGCGGAAGACCAGGCTCGGCAGCCACTCCACCTGGCTGGCGGCCAGGCTCAGGTTCGGGAAGCGCCGGACCAGGGTGAGGACGGCGATCTGCGCCTCCGCCCTGGCCAGCGGGGCGCCCAGGCAGAAGTGGATCCCGCCGCCGAAGCTCAGGTGCCGATTCTCCTGGCGGGTGATGTCGAACCGGGTCGGGTCGGGGAACTGGGCCGGGTCCCGGTTGGCCGCAGCCAGCAGCAGCAGGACCTGGTCCCCCTTCTTCAGCTCCTGCCCGGCCCACTCGTGATCCTCCTGCACCGACCGGGCGGTCTGCTGCGCCGGCGGGTCGTACCGGAGCATCTCCTCCACGGCCGGGGTGATCAGCTCCGGATCCTCCCGGAGCGCCCGCAGCTGCTCCGGGTGCTGCAGCAAGGCCAGCATCCCGTTGGCGATCAGGTTGGTGGTGGTCTCATGGCCGGCGATTAGCAGGAGGACGCAGGTGGCGATGATCTCGTCCTCCGTCAGGCTCTCATCCGCCTCCTGGGCCCGCAGCAGTCCGGTGATCAGGTCCTCCTGGGGGTGCTCCCGCCGGTCGGCGATGATCTGTTTCAGCATCTCTCCCATGGCGACGGCCGCCGGCACAGCCGCCCGGTGGTCGTCGAAGGTCGAGGCGGTGTCGATGGTCCGCCCCAAGAGCTCGGACCACTCCCGGAGCTTGCTCCGGTCCGCGAGCGGCACCCCGAGCAGGGCGGCGATCACCATCACCGGGAGCGGGTAGGTGAAGGCGGCGATCAGGTCCCCTCCCCCTAACGCCGCCATCTCATCCAGCAGGTGATCGGTGGTCTCCTGGATGGAGGGGCGCAGCCGCTCCGCCACCCTCGGCGTGAAGGCCTTATTGACCAGCCCCCGCAGCCGAGTGTGATGGGGCGGGTCCATGAAGAGCATCCACCGGTTGAGGATGGAGAGCAGCGGCGCGATTGCTTCAAAGAGCGCCGGGTTCCGCTTGGAGAGCGGCTCGCCGTGAAAGGTCCGCCCGTAGCGGGGGTCCTTCAGCATCGCCCCGACATCGGCGTAGTGCGAGACGCCGTAGAGCGGGGTGATGGCCCGGGGCACCTCGAGGGGGATCAGCCGGCCCATCGCCCGCATCCGGTCGTAGTAGCCGTAGGGGTCCTGGAAAAACCCGGGCTCCAGCAGGTTGATACGCTGCTCCATGGGTACGCTCCTTTCGATGGGGACTCGCCCCGTGTTCGGAACCCGTCGCCAGTCTTGTATATTGATAACCACAATTTTTAATTCACCAAAGTAATCGTCACTTCCTCCGTGGTGTGAGGATGAGAAAACCCCGACGAAGCTGTTCTGGCTCCGCCGGGGTTTACGCTTGGGTTACCTGGGCAGCTTGGGCCGCCAGTCGGTCAGGCCCGAGGGCTTGACCCGCTCGTGCCAGGCCTGGAACGCCTCCAGCCCCCGCACGCCGCCCTCCAGCACCGCCCGGTAGACATCGATGGAGCGGTACTTCAGCCCCCGGGCAAGGATCGCCTCCTTGATCTCCAGGATGGCGTCCCGGCTCTCCTCGGTCAGCGCCCGGCGCATGGGGGTGAGCAGGTCCCGGGAGAGCGGGCCCGGGTGGTCGTTGGCCACCAGCCACATGTCCAGCTTCCACTCCTCCCCCAGACCGTCCAGGTAGCGGAGCTGGAAGTAGAGCCCCTGATCGGGCCCGTCCAGCTCGTTGGCGAAGCGGGCCTTCCGGACCCGGGGGTGGGTGACGCACTCGCTCAGCACCCGGAAGCCGGCCTCCACCGACGGCCGCCGGCAGAAGATCTCCATGTCGATATCCGGCGCCACCGGCAGGCCGTAGCCCATCGCCCCGACGATGAAGGGGGTGCCGACCTTCTTCCACCGCTCGACCAGCCGCAGATCCTCCAGCACCGCCATCCCCTGGATGAACCGGACCTCCGCCCGGCGGATTCGCTCACTCACCCCGAACCCCTCCTACTTGATTCCCGACCGCATGAAGCTGTTGATGAACTGCTTCTGGAAGAGGAAGAATGCCACCAGCAATGGTGTTACTACCATCATAGTGCCCGCGGCGATCAAAGACCAGTCTGCACCGGACTCCAACGCCTTGGTGAAGAGCGCCAGGCCCACGGTGAGGGGCCGCTTGTCGTTGGTGTTGGTGATGATCAGCGGCCAGAAGAAGTTGTTCCAGTGATAGCTGATGGAGACCAGCGCAAAGGCGGCCAGGGTGGGGCGGGCGACGGGAATGAAGACGTTCCACAGGGTCTGCAGGGGGGTGCAGCCGTCGATTACCGCCGCCTCCTCCAGGTCGCGCGGCACCTGCTTGAAGGTCTGGCGCAGGAGGAAGGTGCCGAAGGCCGAGGCGATGTAGGGGAGCATGATCGCCACCCGGGTGTTGACCAGCTTCAGGGCGAACATGGTCTGGAAGTTGGGCACGATCAGCGCCTCGGCGGGCACCATCAGCTGGAGCAGGAAGAGGATGAAGAGCAGGTCCTTGCCCCAGAAGTTCATGCGGGCAAAGACGAAGCCGCCCAGGGTGATCAGCACCAGCTGACAGCCCAGGATCCCCAGCACGATGATGATCGTGTTCATGTAGTAGGTGGCGAAGGGGGCCGAGGACCAGGCCCGGGCGAAGTTCTCCAGGGTGAGGCCGCCCCCCCAGAAGAGGTTGCCGGTCCCCACCGGGGCGGTCTGGGGCCGGAAGGCGGTGGTCACCGCCCAGGCCAGGGGCAGGAGCCAGGCCAGCGCCATGGCGGCCACCAGGGTGTAAAGCGCCCAGTCGAGCGCGCTCTGTCGCTTACTCATAGTGCACCCGCTTGTCCACGTAGAAGTGGTTGAAGAGGGCCGCCCCCAGGAGGATCAGGATCAGCACCACCGAGGCAGCGGCGCCCATCCCCTTGTCGAAGAAGGAGAAGGTCAGCTCGAAGATGTGGTAGAGCAGCAGGTTGGAGGCGTTGTCGGGCCCGCCCCCGGTCATGATGAAGACCTGGTCCACCGTCTTGAAGGCGTTGATGAAGGAGATGGTGCCGACAAAGAGCGTGGTGGGGGTCAGCAGGGGGAAGGTGATGCGGACGAACTTCTGCCAGGCGGAGGCGCCGTCCAGGTCGGCCGCCTCGAAGACGTCGCCGGGCATGTTCTGCAGCCCCGCCAGGTAGAAGATCATGAAGTAGCCGGCATCCTTCCAGACCGAGACGAACATGATCGCCGGCAGCGCCCAGGTCGGGGTGCCCAGCCAGTTCGGCCCCTCGATGCCCACCCACTTCAGCGCCAGGTTGACCGGCCCGTACTGGGGGTTGTACATAAAGTTCCAGATGGAGGCGGCGCTGACCAGGGGCAGCATGGTCGGGTAGAAGAAGGCCGCCCGCAGGAAGGCGACGGAGCGCAGCTTCCGGTTGAGCTGGACCGCCAGGAAGAGGGCGAGACCGACCGAGAAGGGGATGGTGCCCACCGCGAAGATGAGCGTGTTCTTCATCACCTTCCGGAAGAGCTCGGAGGCAAAGAGCTCCGCGAAGTTGGAGAAACCTGTGAACTCGGGCTCGGGGTAGGCCATGTTCGCCTTGAAGAGCGACAGGCTGACGGAGGCGAGCATCGGGTACAGGGTGAAGACCGCCAGCAACACCGCCGATGGCAGGAGAAGCAGGTAGGGCCCCCAGTTGATCCTGGGGGCCCGCCGCTTCAAGGGGGTGCCGGGCGGCGCCGCCTGTGCTGCAGGTTGCGCCATGCGATCCCCTCCGGCTACTTCTTAAACGGCTTCAGGATCGCCTCGGCGTCCTTCTGGGCCTGCTCCATCGCTTCCTTCGGCGTCTTGGTGCCGTTGACCACCGCCTGCAGCTGGTCGCCGAAGGCCTTCAGCACCTGCTGGTTCTGGTGGGTGGCCAGCTCCCGGTCGGCGTACTGCAGCTGGTCCAGGGCGACCTTGTAGCCCGGGAACTCCGCCACCGCCTTCTTCATCGCCTCGGTCTCCCAGGAGGACTTCCGGGCGGCGACGTAGCCGGAGGTGATGCCCCAGTTGGCCATCCGCTCTGTCTCGGTCATGAACTTGACGAACTTGTAGGCCGCCGCCTGCTTCTCGGGGGTGGTCTTGAAGATGAAGAGGTTGCCGCCGCCGGTGGGGGCGCCGTAGCCCTTCTTGCCGGCGGGCATGAAGGCCATGCCGATCTTGGCGGGATCCATCTTCGACTTGATGTTGCCGATGGAGCCGGTGGTGTGGTAGATCATCGCTGCCTTGCCGGTGATGAAGTCGTTGGGCACATCGCCCCACTTCAGGACGCCGGGGGGCATGATCTTGTGGGTGGCCGAGAGCGACTTGATGAACTCCAGCCCCTCAATCACCTCGGGGGTGTTGAAGTAGACCTCGGTGCCGTCCTCGTTGACGATGTTGCGGCCGGCCTGGATGAAGAACGAACCGAAGATCCAGTAGGGGTAGCCGTCGGAGGGAAGCTCGACGCCCCACCGGCTGCCGTCGGGCTTGGTCAGCTGCTTGCCGAAGGCGACCAGCTCATCCCAGTTCTTCGGGGGCTTCTCGGGGTCGAGGCCGACCTCCTTGAAGGCCTCCTTGTTGTAGTAGAGGACCGGGGTGGAGCGCTGGAAGGGGATGCCGTAGGTCTTGCCACCCACCACGGAGTTCTTCATGAAGGCCGGGAGGAAGTCGCTGATGTAGGCCTGGTACTCCTTGTCCGTGGCGGCGAAGTCATCGAAGGGGACGATCGCCTTCAGGTCCAGGAGGGTGAAGACGTCGGTGGAGAGCAGCACGGCCACCTCAGGGGGCTTGCCGCCCTGGATGGCGGTCTGGACCTTGGTCATGGTCTCGGCGTAGTTGCCGGCGAAGACCGGGGTCACCTTGATGTTGGGGTTTGCCGCGTTGAAGTCGCTGACGTAACCCTCAATGGTCTTGGCAACGGCACCGCCCACAGCGACCGGGAAGTAGAAGTTCAGTTCGACCGTCTTGGCTGGGGCCTCAGCCTTCGGTTCCGCGTTCTTCGGGGCCTCCGCCTGCTTGGTGCCGCAACCGGCGAGGACCAGCATGGCCAGGGCAAGGATGAGAGCAAGACCGCGAGATAGCCTCCGCACAGAATACCCTCCTAGCTACTTGGGGGGATGTGTGATGCCTGGACGATCCAATGGTACTACCAAAGTGCGTCCGTGCCTAGCACCATTTCTGTGATCGTTTGATGAAGGCGGGCTTATTGAATAGCGCCACCGGGCACTGTGCCCTCTTGGATGCTACTTTTCCGTGCGCTCCTTGAGTGCCCCTGCAATGCGCTCCAACGCCTGCACAGCCCGGTACACCAGGTAGAGGAAGCCAACCATCAGCAACAGGGGAGCTGCATGGATGATCAAGGACAAGACCTGCATGTACCACGGGCTGGGACAGAGACTCATGCCACCCAACAGAACCACCCCCTGCTATTCGTAGGTTTCCTCCTCCGGCTCCTCGGGCTCACGCCCGAGCATTTCAGCGAAGAACGGGGTTGGCGCCATCTGCCGTCTGTGCCAAAGGCCCCTCGGCGGGCGCTGACTTCCCGGGCACTGGAAGGCTCGCTCCTCCGAGAAGGATATTACCAATTACTTACAAGTCAGGCAAGGGGTAGTGAGTCTTTTCTGCTCGAGGTCCGCCACTGCTCCCCCACCACTGCCGGCCCACAGCTCCATGTAACTGGATCAAGGGGCGCCGCCCTCCTACCCGGGAGAGCGGCGCCTTCATTCTGTATCACATCCAAAAGGGGGCCAGGGACCACTTGGGGAGGCGGGCGGGGAAGTCTGCGCGGAGCACCGCCGGATCGCCCTTCAGCCGGGCCTCTCCCAGCAGCAGCAGGTCATCGACCGTCCGGTAGCCGAAGGCCAGCTGGACCAGGCTGGCCTCGGGGGCCTCCAGCACCGGCTCCCCTTCCCGCAGCAGGGCGCCGCCGGAGACGGTGTAGCCGGCAGGGAGCAGGGGCGCCCAGCGAGTGACCGCCACCATGCCGTGCTTGGCTGGCTGGAGCCGCTGCTCCGCCCCGTGGAGCACGGCCAGACGGGTGACCAGGTGGTCCGGCGGGGTGGCCAGCCGGACCTCGGCGAGGCCCCGGCGCCGGGCCTCGCCCAACAGGCCGGTCAGCAGCAGCCGGCCCGCCGCGGGCTCATCGGCAGCCGCCTCGTAGACGAAGAGCAGGCCCTGCTCCCGGTCCTCCGCCACGAGGGCATAGGCCGGCGCCCCTGAGCGGGTCAGCAGCAGGGCGAAGCGCTCGGGCTTCCTCAACTGCCAGAGCCACGGCTCGGGCCCCCGGGCCACCGCCCCCGGGTAACCGGCCAGGTGGCGGGCGAAGAGGCCGGAAAGCAGCGGGAGGTCCGCCTCTGTGGCCGGGCGGAGGGGCTGGTCAGCCTCCGGCAGGGGCACCTGATTCAGCTCGGGGGTGTCGACGGGCAGGATGGTCCGGTAGAGGGGCAGCACCCGGGCATAGCCGAACCGGGGGTAGTAGTCGGCCTCCCCGTAGAGGATGGAGAAGGCCAGCCCCCGCTCGGCCATCTGCCGAAGCCCGTCCCGCACGGTCGCCCCGCCGTAGCCCCGCCGCTGCAGCTCGGGGCGGCAGGCCACCAGGGTGGTGACGGCGGCCGGGACCGGGCCCTGCGGACCCTGGATGGTCCGGGGCAGCACCACCGTACAGGCCACCGGCCTTCCCCGGGGGTCCAGGGCCACCCGGATGGTGTCGGGGGTCAAGGCGGGATCGTGGGCCACCAGGTGGTCCCAGAGCTGCACCTCGTCGTCGCCGAAGGCCTCCTGCAGGATCTCCCGGATCTGCGGATACTCCTCAAGCCGTGCGCTGCGGGTCTGAATGGTCACAGGAGAACGCTCCTTTCCTCTCTCCGCCAGCAACCGCCCGCGGCAACAGCAAAGCCCCGAGCAGCCGCTTGCGGCCCCGGGGCTCACACAATCCTGCCAATGGCAGGATCAGGGACTACCAACGGACGCTACCGCGAATCTACCACCCGACCGGTGCGCCGTCAAGCGCGGAAAAGGCAGGCCCGCTGCGGGACCCGCCTCCCGGTTGGGAAAGGCTACTGGCCTGAGGCCGGCATGAGCAGATCCTCGGGCCGGGGGAGCATCAACTCCATCCCCACCTGGATCTGGTTGGGGTCGGTCAGGTTGTTCAGCGCTTCGATGTCGCCGGCGTAGATGTCGGTGCTGTAGTACGTGCGGCTGATCGTGTAGAGCGTGTCGCCGGGCTGGACCAGGTGGGTCGCCGGCACCGAGCCAAGGGTGGTCAGGGACGGGGAGGCCGTGGATGAGGCCTCCACCTCGCTGCCGGCCTCCGGGATGATCTCCGCGGTAGGGGCAGCCTCCGCGACGGAACTCTCCTCGGCGGTGGCGGACGGGGCTGCATCCAGCACCGTACCCGGCTGTGCGGCGGTGCCGTTCTCCGGCTCCGCCAGCTGGGTCATGGGGTCGGCCTCCGGCGCCTCGTCCCCGGCCCCTCTGTTGACGCCGTAGGCAATCAGGCCGACGACCAGGGCCAGCAGGGCGACGCCGGTGACCAGGACCGTGGAGCGGTTCTTGGAAGGCATGGTCTGCATGGGATCCCTCCTCTCAGGAAACCCCTTCCCGGGGCTTCACTGAGAGTATTTCCCGGCAAACCTTGCCTTAAACATCCAACGGCCTCCGTGCGACGGTCAGGTACCGGGGCTGCTCGTAGGCAAAGAGGGGCGAGCTGTGCTCCCCCCACCAGCCGATCGGGATCCCGGCCTCCGCCAGCAGCCGGTGCTGCTCGATCCGCTCGGCCCCGCCCAGGTTGGCGACCACCAGCCAGCCTCCTGGCTTGAGCAGGCCCCAGACGTGGCGCAGGTACTCGCCGGGGCGGAGGTAGCGGCGGGGCAGCCCCCAGCGCCGCAGGTCGTCGGCGAACAGGAAGGGGAAGAGCATCAGCGCCAGGTCCACCTCCCGCCGGTACTGGCGGATATCCTGCGGCAGGTAGGTGGCGCCGTCACAGCCGGCGGCGTAGGCCTGGGCCCAGTCATAGCGGGAGCGAAAGCCCGCATAGAGCGCCCAGGCGTCCACCTCCACCCCGTCCAGGATGACGGTGCGGGGGGGTTCGCTGCCGTGGTGCCGGAGCAGCCCGTGGAGCGCCTGCACGTAAAACCAGTCGCCGCAGCCGGCGTCGACGGCGGTCACCGGGGAGGGGAGGCGCACCCGCCCCTCCTCCAGCGCCCGCTCCAGCATCTGCAGGTAGAAGAGGGAGGCGGCGAAGTCGGTCCGGCCGGACTGGCGGGCCCACCGCTCCAGGCCGTAGGTCCGGACCAGCCGGTCTGCCTCGGCCTGCACCGCCGGCGGGAAGAGGCCGTCCTTCGGCTCGGCCGGCAGGGGCGGAGCGCCCCGGCGGAGCTTGATCAGATGCCGGATGGGGTAGTCGATGGCGTTGCGCAGCCAGACGAGGGGGGTCAGCATCAGCGGGGCACCCCCGGGCCGGTGGGGTGCGGGACCGGTCGCGCCGCCCAGTAGTACCAGCCCACCGTGATCAGCCCGGTGGCCAGCGCCAGCCCCCCGGCCACGGCGAAGGGCGAGGCGTAGGCGGCCAGCGCCTGGGTCACCAGCGGGCCGGTGATGGAGCCCAGCGAGAAGGCGGCGGTCAGCAGGCCGAAGGCGAGGCCGCGCCGGCCCTGCCCGGCGGCGTCTGCGTTGAGCGCCGAGACCGCCGGGAAGACCAGGCCGAAGCCCAGGCCATAGATGAAGAGGCTCGCCGCCAATGCGGGCATGGCGGTCCAGCGGGCCAGGCCCATCAGCCCCGCCCCCGCCAGGAGCAGCCCCAGGAAGAGGGGCCGGTGGCGACCCCACCGGTCCGCCGCCCGCGAGAGAGGCGGCAGGAAGGCGAGCATCGACCCGAGGCCGAAGACCGCCAGCGTCCCGCCGATGGCGGCCGGGCTCATGCCCAGCGCCCGCGCCTGCAGCGGGTAGGCGTAGAAGAGGACGTTCTGCAGGAACATCAGGGCGAAGGCCACCAGCACCGCCGCCCCCAGCATGGCCGGGTTGAGGGCGGTCGGGGGGAGCTCCCCCTCCCCCCGCAGCCTCCGCATCCGAACCGGGGGAAGGGGCTCCATCCGGTGGCGCAGGAGCAGGGTGGCCGCTCCCACCAGCCCCACCAGGGCGGCCAGACCGGCGATCCCCGCCGCCATGCCCACCCGGCTCACCACCCGGCCCATGGCCGAGGTGGCCAGCATGGAGGCGATGGCGATCACCAGCCCGACCCGGGCCAGCACCTCGCCCCGCCGGTTCCGGGGGATGCCGTCGGTCACGCTGGCCAGCGCCGCCGGGGCGACCGCCGCAATGGCCAGGCCGTGCAGGAAGCGGACGCCCAGGAGCGCTCCGGGGGAGGTGACCCCCAGGTGCAGCGCCCCCGTGAGGCCCATGGCCAGCAGGCCGGCACCCGCCACGCCGTAGCGGTCTAGCCGGTCGGAGAGCAGGCCGAAGAGGGCGTTGCCCAGCAGGTTGGCCACGCTGTAGAGGCTGGCCGCCCAGGCCAGCGCCTCGGGCGCCTGCACCGCCGCGGCGATCAGCACCAGGACCGGGGTCCAGGCCAGCTGATCGAAGAAGCTGGTCCAGACCAGCACGTAGGAGAGCCACCTTCGACGGATCATCTCACGCCCCCCTTCCCCCTCCCCGGCCGGTGGGCCGGGCTGCTGCCGATCAGTCCTTGAGCGCCTCGGGATTCAGCCCCTGCAGATCCTCGGTCACGAAGGTCCCGTCCTTCCGGACCAGCTCGCCATCCAGGTAGATCTCGCCGCCGCCGAACTCCGGGCGTTGGATGCAGACCAGATCCCAGTGGATGGCGGAGCGGTTGCCGTTGTCGGCCTCCTTGTAGGCCTGTCCGGGCGTAAAGTGGAATGAGCCGGCGATCTTCTCATCGAAGAGGGTATCCTTCATCGGCTTCAGGATGTAGGGGTTGAAGCCGAAGGAGAACTCACCGATGTACCGGGCGCCCTCGTCGGTGTCCAGGACCTCGTTGATCCGCTCGGTGTCGTTGGCGGTCGCCCTCACGATCTTGCCGTCCTTGAACTCGAACCGGATGTTCTCGTAGGTGAAGCCCTGGTAGATGGCCGGCACGTTGTAGCTGATCACGCCGTTGACCGAGTTGCGGACCGGGGCGGTGTAGCACTCGCCGTCGGGGATGTTCCGCAGGCCCGAGCACTTGACCACCCCGATCCCCTTGATCGAGAAGCTCAGGTCGGTCCCCGGCCCCACGATGCGCACCTTGTCGGTCCGTTCCAGCCGGGCCTTCAGCGCATCCATGTTCCGGTCCATCCGGGCGTAGTCCAGGGTGCAGACATCGAAGTAGAAGTCCTCAAAGGCCTCGGTCGACATGTTGGCCAGCTGGGCCATGGCGTGGGTCGGCCAGCGGAGGACCACCCACTTGGTCTGGTTGACCCGGATCTGGGAGTGAACCGGGTTCCACCACTTCTCCTGGTAGATCCGGTTCTTCTCCGGCGGCACGTCGGAGAGCTCGCTGGCGTTCTCACCGGCCCGCAGGCCGATGTAAGCATCCATCTCCTTCATCCGCTCCGCCTCGTAGCGGGCCATCATCGACCACTGCTCCTCGGTGGCCCCCAGCAGCAGGGCGCGCTGTACCTGATGGTTCTTGATGGAGACGAAGGGGATGCCGCCGACGGCGTAGACCTCCTCCACCAGGGCCCGCACCATATCCACCTGGAGACCGTAGACGTCGATCAGGATCTTCTCGCCCGCCTGAAGCCGGGTGCTGTAGTGAATCAGGTTCCGTGCCAGTTTGCGCACTCGGGGATCCATGCGTGTAGTTGCCTCCTCAGCTCGTGGGTTCGCATCGCTCGGTCGCAGAACGGATGTCGTACAGACAGAATATCGGAATTGGTCTAATCAACATAGGCTTGGTATAGACCATGAATCCACTATACGACCTATACACTCCTGTATACCTTTTGTGATACATTGAACTTGCCCCATCCAGGGGGAGTAGCCGCGCCTTCACACGGCGGGTAGGGTCGTCATCACGGGCCACAGTCCGGCCCCGGTCCTACCGACTCGCAAGAGCCTGGCGAGACCTTCGCATGTCGCGGATGACCAGAGGACGGGGCATCCAACGTATGCATGTCGAAGGAGGGCCTCTTACCCATGCGTCGACCGATCAAGCAGAAGCCCCAGAAGATCAGCTACGCCCCGACTACGATGAGTCGTGATCTCGACTGGCTGGTGGATCAGTGGCGGGTCTCCCGCCCGGAGGACCGGGTCCAGATCGTACTGGCCAAGATCCGTGCCGAGGAGAAGCTGGCGGAGCCCGCTCGGGCCGTCTAGTCCCTCACCGACCCGCAGAAGCACCCCGGTCCTGGCAAACCCAGGACCGGGGCTTTTCTGTTTGACCGGACCTTCTACCGCAGCCCGGCCAGCTCCTCCATCTGGTCGAGCAGCCGGCCGAAGAGGTCCAGCGCCTGCTGCACCGGCTCGGGGGAGGTCATGTCCACCCCGGCCTCCTTCAGGAGGTTGGTGGAGTAGTCGGAGGAGCCCCGTTTCAGGAAGTTGAGGTACCGGTCGACCGCCGGCTTGCCCTCGGTCAGTACCTGCTGGCTGAGCGCCGCGGAGGCGGAGATGCCGGTGGCGTACTGGTAGACGTAGAAGGCGGTATAGAAGTGGGGAATCCGGGCCCACTCCAGGGCGATCTGCTCGTCGATCACCATGCCCTCGGTGCCATAGTAGCGCTTGTTGAGGTCGTAGTAGATCTCGCTCAGCACGTCGGCGGTCAGCGCCTCGCCCTTCTCCACCTTCTGATGAGTGATGTGCTCAAACTCGGCGAAGAGCGTCTGCCGGATCAGGGTGGTCCGGAAGGACTCCAGCTGGTGGTTGATCAGGTACATCTTCAGCTTCTTGTCGTCGGTGGTTCGGATCAGGTGCTCGGTCAGGAGCGCCTCGTTGAAGGTGGAGGCCACCTCGGCCACAAAGATGGTGTAGCTGCCGTAGTGGTAGGGCTGGTTCTGCCGGGTGAGGTAGGAGTGCATCGAATGGCCCAGCTCGTGGGCCAGGGTGTACATCGAGTCCAGGGTGTCCTGGTAGTTCATCAGGATGAACGGCTTGGTGGTGTACGCCCCGTAGGAGTAAGCCCCGGACCGCTTGCCCTCATTCTCATAGATGTCGACCCAGCGGGAATCGGTCAGGCCGTCGCGGGCGACGCTGATATACTCATCGCCCAGGGGGGCCAGGGCCGCAAGGATGGTGTCGACCGCCTCGGTGTACGGGATCTTCTTGTCCACCTCGGCCACCATCGGGGTGTAGAGGTCATACATGTGCAGCTCGTCCAGGCCCAGAAGCTTGCGGCGCAGCTGCATGTAGCGGTGCAGGTTGGGCAGGTTCCTGTGCACGGTGGCGATCAGGTTGTCATAGACCGACTCGGGGACGTTGGTCCGGGAGAGGGCCATGGCCCGGGCCGAGGGGAACCGGCGTGCCCGGGCGAAGAAGACATCCTTCTTCACCGAGTTGGCGTGGGTGGCGGCCAGGGTGTTCCGGAACTTGGCGTAGGTGGCGTAGAGCGCCTCGAAGGCCTCCTGCCGGACCCGGCGCACCGGGCTCTCCAGGAACCGGAGGTACCGGCCGTTGGTCAGCTCGACCTCGTTGCCCTCCTCATCCCGGATCCTGGGGAACTTCATGTCGGCGTTGTTCAGCTTGCCAAAGACATCGCTGGGGGCTGAGCCGACCTCGGCCGCCTGGGCCAGCAGCTCCTCCACCTCGTGACTCCGGACATGCTCCTTCTCCCGGATGGTGTCCTCCAACTCATGCCGGTAGGCAGCCAGCCCCGGGTCGCTCTCCAGCCAGCCCTTGATCGTCTCGGTGGGGATCGCCAGGATCTCGGGGGTCATGAAGGAGAGGGCCGCCGAGACCTTGGCGTAGAGGGAGGTGGCCCGGGAGGCCAGCGCCTGGTAGGTGGAGTTGGCGGTATCCTCGTCCTCCTTCATGTGGGCGAAGACATAGCACTGCTCCAGCAGCTGGCTGATCTGGTCGCGGGTCTGCAGCGCCTTGAGCAGGGTCTGGGAGGACTCCCCCAGCTTGCCCTGGAAGCCTGTCACCTCCGGGATCATCGCCTCGGTCTTGCTGTAGTCCTGCTCCCAGGCCTCCACCGAGGGGTAGACGGAGTCAAGATCCCACTTCTCCTCGACCGGGACTTCGTGTCGCTTCCTCAGTTCCAACCCTATCGTCTCCTCTATGTAAGATAGCCGCACACTCCAACATCGTTATTCTACCACAGGGCCTGGCATCCTACCGTCCGGCTGGGAAGTGGGGGTGTTTTCTTTGCCACGGATTACACGGATTACACGGATTAATCACAAAAATATAATAATAATTACTACTTGGCATGGTGCGGTGCTTCGCACCAGCACCACGGATCAAAAGGGTACCACCCCACCTCGTTATAATGTATTTGTTTTATCCGTGTAATCTTGTTTTCCGCACTGGGGCCAATAGTAACCTCGGTAATTCAGACTCGATCGACGTTACACGAAGGCAGGGGGGTACAGATACTCCGGTAAGTCCGGGACTGTCAGGCGTAACCTG
>JBMONC010000104.1:0-14313 GCA_049324875.1 Bacillota bacterium
CTGTATGAATCCGTGTCATCTCCCCATTAGTCCGTGTAATCCGTGTGAAAGAAGGACCGCCCCACCGCTACAGCTCGGGAATAACTGGCGTCGGGCGGTGGCGGAGGTCGGTCTGCCACCAGAGGAAGAGCAGGGCGATGCAGAGCAGACCCAGGGCTCCGCCCACCCCGAAGGCGGCGTGGACACCGCCCCACTCGGCTACCATGCCGGTGAAGGCGGCACCGATGGGGGCGGTGCCGGCGTTGGCCAGGGGGAAGAGCGACATCACCCGGCCCCTCAGGGAGTCGGGGGCGGCCACCAGCATCAGGGTGTTGCTGGCGGGGTAGAAGAGCGCCTGCATCAGGCCGATCACCAGCAGGAGGGCGGCGGCGGGCCAGAAGTGGCGGGCGAAGCCCATCAGCAGGGTGGTGGTGCAGACCAGGGCGGCGGCCCCGGCCACCATCTCGTAGCGGATCGGCCTGCGGCTCTGCCAGGTGAGCAGGACCGCCCCGCCTACGGCGCCCATTCCCTGGGCGGCGGTCAGCAGGCCGTAGCCGGCGGCGTCCAGGCCCAGCTCCTGCTTGGCCAGCAGGGGGACCAGGATCTGAAAGCTGGCGGCGAAGAGGCTGAGGACGACCAGGCCGGCCAGGGTGACCAGGATGTGCGGCTCCCGCAGGGAGAAGGCGAGCCCCTGCCGGACCTCCCGGAGCAGGGAGCGGCCGGAGCGGGGGGCGGGGCGGCCCTCGGCCCGGATCGCCAGGAGGGCGGTGATCACCGCCAGGAAGCTGAGCCCGTTCAGGAGGAAGGCGGGGGCGACGCCGTACCGGGCGACCAGCAGGCCGGCCACCGCCGGGCCCACCATCCGGGCGGTGTTCAGGGTGGTGCCGTTGAGCGCCTGGGCGCTGACCAGGTCCTCCTTGCCCACCATATCGACCACGAAGGAGTGGCGTCCGGGGGTGTCAAAGGCCCAGAGGGTGCCCACCAGGAAGGCCAGGACCGCCACGTGCCAGTACTGGACCTGCCCGGACGAGACCAGCCAGGCCAGGGCGAAGGCGGCCAACGCCATCCCGGTCTGGGTGACCAGGATCACCCGCCGCTTGGGCAGCCGGTCGACCACCGCCCCGGCCAGCAGCGAGAAGAGGAGCATCGGGGCGAACTGGAGCACGCTGATCAGGCTGACCTGCAGGGGGGAGTCGGTCAGCTCCAGGATCAGCCAGCCGTGGCCGATGACCTGCATCCAGGATCCGATCTGGGAGACCACCTGGCCGGACCAGAAGAGGCGGTAGTCTCGGTGGCCCAGGGCCCGCAGGGGGGCGGGGAGGTTCACGCTCGCTGCCTCCGATCATCCCGGTTTCCCTATAAGACTGCGCTCGGGGCTGGTTGGTTCCGGCTCCTCAGGGCGCCAGCCGGTAGGCGTCGATCTTGCGATAGAGGTTCTGAACGCTGATCCCCAGCAGCGCCGCCGCTGAACTCCACCGCCAGCGGGCGGGGACTATGGCGCCAACGGACCCTCTGTGCAACCCCCGCCGGGGGCGGGCCGTCTAATCCGATCAAAAGGGGTGTGGAAAGATGCGGCAATGGCTCCCCCTGCTGGCCCTTCTGCTCCTGCTCGCCGGATGCACTCCCCGGGGAACCGTGGCGCCGGATGAGCTGGACTCGGCGATGCTCCGCTACGACCCGGCCGACCTGGAGGAGGCGGCGCAGGTGGCCTTCGTCACGCACCGGAAGACCGGCGCCCCGTCCGGGACGGTGCGGCCGCTCTACGGCGACCGGGAGGCGGACCGGCCCGGGATCGCCCACCTGCTCCATCTGCTGCGCCGGGCGAGCCCCACCGCGGAGCCGGTGGGGATCTGGAGGAGCGACGAGGATCTGCAGTACGCCTCCTGGCTGGTGATCCGCTACCGGGATGGCCGGGAGGTGCGGCTCCACCACGTGGAGCGGGCGCTGGGCGGGACCCGCTACGAGATCGTGAAGGACCGGCTCTATCACGAAGGGGTGGGCGAGGTGATCGCCCCAGACCTGGCCGCCTTCTACCACAACGCCGCCCCGGTGGGGCGGAGGAGCCTCCTGCCGCCGGTCTCTCCCATGATCATCGAGCCCAGCCGGCCCAAGCCCGGCGGGCCCATCACCGTCCGGGGCGAGGGCTGGGTGGAGTCGGAGCGGGTGGCAATCTCCCTGGCAGAGGCCGGCGAGGCGGTGCGGCAGCCCCTGGGAGAGGCCCGCGTCGAGCGGGGCGCCTTTGAATGGAAGGGCAGCCTGCCCGCCGACCTGACGCCCGGGGTCCGGTTCAAGTATGCCATCGCCCTGGAGGTGGATGGGGTCCAGACCTACCGGTCCGTCATCCAGATCGACTTCGGCCGCTGAGGGCGCATTTTTCGGTAAGACCGTGAAGGGTCACACCGAGAGGCGACGTCCAACTGGATGTGACACGTCGTCCGGAAGGAGAGCGCTCATGGAAGAGAAGGAAAAGAAGCAGCCCGAGCAGCCGCTCGCGCCGCAGGAACCACAGGAGAACGAGAACCGTCCGCCGGCCGAGCCCGAACCGCCGGCGGAGCCCGCAGCGCCGGTCGAGCCCGCTGCTCCGGCCGAACCGGTTCAGCCGCCTTCCCCGCCCACGCCCCCGCCTGCCCAGCCCCCGGCGCCCTTCCAGACCTACGCCCCGCCGCCCCCGCAGCAGGCGCCCCCCGTCCGCCGGCGCAGCCTGGCCGGCCCGCTGATCCTGGTCTTCATCGGCGCCGTCCTGCTGCTCAACAACCTGGGGGTCATCACCTGGTCGATCTGGGAGATCCTCTGGCGCTTCTGGCCGGTCTGGCTGATCGCCATGGGCGTGGACATGCTCCTGGGCCGCCGCGGCCGCTGGGGTGGGCTGCTGGCCCTGGCCCTGGTGCTGACCCTGCTGGGCGGCGTCTTCTACTACGTCAGCCTCTGGACCGACCCGGCCATCGTCAGCTACCAGGCGGGGGAGCGGGTCACCATCAACCAGGGGATTGACGGCGCCCGGGAGGCGCGGGTGGAGATCTCCCCCTCCGTCTCCCGGCTGGAGATCACCGGCGGTGCAGCCGCCGGAGCCCTGGTGCAGGGCAGCGTTGAGCCGATCGTCGGCGAGGAGCTGGAGGAGGACTTCCGGCTCAGCGCCTCCACCGGCATCTACCGGCTCTCCAGCGAGTTCCTCCGCCCCCACGTCCCCTTCACCAGCCAGAGCGGCGGCCGCTGGAGCCTGCAGCTGAGTGAAGAGATCCCGCTGGCCCTGCGGGTGCAGACTGGCGTGGGCCGCAGCGAGCTGGACCTCCGCAGCCTGACCCTCTCCGACCTGCGGCTCTCCGCCGGTGTAGGGGAGACCACCATCACCCTGCCGGCCCGCGGCCAGTTCCGGGGCCAGATCGACACCGGCGTCGGCCAGACCACCATCCGGGTGCCGGTGGATCTGGGGGCCCGCATCCGGGTGGAGACCGGCCTCGGTGGGGTCAGCGTGCGGGGCGACTTCACCCGGGAGGGGAACTACTACTACTCCCCCAACTACGCCACCGCCGCCCACCAGGTCGACCTGACCATCCAGGGCGGGGTCGGCGGCATCCTGATCGAAACCGTGCGCTGACGAGAGCGGGCGCCCCTCCCCACGGAGGCGGCGCCCGATTTTTGTTGGTCATGCAGGGAAGTAGGGTCCATGATCTTTGCCACGGATTACACGGATTACACGGACGGAGACAAAAAATGGATATAACAATGGAGGTTGTACCCTTTTGCTTGGTGGTGCTGGTGCGAAGCACCGCACCATGCTGGTTACACGGATGAACACACAAAACATGCAATGGGGTTGATGCCGATATTCATGCGGGGTGCTGGTGCGAAGTACCGCGCCCCTGATGAATAGGATAAAACCCCATTATTATTTATTTCATGTATTTATCCGTGTAATCCGTGTAATCCGTGGCAAAGTACAACGCTCTCCTTCTACCGCTTTACCCGGTACTTCTCCACCACCGTCAGGGCGTCGACCACGTCGCCCCAGCCCTGGATCTCCACCTGCTTCCCCTCCAGCTCCTTGTACGCCTTGAAGAAGTACTCGATCTCCTTCAGCCGGTGGGGGGCAATCTCGTTCAGGGACTCGGTCTTCGAGAGGCGCGGGTCGTTGGTGGGGACGCAGATGATCTTGGTGTCCTCGCCCTTCTCGTCCACGGTCTTCAGGCAGCCGATCACCTTGCCGCTGATGACGCAGCCGGGGAAGGTCGGGTTGGTGACGATCACCAGGGCGTCCAGCGGGCGCCCGTCCCCCGCCAGGGTCTCGGTGATGATGCCGTAGTCCGAGGGGTAGTGGATCGAGGAGTGGAGCACCCGGTCGAGCCGCACACGGCCCCGGGTCTGGTCCCAGATGTACTTGTTCTGGCTGCCCTTCGGGATCTCTACCAGAATGTCCACGATTCTGCTCACGCGAAGCCCTCCTGCATGGGGTTCATCGGCACCGGGGGTGTGATCAGCGGAGATACTTCTGAAGGAAGCCGCCCTTGTAAGCGGATGGCTCCAACCGGACCACGAAGGCCTGCGGATCGGCCTGTTCAATGAGGGAGAGCACCTTGTGGGCCAGCTTTCGGCGGGAGACGACGAAGAGCACCTCTCGCTCGCCCATCCGTCCCTCGGCCCGCCAGTTGGTCACCCCAAGGCCGTGCTCCCGGAGGAGCGGCGCCACCTGGCCGAGCCGGGTGGTGATCACCTGGTAGAGCGTGTAGCCGATGGCCAGCTTCTCCTCGATCTTGCTGCCCACCAGCGAGCCGACAGCGTAGCCCGCCGCATAGGTGACCACCTTCCACGGATTGGACAGCTGTGTCACCACAAGGCCCAGCGCATAGACGTAGAGGATGATCTCGAAGAAGCTGATCGTCGCCGCCAGCAGCCGCCCTCCCCGGACCAGGATGATCCAGCGGACGGTGGTGATCGAGACGTAGGTGGCCTGGGCGAAGAAGATGATGAGGAAATCCAGCAGCGAACACCCCCTTCCCGAGAGGACTTCGCCGCGGGGCCGGGTTATCCTGTCCCCCGGCTGCCACTTCTGCTCTAAGGTACCCCTTCGGCGCCCTCCTCATCGGGAGGGCGCGAAAAGGAGCCCTGCCGCGGATGGCAGGACTCCTTTGGCGCGTGGCCCCTAGTGGGACCGCCCTGCGGTGCTGGGCACCACCCGGAGCCCACGGCGGCCCCTGTACCGGTGGATGATGCTCCCCACCAGCGCACCGGTGGCGGCCGTGACCAGGTGGAGCAGGACCAGCAGGAAGATCAGGTTGGCGGACTTGGAGAAGTACTGAATCGTCAGGGCGGCATCGAAGAGCTCTCCATCGATGGCGAGGATCGTCAGCAGGAAGACCTCAAACAGCGGCATGCCCAGGGCAAACCCCACACCGGCACCGATCAAGGTGGAGCGATGCAAGCGCATGATCGGACCCTCCCCTTCCCCTGTATGATCTATACCTGAACCCTGCCCCCCAGCAGGGAAGGTCTCCATCCTCAGCCTACTCGATGGCCGGAGCGCCGGTGCGATCCCTGCAGCGGCTAGGAGGCGTAGGGGTAATGCAGGAGCCCGTAGACCAGCACCCCGGTGAAGGAGACGTAGATCCAGATCGGGTAGGTGAGGCGGGCCACCGTCCGGTGGGCCGGGAAGAGCCCCTTGAAGGCCCGGTAGAGGGTGAGCAGCACCAGCGGCGTCTGGACCAAGGCCAGGGTGACGTGGGTGAACAGGATAAAGAAGTAGATGTACTTGACGGTGGCCGGCCCCGCGAAGGGGGTGAGCCCACCCAGGGAGATGCGGGTCACATAGAGGACGAGAAAGAGGCTCGCCAGGCTGGTGGCGATCAGCATGTCCCGCTTGTGGCGCACCTCGTCGCCCCTGCGGATGGAGCGGACGCCATCGATGATGAACAGCCCGCTGGCGGAGATAAGGACGGCGTTGATGGCTGGCATGATGGCGAGGATCTGGTCCATGAACGGGGTTCCTCCTTCGTGAGATCAGCCGCGAACGTCAAGGGCCATGGCCAGGAAGATCAAGGCCAGGTAGAGGATCGACCAGCCGAAGGTCCGGTGCGCCCAGGTCAGCTTCGGCAGCCGCTCCCGGAGCAGCGCCAGCGAGGCCAGCACCATGGAGAGCCCCAGCAGGCCCGAGACCCAGAGGTAGACCTCCCCCACCGTCCCCGTCCAGTAGAGCAGCATCCCCGTCGGGATCAGCAGGAGCGAGTAGAGCAGGATCTGCCACTTGGTGTGCCTCTCGCCCTTGACCACAGGCAGCATCGGCACCCCGGCCCGGGCGTAGTCCTCGCCCCGGAAGAGCGCCAGCGCCCAGAAGTGGGGCGGGGTCCAGATGAAGACGATCAGGAACATGATCACGGCGGCCCAGCTCACCTCGCCGGTGACGGCGGCCCAGCCCACCAGGGGGGGCACGGCGCCGGCCGCCCCGCCGATCACGATGTTCTGTGAGGTGTTCCGCTTCAGCCACATGGTGTAGACGACGGTGTAGAAGAGGTAGCCCCCCAGGGAGAGGGCGGCGGTCATCAAGTTGACGGCGGCCGCCAGCAGCAGGAAGGAGAGCGCCCCCATCATGATGCCGAAGGCCAGCACCTGCTCGCCGGTCAGCTTTCCGGCGGGGATCGGCCGCTTCTTGGTGCGGGACATCACGGCGTCGATATCCTGGTCGAACCACATGTTGACGGCGTTTGCGCCGCCGCAGGACATGCCCAGGCCGGTCAGCGTCACCAGGGTGAGGGCGAGGTCAGGCATGCCCCCCTGGGCCACCCACATGCCGGCGAAGCCGGTGATCAGCAGCAGGACCAGGATCCGGGGCTTGGTGGTCATCAGGTAGTCCCGCACCACCGCCCCGATGGGCCGGACGGCGGGGAGCACGTCCACCTCCGCACCGGAGATGGAGGGGAGCGATGGCGCATAGTAGCCGGCCACCGCCAGGATCACCAGGACGCCCATGAAGGCGGTGGCGGTCAGGGTGTGCCAGAGGGAGCCCAGGGGCAGCGGCCCCTGGAGCGCCGCCTGGGCGCCGAGGGCCACCTGGGTGCCGAAGAGGACGATGGCCACCCCGGCCAGCACCAGCAGCAGCGGCCGCCGCTGGTGGCGGCGGACGACGAAGAGGGCGGTGTAAAGCAGGAAGAGCCCGGCCAGCCCGGCAGCCGCCCGGTGGGCCAGGTGGGCGAAGACCACCGCCTCCAGCCCCTCGGGGATCGGGCCGGAGCAGAGCGGCCAGGTGGTGCAGGCGGCGCCCGCCCCCACCGACTTCAGGTAGCCGCCCAGGTTGATCACCAGGAAGGTGGCCAGCGCCGCATAGAGCGGCACCTGCCACTGGGAGCGGAACATGGCCAGCCGGGACGGGTGCGGGTTGACCGTGACCCCCCAGGCCACGGCGGCCTGCAGCACCGTCAGGATGGAGAGCCCGACCCCGGCGGGGGTGGTGTAGGCCAGGGCGGCCATCACCGACAGGGCCAGGGTGGCCAGGGTGTTGGCGGCGAGGCCGGCCCGGCGGGACCAGAGCAGGCGGCCGTCCAGGATCAGGGCGGCCAGGGTCAGGAGCCCGGCCATCAGCGAAAAAGCCCGACCGGGCAGCTCCCCGTACGGAAGTCCGCCGGCGGCCACCGCTGCGAAGGCGTGCAGGGCGGCCAGGGCCAGCAGGCGGACGCTCCGATGAATTCTCAGCATTCCCATGATTCCTCCCGGAGTTTCCAATTCGTCTAAAGGGATGATTAATCCGGCTAGGCACAATGGATTACACGTCCTCCGGTGCGATTCCTGCCGGAGCCCCTTCGGTTTGCGATAAACTCATCGAATATATTGCCTAACCGTCCGCCCCATGCAGGGATCTGCCCGATCAAGACGAAATCTGCTCCGGTGTCTGCGGAAACAGGAGGTCGCGAAGGGAACTATGGCAACGAACGCTGCATCGACGCCGCGCTGGGTCTGGATCGGCCTGGCCGCCTCGGTCTCGCTGCTCCTGATCGCATCGGCGGCGCTCTGGGCGCTCCGCTCCGGCACCGCCGGAGGGCTCCCCGTGCTGGCCGAGATGCCCGACTTCCGGCTGGTGGACCAGCAGGGCCGGCCTGTCGCCGCCGCCGATGTGGGCGGCAAGGTGCTGCTGGTCGGGTTCATCTACACCAGCTGTGACGACATCTGCCCGGTGGTGACCGCCCAGATGAAGCAGCTCCAGGAGGATCTGGCCGCCGCCGGCCTGCTGGGCGAGGTCCAGCTGCTCTCCATCAGCGTCGACCCCGAGCAGGACACCCCTGCAAGGCTGGAGGCCTACGCCCGGCAGTTCCAGGCCGACACCGCCACCTGGCGCTTCCTGACCGGCGAGCCGGAGCACGTCCGCCGGGTGGTGGTCGAGGGCTTCCTGCTGGGGGTGCAGAAGCTCCCCGCCGCCCACAGCGGCCACGGCGGAACGGCCCGGCCCGACTACCGGGTGGAGCACAGCGGCCGGATCGCCCTGGTCGACCGGGAGGGCCAGATCCGCGCCTACTACGACGGGACCGCCCCCGACCTGATCCGGATCGCGGAAGAGGCCAGAGGCCTCGCTCGGGGGAGGTGAGCCCGTGCTGGGGCCGATGCTGCTGGCCGCCTGGGACGGCCTCCGCCTCCGCTGCCCCGCCTGCCGCCGAGGCCGGATGGCCGACGGCGCCATGGGCCTGCGCACCCGCTGCCCCCACTGCGGGGCCGAGTTCGAGCCCGAGGAGGGCGACTTCCTCGGGGCGATGGTGGTGGCCTACGCCGTCACCGCCCTCCTGGTGGTGGTGGGCGTCTACCTGGTCGCCGTCCTGACCGACCTGAGCGCCCGCGACCAGCTGATCCTCTGGTCCGTGGCCGGCACCCTCTTCCTGATCCTGACCTACCGCAACATGAAGGGCGCCTGGGTCGGGATCCTTTACGCCATGACCGGCCTGCGCAAGCAGGGCCGGTAGGTCACGAAGCCCCGCGGCGCCGGCCGCGGGGCATTTTTTAACCACGGATTACACGGATTACACGGATAAAACAGAAAAATATAATAATAGGTAGGGATCGGTGCCCATTTTCGATTCCACGACGCACTGTAATCAATTAGGATCGTCTTTACCAGCACCACCGATGAACCCTATCATTGCCCATTTTCTGTTTGTCCGTGGAATCCGTGTAACCACCATGGTGCGGTGCTTCGCACCAGCACCGCTGATGCAAATGGGCACGAGCCCCATTATTGTAAGATTTATGTCTTCATCCGTGTAATCCGTGTAATCCGTGGCCGTCATTTTCAGGGCACTCCGTGGCATAGACCTGCCGATGGGTTCTCGCAATTTTAATTCCGGGAATGTGCAGGATTATGACACTTCCTTGTCAAAAATGGGTTGTCACAGTAGTGCTTTTGTACTACTCTGGGAGTGGTCTCTACTTCCATCGTCCTACTCTTATGTTTCGTGGGGGGCGGATATTAGGTGGGTATGCGTAAGATACCCGGACGGATCGGCATCGCACTTCTCTTTGCGCTGGCGGGGGGACTGCTCGCAGGGTGCAGCACCCTTCCGCAGTCGCCGCTGGACCCGCGGGGTCCGGTGGCTCAGTCACAGACGGGTCTTCTCATGTACACGCTCTACGTCGCGATCGGCATCGGCATCTTCGTCACCGCTGCGCTGCTTTTCGTCGTGATCAAGTTCCGCGCCCGGCCGGGCCAGACGGCCGTGCCCAAGCAGGTCCACGGCAACCACACCCTGGAGGTCATCTGGACCATCATCCCCATCCTGATCCTGATCTCGGTCGCCTACCCGACGGTCTCGGCCGCCTTCTCCACCGCCACCCCGCCCGACGGCTCCATGACCATCAAGGCCCACGGCAATCAGTGGTGGTTCGGCTTCGAGTACCCCGAGGGCTTCGTCACCGCCAACGAGCTCCGCATCCCCAAGGGCAAGCCGGTCAAGCTGGAGATCACCTCCCGCGACGTGATCCACTCCTTCTGGGTGCCGAAGCTGGCGGGCAAGATGGACATGATCCCCAACCGGACCAACGTGATGTGGCTGCAGGCCGATGAGACCGGCCTCTTCTACGGCCAGTGCGCCGAGTTCTGCGGCGACTCCCACGCCAAGATGCGCTTCCGGGTCCGGGTGATGGAGGAGCAGGAGTACACCGCCTGGGTCGAGCAGCGCAAGGCGATGATGGCCGGGCCCAAGAACCTGGACGCCACCGCCGCCAAGGGCAAGGCGCTCTTCGAGAAGGAGGCGGCCTGCTTCGCCTGCCACGCCATCGACGGGACCCCTGCCAAGGGCAACGTTGGCCCGAACCTGACCGATGTGGCCCAGCGGTCGACCATCGCCGGCGGCATCATGGAGAACACCTACGAGAACATGGTGGCCTGGATCTCCAACCCGGCCCAGTTCAAGCCCGGCACCACCATGCCGGCCCACAAGCCCCGGCTGTCCGACGACCAGATCGACGCCATCGTCAAGTACCTGGAGAGCCTGAAGTAAACCCAGACCAGAGCATGACGGGAGGTTCGACAACGCATGGCGACCGCTGCTGAAAAGACGCTGGGCGTCCTGCCGCGGCCCACAGCCCAGACCGGCTTCTGGTCCTGGGTCACCACGGTGGACCACAAGCGCATTGGCATCATGTACGGGATCACGGCGTTCCTCTTCTTCCTGGTGGGCGGCCTGGAGGCCTTCCTGATCCGGCTGCAGCTGGCGAAGCCCGGGCTGAACGTGGTCACAGCTGAGACCTTCAACGCCCTCTTCACCATGCACGCCACCACCATGATCTTCCTGGCGATCATGCCGCTGCTGGCGGCCTTCATGAACTACCTGCTCCCGCTCCAGATCGGGGCGCGCGACGTCGCCTTCCCCCGCCTGAACGCCTTCTCCTACTGGTCCTACCTCTTCGGCGGGATCTTCATCAACACCGGCTGGCTCCTGGGCGGCACCGCCAAGGGCGCCGTGCCCGACTCGGGCTGGTTCGGCTACGCCAACCTGACCTCGGTCAAGTTCTCCGGCGGCCTCGGCCCCGACTTCTGGACCCTGGGGCTGCTGCTGCTCGGCGTCGGCACCCTGGTCTCCGGCTTTAACTTCCTGGTCACCATCCTAAACATGCGGGCGCCCGGCATGAGCCTGATGAAGATGCCGATCTTCACCTGGACCACGCTGGTCACCTCGGTGCTGGTGATCTTCTCCTTCCCGGCGATCACCGTCGCCCTGATCATGCTCCTCTTCGACCGGACCTTCGCCACCAACTTCTTCAACGTCGACATGGGGGCGAGCGTGGTCTTCTGGCAGCACCTCTTCTGGACCTTCGGCCACCCCGAGGTCTACATCCTGATCCTGCCCGCCATGGGCATCGTCTCCGAGGTGCTCCCCACCTTCTCCCGCAAGCCGCTCTTCGGCTACTCCGTCATGGTCTTCTCCACGGCGCTGATCGGCTTCCTCGGCTTCACCGTCTGGAGCCATCATATGTTCGCCGTCGGCATGGGCCCGGTGGTCAACTCGATCTTCTCCCTGACGACGATGATGATCGCCGTCCCCACCGGTGTGAAGATCTTCAACTGGCTCTCCACCATGTGGAACGGCCAGGTCCGGTTCACCACCGCCATGCTCTTCGCCATCGGCTTCATCATGTGCTTCACCATCGGCGGGCTCTCGGGCTTCATGCACGCCTCGGCGCCCTCTGACACCCAGCAGACCGACACCTACTTCATCGTGGCCCACATCCACTACGTGCTGATCGGTGGCTCGATCTTCTCCATCTTCAGCGGCTTCTACTACTGGTTCCCGAAGATGTTCGGCCGGATGCTGGACGAGCGGCTGGGCAAGTGGAACTTCTGGACGATCTTTGTCGGCTTCAACATGTTCGCCTTCCCCTTCCACTTCCTCGGCCTGATGGGGATGCCCCGGCGCATCTACACCTACGCCGAGGGGATGGGCTGGGACTTCTGGAACCTCTTCTCCACCATCGGCGTCTTCGTGCTGACGGTGGGCATCCTGCTCTTCATCTTCAACTTCATGGTGACGATGCGGAAGCCCATGGATGCCCCGGCCGATCCCTGGGACGCCCGGACCCTGGAGTGGACCATCCCCTCCCCGGCGCCGGTCTACAACTTCGCCACCATCCCCCAGGTCGGGCTGCGTGACGGCTTCTGGTTCTCCAAGTACCCCGAGCCGGGGCAGAGGCCGGAGGAGGCGCTCCACTACCCGGAGAGCTCCAGCCGCCTGATCCACATGCCCGGCCAGTCCTACATGCCGGCCTTCCTGGCCCTGGGCCCGACGGTGCTGGCCTACGGCCTCCTCTTCCTGCGCAACAGCCAGTCGATGATCCCGATGCTGGCGGTCATCCTGGGCCTGCTGATGAGCCTGATCGCCCTCTGGGGCTGGGCCTTTGAGGGCGAGGGCGGCACCATGATCGAACCGGAGGGGGATCGCTAATGGCGCAGCACGTCACCGGTCACGAGCATGACCACGCCCACGTGACCAACACCGGGATTGACAACCGCAAGCTCGGCTTCTGGCTCTTCCTCTCCTCGGAAACCGTCTTCTTCGCCTGCCTGATCGTGGGCTACCTGGTCTACCACGGCAGCAACAACGGCGGCCCCGGCCCCAAGGACCTGTTCAACATCGAGCTGACCACCATCTCCACCTTCGTGCTGCTGATGTCCTCCCTGGCGATGGTGCTGGGCGTCCACGCCGCCCAGAAGGGAGATTCCAGGGGCGGTCTGCGCTGGGTGCTGATCACCGCCCTGATGGGGATCGCCTTCCTGGGCTTCCAGGCCTACGAGTTCACCCACTTCTACCATGAGGGGCTGACCCTCTCCTCCAGCCTCTTCGGCACCACCTTCTACGTGCTGACCGGCTTCCACGGGGCGCACGTGGCGGTGGGCGTCATCTGGCTCCTCTCCCTCCTCTTCTACGGGCGGAAGGGCGGCCTGGGCGCCGACAAGGCGGATGATGTGGAGATCGCCGGTCTCTACTGGCACTTCGTCGACATCGTCTGGATCGTGCTCTTCACCGTCATCTACCTGATCGAGTTCGTCGAATAGGAGGCGTGAGCATGAAGCCTGAAATTCGCACGGGTGCACAGCCCCAGGTTCAGGGGCATGCCCATCCCACCACCGGCACCTTCATCACCGTCGGTGTGGTCCTCGCCGTGATCACCGCCGTCGAGTTCGGGATCCTCTACCTGAAGGGCATGTCAAACCTGGTGCTGGCCGTTCTGGCGCTGCTCTCGGTGCTGAAGTTCTACCTGGTGGCCACCTACTTCATGCACCTGCGCTTCGACGCCAAGCTCGTGAGCGGGGTCTTTGTGGTCGGCGTGGTGCTGGCCACCCTGATCACCATCGCCCTGAAATTCGTCAACCTGGTGTAAGTGACCACCAACGACCGGCGGGCCTTCGGGACTCGCCGGTCGCCCTTCTGGAAAAAAAGGGGTGACCGATCATGTCCGCATCGCTCTCGGCCCACCGCTTCGAGGACCTCTGGTACCCGGAGGTGCTGGCCTGGATCGCCCTGACCCACCTGGCCTACCTGCTGGCGGTCAACCTCTGGCGGCGCTCCTTCGGGTGGGGGGATCCGGTCCCGGTCCGGCAGCAGCTCCTCTTCTCCCTCGGCCTCTGGACGGTCTACCTCTCCGAGGGCACCCCGCTCCACCTGCTCTCCGAGACCTACCTCTTCAGCGCCCACATGGTCCAGCACATCCTGCTCACCCTGGTGATGCCCCCGCTGATCCTGCTGGGCACCCCCGGCTGGATGCTCCGGCCCCTGGTCCGCTGGGCGCCCACCCGCTGGGTGATGAGGGTGCTGGTCCACCCGGTGCCGGCGCTGCTGGTCTTCAACCTGATCTACTCCTTCTGGCACATGCCGGTGGCCTACGAGGCGATCCTGATTTTCCACTGGTTCCACGCCGTGCAGCACGCCATCCTGGTCTTCACCGCCCTGATGATGTGGTGGCCGATCTGCTCGCCGCTCAAGGAACTGCCCCGCCTTTCGGAGGCGGCACAGATGTTCTACATCTTCCTGATCGGCCTCTCGCAGATCGCCGTCTTCGGCATCATCACCTTCGCCGAGGGGGTCATGTACCAGTTCTACGCCAACGCCCCCCGGATGTGGGGGATCGACCCCAAGACCGACCAGGAGCTGGCCGGGATCATCATGAAGGTGGGCGGCATGGCCGTCTTCGTCTTCGCCTGGTTCCTGATCTTCTTCCGCTGGGTCGCCCGGGAGGAGAAGAGCGCCGTCCCCAAGGGGCAGGCGGACGCCACAACCTGATGCAAGCCGAAAACGACCCTCCGGTTGGCCGGGGGGTCGTTGCGGTCTGGCTGTGAAGTGGGGCGTCCTTTTTTTGCCACGGATTCCACGG
>JBMONC010000104.1:14413-31390 GCA_049324875.1 Bacillota bacterium
CGTGTAATCCGTGGCGATGAACACCGAACCTTCTGGCGAAACTGACAGTCTTATCGAATAGGCACAAGTAAGAAGGAGGGTGTAACCGTGACCCAGCGGCCTGCGTACCAGTTCGAGCAGTTCTTCGCCACCCGTCGCATCGGCGGTATGGTCCCGGCCCCGGACGGCAACAGCCTGCTCTTTGTCACCGACATCAGCGGCCAGTTCAACCTCTGGCGGGTTTCCAGCCAGGGCGGCTGGCCCCAGCAGCTCACCCTCTACACCGAGGATGCGGTCCGGGCGGCCGCCTTCTCGCCGGACGGCTCCCGCATCGCCTTCCTGGCCGACCACCATGGGGATGAGAAGTTCCAGGTCTACCTGATGGATGCGGTGGGCGGCTGGCCCCGCAAGCTGACGGACCGGCCGGATGTGCAGTACACCATCAGCTCCGGCTCCTTCTCCCCCTGCGGGCGCTACCTGGCCTTCTCGGGGAACGCCGATAACCCTCAGGATGTGGACATCTACCTGCATGACCTGCAGAGCGGCGAGACCCGGCGGGTCACCAGCGGCGGGGGGATCTTCTACTTCGGCTCCTTCTCCCCCGACGGCTCGAAACTCCTGGCCATGCAGGTCTACGGCAACACCAACCAGGACCTGCACCTGTTCGACGTGGCCTCCGGCGAGAGCCGGAACCTGACCGCCCACCCGGGCCGGGAGGCCAAGTTCTTCCCCATGAGCTGGCTGAAGGACGGCTCCGGCTTCTTCTTCGTCACCAACGACGGGCGGGAGTTCGATGCCATCGGCTACTACGACCTGGCGGCGGACAGGTGGTCCTACCTGGTGACCGCCGAGTGGGATATCGAGGCGATGGCGCTGAGCGGGGACCGGTCCCTGCTGGCCTACGCGGTCAACGTGGCGGGCAACTCGGAGCTGCAGGTGGTGGAGCGGGAGACGGGCCGGTCGCTGGAACTGCCGGCGATGCCGAAGGGGGTCATCTCCGCCCTCAGCTTCGCTCCCAAGGATCAGCGGCGGCGGCTCTTCCTGCAGGTGGCCACCTACCGGGAGGCGACCAACATCTACGTGCTGGATCTGGAGGCCCGGCAGCTGAGCCGGGTGACCGAGTCGATGCTCGGCAACATCCCCGAGGAGGTCTTCGTCTCGCCGGAGCTGGTGGAGATCGAGTCCTTCGACGGGCTGAAGGTGACCGCCTGGCTCTACAGGCCCCACGGGATCCAGCCGGGCGAGCGGGTCCCCGCCCTCCTCTCCATCCACGGCGGGCCGGAGTTTCAGGAGCGGCCCGGCTACAACTACGGCGGCTTCTACCAGTACCTGCTCAGCCAGGGCGTGGCGGTGCTGGCGCCCAATATCCGGGGCTCCACCGGCTTCGGCATCGACTTCCAGAAGCGGATCCACCGGGACTGGGGCGGGGCGGAGCTGAAGGATATCGAGGCCTGCAACCGCTTCCTCCGCTCCCTCGACTGGGTCGACCCGGAGAGGATCGGCGTCTGGGGTGGCTCCTTCGGCGGCTTCGCCACCCTCTCCGCCGCCACCCGGCTGCCCGACCTCTGGGCCTGCGCCTGCGACTTCTGCGGCCCCTCCAACCTGATCACCTTCCTCCAGTCGGTGCCCCCGCACTGGAAGCCGGCGATGAAGGCCTGGCTGGGCGACACCGAGGAGGACCGGGAGTTCCTGCTGCAGCGCTCCCCCATCACCTATGTGGACAACATCGTCGCCCCGCTGATGGTGGTGCAGGGCGCCACCGACCCCCGGGTGGTGAAGGCGGAGTCGGATCAGATGGTGGAGCGGCTCCGCTCCCTGGGCCGGCAGGTGGAGTACCTGGTCTTCGAGGATGAGGGGCACGGCTTCACCAAGCGGACCAACCAGCTGAAGGGCTACGGGGCGATGGCCGACTTCCTGATCCGGCACCTGAAGGGGTAGCGCCACCGGGGAGGCGAGATCAGATGACCGAGCCGCAGCGGTTCTCCCCGGCCGATCCGGGCCTGTGGGAGCTGCACGCCAGGGAGGCGGAGCCCGTCAGCTGGGAGGGGCGGCCGGCGCTCCGCCTGGACGGGCTGCTCCTGCTCAAGGGCCCGCCCATCGCCGAAGGGGACCTGGAGATGGACCTCTGGTGCCCGGGGCCGGCCTACCCCGGCCTGGTCTTCCATGCCCGGGACGAGGGTTCGTTCGAGCTGGTCTACCTCCAGCCCCACACCAGCGGGCAGTGGGATGCGATCCAGTACGATCCGGTCTTCCACGGCTCGAACAGCTGGCAGATCCATAACGGCCCGGCCTACCAGGCTGCGGCGCCGGTGGAGATGGGCCGCTGGCTCACCCTGCGGGTCGGTTTCAAAGCACCTGGAGGGGGTCGGGCCTGTCCGGTGCCAGGAGAACGGCGTCCTGAACCTGAACCGGTTCTTCGCCATCAACGGGCGGAGCGAGGCGGTGCTGACCCGGGAGATCCCGGTGCCCCCCTCCGGTCGGTCTCGCCTGCGCTTCGGTTTCAGCGACGCCCTGGAGATGCGGGTGGACGGCCAGCCGCTCTTCGAGGGGCGCTGCCGGTTCACCGGATTCACCGACAGGGCCTCCCGGGGGTACATCGAGCTGGGAAGCCACGAGGTGGAGCTGGTGCTGACACCGGGCCCCCACCGGTTGACCGCCAGGCTCCGGGCGGAGGAGCCCTTCGGCTGGGGGCTGATCATGGCCCAGGATATCGCCTGAGCAGACCGGCTCCCCGCCACATCGTGTGAAAGCCCCGGAGAACCTCTGAGTACCGCACCGACCGAACCCGTCGACTACATTCGACGGGTTTTGTTGTCGATTGGATGGCGTACCCCTGCCCCTACCCCAGCGGGAGCGTGCTGAGGGCGAGCAGATACTGCGCGGCGAAGTAGGTGGACATCACCCCGAGATCAGCCAGCCGGTGGGGGCGGAGGAAGCGGGCGTAGGCGAGGATCGCGTCGGAGAGGTAGAAGAGCAGGGCGCCGGCGATCAGCAGGGGCTGGCCGGTGCCGAAGGCGCGCCAGACCATCACCGAGATGACGGTCATGTAGAGGAAGACCGGGAGGAGCAGCCCCTTGCCGCCCCGCTCCGCCACTCCCGGCTTCAGCAGGCGGAAGTAGAGCAGGCCGACCGCCGCCAGGGCGAGGGCCACCGGCCCTGTGGAACCGGCCACCGGCCCCGCCGCCTGGAAGGCGGCGATGTAGAGGATGTGGGCGGCGAAGAAGGAGAGCAGCCCGAGGATGAACCGGTCGGAGGGGAGCACCAGGAAGATGTCCCCGGCCACCGAGAGGAGCAGCCCGGCCAGGACCCACCAGCCATAGGGCCCGGCCTCGGGCTGCCCGGTGGCCGCCAGGGCGATGATCAGCAGCATGGTGCCGGGCTTGAATAGGTACCGCCAGGAGCGCCTTCCCAGCCAGATGGCCAGCAGGTCGGCGGTGCCCGTCAGGATGATGAGGCTCGTGAGCAGCCAGAACATCTCCATCCCTCCCCGATTCATCTGTCTGCCGAATCTTTCGTCATCGGTCCGGTTCTCCCTGCTCTGCAACCGGGTGGATGGCGCATCCGTCTAATTCATGGACCTATCCAAAGACAGGCTCCAGACTGCCGGGGGAAGGCTCGATCGGGCGCTCCCCACCGAGATCGAAGGAGGCTGGCCGCCATGAGAACGATCCGCTTTGCTCTGGCCACACTGCTGCTGGGCAGCTTGATCCTGGCTGGCTGTGGTCCGGCCAAGGCGCCGACCAATACCCCCGCCGGACAGACCACCGAGACCAAGAAGCCCCTGCGCCCTGAGCTGACCGCCCCGTTTGAGAGCGCCCTGATCGCCCTGAAGGAGATGAACGCCGCCGGCAAGGAGAAGGACTTCGTCAAGGCGGAGACCGCCTTCCGGACCTTCCGGGAGCACTGGGAGAAGATCCGCACCCCCCTCCGGGACCAGGATCCCAAGCTGGAGCAGCACATCGAGGACGGCGCCGTGGAGCTGGACGTCGAGTTCAAGAAGCCCACCGAGGAGATTCGGGTCTACGAGCTGGACGAGGAGACGGTGAAGCTGGGGCGGCTCCTCTCCCAGGCGGCGGAGCTGCTGGGCGTCCCGATCCGGGAGGAGCTGATCCAGCGGGATCCCACCATGGAGCTGCCCTACAATACGGAGAAGCGGGTGGAGGTCACCCTGGTCGATCACAAGATCGAGCCGAAGGTGATCGAGCTGGAGCAGCACACCAAGGTCACCTTCGTGGTCACCAACCGGGGCCACGAGGTGCACGAGTTCGTGATCGGCTACTACGCCCTTGAGGTGGAGGAGGTCCTGCCCGGCCAGACCAAGGAGCTGACCTTCGTCACCATCGATGCCGGCGAGTTCGAGACCGCCTGCTACTACCCCGGCCACTTCGAGGTGGGCATGTACGGCACCCTCAAGGTGAAGCCGGCCGAGCTGAAGAAGTAAGCCGCAGCAGCACGCCGCTCCCGGAGCGATCCGGGGGCGGCGTTTGCGCGCCCCGGTGGGTAGAAAGCGGCGCCCACCGGCGCGAAGGTCTAGGGGATCACCCGATCGGGTAGGCAGCGGCGGCCCGTGCACCGCCGCAAAGTCCGCCCGAAGGGGTAATACCGCCGGGCGGGCGCCTCGGGTATCGTGAAGATAGGCACAAACGGGAGGAGGGATGGCCGTGGTGGCGATCGATCAGTGGGCGGACCGGCTGGCCGCCCTCCGCACCGTCCGGATCGACCGGCGGCGCTGCCTGCCCCTCCTCTCCCCCCGCTGTGACTGCACGGCCTGCCGGGAGATCTGCCCGGAGGGGGCGATCGATCCGGGGCGGGCCCAGGTGAAGGAGTGCTCCACCTGCGGCCTCTGCGCCGCCGTCTGCCCCGCCGACGCCATCCGGCTGGACGACCCCTCCGACCAGGAGATCCTGCACCGGGCCGCCGAACTGGCCCGCCGCTCCGCCCAGCTCACCCTGGTCTGCCGGGAGGGCGGGGCTGACGGGCTGAAGGTGGGCTGCCTGGGCCGGCTCTCCCCGGAGCTGCTGCTGGCGGCGGTGGCCTGCGGCTTCACGGCGGTCAGCCTGGTGCGGGATCCCGGGCGCTGCCGGGCCTGCCCCTGCGGCCACGGCATGGCCCTGGCCGAGGAGGCCTGCCGCGCCGCCCAGGGGGTCCTGGACCGGCTCCATCACCCCGCCCGGCTCCGGCTGGCGGAGAGCGCCGAGCCCCCCGCCGGGGCCGGCAGGCCTTCCAGCCCGGCGGAGCGCCCGCTCCACGGCGAGCGCCGCCGCTTTCTCCTGGCCGCCTTCGACCTGCTCCGGGAGGCGCTGCCCCTGGCGCCGCGGCCAGCGGTCGCCGAACCGGCGGAGGCCCGCCCCAACCGGCGGCGGGATCTGCTGCTCTGGGCGGCGGAGCGTCTGGGTGAGGCCGGCCTGGAAGGGGCCCCCTGGGGACGTGGCTCCCCCGCCCTCCAGGCCACCTGCCACCACTGCGGCGTCTGCCAGCGGCTCTGCCCCAACGGGGCGCTGCAGAGCGAGGGAGGCGCCCTCACCCTCACCCCCGGGCGCTGCCACAGCTGCGGGCTCTGCCTCCGGGTCTGCCCGACCGGGGCGCTGGTGATGGGAGCCCCCCGCCCCCTCGGCGAGATCCTCAGCGGTGCGGCGCTCCCCCTGGGCACCCCCGCCTCCGGCCACTGCGCCCGCTGCGGGGAGGAGGCCTCCCTCACCCTCCCGGCCGCCGCCCCCGAGGCAGAGCCCCTCTGCCTCCCCTGCTCCCTCCGGCGCCCGCCGGCATCCCCCTCACCCGAGCAGGAGGTCTGCTGCCCATGACCATCACCCCCTTCCTGGAGACCCGGCTCGCCCTCTTCCAGCTGCTGCAGGCGGCCTTCGCCGCCCCGGTCACCCCGGATCTGGCCGAAGCGCTGGCGGAGGCCTCCGGCCTCTACGCCGATCTGGTCGGCCTGAGCGCCCCGCCCCTGCCGGAGCCCTCGCTGCCGGAGGACCTGCACGAGTTCCACCGGCTCTTCGTCGGCCCGGCCGCCCTGGTCGCCCCGCCCTACGAGTCGGTCTACCTCAGCGCCGCCAAGGCGCTGAGGCAGGAGGAGACCCTGGCGGTCCGCTCCTGCTACCAGGCCCACGGGCTGGGGCTGCCGCCCGGCTCCACCGAGCCCGACGACCACCTGGCCTACGAGCTGGCCTTCTACGCCCACCTGCAGGCCCGGGCGCTGGAGGCCCAGGCCGGCGGGGGCGAGGTGCTGCCTTTGCTGGCGGCCCAGGCTGCCTTCCGCACCGAGCACCTGCAGCGCTGGGTCCCCGCCTTCGCCGCCCGTGTGATCGAGGGGAGCCGCAGCCCCTTCTACCGCTCCCTGGCCCTCCTGCTCCGGGACGTGGTCCGCTCCGAGGACCGGATTCTCGCCACCCTCACGGAACGATTGGTCGCAAAGGAGGAGAACGTCTATGAAGGATCTCTTTGAGCGGGCCACCGGTGCCTCCCTGACGCGCCGGACCCTGCTCAAGGCGGGGGCGGCTGCCGGCGCCCTGGCGGCGCTGAGCGGCTGCACCAGCCAGCCCTCCCGCTTCACCTCGCCCGTCTCCGAATCCGACGTCCGGACCTTCCGCACCGCCTGTCCCCGGAACTGCTACGACACCTGCGGTCAGATCGCCACCGTGAAGAACGGGGTGCTGCGCAAGGTGGACGGCGACCCGCTCCACGGCTACACCCAGGGGCGGCTCTGTGTCAAGGGTTACACCTATGTCAACCGGACCAACTCCCCCGACCGGATCAAGTACCCGATGATCCAGGAGCCCCGGGGCTCGGGCAACTGGCGGCGCATCTCCTGGGATGAGGCGCTGACCATCATCGCCAAGAAGATCCTCGAGCTGAAGGAGCGCTATGGCTCCACCCTCCCGGTCGCCCTGGACAAGTACTCGGGCAACTTCGGCATCCTCCACTACGCCGTGGAGGGGATGTTCCAGTCGATGGGCTACCACACCTACGCCCTCGGCACCCCCTGCTGGCCCGCCGGCATCGACGCCACCAACTACGACTTCGGCGCCTTCCAGATGGATGACCCGGAGTCGATGGTCCACGCCAAGCACCTGATCATCTGGGGCGCCAACCCCGCCTGGAACGCCGTCCACCAGATGGACTTCATCCGCCAGGCGAAGGAGAACGGCTGCAAGGTGGTGGTGATCGACCCGATCCACACCGCCACCGCCTCCCAGGCCGACGTCTACTACCAGATCAAGACCTCGACCGACGGGGCGCTGGCCCTGGGCATGGCCCGGTGGATCATCGACAACAACCTGCACGACAAGGAGTTCCTGGAGAAGCATACCAAGGGCTGGCCGGAGTTCGAGGCCTACCTCAAGAAGGAGGTCACCCTGGAGTGGGCCGCCAGGACCACCGGGATCCCGGTGGATGCGATCATCGAGCTGGCCAGCGGCTACGCCACCACCAAGCCCTCCATGATCTGGATCGGCTACGGGATGCAGCGGCACGTCAACGGCGGCCAGAACGTCCGGGCGATCGACGCCCTGGCGGCGATCACCGGCCAGATCGGCGTGCTCGGCGGCGGCGCCCAGTACGGCCACCTGGTCACCTGGGGCTTCAACTACCACGTCTGGTCCTTCCCGGTCCCCCCCGGCTCCAAGGGGCTGCCTGACGGCAAGGGCGGCTACACCCACCGCACGGTCAACATGAACAACTTCGCCGCCGAGATCCAGGCGCTGAAGGACCCCCCGGTCAAGATGCTCTGGATCGCCTGCCGCAACCCGGCCTCCCAGGACCCCGACGCCGCCGATATCAAGCGGGCCTTCGAGTCGATGGAGCTGGTGGTGGTGGCCGACCACTTCCTCAACCACTCCGCCGAGCTGGCCGACATCCTCCTGCCGGTCACCACCCACTTTGAGAACTGGGATATCAACGTCGCCTACTGGCACCGCTGGATCTCGATCAACGAGCAGGCGATCAAGCCGATGTTCGAGGCCAAGAGCGACCTGCAGATCGCCTGGGCGCTCTCCAAGAAGCTGAACGAGCTGCAGCCCGGCTCCTGCACCTACCCCACCGAGGGGGATGAGGAGGAGTGGGTCGGCAAGGAGTTCAACGCCGGGATCTACAAGCTCTTCGGCATCGCCGACTGGCGGGAGCTGAAGGCGAAGCCGGCCAAGGCGAACCTGCCCGCCGCCATCTGGCAGGAGAAGAAGTTCGGCACCCCCTCGGGCAAGTTCGAGATCTGGTCCGACAAGGCGGCCCAGAACGGGCTGCCCCCGATGCCCACCTACGTCCCCGAGATGAAGGCCCCGGCGGAGTTCCCGATCCGGTTCCTCACCCCCCACGCCCAGCACTCGCTCCACTGCCAGTTCCAGAACCTGGACTACATGATGCAGACCAACCCCGAGCCGCTCCTGGAGATCCACCCGCAGCTGGCGGAGAAGAAAGGGATCAAGGACGGCGACATGGTGCGGGTCTTCAACAAGCTGGGCGAGGTGCAGCTGAAGGCCCGGGTCACCCGGATCGTCCCGCCGGACACCGTCGCCACCTACGAGGCCTGGTTCAAGAACTCCAAGTTCAACGTCAACTTCACCGTCGCCCCCATCCCATCCGACATGGGCAAGGTGATGACCGGCAACGACGGCATCGCCTTCCACGACAACTTCGTCGAGATCGAGCGGGCGTAAAGGAGGGAGCATCCCGTGCCTGAGAAGCAGCTAGGTTTCCATCACAACATGGATCTCTGCATCGGCTGCAAGGCCTGTCAGATGGCCTGCAAGAACGAGTATGAGCTGGAGGCGGAGGTCAACTGGCGCCGGGTCTACCCCTTCCGCGAGAACGCCGCGACCCCGGAGCGGAACTTCATCTCGGTGGCCTGCAACCACTGCGAGAACCCCGAGTGCATGCGGGTCTGCCCGGTAGGTGCGTACTCCAAGCGGGAGGACGGGATCGTGGTGCAGAACCACGAGCGCTGCATCGGCTGCCGCCTCTGCACCATGGCCTGCCCCTACGGCGCCGCCCGGTACTCCCCGAAGCACCGGAAGGCCTCCAAGTGCGAGCTCTGCCGCGACCGGCTGGACGCCGGGCTGCAGCCCGCCTGTGTCTCCGCCTGCCCCATGTCGGCCCTGAAGATGGTGGACCTGGCCGCCTTCGCCGACCCCCGGGCGGTCCGGTCGGTCCCCGGCTTCCCCGACAGCGACATCACCCACCCGTCGATCCGCTTCACCCCGCCGGTGGGCGGCAAGCAGTTCAGGAGGGATGCCTAGTATGGAATGGACGTCGCTCAGCCTCTTTACCGTGCTCTCCGAGGCGGCGGTCGGGCTGGTCCTGCTCTACGGCCTCCTGGGCCTGACCCAGGCCGCCCGCTCCCAGCCCGAGGAGTTCCGCCGCCTGGGCCAGACCGCCCTCCTGACCGCCTCGGTCACCACCCTCTTCTCAATGGTGATCTCGCTGGAGCACCTGGGATGGCCGCTCTTCGCCTTCCGGGCGATCGGTGCGCTGGGCTCCTCCTGGCTCAGCTGGGAGGTGCTCCTGACCGGCCTCTTCGCCCTGGGCGCCGCCCTCCTCTGGTGGGGGGGCCGCCAGTCGCCCCTCCCCCTCTGGGGCTTCGGCTCGCTCTCGCTGGTGGGGCTCTCCGCCGTCTACAGCTCGGGCATGATCTACACCCTGCCCTCGGTCCCGGCCAACGCCGGGGGCTTCCCGGTGCTCCTCTTCCTGGCCGCGACCCTCCTGACCGGCGGCGCTGCCCTCCTGCTCCTCCTGGCGCTCACCCCGGCGGGTCGCCGCCTGGCTCCCAGCTGGCTCATCCCCCTGGCCCTGCTCACGGTGGGAGCGATCCTGCTGACGGCGCTGCTCACCTTCGCCTTCGCCGGCGCCGCCGCATCGGGGCTGCCGGAGGCCCGGGCGCAGGCCGCCCTCTTCCAGGGCTCCAGCTGGTACCTGGTCCGGATGCTGCTGGGCCTGCTCCTCCCCGCCCTGCTGCTGCTCTGGGTGGCCTGGCGCCCCAAGGTGGACCGGGTGATGCTGGCCCTGCCGGTGGTGCTGGTGCTGGCCGGTGAGCTGGCGGGACGGATCCTCTTCTTCGCATCGACGGTCTTCATGGGTGTCAACACCGGGTTGTAGCCCCCGGTGAAGCCAGCGAGCCCCTGCCAGGCAGCCTGTGCCTGACAGGGGCTCCGGCGCTGATCGGGCAGCCTAGTCCCTTGGACTCTTGTAGGTCTACGCCGGCCTGTGCCACTCTGAAGGAAAGGGGGGATCGGGCGATGGATGTGCGGCGGTTCCGGCTCCGGGTCCTGCTGGCAGCCACCGGTTCGGTCCTGTTGGTGGAGTTCCTCCGGCGGTACCTCGACGCCGGCGGGCTCTCCCGGTTCGGCTGGGTCTGGCCGGTCATCCTCCTGATCGGCGTCCTGCTCTTCACCGACCTGGTCTTCCGCCGGCTGGAGGCGATGAGCGCGGCGATCCGCCGCCGTGAGCAGCGGGATGAGCAGCTCTTCATGGAGACGGCGGTGGGGATGGTGCTGGTGGGCGCCGGCTGCCGCATCCTCCGGATGAACCCGGCCGCCGAGCGGCTGACCGGCCACCGCTCCGCGGAGATGGTCGGGCGGGCGGTCTGCTCCGACCTCTTCGGGACCGCCGAGGACGGGCGGCCCATCTGCTTCTCCTCCTGCCTGGGCCAGATGGCGCAGCGGGGCCAGGAGCCGCTGACCACCATGGCCCTGCGCACCGCCCAGGGCAAGGAGCTGTCGGTGGCGGTCAGCGTCACGGCCCTGGATGAAGGGGAGTTCTCCCTGCTCTTCTGGGACATGAGCGAGCGGACCCGGCTGGAGCAGGAGCTGGCCCGGCGGCGGCGGCAGGTGGAGTCGCTCTACCAGGTGGGGCGGGAGATGGCCTCGGTGGTCGATCTGGACCGGAACCTGGAGCGGCTGCTGGACAAGGCCCGGGCCGTCATGGAGGCCGACGTGGCCGGCTGGGGCACCCTGCAGGAATCGACCCAGGAGCTGACCTGGCAGGTGGTGGTGGGCGCCGGCAGCGCCTTCGCCCGCACCCCCCTGGCCCTGGCCCAGAGCGTCACCGGCCGGGTGCTGGGCTCGGGCCGGCCCTACGTGACCCAGAACCTGGCCGCCGACCTGGAGGTGAGCGAGAGCGCCCACGCCCTGGTCCGGGGGGAGTCGGTGCAGGCCGCCATGGCGGTGCCGCTCAAGGTCCGGGACCGGCAGTACGGCGTCCTCTTCATCGGCTACCGGCGGCGGGTCCGGATGAGCGACGAGGACCTGCTGCTGCTCTCCAACCTGGGCAGCCACCTCTCGATCTCGGTGGAGAACAACGACCTGCTGGCCCGGATGCAGCACATCGCAGCGCTGGAGGAGCGGCAGCGGCTGGCCCGGGAGATGCACGACTCCTTCGGCCAGATCCTGACCCTTTTCGGGATGCGGCTCCACCTGATGGAGGGGATGGCCCGGGAGGGTCAGACCGAAGAGTTGGTGGCGGAGATCCGGGACACCCGGCAGGTGCTGCAGGAGTCGCACCAGGAGGTCCGCCGCTCCATCTACCAGCTGAAGGAGAGCGGGCCGGCGCTGGCCCCGCTCTGGGAGCGGTGGGCCGAGCACCTGAAGCTCTTCCAGGGCCGGACCCAGATCGCCGTGGAGCTGAGCGGGCGGGATGCGGTGCCCGCCCACCTGCCCGAGCGGGTGGAGGCCCAGCTGACCCGAGTGATCCAGGAGGCGCTGACCAACGTGCGGAACCACTCCGGGGCGGAGCATGTCCGGCTGGAGGCCTACCGGGATGGCCACCGCCTGGTCCTCTCCATCGCCGACGACGGCTGCGGCTTCGAGCGGAGCCAGGTGAAGGGGGCGGATGAGTACCACTTCGGCCTGGACATCATGCGGGAGCGGATGGAGTCGATCCACGGGGATCTGGAGATCTTCTCCGAACCGGGTCGGGGGACCACCGTCCGGCTCTCGGTGCCGATCACAGGGGGAGGAGGGAACGACCGTGTCACCTATCAAGGTCCTGCTGGTCGATGATCACACCCTGGTCCGCAAGGGGATCGGGCGGCTGCTCAACACCCAGCCGGATATCCAGGTGGTCGGCGAGGCGGCCGACGGGCTGGAGGCCGAGGCGAAGGCGGTGGAGCTGAGGCCCGACGTGGTCCTGCTGGACCTGGAGATGCCCCGCTGCGGCGGGTTGGAGGCGATTCCCCGGATCAAGGCCCGGCTTCCCCAGACGGCGATCGTGGTGCTCACCTACTCCGACGACGGGCAGGACCTGCTGGAGTCGCTGAAGCGGGGCGCCCAGGGCTACCTGCTGAAGGATCTGGAGCCGGAGACGCTCTTCCAGAATGTGCGGGGCGCCGCCCGGGGCGAGGCGCCCATCGCCGGGGCGGTGGCGGCCAAGATCCTCCATGAGTTCCGCGGGCAGCCGCCAGCGGCCAGCGCCCCGGGGGAGTCGCCCCACCTGTCGGCCCGGGAGCTGGAGGTGCTGGAGCGGGCCGCCGCCGGGGAGACCAACCGGGCGATCGCCGAGTCGCTCTTCATCTCGGAGAACACGGTGAAGCACCACCTCAAGTCGATCCTGGCCAAGCTGCAGATGCAGAACCGGGCGCAGGCGGTGGCCTGGGCGATCAAGGAGGGGCTGATCAAGGGGTAGCGATCACCGCTTCGAGGTAGGCGAGGGCGGCCTCTTCGGCGCGGGTTCGCCGGATCAGGCCGGGGCCTGCCTGCGCCTCCCGGAGGCGCCGGTAGAGCCCGGCCGCAGCCTGCAGCGCCGCACCGCAGGCGCCCCGGTCGTGCCCGGCCAGCGTCTGCTTGAATCCGTCGAGCTCCGCCGGGGCCAGCCATTCCAGCCGCCGGACCCCCCTGGGGAGGTGCCCGTTGCCGACCAGCGCCAGCGGTCCCAGCACCTGTCCGCGCAGGAAGGCCAGGAAGTCGATCACCTCAAAGAGCTCCCCCCGTCCCAGCTTCAGCGCCCCGTAGTGGATCCAGACCCAGAACCGGTCCTCGATCCACTGCAGGTCCGGCATCGGGTGGGAGGGACCCAGGCGGGCGATGGCGGCGGACAGCTCCCCGCTCCGCTCCCAGAGCACCACCGGGTCCTCGATCCGCCGGGCGAACCCCTCCAGGTCGACAAGCTTGAGGTCGACGTGGAGCAGCGGATCGGCGTATAGGCAGATCAGCAGCCGGGGCTCGCCCACATGCTCCCCGGTGAAGGCGGCGAGCAGCTCCCCGAGCCGCTCTGCGATCGCCATCCGCTCGGCGGTCACCCCTTCGGTGGTGACGATGATCAGGTCGAGGTCGGAGAACGGATCCATCTGGCCGGTGATCAGGGAGCCGCCGACCGCCACGCCGCAGATGCGCAGGTCGCCTTGCAGGACGGGCAGGGCCCGCTCCAGGAACCGCTGGTGGGCAGAGGGAATCACAGCCATTCACCCCGCTTCTTCGGTCGTTACGAGGATATACCCCGGCGGCTCGGGGTACTCCTTCCGCATGGGATGCTGCCCCGTGGAGCGGCTTCGCGCAGCTCTGCGGGGCCTTCGTTGATTCGGCCGCGGAGGGAGCTGTGGTCGCAAGCAGGGAAAAGGAAACCGTGAGGCAAATAATCTCGGAGTTGACCTGCTTAAGATGCCAGAGTGGAGGCGGGTTTGGTGCGTGGTGTTGACGTGGCTCCGAGGCCGGAGGAAATTGTGGGTCTAGGCGAGCGGGCGAAGGTTCTCCTCCTTGGAACATTTCACTTCGCCTACCCTAACCTTGACCTGCACAAGTCCGAACAACAGATCAACATCCTGTCGCCCGAGAGGCAGTCCGAAGTCGAGGGGTTGGTTCGACTGCTCGCTGCCTTCCGACCAACCAAGGTCGCTGTGGAGGTGGATCTGGAAAAAGAGGAGCAACTGGCGCAGGAGTACCGCACATACCGGGACGGCAGGTTCAGCCTTCCCGCGTCAGAGGTCTACCAACTGGGGTTCCGGCTTGCCGGTTTGATGAATCACGAGCGACTCTACCCCATCAACGCCTGGGGGCGCTTCTACGATCCACCGGAAAGCCTGCTCGAGTATGCCCGAAAGCGGCTGGGCCCTGCCGCGGCGGGACTGTCGGAGGAGGCGCTCTACTTCAGTCTGTGGGAGGATCTATTCCACAACTACATGAAGCTGCCCCGCCACGACGAGGAACTCTTACAGCGGTGGAGCCTGCGGGAGCATCTTCTCTACCTGAACTCCCCTGAGTACATAAGCGTGAGCCACGGCGGGTACCTGACCTGGGTGGACGCCCCCCCTGGGGACTACACCATGGTCGACTATCTCTCCGGGTGGTGGTACAACCGAAATCTCAGGATCTTCGCCAACCTGAAGCGAATCACCGAATCACCGGGGGACCGTATATTGGTCATCGTCGGCGCCGGTCATCTACCGATCCTGCGTCATGCCCTTCAGTGCTCTCCGAAGCATGAACTGATGGAGGTTTCCACCTACCTTTCGCCATCCAATCCCTGATCAAAGGGGTCAGGAGCGGCCGAAAGTCGGTGAGGGCGGTCCGCCGGTGTTGGCGGTCCGCCCTCTTTGTCAGATGGGCCGGTCGGATCACTGCCGCTTCCGCTTGGCCGACAGCAGCCGGGAGGCGAAATTGGACCCCTCCCCCTCGGCCGGCTCCGGGGGCGGCGTCTCCGGCTTGGCGGGGGCGGCGGGTTTGGGCGGGGTCGAGAGCACCCGGGCCTGGGGCTTCGGCTCCGCCTGGCCGGAGGCGGCCGGGCGGGCGGGGGCCTCCGGCGCCTGCTGCCGCCGCTCCCGGATTCTGTCCAGGGCCGAGGCGGCGGAGGAGTCGGTCGCCACCGCCTGCCGCCGCTCCCGGCGCCGGCGCAGCTCGGCCGCCGCCTCCGCCGGGGTGATGGAGAGCCGCCGGGCGGCGATGTCCACCGGCCAGAGCAGCAGCGCCGCCAGCAGGAGGATCTGGTCCAGCGGGAGCCGGCCGGGGGCCGGGGGCAGGTTCCGGGCGAAGGCCAGCTTGGGATCGCTCAGCACCTGGCCGCCGCCGGCCTGGGCCAGCCGCTCCATAAAGCGGGGGTCGGCGCCGCTGGAGGCGAACTCAGGGCTGTAGGGCACCACGAGGAAGGTCTCCCCCAGGGTGGTGGACTGCCGGCGGGTGCCGGCGGCCAGCCGGACCAGGTAGGGGCCGGGCATGGAGGCGGGGATCTCCCCCTCGTACTGGCCGGGGGCGGTGGCCTGCAGCTCCACGATCTGGGTGGAGGAGTCGGGCCGGATCACCCCCGCCACGATGTTGGCCGGCCAGGAGTTGGGCCCGCCGACCCCGCCGATCTGCAGCCCCTCGCCGGGGAGCTGCACCGTCAGGTGCGCCTTGCCCCCCACGACGCTGGCCATGGTCCGGATCGCCTGCTCATCCACCGCCGGCATGGTCCAGGAGACCACGTTGGCCCAGAAGCGGTTGAAGTCCTGCCAGGTGACCATATGCTCGGTCCAGAGGCCGCCGGAGTCGGAGGTGAAGGCGACCGTCCGCCCCAGCCCCACCTGCCAGGCGGAGAGGATCGGGTCGGCCTGGGCCGACTGGAGGATCACCTCGCCGGTGGGCTTGGGGGTGGTCGCGATGTAGCCCCGCAGCAGCGGCAGCTCATCCAGCCCGGTCAGGATCGGGGACCGGCTGATCACGGTGGGGAAGAAGTCCTCTTCCACCACCCCCGGCCGGGCCATCGCCTGCGCCTCCTTCAGGAAGATCTGGGGGGTGGCGCCGGCGTCGGCGGCCAGGTAGTAACGGCCGTTGCCCATGGCGGCGATCAGCTGCATCAGCACCTCCTCGCCGGGGCGGAGCCAGTTGACGTGGACGGTGGAGACGGTGATCCCCTGGGCGGCGATCCGGGCCACCCGCTCGGCGTACTCCTGGAAGGAGATCATCTGGGCGTCGCCGTCGCCGGCCAGCACGATGTGCTTGATCTTGGCGTCGATCTTGCTCAACTCGAAGGCGGCCGCCTCCATGTGCTCCATGTAGTGGGGCGGGTCGCCGGGGGCCATGGCGTCGATCATCGCCTTGATCTGCGCCTTGTCGGTCACCTTCATCGGCGGGACCGCCCAGAGGCCGATCACGGTGGCGTCGCCCACCAGCACGGTGTCCCGGGGGGTGAGCATGTCGATCAACGCCTTGCCCGCCTCCTTGGAGATGTTCACCTTCTGCTGGCTCTCGAAGTTCTCGATGATCAGGGCGACCGCCACCGGCGGCTGCTCCTTCCGCTGGGGCACATCCATGGTGACGGGGAGCAGCTCCTCCAGCTTGGTGCCGGCGTAGCCGCCCATGGCGTAGGAGTTCTCGCCGCCGATCACCACCAGCCCGTGGCCGGTCTGCTTCACGTAGCTGGAGATCGCCTCCAGGCTGGTGGAGCGGAGGAAGGGCGCCGGGACATCCACCATCACGATGGAGGCGTAGCGGGCGAACTGGGGCCCCTGGGTGGGGAGGGCGTCGGGGGTGCGGAGGTCGACCGCCATCCCGGTGGACTCCAGCGCCCGCCTGATGTTGGTTCCCGCCCCGGGGAAGCCCTCCACCACCAGGATCGAGGGCGCCCCCTGGACGTTGACCAGCACCGCCGACTCGTTGTTCTGGGTCAGGGTGTCCGCCTCCGCCTCCAGGGTGGCCCAGAGCCGGTGATAGCCGCTGGGCAGGTTCTCCATGGTCACCCGGACCTGCTGGTCGCCGGGCTGCAGCGAGAGCGGGCGGGTCTCCAGCAGGCTCCGCTCCTGGTAGATCCGCAGCTGGGCATTGGTGGCCGCCGAGGCGGTGATGGTGATGTTCAGGTCGAGCCGCTCGCCCTGCCGCAGGGCGCCGGGCGCCTCGATCGACTTGATCAGCGCCTCCGGCCCCGGCTCCGGCGCCATGTTGACCACGTCGACGGTGAAGCCCCGCTGCCGGAGCCGCTGCACCTCGGCCATGGCGTTGCCCACGTTCTCCCGCCCGTCGGAGAGCAGGACGATCCGCCGCCGGTAGCCGCCGGGCAGCAGCGCCGCCCCGAGGCGGAGCCCCCGCTCCAGGTCGGTGTGGTCCGGCC
>JBMONC010000104.1:31490-36193 GCA_049324875.1 Bacillota bacterium
GCCAGAGGTCGCGGGGCGCCTCGGTCTTGACCGCCCCGGCCTCGGGGAGGACGGGCACCTTCCATTCCGGGAGCGGGGTCAGGTCGGAGACCAGGGAGGAGAAGAGGTTGACGGCAAACCTGGACTCCCGGCTCCCCTTGGGCACGGTCTGCACCACCTGGTAGAGGCCGGGGCTCCGGGTCTCCAGGTAGGGCGGGGCGCCGCCGGGGAGCACCTCCCAGGCCTGCTTCTGACCGTCGGGGAAGGTGACCTCCATCCGGGTGGCGCCCGGCCAGGGGCGCAGCCCCACCGACTCCCCGGGCTGGACCAGGGCGTCGTCGACCGGGGCGGGGGGGAGCAGCCAGCCGGCCAGGTTCTGGATCAGGATCGGGAAGGCGACCCGCAGCGGCAGGTCGGACTGCTGCAGGGCAAAGCTGAAGATCACCCGGTCGCTCCCCTCGGTCCAGATCAGGGGGATGGCGCCCTGCTCGGTCTCCCCCTCCCAAAGGATCCGGGCGCCCTCGGCGGGGGTGTGAAGGTAGGCCTTGTTGATATGGATCTCCTTAGCATCGACAAAGCGCAGCAGCGGGTCGGTGGAGCGGGCGAGGATCTTGAAGACCCGCCGCTCCTCGCCGGTGGTGGGCGGGTTGATGATCATCATCCGGCCAGGAGGGGTGCCGGCGGGCGGCGCCATCTGGTCGAAGACGAAGAGGTCGTAGTCACCGGGGGCGGCGAGGTCGAAGCCGTCGGTCTCGGTCACCTCCGCCCCCGGGATCAGCCGCAGCGCCCGGGCGAGGAAGGGGTTGCCGGGGGAGACCAGCAGGATGCGGCTTCGGTGGCTGCCGGCGGCCAGCGCCCAGGCGTGGTTGTCCAGCTCCAGGGCGTCGGGGGTGGGGATCCGCACCTCCAGCTCCCGGGCGCCCGGGGGCACCGCCCAGGAGAAGGCGCGGGACTCGCCCGGCTCCACCGGCTGCTGCTCGATGCTGACCAGCTTGCCGTCCGCCCAGAATTCAGCGGTGGCAGGGGCTGCCTCGGGGCCGAAGTTGGAGAGCTGGGCGTAGGCCAGCACCTCCCCTTCCACCAGGCGGGTGGTCAGGCTGGAGACCGCCAGGTTGGGCGCCGCCGCCCCCACGGGGATGTAGGTGACCGGCACCGGCGAGGGCGGGATCTCCCCCATCCCCCGGTAGCGACCGGTGCCCACCAGGATGATCTGGCCGTCGGACTCGCCCCGCAGCAGGGAGTAAGCCAGGGCCATCGCCTGGCCCAGGTCGCCGTCGCCGGCGGTCACCGCGGCGGACTCCAGGGCGGAGCGCAGGGCGTCCCGGCTGGGGCTCTGGGCCACCAGGATCTGGGGCGAACGGGTGATCAGGATCAGGGAGGCCCTCCCGCCCGCCGGCATCTGCTCGATCAGGCTGCGCACCTCCTGCTTCGCCCGGGCGAACCGGTTGGGCGCCAGGTCGGTGGCCTGCATCGCCCCGGTCCCGTCCAGCAGGATGACGGTGTTGGCGGCGGTGGCCGCCCGGACCATGGCGAAGGGATGGGAGGCGGCCAGGATCAGCAGCAGGGCGGCCAGCAGCTGGACCAGCAGGAGCAGGCTGACCCGCAGCCTCTGCCAGAGGCTGTTGGCCTGACGGTCCAGCAGCACCGGCCGCCAGAGCCAGGTGGAGGAGATCTCCCGCTCACGGCGGCGCAGTTTGAGGAAGTAGAGCGCCACGATCCCCGGGAGGATCGCGGTCAGCGCCAGTCCGGCCGGCACGAGGAAGCCCACGGGGCTCCACCCCTTTCGTCAGACGGCTGGCAGGATTCGGCCCGCCCCGCCGTGGAAGTTCACGCTCAAGGAGGAGTCATCGCATGTACGTGGTAAACCGGGCGCTTGCGGAACGGTTGGAGGCATCGGAGGCGGCCCACTGGGGCAGCCTGATGGAGGGGCTCCGGACGGTAGGGGGGTACGATCCGGACCTGCGCCGGTTTGGCCCGATCACCGCCCTGACCTGCAGGGCCATGGCCGAGCGCTCCTTTGTCAACCGGCTGATGGGGGTGCGGGAGAGAGCGCTGCAGGAGCTTTCCGCTGCAGCGGACTGGTTCCGGGAGCGGGGCGTGGTCTGCCGGGTCGACCTCTGCCCGCTGCTGGCGGGGGAGGAGACGCTGGCGCACCTGCGGAAGCTGGGCTTCGTGGTGGAGGGCTTCCAGATGGCGCTCTTCAGCGAGGTCCGCTGGGTCGCCCGGCCCGGGCGCCGGACCCTGCCGCCGGGGGTGGAGATCCGGCTGGCTCAGAGTCAAGCCGACCTGGAGTTCGCCGCCAGGGCGATGCCCGTCGCCTTCGACTCCACCGGGGAGCCCTGGCTCACCTGGTTGACCGACTCGATGCGCGCCAGCTTCACCCGGCCCGACTGGCGGACCTATGTGGCGCTGGTGGACGGGGAGTATGCGGGCTTCGGCCAGCTCCACCTGGCGGACGGGGTGGGCAGCCTGGCCCTGGCCGGGACCCTGCCGCAGTTCCGGGGCCGGGGGGTGCAGACCGCCCTGATCCACCGGCGGATCGATGAGGCGGCCGAGGCGGGGTGCGACCTGATCGCCGCCCAGACCGGGAACGGGACCGTCTCCCAGTGGAACATGGAGCGGGTCGGGATGCGGATCGCCTACACGAAGGCGGAGTTCTATCGGCGTTGAGGTTGCGGGGCGGGTATGGTGCGCGTACGGCCAGCCTATGGTGCGCGTAGGGGCAGGCTGCGGTCTGCCCGGGGTCTCTCTACGGGGTCATCACCCCGTCAGCCGCCCCCGCATCAGGCCGAGAACCACATCCTCGACCGGGAGCTCGGCGGGCACCAGGAAGCAGGCCGCCCCGTGCTTGCGGCAGAAGTCCTTCAGCTCCTGCGTATAGCTGCGGATCCGCTCCCGGTAATCCCCGGTCGTCACCGGCGTGAGGGTCACCTCCACCTGGCGGCCGGGGTTCTCCGCGTCGGTCAGCCTCCAGTCGCCCTCCAGCAGGGGCTCCAGCTCCTCCCGGTCCAGCACCTGGAGGACCATCGGCTCGTGGCCCATGGCCAGCAGCGACTTCAGGGTGGGCACCAGCCCCCCCTCGTAGAGGCCGTCGGAGATCAGGATCGTCAACCCCGGCTCCCGCAGCCGGCTGGCCGCCTCCAGCACCTGCCGGTGAAAGTCGCCCCGACCATCGGCGGAGAGGGAGGCGAGGAACTGCCAGACCCGGGAGGCCCCCACCTCGCCGGAGGCGGTGGGGATGATCTGGAGGGCCGGCCCGCCGCAGGCGGCCGCCTCCACCCGGTCGTGGGCGACCAGGGCGGTGTAGGCCAGGGCGCCGGCCAGCTGCCGGGCCAGCCGCCACTTCGGCGGCTCGCCGAAGGACATGGAGCGGGAGGTGTCCAGATAGGTCCGGACCAGGAGGTTCTCCTCCGCCCGGAAGACCCGGATGAAGAGGGCGTCCAGCCGGGCCAGGACGTTCCAGTCCAGCCGGCGCAGGTCGTCGCCTGCCACGTAGTTCCGGTAGTCCATCAGCTCCACCGAGGAGCCGGCCCGGGGGGAGCGGCGGCGCCCGGCGCCGGGGCCGGGGAGCATCCGCTGGTTCTGCAGGGTCAGCGCCCGGAGCTGGTTGAGAAAGCGCGGGGAGAACCCGAGCTCGGTGGCATACCGGCCCGCCCCGCTCATGGGGCGCCCGCCCCCTTCACGATGGCGTCGACGATGGCATCGGCCGTGACGCCGTCGGCCTGCGCCTCGAAGTTGAGGCCGATGCGGTGGCGCATCGCCGGCCGGGCCACCGCCTCCAGGTCCTCAGCGGCCACGTTGAACCGGCCCTCCAGCAGCGCCCGGACCTGGGAGGCCAGCACCAGCGACTGGAGCGCCCGGGGCGAGCAGCCGAAGCGGACGTACCGGCGGACCAGGTCGGGGGCGCCCTCCTGGTCGGGGTGGGAGCCGAGCACCATCCGGACCGCCATCTCCTTCAGGTGGGAGGCGATGGGGACGGAGCGGATAAAGGCCGGACTCCCCAGCACCTCGGCGGCGGCGGGGACCGGCTCGACCCTGGGCCAGGCGGGCTGCAGCGTCAGGTCAAGGATCGCGGTCAGCTCGCCGGCGGTGGGGAAGGGGACGTTGATCTTGAAGAAGAAGCGGTCCAGCTGCGCCTCGGGCAGCGGGTAGGTGCCCTCCTGCTCCACCGGGTTCTGGGTGGCGAGGACGAAGAAGGGGCTGGGGAGCTTGCGGGTGGCATCGCCCGCCGTCACCTGCCGCTCCTGCATCGCCTCCAGCAGCGCCGACTGGGTCTTGGGCGTCGCCCGGTTGATCTCGTCGGCCAGCAACAGGTTGGCGAAGATGGGGCCGGGCATGAACTTGAAGGTGCGGGAGCCGCCCTCATCCACCAGCAGGTTGGTGCCGGTGATGTCGGCGGGCATCAGGTCGGGGGTGAACTGGACCCGGGAAAAGCGGAGCCCAAGGGCGTCGGCCAGGGTGCGGACCAGCAGGGTCTTGCCCAGCCCGGGCACGCCCTCCAGCAGCACATGGCCGCCCGCCACCAGGGCGATCACCACCTGCCGCACCACCTCCCGCTGGCCCACCACCGCCCGGGCCACCTGTGCCTCCAGCTGCTTGACACCCTCCACGACTCGTTCTGCGGTCAATTCCGGCACGGTGAATAGCCTCCTTGTGCCACGGATTCCACGGAGCATGACGGCCACGGATTCGCCTGAAAATGACGGCCACGGATGACACGGATT
>JBMONC010000105.1:0-2688 GCA_049324875.1 Bacillota bacterium
GACGCCACCTCTGCTACGTGCGGCCCCGCATCGAGATGGATCCTGCCTACGGGCGCCCAGGGCTCACCTACGAGGGGCAGAACCAGGGCCGGTGGGTGCGAGAGCGGACCTACGGTGGGAAGCTGGTCGAGAACATCACGCAGGCCGTCGCCCGTGATTGTCTGGCCGAGGCCCTGCTGCGGGTGTCGGCCGCCGGCTATCCGATCGCTTTCCACGTCCACGACGAGGTGGTCGCCGACGTGCCCCTGGGATTCGGCTCCGCCGAGGCGATGGCCGGGATCATGGGACAGCCGATCCCGTGGGCTCCTGGGCTCCCGCTCAAGGCTGAGGCATTTGAATGTGAGTACTACCAGAAGGATTAAGGAGGCAGAACGGAATGGCCCAGCGTGAGCTTACGCCCCAAGAGGTCGGTACCCTCGTTAGCGAGGAGGGCGGGGTAGTTTCTGTGGTCGCCACCACGGCCGGGGTCCGGCTGATCCTGTCTAACGAGCGGTGGATTGACGCTGTTGCCGTCGGCTCTCACTCGATCGGCATGAACTACGTCCTCGAAAGCGCCACAGAGGAGGTGCCCGAAGGTGATCATCCGACAACTGACCGCAGATGAGAAAGCCGCCGCCCAGAAGGCCAGGGACGAGGCCAACGAACGCATCAAGACCTGGCGGGCCAAGCGGATCGAGGAGCTGAAGACCAATCCCAAGTTCGCCCGGAAGGATGAGCGGGAGAGGGAGGCGACGGCCCAGTTTCCGCTGATGACCGCTGTACCCGTGAAGCTCACCGACGGGGAGCACTGCCTGACCGTCGACTTCGATCCCCTGTACCGGTTCTGCCGGTCCCTGCGCTCGCCTAACTGGACTGTGACCGGCCGGATGCAGGTTCGGCGGGGGCGGGTGGAGTTCTCCCTGTCGTACCACCACCAAGATGGCCGCCGGCGGGGCGAGATGGCCACCGTCGGACTGCCGGCCAAGCACCTGCAGGCGCTGGAGGGGCTGAACCTGCCCACCATCCAGATCGCCAGCCCGGATCTCAAGGAGGGAACCACATGCGCAAGCTAGCCGCCTTGCTCGGCAAGGCCGGTGCCGTGATCGTGGCCCGGTACCATGACGGCGACTACCTGGTCAGCGAGGAGCACCTGATTTGCAGGGTGCCGGCGGGCGCTCTGCCGGCTGTCCTGGCCCGGCGGCCCGAGCTGCTGGCGACCGTTCTGTCCGGGCCGGCTGACGCCTACCGGTATGAGAGCAGCGGGGTGAAGACCTGGGAGCCAGCCCGCGTAGTCGAGATCTACGAGCGGACACAGCCCTCTCACGTCGGGCGGGTGACCAAGGTGGCGGTCCTGGAGCAATCCCGGAGCGGCCTGGCTGTCTATCAGGCGATCCTGCGCAGTGACAGCCGGGAGGTGGTCTGGATCAACGCCGAGTTCCTGGCAGCGGCGGAGATCAGTGCGGGAGCCGAGGTCCAGATGGGCAGCAGACGGGACCTGGTCCGGGCGGGCACCTACGTGTTCGCACCGTTCCACCCAGCCGATGCCGACACCAGGGCTGCAGCTGAGGGCCTCATGGCGGCAGGTCTGTCCGAAAGCTCCGATCCTACCTAAGCCGAAACAGGGTGATTGTGTGAAGGCCATTCCGCTACACGGCCCACGGAGCCTCCGGCACGATGGCCGCCTGACCATCGCCGTGGGCCGGAGCCGCAAGGAGACCAACTGGAAGCCGGAGACCCTGCTGTGGTCCGCCCTGCTCCAGCGGCTGGCGACTCCCCGGGTGACCGGGGAATCGCTGGCCGAGTACAGCGCCATGACGAAGGCCCAGCGGGACGACATCAAGGACGTGGGCGGGTTCGTGGGCGGGCCCGTCCAGGGGGGCCGGCGCCGGGCGACGGCCGTGGAGAGCCGCCAGCTGGTCACCCTTGACGCCGACTTCGCCGGCCCGGACCTGTGGGAGCAGGTCCAGCTCCTGTTCCCCTACGCCATCGCCGTCTACTCCACCCACTCCCACACCCCGGAAAAGCCCCGGCTGCGCCTCCTAGTGCCCACCAACCGGGTGATGGCAGCCGATGAATACCAGCCCGTGGCCCGCATGGTGGCCGCCGATCTGGGGATCGACCTGTTCGACCCGACCACCTTCGAGGTCCACCGGCTCATGTACTGGCCTTCCCACTCCCGGGATGCCGAGTACGTCTTTGGGTACATCGACGGCCCCTGGCTGGACGTGGACGCCGTCCTGGGCCGCTACGACGACTGGCGGGATGTGGCCCAGTGGCCACGGCCCCAGCGAGAGGTGGCGGAGCACCACAGGGCCCTGCAGCGGGCCGAGGACCCCCACACCAAGCAGGGGGTTGTGGGCGCCTTCTGCCGGACCTACACGGTGGAGGAGGCGATCGAGACCTATCTGGGGGACGTCTACGCCCCCGCAGGGGATGGGCGGTACACCTACCTGGCCGGCTCCACGGTGGGCGGCGTGATCGTCTACGACGACGGCAAGTTCGTCTACTCGCACCACGCCACCGACCCCGCCGGCGGCCGGGCCTGCAACGCGTTTGACCTGGTGCGGATCCACCGGTTCGGCTACTTGGACGAGGAGGCGGCCGACGGGACGCCGGTGGCCAAGCTGCCCTCCTACACGGCCATGATGGACCTGGCGGCCGAGGACCGGCGGGTCAAGGTCACCCTGGGCCGGGAGCAGCTGGAGGCGG
>JBMONC010000106.1:0-2681 GCA_049324875.1 Bacillota bacterium
CGACCAGCCCCGCCCGCACCAGCGGCTCCCCCCCGGTGATGCGGATCCGGTCAATCCCCAGGGCCAGCCCCGCCTCGATCACCCGCAGCAATTCATCATAAGAGAGGTACTCCTCCCGCGGCCGCAGTTGCACCCCCTGAAGCGGCATGCAGTAGACGCAGCGAAAGTTGCACCGGTCGGTGACCGAAACCCGCATGTAGTTGATCTTCCGCCCCCACTGGTCGATCACGAGGCTCACCCCTTCTCCAGTTCCAACTCCCAACGGTACCGGGGCAGGCGGCAGTTCCGGGTTCCTCCTGGCTCCACGCTAGTCGCCAAGGGGCAGTACGTCCCCTTTGGCGCCATGATCGGAAACCGCTGCCTCGCTGTCAGTGGGGCGACGCACCCCCCGATCATGGCTTTCCCAGTCGGGCGATGGGACTACTGCCCCTAGGCTCCGGCGCTGATGTCGCACACGGAGGAACCCGAAGCCTGCCTTGGACCGGGCAATATGGTCTGTTGGAACCGGCTGGCACTACTCTACCTTTCGAACCCGCCCCGCCTCCGACACGTCATACCCGCCGAGCTGGGCGACCGCCTCCTGGAAGGCCCGGCTCCGCACCATCTCCACCACCGCCCGCACCGCCGGCTCCTCCGCCAGCTCGGCCGGTATGCAGAGCTCATACTCCTCCCAGGTCACCGGCACAAAGTCCAGATCCAGGGCCCGGGCTGCGGACAGAATTCCGAGCCCCGTGTCAGCGTCGCCCGACTTGACCGCCGCCGCCACGTTCAGGTGGGTGAAGTGCTCCCGCCCATACCCCTGCACCTGGCTCGGGTCGATCCCCTCCTGCTTCAGATGGTAGTCCAGCAGGAGCCGGGTCCCCGCCCCCCGCTGCCGGTTGATGTAGGTCACGTCCCGCCGGGCCAGGTCCTTGAAGCCTGCGATCCCCTTCGGGTTCCCCTTCGGGACGATCAGCCCCTGTTCACGCCGGGCCAGCAGCACCAGCAGCGCCGGCCGCCCCAGGTACCGCTTCACGTAGCTGACGTTGTACTCCCCCGTCGCCTCATCCAGCAGGTGGACGCCCGCCATGTGCGCCTCCCCCCGCTTCAGCGCCAGCAGCCCGCCCTGCGAGCCCACATGGGCGCTGGAGAGGTAGAAGCCGGTCCCCATCCGCCGCAGGAAGGAGCCCATCAGGTCGAGGGATGTGTCGTGCGAGCCCGTCACCACCACCGTCTCCTGGATCTCCGCCAGGGGCCGGAGCAGCTCCACCTCGACCGACTGCCCCTCGCCGACCCCCTCCCGCCCGGCGGGTACAACCAAAAGCCCGTCCGCCCGGACCAGGCTGGAGATCACCCCGGCGCCCCGCCCCATGGGGGTGGCCACCAGCTTCTCCCCCACCCGGCCCAGCTTCACCCGGACGTAGTCCTCCACCCCCATGGGCGAGGTCAGCCTCCGGGCCAGGGTGGCCTGCACCCGCTCCCGCCGGTCCACCGGCCGGCCCAGCGCCCGGTAGACCAGCGGCTTGACGAAGAGATCGGCCGTCAGCCAGGTGGAGACCGGGTAGCCCGGCAGCCCCACGAAGGGCTTGCCCTCGATCAGCCCGATCATCACCGGCTTCCCCGGCTTGATCGCCACCCCGTGGGCCAGCACCTGCCCCAGCTCCGCCAGCACGTGGACGGTGTAGTCCTCGCTGCCGGCGGAGGAGCCGGCATTGACGATCACGATATCAGAGGAGGCCACCGCCGCCTGGACGGCCGCCTTGATCTGGTCGTAGTCATCCCGGACGATCTCCCCCCGGACCGGCCGCCCGCCCCACTCGGCGACGGCGCCCAGCACCACCCGGGAGTTGAACTCGATGATCTCCCCCGGCTGCGGGTCCGGCTTCGGCTGGACGATCTCCGTCCCCGTGGGGATGAAGGTGACCACCGGCTTGCGGATGACCTCCACCTCCATCACCCCGGAGGCGAGCAGGGCGCCCATATCCTGCGGACGGATCGCGTGCCCCTCGGGCAGCAGGATTTCGGTGGCCACCAGGTCCTCCCCGATGGGCCGCACATCCTGCCAGGGGGCGACGGCGCTGATGATCTCGCACCGGGCCCCCGCCTGATGGCCCTCGTCGATCAGGTTGACCTGCTCCACCATGATCACCGCATCGCAGCCCGGCGGCACCGGATCGCCGGTGTCCACCCAGAAGGCCTGCTCCCCGAAGGTGAGGGTGAGCGGGCTGGTCTCGCTGGCGCCGAAGGTGTCGCTGGCCTTCACCGCCACCCCGTCCACCGCCGAGGCGTTGTAGTGGGGGGCGGAGATCCGGCAGGCCACCGGCTTCGCCGTGATCCGGCCCAGCGCCTCATCCACCGGGATCGTTTCGGTCCTGGGCCCCCAGCCCACCTGGTCAAGGGCGGCGAGGAGCCTGTCCAGCGCTTCCTGTGGGGCGACCGAGTCGAGATAGATCTTGCGCCGGCTCATACGAGAAGCTCCACCTCCACCACTTCGCCCGCCAGGATGCCCTCCTTGGGCGACGGGATCACCACCAGCCCATCCGCCTTCACCAGGGTCGAGATCAGCCCTGACTTCCCGTGGACCGGCTCGCACCAGACCTCCCCATCCTGCCGGAAGAGCCGCACCCGCAGGGCGTCGGTCCGGCCGGTGGCCGAGGCTACGTTCTTGGTCATCTTCGCCCGGACCCGGGGGGCGAACGCCG
>JBMONC010000107.1:0-35626 GCA_049324875.1 Bacillota bacterium
GTGTAATCCGTGGCAGAAAAACCGCGTGAGCCGCGACATAACCCCGGAAAGGCGCATAGGCTGGAGCGGGGGAGGCGGCGTACTGCCTCCCGAAGGAGGAAGCAGCGTGTCGGACAGCCGGCTCCAGGAGATCATGACCCGGGCGGTGGTCGGACGTGCGGAGCAGACCCTCACCTGGTGCCACAAGCTGGCGGCCAGCGGGATGCAGCAGGTGCTGGGCGTTCGGGTCGGCAAGGTCACCGTAGGCGTGGAGATGGAGGAGGGCCGGCCCCTCGCTCAGTTGACGGCTGACTGCGACCTCTGGTGCAGTGACGGGGAGGAGACCAAGGTGCTCCACAGCCGCTGCCGCACGGTGCACGAGGTGCCGGTCAGCCCCAGGGGCGAGGTGCTGGGCGATCTGCAGAGCCAGATCCAACTGGTCAGTGGTCCCCGTTCGACAGGGGTGCGGGTCGAGGGTGAGTGGATCTACATCGACTTTGAAGCGACGGTTCAGGTGGAGATGATCGCCCTCGCCCGGCTGTGGGTGAAGGCCTTTGAGATGGACCTCTCCCCTGTCACCGGGGAGGAGTGGGACTCTTCCGGGGACTCCGCCAGCCCCTACGGCTCCCATTAGGTCCCCGCCACCAATCCATAGGACAGGGCCCGTGGCGATCTGCCACGGGCCCGCTCCGTGAGGCCACATTCCGTAAACCTCCGTCCCCGGCCCTGCATAGGGTGTAGGAAGAAAGGCAGGGGATTGGATGTGAAAGCCCTGGTCCTCTGTGCCGGTCGCGGCAGCCGGCTGCGACCGCTGACCCACACCCGGGCCAAGGCAGCGCTGCCGGTGGCGGGCCGTCCCGTGCTGCTCCACGTCCTGGACTACCTCCTGCGGCACGGTTTCACAGAGGTCGGGGTGGTGATCAGCCCTTACCAGGACGACCTGCGCAGGCTGATCCCCCGGCAGGGGGGGCAGCGGGTCCAGCTGATCGTCCAGCAGGAGGCCCGGGGGATTGCCCACGCTGTGAGCACGGCCCGTCCCTTCCTGCAGGATGCAGAGTTCCTGCTCTACCTTGGCGACAATCTGACCGATGAGGACCTGAGCCCGGTGCTCGCCCGGTTCCGGTACACCCGTCCTGCCGCCCTGATCACGCTGCGGGAGGTGGAGAACCCTCGCGCCTTCGGGGTGGCCGAGGTGGAGGGGGAACGGGTGATCCGGGTGGTGGAGAAGCCCGCTGACCCGCCCTCCAACCTGGCGGTGGCGGGGGTTTACCTGTTCAGCCCCGCCGTCCACGAGGCGATCGCCACCCTGCAGCCCTCGGCCCGCGGCGAACTGGAGATCACCGATGCGATCGCACGGCTGCTGGAGTGGCAGCGGCCCGTCCTCGGCTACCGCATGCAGGGCTGGTGGCAGGACATGGGCACCGTGGAGGGGCTGTTGAGCGCCAACACCCTGCTCCTGGACCGGATCACCACGCAGATCCACCCCGGGGCGGTCCTGGACGAGGTGAAGATCCAGGGGCGGGTGCAGATCGGACCGGATGTGCACCTGCGCCGGGTCCGCCTCCGAGGCCCGCTGGTGATCGGCGCCGGGAGCCAACTGGCGGACAGCTATATCGGTCCATACACCAGCGTCGGCGACGGTACTCGCATGCAGCAGGTCGCTGTGGAGAACTCGATCCTCCTGCCCGGCTGCCGGTTGGAGGGGCCGGCGCTGCGGCTCGAGGACTCGCTGATCGGTTCCGGTGCTGAGATCTGGGCCCGGGAGGGGCACTCCGTCTCGCTCCTGGTGGGCGACGATGCTCACCTGCTCATCCCGCCGGACCGGCGGTAACCCAGGAGGTGGCCTCTGTGGAAAAAAAGGACCAACGACTCACCGTCTACGTGCCACCGGGAGCCGGTATCTTCGTCCCCCCCTCCGTCCGGTCGGAGCTCATCGGCTCCCCTCCCGTTTACGAGGGGGAGCGGGTGCAGACCGAAAGAGCCCGGGCCGGCAGGGCAGAGCGGCCTCGGGCTGACAGTCCTGAGCGGCCCCTGGCCAGGAGGCCCGAGCGGCCTCGGTCGGAGCGATCCGGGGACGAAAGGCCAAGGGCCGAGCGATCGGGGCCCTACCGCCCCCGTCCGCTGCCGGCCTGGATGGAGATCCTCCCCGAGGAGGAGGATGACGGGGGCGGCCCCGATGAACCGGTGGCGGTCCCGCCTGAGATCCTGGCCCTGGCGGAGGAGGCCATGACCCACTGGCCGATGAAGGTCAGCGGGATGACCGTGGCCGCCACCAAGCCGGAGAAGGGCTGGGGCGCCATCTGGCGGATCGAGACTGATCGCGGGCCCCGGTCGCTGAAGCTCCTGCACCGCCCCTTTGAGCGGAACCTGTTCTCGATCCATGCCCAGGAGTACCTGACCCGGCGCAAGTTCCGGGTCGCCCCGCTGGTCCGGAGCCGCCAGGGAGAGTTCTACGCCACCGTGGGGGGGCGAATGTTCATCGTCACGGAGTGGATCGAGGGGCTCCATCCCGCCACAAAAGTGACGCCCGATGGAGCCGCCGCCCTCTGCTACGGGCTGGGCGAGTTCCATCGGGCCTCACAGGGGTACCAGCCCCCGCCGCAGGCGCAGAACGCCAGCCGCCTCCACCGCTGGCCCGGCGTCTACCAGAAGATGCGGACCAAGATCGACTGGTTTGAGCACCTGGCCCGGGCCTACAGCGAGATGCCGGCCAGCCCGGTGCTGCTGGAGGTGCTGCCCCGGTTCCGGGCCCAGGCCGATGAGGCGATCGCCCGGCTGGAGCGGTCAGCCTATCGGAAGCTGATCGCCCGGGGGGAGCAGGCGTGGGGGTTGGTCCATCAGGATGTTTGATCCAGAAGCCTACGGGGTGTAGACCACCTTCGCCTCCTGCACCGAGGTGTTCCCGTACCGGTCGGTCACCTCAAACCGGACCAGGTTCTCCCCCGGCTCCAGCCTCTTCACGAGGAAGAGATGGCCCCTGGAATCGGCCTGCTCCAGCTTCCCTTCCATCCGGACGAGGGCGTAGGGAATGGTCTTCAGGGTGAAGAAGAGGTAGCGCTTCGTGGTGCTGGCGGGCACCGTCCACTCGGCCGGGATCTCCTTCCCCGCCGGCTGGTAGATGATCCGGACCCGGGCGCCCAGCGGCGCACCGGCTGCCGTGACCCGCAGGATGTTCTCCCCCGGCTTGAGGGAGGCGGTGATGGCGAACCGGCCATCCTTGCCCGCCTTGACCGACCGGGTGCCGACCGTCACCGTCTTGCCGGGCTGGGCGGTACCGGTGATCGTCACCGTCCCCTTGTTGGTGCCGGCGGGCAGCGGGTCGAGCAGCACCGGGGCCTGGATGTAGGTATAGACGTGGAACTGCCGGCGCCAGTCGCTGTCGGTGACCGTCAGCAGATGCCAGTACGGCTCGCCCATCTCTTGCGGCAGGCTGGTGTAGAGGGTGCCGCGCCGGTCGGCTGTCAGGCCGCCGCTGGCCGGCTTGTTCAGCGCCTCCGTCCCGTAGGCCTTGCGCAGCATCGTCATGCTGCTCTCCCCGCCGGGGGCGGTCACCGCCACCGACAGCCGGTCGGCCAGTCCGATCTGCAGCGACCCACGGGTGGAGAGGGCGATGGCCGACGGCTCTACCTTCAGCATCTCCTCGACCCAGGTGCGGAACCGCTCCTGCATCTCAGGATCGCTGGTCAGGCTGGGGACGGAACGGGGCAAGGCGAAGTCCAGGTTGCCGGGAAGGAAGGCCTGGGCGAAATCGATCGCGAAGTTCGCCGCCGGGGTCTCGCGCAGGTCCTCCTCCGACCACCCGGGACCGCCGCGCAGCTCCAGGTACGGCGCCCACCACTCCGCCCGGTTTTGGTCCAGGGAGGAGGAGAAGTAGGCCTCGCCCAGGTGTAACCCCAGCTGGTAGTAGAGCCCGCCCAGCGTGCCGGCCATGGGGGTGGAGGTGCGCACCGGAATCTGCAGGATCGGCCCGCCGGGGATCTTGGGGTAGGCGCTGTCGGTCTCGGCCGGCACGAAGTAGATCAGGTCGAGGTCAAACTCGTCCGCCCGGATGTAGTCGGCCTCCTGGTAGGCCCGGCTCTTCATGGCCGCCACCACCGCCGGCGAGCTGGCCAGCTGGTGCAGGTAGGAGGCGCTGATCTGCGCCAGGGAGGTGTTGTATCCCTCATCCAGCCGCAGGAGCCTGTCGCCCCTGCGGACCAGCTGGTAGCTCTCCCGGACGGTCTTCTGCAGCGATTCGACATCAGCGGGCTCCAGCGGCTTGCTGGAAGCGGAGGTGAAGGTGAGCAGGTAGACCCGGTGGAGAATCGCCTGGTTGAGCGCCATCCACTTGCCGGTGGTGGCGAAGGGGACGACCCGCAGACCGCTCTCCGGATCGGTGTAGATCTCGGCCCGGACTCCGTCCAGGGCGGCGCGCAGCTGGCTCAGCTCGGCCAGCAGCCGCTCCCGAGCCGCCTGGCGGTCCGTGCGGATCTGGGGGACCAGCCCGCTGGAGAGGTAGGATTCGTCTTCCACGTACCAAAACTGGTAGGAGAGCTGTCCGGGGTGGATCAGGTTCAGGTAGGGGCTGGTGAGCAACCCCTCCGGCACCGTGTGGCGCTTCACGTCGGTCTCTCTGCGCAGCTGCAGATCGGTCAGCTGCTGCTGGTTGACCACCGTGCCGTTCCCCGCCTTGTCACCCAGGGCCACCGTGACGACCTGCAGCCCGTGGTGCCGGTAGAAGGGGTCCATCACCATGCTCCCCACCAGCTCGCCCGGATTGGCGCCGGGGCGCAGCTTGATGGTGTGCGACCAGGAGGGCTTCATAGCCGGCCCCTCTGTGACGGTGGGCATCACCGGCTCGATGGTGGCGAAGCCGGCATCCAGCCCGCTCAGGTTGTCCTTGGCCCTGACCTTGATCTCGTAGAGCTCACCGCCCAGGGCGGACTCGGGCACCTCCAGGCCCAGGAAGGTGGGCCCCTGGTTGTCCTTCACCTTGCCGCTGCTGGTGACGGTGAAGCTCTCCTTCCAGGGGGTCCCGCCGGGCAGCTCGACCATCTCCCACCGGTTGCTCCGAAGGCGGAGCGAGGTGATTGTCCAGGTCCCGGGCTCCAGATGGGCGTTGAGGCGGAGGGTGCCGGAGAGGCTGCCGGTCTCGGTGGGGAAGAGCTCCACATCCAGCCACTGCCCGCTGGGACCCTTGATGCCCATCAGCCCGCAGCAGAGGCCCCCGTCAGCGGTCCCCTCGACCTGGAAGGTGATCGACTGTCCCGCCTTCACCTGCTTGGGGTAGGTGAGCCGGGTGAGGGCGATGGGCGGCGTGGAGGCCTGCCCCGCCGCGGGACGGGTGGGGGCGGTCTCGGTGGTGGATGCGGCCAGCGCCGGGGGGGTGAGGAGCAGCAGCGACATCACGACCCAGATGAGGAACCTTCTGCCCAAGGTGCAAACCTCCTCTTCGGGCGCAGAACGGCAAAAACGCCCACAGCACCCGCCGTGGACGTACCCGGGAGGCGCTTGGCAACCCCGCTGCCCTGGCCTGCGAAGCAGGCGGTAGGCCGGAAGCTTTGCGTCCTCGGCTTTCGCCGAGTTTGCCTTTTTCAACGCCATATAGAATTACCTATATTCTATGATCTTGCCCCGTGGTTGTCAACTCGTGAAGTTCCTGAAATAAGTGCGGCCACGGATGACGCGGACTGCGTCATCCGTGGCCCTTCGCAGGCTCAGACCCTTACACCATATCGCTGCGTTCGGTACGGGGCTACTTCACATCCCACTGCTCGGGGTTCCAGGCGATGCCGACGGGGGCCGGGCCGTTTGCACCGGGCCGGATGCCGACCGCCCGCTTGTTGACCACCGTCAGGCCGTTGGGAGTGTAGAGCGGAACGAAGGGCATCTCCTCCACCCAGCGCTTCTGCAGCTCGGTATAGAGCTGCTTCCGCTTCCCGGGCTCCAGGGTGGCCCGGGCCTCCTGCAAAAGCTGGTCCACCGCCGGGTTGGCGAAGCCGGTGTAGTTGTTGCTCCCCTTGGAGCCGAAGACGGCGGTCAGGTCGGGATCGAAGGTGAGGGCGAGCCCCACCAGGCCGATCTGGTAGTCCAGCTTCCGCATGCGGGCGAAGGCGGTGGCGAAGTCCAGCTTCTCGATCTTCACCTTCACCCCGATCTGCTGCAGGTTGGCCTGGATCAGCTCCGCCGACTGCTCCCGCACCTGGTTGCCGGTGGGGGTCAGGAGGATCAGCTCCTGGCTGAAGTCAAAGCCCGCCTCCTTCAGGAGCGCCTCCGCCCGCTTCAGGTCAAAGGGCAGACCCTCGGCAATCGCCTTGTCGTAGAACTTGATGTTGGCGTTATAGGGGGTGATATGGACCGTTCCCTCGCCCTTCAGCAGCTGATCGACGATCTGCTGCCGGTTGATGGCCAGCGCCAGCGCCTGCCGGACCCGCTTGTCCTGGAACTGCGGCAGCTGGTTGTTGATCAGCATCGCCTGGTAGACCATGGGCACATAGGGGGCGGCCTGGATATGCGGCAGCTCGGTGATCCGCTTCCAGTCCTGGATCGGCACCTCGCCGATGCCGGCGCCCGCCGTCACATCCACCTCGCCGCTCTCCAGCAGGGCGGGCAGGGTGCGGGCGTTGGCGATGCGGATGAAGAGCTGGTCGAGCTTGGGCTCGCCCTTGTGGTACTTCGGGTTCCTGGCCAGCTCCACGTGCTGATCGACGTTGTAGCGGACGAACTTGAAGGCGCCGCTTCCCACCGTCGGGTTGAGGGAGAAGGGGTGCTTGGCCAGTTCAGCCGGGGCGACCCCCTCCAGCACGTGCCTGGGAACGATGTGGATTTTGTTGCCCACCTGCTCCAGGAAGACATCCCGATCCACCGGCTGCTTCGTCACAAAGGTAACCGTATGGTCGTCCGACTTGGTCAGGCCCGCGATCTGCCCGTCGGGGGTGGAGCCGTCGCGCTCCGTCCCCTCCAGGGTGGCCAGCCGGCTGCGCAGCACCGTGGGCGTCTCCTTGCGGGAGATCAGGCCGAAGGTGAAGAGCACATCGTCGGCGGTGACCGGGCGGCCGTCGTGCCACTGGGCCCTCGGGTTCAGATGGAAGGTGAAGCGGCGGCTGTCCGCGCTGACCTCCCAGCGCTCCGCCAGCCCCGCAACCCACTCCTTCGCAGCGCTCTGGTCCACCAGCGAGTCGAAGAGCAGGTGGACCACCAGATCGCCATACCCCGTGGTGTTGGTGATCGGGTTGAAGCTGTCCGGCGAGGCCCAGATGCCCACCACCAGCCGCTTGGGCTCGGCCGGCTTTGCCTCGGTGGGGGCTGAGGCGTTGGCAGGAGCCGTCTCCCCGCCGGTGCTCTTCGGCTGAGAGCCGGAGGAGCAGGCTGCCAGGGAGGCTGCGAACAGGAGGGAGAGGATCGCTGCCCAGAATCGGTGGGGACGGCGCATAGGTGGTTCCTCCTCATGGCAAAGCCTAGTAAAGCGATCTGAAATCAAGTATTATTGTTATTGTACCCGTAGATTGGGTCCCGGTAAAGATGCAAAACGGTGAGGAGGGAAGAAAGTTGGCATCGGGCCAGCTGAAGGTGCGGGTTGAGTCGGCGGGAAACAGCACCCTCTTCCGGGCAACGGGCGAGGCCTCCGGGGTAACCATCCTGGTGGATGCGCCCCGGGGCGAGGGGGCGGTTCCCCGCGGGCCGAAGCCCATGGAGCTGCTCTCCATGAGCCTGGCCACCTGTGTGGCTACCAATCTGGTGGAGATCTTGAACAAGAAGCGGATCCCTTACGAGAGCGTCCGGTTAGAGATTGAGGCCGAGCGGGATGAGGAGCCGCCCCGGCGCTTCACCGCGCTGCAGATGCGCTGCGTCGTCAAGTCCGACGCCCTGGAGCCGCGGGTCCTGGAGCAGGCGTTGGCGCTGGCGGAGAAGCACTGCCCCGCCAGCGCGACCCTGACCCACGGCCTGACCCTGACGGCTCAGGCGGAGGTCGAACGGGAAGGAGGAGAGACCGGTGAGGTATGATCTGGTGCCCGATCCGGCGATGGCGCCGACCGTAGGTCTGCTGCACGCCATGCTGGAGGATGCCCACGGGCGCCTCCGGGAGCTGGTGGGCGACATGGCGCAGGAGGAGTACGACTACAAGGGCCCCTCGGGCCAGCTGAACAGCGCCAGCCAGCTGGTGCGCCACCTGGTCTATGTCGATATCCGCTGGCTCTATCGGATCCGGGGGGAGTCGATCCCGCCGGCGGTGGAGGCCCGCTTCGGCCCCTTCCGGGATGAGCAGGGCCGGCTGCCGGCCTCCCGGGGCCGGTCCCCGGCCGAGATGCTGGCGGAGTACGGCGAGGTGAAGGAGCAACTCCGGGCTGCCTGCCGGGGCCTGACCGACGGGGATCTGGACCGGCGGTACATCGTCTCCAACGGGGCGGAGGTGACCCTGCGCTGGGGGCTTTGGCACCTGGGGGACCACAACCTGTTTCACCAAGGGCAGATTACCTGGCTCAAGAGCTGGGCTCGGGGGCGGTTGGCTCCCTGAGTCCGGCCAGGGCCGTCCGGAGCGCTGCCTGCCGGAGCAGGGCCTCCAGGTGGGGCCGGCTGATCTCCGGGTCGGGGTTCCACTCCACTTCCAGGTGGGGGGGCTCCTGTGACCGGACCGGCCGGTAGAGTTGGATGCGGAGCGTCAGCCGCCGCAGCAGCTCCTTCCGCTCCGGCACCGTCAGCCGCTCCCAGAGGGCCGTGAAATCGGTGGGCAGGCAGAGGCGGCGGGGGTCGAGCCGGGCCCGCTGCAGCGCCTTCTGCCATGCCCGGAGCTGTGCCAGCCGGGCCCGGAGCCCTCCCTCGGCTGCCTCCAGCGCCTCCAGCTCCCGGGCGTAGAGCCGGGCGGGCAGGGAGCCGCTGCGGTAGTCCTCCTCGGCGCGCCGGCGCCGCTGGGCGCCGGCAGAGAGCTCCTGCTCTGTTCGCCGGCGCTCCGCCTCTGCCTCGCGGATTCGCTCTTGAAGCGCCGCCCTGAGCAGCTCGGCCAGGGCGGCCGGATCCTCGGCGCGGAGCCGCTCGGCGAGGAGCGCCCGGACCTGGGCGGCCAGTGCGCTGTCCACCGGTTCCGCCGGGAGGTGTCCGGCGCTGCAGCTCCCGGCGCCATGCCGCCTGCGGCCTGTGCAGTAGTAATAGCGGCGCCCGCCGACCCCCTTGCCTCCCACTGTGGCGCCGCACCGGCAGCGGGCCAGCCCCGAGAGCAGGTAGTCGCTGTAGGTCGGGCGATGGGGGCCCCGACCGGAGCGTGCCTGCAGCAGCCGCTGAACCTCCTCCCAGACCGCTCGCTCCACAATGGCCGGAAAGGCGGCTTCCACCCGGGCGAAGCGCGGGCGCTGGTAGCGGACCACCCTGCCAAGCCCCTGGCGCTCCCGCTGCTCCCGGGTGGTCCGCCGCGTCCGGCCGTACTCCAGGACGCCCACGTAGGCGGGGTTGGCCAGCATCCGCCGGATCGCCAGCCGGCTCCAGGGGCGCCCCCGCCGCGGGGAGTTCTGGTTGAGCAGCTGGGCGATCTGCTGGGTGCCGTTCCCCTGCCGGTAGAGGTCGAAGACCCGTCGGACCAGGCCGGCCTCCTCCGGCACCACCTCCAGCCGCCCGGCCTGCCGGCCCCGCCGGTAGCCGTAGGGGGGGCGGAAGCCGGGGTTGAGCCCCTGTTCGGCCCGCTTCACCTTGCCGCCCATGGTCCGCTCCCGGATCAGGTTCCGTTCGTACTCGGCGAAGGAGACCAGCAGGTAGAAGAATATCTTCCCCGCCGGGGTGATGGTGTTGATCTCCTCCGAGGCGGAGCGGACAAAGCAGCGACCCTCCCACTCACGGAGCACCAGGTCGACCATGTCCACCACCGAGCGGGAGAGCCGGTCGATCTTGTAGACGACCACGCAGTCGATCCGGCCCGCCGCCACATCGGACCGAAGCCGGCTCAGGGCCGGCCGCTCCAGCGTCCCGCCGCTGAAGCCCTCGTCGATGTAGACCAGCTCTTCGCGGAACTGCCAGCCCTGGGAGAGGAGAAAGTGGCAGCAGCGCTCCCGCTGGGTCTCCAGCGTGGTGCCCTCGCCCTGGTCGTCGGTGGACCAGCGGATGTAGACGGCCACCTTCGACGGGTGGATCTCCTGTGGGGTCAACACGCAGCAACCACCCCCGCCACATGCTATGCGGCGGGGGTGGTTGGCCAATCAGCCGCGCAACACAGAGAATGGCGCCGCATCCCTTCGCAGGGGTGCGGCGCCTTTGACCTGTCAGCTACGGCTTCCAGCGATCGGCGAAGACCGGCAGCAGCAGCCGGTCGGTGGGGGCGTAGTCATCGGTCAGCACCGGGTGCTCCCCGTCCATGGCGATGGGCGCCACGTCGAACGGAGGCCGGGACCAGTGCTCCGCCCACCTGGCCAAGGGGAGCGGCCGGAGCGAGGCGACCACCAGGTGCGGGCCCCGCCCTGAGTCGGAGTCGGAGCCGGGGAGCACCTCCACATGGGGGAAGACCGTCCGCAGGGTGGCGGTGAGGGCGCCGACCAGCGGGCGCTTCTCCCGGTCATCGACCACGTTGAGCAGGTAGAGCCCGTCCTCCGTCAGCCGGGACTTCACCAGGCCGGCGAACTCGGCGGTCGTGAGGTGGTAGGGCACAGAGAGGTCGTTGAAGACATCCCCGAAGATGATGTCAAAGCGCCGTTCCGCCGGGAAGCGGAGCAGGGCCAGGCGGGCGTCCATGTGATGGCTCCGGATCCGCCTGGCTCCGGGCACGAACTCCTTCAGGGCGGTGCGGGTGACCGCTGGGTCAATCTCCACCACATCCACCGACGCCTTCGGGAACTGCCGCTCTACCCAGTGGGGGAGCACATAGCCGCCCCCGCCCAGGAAGAGGGTCTTCGGGGCATACTCCCGCCGGGCCTGAAGGATCCAGGCGGCCACCGCCTCATACTCGTACCAGAGATGATCCGGCTTCCCCACCTGGATGCCTGAGTGGACCAGGTAGTCGAGGCGGAGGACCTTCACCTGCCCGCCGCCCTCCTTGGCCTTCCGCTCATCCACCCGGATGCAGTAGTAGGCGGACTCGGTGTCGCAGATGGAGGCCGCCAGGGCCGGTACCCGAGCCACCAGCAGCCACGGGATCGCCGCCAGCACAGCGGCGGTCACGGTGCGCCGGGAGGTCGCCCAGGTCAGGGAGAAGGCGCCCAGCAGGCCGGTGAGGGCGGTCACCCCCGTCAGGATCGCCTTCAGGCCGAAGGTGGGGATCAGCCAGAAGCCGGTCAGGTAGGTGCCGAGGATGGAGCCGGCGATGCCGCTGGCCGCCAGGCGGCCCACCGTGGTGCCCAGCCGGGAGCTCTCCTGCAGGGCGATCTTGTAGACCAGCGGCGAGATCGCCGCCAGAAAGAAGCAGGGGAGGCCGAAGAGGAGCATCGACAGGTTGAAGATCCCCATCAGGGGCGGCATCTGCAGGAAGACCTGGGACTGGGTCATCCCCTCGATCAGCGGCTGGAAGAGCAGGAGCCCGACCAGCCCGGAGGCGACCAGAAAGAGGCGGGCCAGCCACCGCCGCGGCTCCCCCCGGTCGGCCAGCCAGCCGCCTGCGAGGCTCCCCAGGCCCATGCCGGTGAGGCAGGCGCCGATGATCCCGGTCCAGGTATAGAGCGATACGCCCACATAAGGGGCCACCAGGCGCCCCGCCACCAGCTCGATCGTCATGGTGCAGCCGCTGCTCACGAAGAGCAGAAGATACCCTTTCCACTTGTTCCACATGGCTTTTCCTCCCGAGACCATTCGGTGCAGCCCATTGGCACACCGGGAATAGCATCCACCGTCCGGCGCCGGTCGATACGCTGTACTTCCGGTTCGTTCATCAGGACTACGGATGGTCCAACGGGCAGCTCGGCCCCGACGGGAAGGTCTGGATCATCGACCTGGATGGCGTCGCCTTCGACCTGACCTTCCGGGACCTGCGCAAGCTGATCACCGGCACCATGGATGACCGGGGCGACTGGGATCTGACCTGGATGCGGGCGATGATCGACGCCTACACCGAGGCCAACCCGATCGAGCCCGCCGCCATGGAGGTGATGCTGATCGACATGCTCCTGCCCAACGAGTTCTACAAGCTGGTGAAGGACGCGCTCTTCGACCCCACCATGCTGAACGCCGAGATGGCCCAGGGGCTGGAGCGCCTGATGATCACCGACGAGCACAAGCAACGGGCCCTGGCGGAACTGGGGCTGAAGAGGAGCTGAGTCGCCATGCGCACCCTGATGATCTGCACCGAGAAGCTGCCGGTGCCGCCGGTCCGGGGCGGGGCGATTCAGACCTACATCGCCGCCATCGCTCCGCAACTGGCGCGACACTACACCCTGACCGTGCTGGGGGTCCGCGACCCGGAGCTGCCCGAGCGGGAGAGCCGGGAGGGCGTCCAGTACGTCCGCATCCCCGGGGGGAGTCTGCCCCTCTACCAGGAGGGGGTGGTGGAGTTTCTGAAGCGGGAGGGGAAGCGCTTTGATCTGATCCACCTCTTCAACCGGCCGAAGCTGGTCCTGCCGGTGCGGGAGGTGCTGCCCCAAAGCCGGATCATCCTCTCGATGCACAACGAGATGTTCCGGCCCGGCAAGATCGAGCCGGGGGAAGCGGAGCGGGCGATCGATGAGGTGGAGTCCATCATCACCGTCTCTGATTTCATCGGCCGGGGGATCGAGCGGCGCTACCCCAGCGTGCGGGGGAAGTGGCGGACGATTTACTCCGGCGTCGACCTGGAGCGGTTCGCCCCGGTCTGGACCCCCGAGGCGAAGCGGATTCGGGCCCGGCTGCGGGCGGAGCATCAACTGGGCAGCGGGCCGGTGATCCTCTTCGTGGGCCGCCTTTCGCCCAAGAAGGGGGCCGACATCCTGATCCGCTCGATGGAGGAGGTGGCCCGCCGGCACCCCGACGCCCAGCTGGTGCTGGTCGGCTCCAAGTGGTACGGCGAGGACCAGATCAGCGACTATGTCGCCTACGTGCGGGCGCTGGCGGCCCGGGCGCCGGTGAAGGTCCACACCACCGGCTACGTGCCCGCCGACCAGGTGCACCACTGGTTCGCTGCGGGGGATATCTTCGTCTGCGCCTCCCAGTGGGAGGAGCCGCTGGCCCGGGTCCACTACGAGGCGATGGCCGCCGGCCTGCCGATCGTCACCACCGCCCGGGGCGGCAACCCCGAGGTGGTCCGGGGGCTGGGGAACGGCTTCGTCGTGGAGGAGCCGGCCTCCCCCGGCGCCTTCGCAGCGGTCCTTCGCAAGCTGCTGGCCGACGGCCGGCTCCGGGCGGAGATGGGCCGGCGGGGCCGGGCGCTGGCGGAGGAGCGCTTCGGCTGGGACCGGGTGGTGCGCGAGATCCGCTCGGTCTGGGGGCGGGTGTAGGAGATGCGGGTGGCCCTGCTCTGCACCGAGAAGCTCCCGGTTCCGCCGATCCGGGGGGGCGCCATCCAGACCTATATCGACGGGGTGCTTCCCTTCCTGAAGGCCCACCACGCGGTGACGGTGGTGGGCCGAACCGACCCGCTGCTGCCGGACCGGGAGGAGGTGGGGGGTGTCCAATACGTCCGCATCCCGGCGGATGGCGGCCCGCAGGCCTACGCCAGCCGGGCAGCCGCCTTCCTCGCGGGCCAGCGCTGGGACCTGGTGACCTGCTTCAACCGGCCCGCATTCATCGAAGCGCTTGCGGCGGCGGCACCGGGGGCGAGGCTGATCCTCTCGCTGCACAACGAGATGATGCAGCCCCACCGGCTGCCCCCGGACCGGGCCAGGCGTGTGCTCTCCCTGGTGGCGGTGGTGGTCACCATCAGCGACTTCATCCGCCGGGGGGTCGCTGCCCTCTACCCGACCTTTGCCGGCAAGTTGAGGACGATCCGCTCGGGGGTCGATCTGGAGCGGTTCCGGCCCGGGCCGCACCCGGCGGAGCCGGCCCTGCGGGAGCGCTATAGCCTGGGCGACCGGCCCGTGATCCTCTCGGTGGGGCGGCTTTCGGCCAAAAAGGGGATCCACCTGGTGCTGGAGGCGATGGAGCGGGTGCGGCTGACCCACCCCGAGGCGGTGCTGCTCCACGTGGGCTCCCGCTGGTACGGGCGGGATGACGAGGACGATTACGTCCGGTCGATCAAGCGCCAGGCGGCCCGGCTGGGTGATGCGGTCCGGCTGGCGGGCTACGTGCCCTACGCGGAGATCGACGGCTACTTCGGCCTGGCCTCGCTCTTCGTCTGCGCCTCCCAGTGGCAGGAACCGCTGGCCCGGGTCCACTACGAGGCGATGGCTGCGGGGCTGCCGATCATCACCACCGACCGGGGCGGCAACGCCGAGGTGGTGGCCGATGGGGTGAACGGCCTGCTGGTGCGGCCCCACCACCGGGCGGAGGGGTTCGCCTCGGCCATGCAGGCGCTCCTGGATGACCCGCTGCGCCGGCAGGAGATGGGACGGGCGGGGCGGGCGATGGCGGAGGCAGGCTTCGGCTGGGAGCGGGTAGCCCGTGAACTGTTGGCCACGTGGGAGGGGTGACCATGGCCCGATTTCTCGTCACCGGAGCGGCAGGGTTTATCGGATCCCATCTGGTGGAGCACCTCCGGGCGGAAGGGCACACGGTGACCGGCATCGACCGGCGCCCCGGCGCCGATGTGGAAGCCGATCTGCTCACCCTCCAACTCGGCCCCCTCCTGGATGATGCCGACTATGTGATCCACCTGGCGGGGCAGCCGGGGGTCCGGGAGAGCTGGGCGGAGTTTCCGAGTTACAGCCGGGGGAACATCGAGACCACCCAGCGGCTGCTGGAGGCGCTCCGGGGCCGCAAGATCAAGAAGTTTGTGCTGGCCTCAACCTCTTCGGTCTACGGGGAGGCGCCGATGCCCGCGCGGGAGGACGGCCCGGCGCTGCCGATCTCACCCTACGGGGCGACCAAGCTGGCGGCGGAGCAGCTCTGCGACCTCTATGGCCGGACGGCGGGGATCCCCTGGGTGGCGCTGCGCTACTTCACCGTCTACGGCCCCCGGCAGCGGCCGGACATGGCCTTTACCCGCTGGCTGACGGCGGCGATCAAGGGGGACCCGATCCGGGTCTACGGCGACGGCAGCCAGGTGCGGGACTTCACCTATGTGGGGGATGCGGTGCGGGTGACCCAGCGGGCGGCGCTCCACCCGGTCACCGGGATGGCGGTCAACGTGGGCGGGGGCAGCGCCGTGCCGATCCGCAAGGCGATCCGGCTGATCGCCGGCCTCACCGGGCGGCCGATCCGGGTGGAGCACCTGCACCCGGCGGCGGGCGATATGCGGGAGACCCGGGCCGACACCGGCCGGCTCTGGCAGGAGATCGGCCTGCTGCCCTCCACCCCGCTGGAGGAGGGGCTCTGGCAGCAGTACCAGTGGCTGCTGCAGAGCCTGGAGCGGCAGGAGTAGGAAGACCCGCCGGGAGCTGCCCCGGCGGGTCTCGCTTCGCTACTCGGCTCCACCGCCTCCGCCGCCGTCGCCACCACCACCACCGTCGCCGTCGCCGCCGGAACTGCTGCTGGTGGCGGTCCAGTCGGTGTAGCTGGCGTGGAAGGTGTCGGCGCTCGCCCGGAACCAGGCCATCTGGCGCCCCAGCTCATAGGTGGGGTCGAACAGGGTGGTGACCGTCAGCCCCAGACCCACCGCATAGGTCAGGTCGACCATCGAGTAGTCTGAGAGCTGGTTCAGCCGCTGGCGCTCCTCGAACCAGGCGGCTCGCACCGCCTCGGCTTCCGGGGAGTACCGGCGCTGCATGACCGTCAGGATCAGGAGGAGCAGCGCCGCCGCGATGGGGAGAAGCATCGCCCCGCTGGCCCCGGTGACGATCAACAGGGGGATGACGGTGCCGCCCGCCAGCAGCCCCCACCAGCGCATCGGCAGGAACCACCCCGCCGGGAAGTAGGTGCGCAGGGAGTTCCACCAGTCCTTGAGAAGCTGGTAGGTCTCCTTCCGGCGACCGTACTCTGACCGCCACTCCTGCAGCGTGATGCTCTCCTCGCCGTTCGGGAAGAGGACGCGAACCGCACCCCGGGCGTAGTCGGGCGGCTCGTCCACCAGGGTGAAGCGCCAGTTCTCATCGCCCTCCTCGGTCACCTCCAGCACCCCGGTCACCGTCAGGTCCAGCACGGCGGTGCGCAGGCCGGCCTCGGGGCCCTGCTCGGTCAGGTAGGCGACCAGCGGGGGCGGGATCGGTTCCAGCTCGGCTGGGGGGAGAACCTGATCCCGGCTGCGCCAGACGTGAAGCCGGTAGAAGCCATAGGCGGCGGCCACCAGCAGGGCGCCCCAGAGGATGTGGAGCGGGGCAGCCCAGGGGCTCGGGAGGTTCAGCCCCTCCCGGTGTACCTCCTCCAGGGTCTTGCCGTCGGAGGGCAGGGCGGAGGCAGGCACCGCCTCCTTGGGCAGGAAGATCCGCACGGCGATCCCCTCGTTGGGCGACAGCTCCTTCGCTGTCACCACCACCTGCCGGCCATCCACCGTGATCTCAGCGCCATAGGCCCAGGCATCCAGCGGTGGCTCCGGCAGTTCGAGGTGGACGGTGGCAAGATCGGTGCCAGCCTCCCACTCGGTGCCGATCACGTTCCAGTAGAGTTCCGCCCCATCCTCGTGCATCCGGATCGCATCGGTCACCCGGTAGGAGAGGGTGAACAGGGCGGTGGTGTCGCTGGCGCGGAAGAACCAGTCCACCTGCTGGCCGTCCCAGGTGAAGGTCTGGGGCTCCTTGCCCCCCGCCTTCCGGTAGGGGCCTTCCGGTCCGGTGACGGTCAGGTCTGTCACCGTCGAGCGCTCGGGGTACCTGATCCTCTGGTAGATCCGGCTGAAGGAGCCCTCGAACCGGAAGCTCCGCCGTTCCGTGACGGTGATGGAGCCGTCCGGGGCCAGGCGGATGGCGATCTCTGCCCGGGGAATACTCCAGGACTTGGCCCAGGCGGGAAGGGCGACAGCGGTGAGGAGGAGCAGGAGCGTGACAAGGACGTGACTCCAGCGACGAGCGGTGCGGCTGGCGGACAAGGAAATACCCCCCTTTGGCTCCATTCTACACCCCCATCTCCCTCCCCGGGGAGAGGCAGAACGCTGACCACGCGCATACCCTGAGATGAGGACATAACCCCGGAGGAGGATGACCCTTGTCTGATGTCCGGTTGCAGGAGATCATTGCCCGTGCTGTCGTGGGCCGGGGCGACCGCAGGGTCGTCTGGTCTCACGCCGCCCCGGCTGAGGGTGCTGACAGCGTGCTCGGGGTCCATGTGACCCAGGTGAAGCTGAAGGTGGAGGAGCAGGATGGCGAGGCGGCCCTGCGCATCACCGCCACCTGCGATCTGTGGTGCAGCCATGGGGAGAAGACCGAGGTTCACCGCCTGACCTGCTCCCATACAGAACCGGCGACGGTGCGGCTCAGCGGCAGCCTGATCGGCGAGGCCGAGACCTCGGCCAGTCTGGTGCGGGGGCCCCGGTGCATCCGGGCCGAGGTGGAGGATGGCCAGCTGGCCATCACCCTGGAGTGCGACGTGGCCGTCGAGGTGGTGGGCATGGCCCGCCTCTGGGTCAAGGCCTATGACCTGCTGGAGGAGGAGAGCGGCGAGGAGGTCAGTGACTCCAGCAGCGTCTCCGAGATCAGCCTGAGCGAGGAGGTGGAGTCCGAGTCCGAGGAGTTGGAGGGCCTGGCAACCCTGGCGGGGGAGCTGCCCCCGGCGAAGGAGCCTGACCTGGTTCCCGCCATCTCCGAGGTGAGGCCGGTTCCCCGCCGTGCGCCGGTGATCTCGCACTTCCAGCAGTCCAGCGGCTCCTCCCGCATCTCCATCATCCAGGGACACTAGTCAAAGGCCCCCGGCGCTGCCGGGGGCTTTAACATGGGGGTTTCACAGGCGGTCCAGTTCGGTCAGCAGCAGCGCCCGCCGGTCCACCGCCCACCGCTTCAGACGCTCCACCTCGGCGGGAAAGTCGGCCTCCCGCTTCTGCTGGTCCCGCGCAAGCCAGGGCCCGACCGCCTCGCTGATGCGGGCGATCAGCGGGTGGATGGCGTCGGGGGAGAGCGGGCCGTCCAGAGCTGACCGGAACTCCTGCCGGTAGCGCTCCCGGAAGGCGGGCACCTTCATCAAGCGGTGGGAGAGCTTGTTCCACCCGGTCACGGGCACCCGGTCCAGCCGGGCGGGCCTACCGTGGATGTCAATGCCCCAGGTGGCATCGTAATCCCACGGGATGATGCGGAAGCGTCGCTCCTCCGGCTCCAGATAGAGGGCGTAGTTGTGGACGAAGCCGTCCCGGTTGCCCACAAAGACGGCGCCCATCAGCCAGTGGAGGTAGCGGTCCAGGTCGAACCAGCGGGCCGCCACCCTGGGGAAGGCGTCGGCGGAGGCCAGGTTGATCGCCATCAGCATGTCGCGGAGGGGGGTGGGGTCGGCCTGGTGGATCGGGAGGTAGCCCTTCTCCAGCGGCTCCTTCAGGCCCTGGGTGAAGGGGTTGAGCAGGCCGAAGTTGGCGTTGCGGTTGATGGCGTAGAAGATGGGGCCCGGCCGCCACCGCCGGCGCAGGCAGAAGTCCCGGTCCACCGATTCCAGCCCCACGTAGATGCCAGCAAACCCGTCGCTCAGGGTGAGGGCGACATGCCGCCAGCGGGGCGCATCCACCCCGATGGTGGGGAAGAGGGAGTAGCTGAGGGCCGAGCGCATCAGGGTGGGGTCGACGTAGTCGGCGTTGAGGTGGAGTCGGCGGATGGTGTGTCCGGTGGGCGGTTCATCCGGCAGCCGCCCGGAGCGGAAGGTGACTTGAAGGGAACGCTTGGGAAACCGCCGGGAGTGGGCCCCGCGTATCTGGACCGAGGCGGTTATGGGGGGACCGTCGTTCCAGCGGAGCGTCCCTGTCAGGCTCCCCTCAGCCAGCCGGGGCCAAGGGTTTGGCCCCAGGTCGATCTGACAAAACTCCATGGAACTCACGCCCTTCTTACGAGCGGGATGTGAACCGGACGAACCGGCTTAACATAATGTAAACTGGCAGGTCGCAGCATGGACCGAACACGTCAGTCGGAGGGATGAAACGATGTCCGTGCGCCAGGGTCTGGTGGAGCGCTTGATGGCACTACTGGCGGATGAGCTGCGCTCTATGGAGTCACTTTATGCGGAGCGGCCGGTCCGGGCTCACCTGCTCCACGTCGAGGAGGAGAGCAGCGGTAGCTCCGGAACGGGGTCCGGCACCGGTTCTGACGAGAGCTCCGGGACCGGTACCGGCGAGAGCTCCGGCACCGGCTCTGAGGGAGATTCCGACATGAGCTCCGGCCACGGGGAGCATGAGGAGCACGAGGAAGAGGAAGAGGACGAGCACGAGGACGAGGAAGAGGAAGAGGACGAGGGCGACGAGGAAGAGGACGAGGAAGAGGAAGAGGGCGACGAGGAGTAACAGAAAACAACCCCGGGGTTCCCCCTCGGGGTTGTTGCTCTTTCAGCCCTGTGGAGCGCTCCGCCCGACGCCCCGGTACCGGAGCCCTGCCGCAGCGGCCTGAGCCGGGTCCAGCAGGTTGCGGGCGTCTACCACCAACGCCCCGGCCATGGCGGCCCGGATCGATGCGGGCGAGGCGCTCTTGTAAAGGGGCCACTCCGTCAGGATCAGCAAGGCATCCGCCCCGGCCAGCGCCTCCCAGGGGTCGTCGACCAGGCGGAGCCCCGGATGCCCGGCGGACGGACAGACCCGGGCAAAGTTCGCCAGGGCCTCCGGATCGTGAGCGACCACCTCTGCCCCTCGCTGCAGCAGGGCGGGGATGATGGCGAGGGAGGCCGCCTCCCGCACGTCGTCGGTGCCGGCCTTGAAGGCCAGCCCCCAGACCGCCACCCGCTTGCCGGCCACATCGCCCAGCTTCGCCAGCACCCGCTCCCGCTGCCGCAGGTTCGCCTGCAGGGCAGCGGGCAGCAGGTCGAGCCTGACGCCCAGCCGCCGGGCCTTCCACTGCAGGGCCGCCAGGTCCTTTGGCAGGCAGGAGCCGCCATAGCCGGGGCCGGGGGCCAGGAACCGCTCCCCCACCCGCTGGTCCAGCCCCAGCCCCCGCAGGACCGCCAGGGCATCGGCGCCCAGGGCGTCGGCCAGGGCGGCGATCTCGTTGGCAAAGGAGACCTTCAGCGCCAGGAAGGCGTTGGTCGCATACTTTACCATCTCCGCCTCCTCCCAGCCGGTCAGCACCAACGGGGCCGGGATCGAGGCGTACAGCTCAGCCACCGCCCGCACCGCCTCCGTGGAGGCTCCGCCCACCACGACCCGGTCCGGCTGGAAGAAGTCCTGGATCGCCGTCCCCTCCCGCAGGAACTCGGGGTTGGAGACGACGGCGAACCGCCTTCCCATGAAGCGCTGGGCCTGGCGGTTGGTGCCCGGGGGCACCGTCGACTTGAGCACCAGAATGGGCGGCTCTGCTGCCGTGCGGATCCGGCGCAGGTCGCCCAGGAGCTGCCACAGGGCGGAGAGGTCGGGGGCCCCCGACGAGCGGGGCGGGGTCCCCACGCAGGTGAAGAGCATCCGGGCTCCATCCACCGCCTCCTTCAGCTCAGCGGTCACCCGCAGGGCGGTGCCGAGATGCCGGCTCAGCAGGTCCGGCAGTCCGGGTTCATAGAAGGGACAGTCCCCCCGGCGAAGTCGCTCCAGCCGGGCGGGGTCGATCTCGACAAGCGTCACCGTGTGTCCCAGCTCGCAGAGACAGGCGCTGGTGGTCAGACCCACGTAGCCTGCTCCGGCAACAGCAATCTGCACAGGATCCCCCCCGGTGCGGGTTCTCCTGCATCCTATGCCGGGCAGGGGGCGGGGGTCCGTGGGTGGCGCCTACCGGGTCAGCTGCTCCAGCCGGCCGGCCAGGTCGGTCAGGGTGTCGCTCACCCGGGTGATCTCGGTCAGGGAGGACTGCAGGGTCTTCGAGCCGGTCTGCAGGTTCTCCACCGCCGTCAGGTTGGCGCGGGAGGTCTCCCCAATCGAGCCGACCGTCCGGAGCACCTCCTTGGAGGCGGCGGTCATCTGCTCGGTGGAAGCCCCGTTGGACTGCACCACCTGATCGATCTCCTGGAAGGCCTTCACCAGCTCTCGGGAGGCTTCAGCCAACCGCTGCGTCTCCCGGGCGATCTCCCGGACCTCGTCTGCCGCGGCCCAGGTGGTGTCCCGCACCTGGGAGAGGGCGATCTGTGCCCTGGAGGCCAGGCCATGGCCGGCCTCCACCTCGCGGGTGGTGAGCGAGACCGCATCCACCGCCTGCTCGATGCCGCCCTGGATCGTCCCCAACAGCTGGGCGATGGAGCGGGCCTCGGCCCCGGAGCGCTCCGCCAGCTTGCGGACCTCCTGGGCCACCACCGCAAAGCCCCGCCCGTGGACGCCGACCCGCGCCGCCTCGATGGCGGCGTTCAGGGCCAGCATGTTGGTCTGCTCGGCGATCTGGCCGATGGTGCCGGCGATGCCGCCGATGCGCTGGGAGTGGGCCCCCAGCTGCTCGATCACCGCGGCGGCCGTCTCGGCGGTGGTCCGAATCCGGCCCATGCCGTCCACCATCTCCACCATGACCAGGGTGCCGTCGGCCGCCACCCGGGCCGCCGTCTCCGAGGCATCCAGCACCGTCTCTGCCCGCTGGGTGACGTTGCTGATCGCCGTGGCCATGTTCTGCACCAGGCCGGTGCCGGTGGAGACCTGCAGGGAGTTGGACTCGGCGCCTGCCGCGATGTGGCCGATCGCCCGGGAGAGCTCTCCGATCACCTGGTTGGCGCTGGTCACCCGCTGCTCATTCTGCCGGCTGATCTCCACCACCGACCGGACCGTCCGGTGGAAGTCGCCCTTCAGGTAGGTCAGGGCGCCGGCCGCATCCTGGTTGAGCACCGCCGATGCGCTGACCAGCCGGCCCACGGCATCCTGGATCCCGCCCATCGCCTGCTCCAGCTTCCCCAGGGCGGAGCGCCGGGCGGCGGTCTCGTCCTCCACCCGCTGGAGCAGGGTGGAGGCCTTGTGGGCGATGCCGGCGATCAGCATCCCCATCAGGATGGCGACCACCGAGAGGTAGGCGATGCCGGCGATGCTCTGCTCGGGCAGCGTCTCGGGGAACTGATAGCCCACCACGGCCATGGAGAGCCAGGTGAGGATGTTCAGCAGCCAGACGATGGACCGCTGCACATAGAGGGCGGCAACCAGGGCCGGCATCAGCCAGACCGCCCAGGTCGAGGCGCTCATGTGGATGGTGAACGAGAGGACCAGCAGGGCCGCCAGCGTGCTGGTCGGGCCCAGGTACTTGATCGATCCGGGCCACCAGCGCAGCCGCTGGAAGAGGGTCGGCACCAGCAGGCAGAGCGCCGTCCCGATCATCCAGTAGTAGATCCGGGGAGAGTTCTCCCCCACCAGGAACTTGTGAACCGCAAAGACCGAGGGCGTTCCGATAAAGTAGACCATCCAGAGCGCCCTCACCAGCATCCGATCCGTCGCCTGCTCATTCCAATGGAAAATCGAGTCCGTCCCCGACCGCTGAGCCATGCGCAGCCGCACCCCCTACCAACCGTTCAAGAATCACCATACCGTATACAAGAACCCATTAAGACTAATATATGGATTTATTCGGTCAAGGATAGGAAAATCCTGCTCCATTTTGTTGGAAGAGGAACGTTTTAGGTGGATGTTGAACATTGTGGGAGAGAAAGCCGGCAGGAGTGGGTGCCAACCGATGAAGCGATACAGCGGCTACCTCTTTGATCTGGACGGGACCGTCTACCTGGGGGAGCGGGTGCTGCCCGGCGCCGTGGAGACCATTGCCCGTCTCCGGCGGGAGGGGGCGCGGGTCGCCTTTCTCTCCAACAAGCCGATCGAACCGGCGTCCAGCTACGCGGCCAAACTGACCCGTCTGGGGATTCCCACCGACCCGGGCGAGGTGCTGAACTCTTCCATTGTGATGGCCCGATACCTGGCCAGGACGGCGCCCGGCACCCGGGTCTACCTGATCGGGGAGGAGCCGCTGGCGGCGGAGCTCCGGCAGCGGGGCATCCGGCTGGTGGAGGAGCCGCTGGCCGCGGACTGCGTGGTGGTCTCCTGGGACCGGCAGTTCACCTACAAGAAGCTGAACGACGCCCTCCAGGCGATCCGCAACGGCGCCCGGTTCATCGCGACCCACCCGGACCGCACCTGCCCGGTGGAGGGCGGTGAGGTGGCCGATGTGGGCGGCATGATCGGCGCCGTGGAGGGGGTGACGGGGAGGCAGGTGGAGCTGATCACCGGCAAGCCCTCGCCCATCACCGTCCAGGAGGCGGTGGCGATGCTGGGCCTCACCCCGGGGGAGTGCATCATGGTGGGGGACCGGCTGGAGACCGACATGCGCATGGGGATCGAGGCCGGCATGGCCACCGCCCTGGTCCTGACCGGGGTGACCCGCCGGGAGCAGGTGGCGGACTCCCCCTGGCAGCCGACCTACGTGCTGGAGGGGATTGCCGGGCTGCTCCCGGACTGATGCCGGCCCGGCGAAGTGGCACGCCCCCCCGTCTGCCGACGTGGCAGCGGGGGGGCGTCAGTCATAGGATGGAAAACACCTAGCACGCGCGTCGGACGCGCCGGGAAACGGGGAGGAGGGTACCTGTGGACCTCAAGGAGCGGCTTGCCCAGTTTCGGGCAGAGGAGCAGCGGCTGGCCTGGGAGGGCACCTTCCTGGACTACTTCGAGATCGTGAAGGCCAACCCGGCCGTAGCCGATCTGGCACATGCCCGCATCCACAACATGATCATGAGCGCCGGTGTTGAGACCACCGAGGAGGGGCAGAAGCGGTACCGCTTCTTCAGCAGCGATATCTTCGGACTGGAGAAGCCGCTGGAACAGCTGGTGGAGTACTTCAACTCGGCGGCCAAGCGGCTGGAGGTGCGCAAGCGCATCCTCCTGCTGATGGGTCCGGTGGGAGGCGGCAAGTCAACCATCGTCTCCCTGCTCAAGCGGGGCATGGAGCGGTGGTCCCGCACGGAGCAGGGGGCCATCTACGCCATCAAGGGGTGCCCTTTGCCGGTGGTGGCGCGACAGCGGGGTGGGGGGTCACCCGAACGCTCTCCGGACCGAGGTCGATCCGGCTGGCCAGCCCGCGGATCACGGCGCGGCGCTCTTCCGGGGTGAGCCAGCGCCAGAGCGAGGGGAGGTCCGCCAGCCGCTCACTCAGGCGGGCCGGGGTGGGGAGCGCCCGGCCCTCCGCCCCCGGGCGCTGGAGCCGCTCCAGCTCCTGTTGCCGGCGGCGGAGGGGGGCGGTCCTGGCCCGCCACTCCTCCCGGCTGAGGTCGCCGGCCTCATAGGCCCGGTCCCAGCGCTGCAGACGGCGGCGGAGCTCCTGCTGCTCGGCAGCCAGCGCGCCCTCGCCCGCCGGGCCGGAGGCCAGCAGGCGGGAGGCCACTGCCTCCAGGGAAGGGCGGTCGCCCAGGGGGGAGAGCTGCTTGAGCACTTGCTCCTCCACCCATGGGGCGGGGAGGTAGGGGAGGCTGCAGCCCCCCTTCCGCTGCCGGTTGGCGCAGCGGTAGTAGCAGCGCTCCTGGCGGCTGCCCCGCCGCTGGGTCAGGCCGTGGATGGGAGCCCCGCAGAGCCCGCACCGGGCGATGCCGCTCAGGGGGTGGATGGCGCTGCCTGCCCGCGGAGAGCTCCGGCCCTGCCGGGCCGCCCGCTCCCGGACCCGCTGCCAGGTCTCCTCATCCACCAGGGGAGGGTGCTCGCCGGCGACCACCACCGGCTCGACGGGGTTCCGCCTCCCCCGTTGGATGATCCGCCCCCAGGCCACCTTCCCCCGGTAGACCGGATTGCGCAGGATGTAGCCGACGGTGAAGTCGGTCCACTCCCGGCCCTGCTTGGTCCGCAGGCCCCGCCGGTTGAGGGCGGCGGCGATGGCCCGGCGCCCCTCCCCGGCGGCGTAGCGGCGGAACAGCTCCCGGACCAGGGCCGCCTCCCGCTCCTCCACCACCAGCCTGCCCCCGCTCAGCCGGTAGCCCAGCGGGGGGCGGGAGAGGTGGCGGCGCTCCTGGCGGACCGTGTGGACCATCACCTCCCGGACCCGCTCGGCGATCCGCAGCCGCTCCCACTCCGCCAGCAGGGCGAGCAGCCCGATCATGAAGCGCCCCTCGGTGCTGGTGGTGTCATAGGGCTCGGTCACCGAGCGGAAGAAGACGGAGCGCTCCTCCCACTCCTTCAGCAGGGTGTAGAGGTCCAGCACCGAGCGGGTCAGCCGGTCCAGCCGGAGCACCATCACCACATCGCCCGGGGCCGCCTCGGCCCGCAGGCGGCTCAGGGCCGGGCGGTCCAGCTTGCGGGCGCTCTGCCCCTCGTCGACGTACCAGCTGACGGCGGCGGCTCCGCCCCACTGGGAGCGGCAGAAATCTGCCACCCGCTGGCGCTGGGCTGGAATGCTGAACCCCTCTTCGGCCTGCTCCTCGGTGGAGACCCGGAGGTAGGCCAGGACCCGCATCGCATCACCCCCGCTGATTCTATGCGGGCGGCGGGCGGAGACGGCACGTCCCGGGCATAGGATCGAAGGGCAAGGGGGTGGGGGCCGTGAGGGAGAGGGTTGCGATACCGGCCGATTGGCAACGGCACCCGGAGCTGGTCGAGGCCCTGCGGGCCTTGGTCGCGGGTGCGCTCCGGGCGCTGCGAGCGGGGGAATAGGAGCAGGGGGCGTCGATCCCGACGCCCCCTGACTCATGGCGATCAGGCCCGGGCCCAGCGCCTGAGCAGCAGGCCCGCGGCGACCATCAGGCCGCCCGAGAGGTAGAACCAGAGCCCGTTGAGGCCAGCGGCAGGCTGGCCGGTGCAGGCCAGGGTGAAGTCAGGCGCCCGGGTGATCTCCCCCGCCCGGACCGTGACGGTCTGGCTGACAGGCGGGCTGCCGGGGGTGTTGAGGGTCAGCGTCCAGTCGCCCGGCAGCAGGTGGGCGAGCCGGTACTCCAGCCACTCGCCCAGCCGCCCGGTGGCGCCCACCTGGGTCGAGGCGGTCTCGCCGTTGGGGCCGGTCCCGGTGATCTCGGCACCCGGCGGCTTCGGCGAGCAGATCCGCCCGGCGATGGAGCCGGTGCGGGTCGGGCAGACGCTGGAGAGGTCCATGCTGTAGGCGTTCTCCGGAACGGCGCCGTCCTCCCGCAGGGCGATGGGCCGGGAGACCGGCTCCGCCAGTCCCGGAGCCAGCAGGGTGACCGTCCAGGTGCCGGCTGCCAGGCCTGTGAAGAGGTAGCTCCCATCGCTCTGGAGGGTCCCGGCTGCGGCCGCCCCCCCGGGACCGGTGAGGCGCACCTCGCCGCCCAGCTCGGTGAAGGTCTGGCAGACGGAGAGCCGCAGGCTGGGCGCCCTGGGGGTCGGCGGGCTGGAGGGCGGATCCCAGGCCAGCACGATGGTGATCACCTCGTCGGGGGTGGATTCGCTCAGGGTAGCAGCCCCGCTGCCGCTCCTCAGCGTCTCGGGGAGCGGGTTGAAGGGGTCCACGGCGGAGGCGGTGGCATCATACCGGCCGAAGGGCAGGTGGGTGAAGAGGATCCGCCCGGTGCTGTCGGTCTTGGCGGTCCGGCCGTCCGAGAGGGTGACCGTGGCCCCGGGGATCGCCGGGAAGATCCCGGTGTTCCGCGGGCTGCCGTCCACCACCCGGACCTCCAGGCTGCCCAGGGGCTGGGCTGCCACCTGCACGGTGACCGCATCGGTCCGGGGACCGTAGAGCACCCCTTCATATTCGGCCTGCACGGTGACCAGGTTGGTCTCCGACTGGGCGGTGGGGGAGGGGCTGAACTGCTTCGTGAGCGTCGCCGTTGCCTTGCCCCCCGGCGGGACGACCCCGGGGCTGAAGGGGACCGGCCCCAGCTTGTCATCGACCGCTTCGGCGATGGTGAGCGGGACGTTGCCGGTGTTGGTCAGGGTGAAGAAGTAGTAGACCTTGCCGCCCTCCGCCGGCAGGGTGAGACCGGTGGCTCCGGTGGCCGGGTCGCTGTTGGTGCTGGCCCGCTTGGTCACCGTGAAGTCCGGCCGGGCGGCCTCCGCCTCGTTGACCACGGTGGCCCGGGCGGTCAGCGGCCCGTACAGGATCCCGGCGCTGTTGCGGGCGGATACGCTCACCGTGTTGGTCTCGTGCTGGGTGGCGGTGCCGGGCGGGAGGCTGCTGAAGCTCTTCTCCGCCACCGCTGTGGCGCTCTGGCCGGGGGCGATGGTCGCCGGGGAGAAGTGGAGGGCGCCCAGCTTGTCGTCGGTGGCGCTCTCGATGGTCAGCGTCGTCTGGCCCGTGTTCCGGACCGTGTAGAAGAAGTAGACCGTGCCGCCGCCCGTCAGGGTGAGCAGCTCCTTTCCGGTGGCCGGGTCATTTACCGTGCTGGCCCGCTTCTCCACCTGGAAGAGGGTGATGGGGGAGGGCGGGGTGCAGCAGACCACCGGGGCGGCCCGGTTGACCACCGTGGCCTGGGCCGACTTGCTCAGGGGGGTCTGGTCATCGTGGGTCACGGTGACCACCACGGTGTTGGTCTCCACCTGATCGGGGGCGCCGCCGGGCAGCGCCGCGAAGGACTTGCTGGCCGATGCCGCGGCGGTTCCGCCCACCGGGATGACCGCGGGGGAGAAGGCAAGGCTGCCCAGGATGTCGTCGCTCGCCTCGGTGATGGTGAGCGGCACGTTCCCGGTGTTGGTGATGGTGTAGAAGTAGTAGGCGGTGCCGCCGCCGGTCAGGGTGATGCTGCTCACCCCCGTGGCCGGGTCGTTGGCGGTGCTGACCCGCTTGGTAAGGGTGAAGTCCGGGTTGGCCGGGACCGCCTGATTGACCACCTCCGCCTGGTCGGTCCGGGTGGCGGTGGTGCGGTCCGGGAACTGGACCGTGACGGTGGCGGTGTTCACCTCGATGGCGCTGCCGCTGCCGGGAGCCAGCGGCTCGAAGGCCTTGCTCTGCACGGCGGTGGCGCTCTCCCCCGGCGCCAGGGTGGCCGGGGAGAAGGTGAGGGGACCCAGGATATCATCGAGGGCGTCGGTGATGCTCAGCGCGACGTTGCCGGTGTTGGTGACAGTGTAGAAGTACCAGGCGGTCCCGCCGTTCTCCAGGGTGATCGACTCCTGGGCGGTGGCCGGGTCGTTGACGCTGTTCACCCGCTTGGTGAGGGTGAACTCCTTCTCCACCACCGGCGCCCGGTTGATCACCGTCGCCTGGTCGCTCTTGCTCTCGTTGGTCTCGTTGCCGTACATCACATCGACCGTGAGCGTGTTGGTCTCGGTCTGGTCGGGCGCCCCGGGCGCCAGCTGCGGGAAGAGCTTGCTGGCCGTCGCCGTGGTCGACTCCCCGGGCTGCAGCTCATCGGTGGCGAAGGTGATCGGCCCGAGCTGGTCATCCTCCGCCGATTCTATGAAGAGGCGGAGATCGCCGGTGTTGGTCACCTTGTAGAAGTAGTAGGCGGTGCCGCCGTTCTCCAGGGTGATCGACTTCGCCCCGGTGGCCCAGTCGTCCTGGGCGCTGACCAGCTTCTCCACGGTGAAGCTGCCGGTGGGCTGCTCCGGCGCCGGCTGTGTGATGACGGTGGCGCTGTCGGTCTGGGGACCGACCTCCTCCCCGCGGTGGAGCATGGTGACCACCAGGGTGTTCACCTCGGTCTCCGGAGCGGCGCCCGGTGCCGGAGCAGGGAAGTGCTTGCTGGCTGCGGCGGTGGCCACTCCGCCCGGCGGAAGCACGGCCGGCTGGAAGGTGAGGGGGCCCAGCACGTCATCAAAGGCGGTGTTGACGGTGAGGGAGACGTTGCCCGTGTTGGTGATGGTGTAGAAGTACCAGGCGGTGCCCCCGCCCACCAGCGTGATGGTCTCACCCGCCGTGCCGGCGTCGTTGATGCTGTTCACCCGCTTGCTCACCGCAAAGGAGGGGGCGGCGGGCAGGGGGTTGACGGTGACCGAGGCGGTGTCGCTCTTCGGGTCCAGCGCCTGACCCCGGTGGCTGACGGTCACCGTGACGGTGTTGGTCTCGGTCACCGGGCCGTCGTCGGGGGCGGGCGGGTCGAAGCTCTTGGACATCCAGGCGGTGGCCGTTCCCCCGACCGTGACGGTGCCCGGGCTGAAGGTGAGCGGGCCCAGCACGTCGTCGGAGGCGCCCTCGACGGTGAGCGGCACGTTGCCGGTGTTGACAAGGGTATAGAAGTAGTAGGCCGTACCGCCGCCGTCCAGGGTGATCGACTTCTGGCCGTTGGTCGGGTCGTTGGTGGCGCTGACGCGCTTCGTGATGGTGAAGTTCGGCCGGTCCGGCCACGGCTGGTTGATCACCGTGGCGGAGGCGGCCTTGGGCCCCACCTCCACACCGGCGTAAGAGCCGGTGGCGGTCACGGTGTTCACCTCGGTCTGGGGCGGACTGCCCGGCTCCAGCTCCGGGAAGCTCTTGGAGAGGGTGACCGTCACCGAATCGCCCGGGGCGATCTCCCCCTGCGGGAAGGGCACCGGGCCGAGCCGGTCGTCCACGGCGCTGTCGATGGCGAGCCGCGTGTTGCCGGTGTTGGTGATGGTGTAGAAGTAGTAGACCGTGCCGCCCCCGGTGAGGGTCAGGCTGCTCCCGCCGGGGTCCGCCTCGCTGGTGCTGACCGTCTTGGTAATCTGAAACTCGGGCTCCAGCGGATCGCAGCTCGGGCCGCTGACGGTGCCCGAGTAGAGGTCGGCGCCGGCCTGGATGTACCAGCTCTGCGAGCCGGTGGCCCACAGGCCGTCGTAGGAGACCTGCACCGTGGAGATGCCCCGGAGGTCCGTCCGCGCCCACTGGACGGCGTTGGGGAGGCCGAGCGCCCCGTCGGGACCCACCTCGCCGCCGTGCGACGGGTGGACGCTCGATCCGTCGAAGCCGCTGCAGAGGGCGATATCCATCTCATCCAGGGCCTGTGGACGGCCCGAGCCGGCGAAGGTGTACGTCCAGGTCGTCTGACCGTTGGCGTACACGGGCCCGCTCGAAGTCAACGTCCACGCTCCGGACTGCGGAGCGGCACCGCCCTGCTCCGCCAGCACCCGGGCGGCGGGGAGCAGGGTCCCGGTCAGGATCAGCAGGGTGCCCAACCAGGAGAGGAGCTTCTTGTGCATACCCTCACCTCACTTCAGGGTGATCCGCCTGCACGACCGAACCTTCCCCCCTTGGACTTTGGGCAGGGCGTGCAGAACCGGCATCGCCCCTTTCTATTCCACTCATCCTACGGGATTACCTTCTTTTTCCTGGGGTAAATCCCATAAACAGGATTCTACAAGATGCGACGAAAAGGGCGGCGGTCGCGCCGGCGCCGGCAAAGGGTGCCCTATGCATGAGGAACCGCTCCACCTGATTCCGCAGGAGATGCGGGACGAGATTCGCCGGGAGCACGGCATCTACATTGAAGGGGATCTCTGCCCGGCCTGCCGGCAGATGCTCCGCGACAAGTACGACGGGCGGATCGAGGATGTGATCGTCCAGCGGATCGCCTTCAGTGAGAAGAACCGGGTCGGGATCGGCACCTTCACCCCGTCTGACCCGAAGAGCCAGGACATCTCCGAACTGACCGGATCGGTGGACCTGGTAACAGGGGTGGGGCCGCCTCACTTCAGCACGCACTCGAACCGCCCGTCCGGCCAGAGAATCACCCGCTCGATCAGGAAGCGCACCACCTTCTGCCGCTCCTCCAGGCGGAAGGAGGCCAGGCTGGCCATCAGCCGCCGGGTCAGGGCCTCCTCATCCCACGCGGCAGGCTTCTCCGCGGCCCTCGCCGCGGCCCTGGCGGAGGCCACCTCCGCCTCCAGGGCGGCGATCTGATCCGCCAGCCGCGCCAGGTCGGCCTCCGCCTCCACCGGCGCCAGCCCCCGGGTGAAGAGCTGGTAGACCCGCCGCTGCTCGGCCTTCCGGGCCGCCAGCTCCCGCTCCAGGGCCGCCGGCCCTCCCCCTGCCGCCCTGGCCGCCGCATCGGCGGCCTCCGCCCGCCGCATCCCCTCCAGCCTGACTAGGTCCGGCGCCCGCAGCCATTCCACCACCCGCCGCCAGAGCTGGGCCTCGATCGGGCCGCTCCGGATGTCCCGCCAGGGGCAGGCCCTGGCCGGCCGGCCGGGGGGGTCCAGCAGGTGCGGGTACCGGTTCTTGCACCGGAAGTAGCGCTGCTCCGCATGGCCCACATAGTGGACCCGCCCCCCGCAGAGCCCGCAGATGCAGAGGCCCGAGAGGAGGGCCACGCCCCGCTGCATCAGCCGCCTGCGGTTGGCCTGCTGCCCCTGAGCCCGCCGCCACAGCCCCTCGTCGATGATCGCCGGGACCGGTATGGTCACCCACTCCTCCGGCGGCTTCAGCCGGTCGGTCCGCCGCCGGCTCCGCTGCTCCCGGGGGATCGACCGGAGCGGCCCGTTCCCCTCGCAGTCCCACCGGTTCAGCACCAGCCGGCCGGCGTAGGTGGGGTTGCGCACCATCCGCATGATGGAGGTTCTGCTCCAGTGGTCCCGGCGGGCCGCCCGCACCCCCAGCGCCATCAGCTTCCCGGCGATCGCCTGGTAGGACCAGCCCTCGGCGTACCAGGCGAAGATCTGCCGGACCCAGGGCGCCCGCTCCTCATCGATCTCCAGCCGCTTGCTCAGCCGGTTCCAGCGATAGCCGTAGACCGGGACGTAGTTCGGAATCCCGCCGGCTGCCAGCTTCCCCCGCCGCCCCCGCCGCGTCCGCTCCACGATCTTCGACTTCTCGAACTCCGAGATCGCCCCCCTCATCTGAAAGAAGAGCCGCCCCTCCGGCGACTGCTCGTAGTTGTGCTGGACAAAGACCAGCCGGACGCCTGCCCGCTCGATCTCGTCGGTGACCAGCAGCTGGTTGGCCAGGCTCCGGCTGAACCGGTCCGGGTCGAGGCAGACGAAGAGGTCGGCCCGGTGGCGCGCCAGGAAGTCCCGGCACGCCTCCAGTCCGGGCCGCTCCAGCAGCTCCCCGCTGGCGGTGTCCTCGAACTCGTGGATCTGCAGAGGCGCCCCCCGCGCATCCGCCAGCGACTGGGCCCGGGCCCGGCACTCCCGCCGCTGCTCGGGGAGGCTGAAGCCCTTCCGCCCCTGCTCCTCGGTGCTCACCCGGTAGTAGAGCACGGCGACCAGCGGTTCCCCATCCGATTTCACGGCGCTCCCCCCCCCGCCCGATTCTATGAGCGGGCGGATCCCTCCAGGACGCCATGGGGACAGGTCCCCGGGGCATATACCAGCCAGAGCGAGGTCCGTGAAGGAGGGAGAGCCGGTGAACCAGAAGGAGCCGGAGGCGGTGCGGGAGCGCCCCAGCCGGGAGGCCATCCTGGCCGCCCTGCGCTGGATCTTCGACCAGCCGGTCCGACCGGAGAGCCCGAATTCTTAACTTCTTCCCAGGTCCGTTTCAGCTTTCTCTCATCTAGATCCTTACCATGGTTCGGTGGGAGGGTCTCGAAACCCAGACCGCAAGAACGACAAGAGAGGTGAGGTGCTGATGACGACTCGATCCCGACGCCTGGCGGTTGTGATCGCAACAATCGCCATCTGCCTGATCTCCTTCCTTCCCGCTGCGCTTGCCCAATCCCACGGACTGACCCTTTCCACCCGGTTCCCCAGCATCACGGTGAAGCCCGGTGAGCAGCTCAGCCTGTCGCTGGGCGTGAAGAACGAGGGTCCCTCCGGGATTGTGAGCGTCGCGGTGGCCAGCGCCCCCGAGGGCTGGGAGCAGCCCAGGCTCCGGGGCGGCGGCTATGATGTGAACCAGGTCTACGTCGCCTCCGGTGAGCGCGAGACGATCACCCTGGACCTGAAGGTTCCGGAGGAGGCCGCCGACGGCACCTATGAGGTGCTCCTGAACGCATCGCTCGGACAGAGCCGGTCCACCCTGCCCGTCACCCTGAAGGTGGCCCGCACCGCCGCCTCCCGGGCCAGCCTCTCCACCGGCTACCCGTCGATCCGCGCCCAGGCGGGCACCTCTTACACCTTCCGGGTCGACCTGCGGAACGAGAGCGACACCAAGCGGATGTTCGCCCTGTCGGCGGAGCCCCCCGCGGGGTGGACGGTCACCTTCACCCCCGCCTATGAGTCGAAGCAGGTGGGCACCATCCCGGTGGACGCCGGCGCCAGCCAGGGGATCGACGTCCAGGTGAGGGTCCCCGAGGAGGTCGACACCGGTACCTATAAGGTGCCGATCCGGGCTTCGGCCGGCGCTGTGGAGGCCGGCCTCGACCTGGAGCTTGAGGTGATGGGCAAGTACGAGCTGAGCCTCAGCACCCCGACCGGCCTGCTGAGCGCCGATGTGACCTCGGGCCGGGAGAACCCGATCGACCTGGAGATCCGGAACACCGGCACCGTGCCCCTGGCCGGGATCACCTTCTCCAGCTCGAAGCCGCCGGGCTGGGAGGTCACCTTCTCGCCGGAGGAGATCGAGCAGCTGAACCCGGGCGAGAGCCGCCAGGTGACGGCGAAGGTGAAGCCCGACGGGAAGGCGATCGCCGGCGACTACCTGCTGACCATCTCCGCCCGGGCCCGGGAGAGCAGCACCAGCGACAGCGCCGAGTTCCGCGTCGCCGTGAAGACCTCCACCCTGTGGGGGCTGGCCGGCGTTACGGTGCTGGGAGCGGTGGGCGCAGGGATGTGGTGGGTCTTCCGCGCCTATGGCCGGAGGTGATCCGCCTTGTTCGGTAGCGCGATCGAGACCCGAGGGCTGGTGAAGCGCTACGGCAGCTTCACCGCCGTCGAGAACCTGGATCTGACGATCGCCCCGGGGGAGGTCTTCGGCCTGCTCGGGCCGAACGGCGCCGGCAAGACCACCACCATCCTGATGCTGCTCGGCCTGACCGAACCAACCGCGGGCACCGCCCGGGTCCTCGGACTGGACCCGGTACGGGACCCGATCGGCGTCAAGCGGCTAACCGGCTACCTGCCCGACAACGTCGGCTTCTACGATGAGCTGACGGGGAGGCAGAACCTCCTCTACACGGCGGATCTGAACGGGATCCCGCTGCGGGAGGCCGAGGCCCGGATCGAGGAGCTGCTGGAGCGGGTCGGCCTGACGGAGGTAGCCGACCGGCGGGTGGCCGCTTACTCCCGCGGGATGCGGCAGCGGCTCGGCGTGGCCGACGTGCTGCTGAAGCGGCCGCGGATCGTGATCATGGATGAGCCGACCCTCGGCCTCGACCCGGAGGGCGCCCGCTCCTTCCTGGAGCTGATCCGCTCCCTGGCCAAAGAGGGGATGACGGTGCTGCTCTCCTCGCATCTGCTTCACCAGGTGCAGCAGGTCTGCGACCGGGTGGGCATCTTCGTGAAGGGGCGGATGATCGCCTGCGGCCCGGTGGACCAGCTGGCCGAGCAGGCGCTGGCGGGGGAGCCGCTCCGCCTCAGCCTGGAGGTCGACCCCTGCCCGCCGGCCCTGGTGGAGGCGCTCCGCCGGCTGGATGGGGTGGCCGCGGTGGAGGAGGAGGGCGCCGGCCGCCTGGCGATCTACAGCCAGCGGGATGTGCGGGCCGAGGTGGGCCGCCTGCTCCGGGAGCACGGCGCCACCGTCCTGCACCTGAGCCTGGCCGGCCGCACCCTGGATGACATCTACCGCCGTTTCTTCCACGCAGGGGGTGAAGCGCATGGCCACGCTGCCACGAGTGTCGCCTGAGGCGACGTGGGATAAGCTCCGGAAGGGGCTCCGGGGCCTGCTCGCCGCCGCCGCCCGGCCCCGGACGGCCGCGGTCCGCGGCGGCCTGGGCGCCGTGGTGCGCAAGGAGTTCGCCGACCAGATCCGCAGCTGGCGGATGGGAATCCTGGTCGCCCTGCTGGTGGTGACCGCCGTCGCCTCGCTCTACACCGCAGCGATGACGATCCGGGAGACCGCCGGCATCGCAGCGACACCGGACTTCGTCTTCCTGCGGCTCTTCACCGGGGGGAGCGAGCAGTTGCCGCCGCTCACCTCCTTCCTGGGCTTCCTGGCGCCCCTGGTGGGTATCGCCCTGGGCTTTGATGCCATCTGCGGGGAGCACAGCCGGCGGACCCTGAGCCGGGTGCTGGCCCAGCCGATCCACCGGGACGCCCTGATCAACGGCAAGTTCCTGGCCGGCCTGATGGCGGTCGCCCTCATGCTGGTGGCGCTCCTCGCCCTGGTGGGCTCGCTGGGTCTGGTGATGATCGGCGTCCCGCCCACCGGCGACGAGCTGCTGCGGCTGATCGCCTTCACCGGGATCACCCTGGTCTACGTCGCCTTCTGGCTGGCGCTCTCGATCCTCTTCTCCGTCCTCTTCCGGCAGGCCGCCACCTCGGCCCTGGCCGGCATCGCCGTCTGGCTCTTCTTCAGCGTCTTCTGGGAGATGATCGTCGGCCTGGTGGCCGGCTCCGAGACCGCCGCTCTCTGGCTGAGCCGGCTCTCGCCCGGCACCCTCTACGCCGAGGCGGTGCTGACGGTCCTGACCCCCACCGTCCGGACCCTGGGCCCGGTCACCATCGAGCAGCTGATCGGGGCGCTCCAGGGGGTACTCCCCTTCAGCCAAAGCCTCCTGCTGGTCTGGCCGCAGGTGGTGGGGCTGATCGCCTTCACGGCGGCGGAGTTCGCCGCAGCCTATATCCTCTTCATGCGCCGGGAGATCCGGGCGTAACGGAAGGGCGGGCAGGTCGCCACGCAGCGACCCACCCGCCCTTTTTGCGTACCCCTGTCACAAGGTCGGTGGACCTGTCAACCATCGGCCAGTACGGGTCGGAATCCGACCCCCGGGCCTACCGGTTCGACGGGGAGCTGAACGTCGCCAACCGGGGGCTGATGGAGTTCATCGAGATGTTGAA
>JBMONC010000108.1:0-8124 GCA_049324875.1 Bacillota bacterium
CGGCCTGCGGTCGGGGCGGCCCTGCCTTCTGCGCCTGCCGGGGCGCTGCCTCCTTCTTGCCGGCGGCCCGCTCCTCCAGGCTGGGGCTGGCCTTCGCCTCCCGGAGGATCGCTTCCATCTGCCGCTGAATCCGCTGGGTCTCCTCCAGCACCGTCTTCAGCTGCTTCAGGTTCGCCTCCAGCTCCCGGGCCAGCTCCTCCTTGGCCTCCCGGAGGGCGGTCAGCACCTCGGTGGACGCCCGCCGCAGCCGCTCGGTGGAGTCGGGCTCCACGGCCTGGCCGTCCGGCTCGCCGGCGGGCTGGCCACCCTCCGCCCCGGCGCTGGACTTCTTGTTGCCCTGATCCTTCTGCTGCGAACTGTCAGCCGGCTGGTCGCTCCCCCCGTCCTGTTGGCCGGAGCTAAACAGGCCGCCCATGAAGCCGCCCTTCGGTTCCTGCTCGCCCTGCGAGCCGCCTCCCTGACCGCCGGCGGCTGCCTTCTGCTGCCCGTTCTCGGGTCTCTGCCCGCCCTCGGGAGCCAGACCGCCGGAGACCTGGCTCTCATCGCCGCAGGGAGCTGTGTTCCCGCCGCCCTTCTTCGCCAACTTGCGGACGGTCGACCGGAACTTGGGTCCACCGTTTTGCACCAAACCGCCTCCTTGACCTCGTTATCCATAGCATCACCGGAAATGCACAGAATCAGGCACCCAGTTGGTTCCGCTGTTCGCCGCGCCTGCCCCGGATCGCCGCTGCCGCCGGCACCCCCCCGGGAACGGCGATGGAGAGCGGAACGGGGCGCGCCACTCCGGGCAGCAGGGATCGGGGCTTGACCCCGAAGACGTGGGCGAAGGCGATCTGGCTGATCCCCGCCATGATCGAGGACGGCAGCTTGATGGGGATCATCTCCTGTTGGGAGGTGGAGAAGGCGACGCAAAAGGCGGGGCCGAAGAGGGCAACCAGGGCGAAGGGGGTGCCGTCGACCTTGGTCCGGGCAAGCCGGCGCTTCACCTCGTCCGGCAGGCCGGCACGGGTCAGATAGCGCGCCAACTCATGGGTTCACCTCCGCACCGGCTCTGGCTCTAGTATGGTGATCCGGGAAAAGGTGCATGTAAGGGATGGCAGGGTCGCAGGAGTCGCCGCGGTCCGGGGCGAACTGGGTGCCAGAGTTCTCTCAGAATCGGAGGGCAGGCGATGATTGCGGAGTTGCTCTTTGTGGGAACCGAACTGCTGCTGGGGGAGATCCTGAACACCAACGCCCAGTACCTGAGCGAGCGGCTGGCGCTGCTGGGCGTCGACGTCTACTACCAGACTACGGTGGGCGACAACCCGGAGCGGATGCGGGCCACCTTCCGGCAGGCCCTGAGCCGGGCCGATGTGGTGATCGCCTCCGGCGGATTGGGGCCGACCATGGATGATATCACCCGGGAGATCGCCGCCGAGGTGACCGGCCGCCCGCTGGCGCTGGACCAGCAGCTGGTGGATGAGCTGGCGGCCTGGTTCGCCACCCGCGGCCGCTCCATGCCCGAGAACAACAAGCGGCAGTGCATGGTCCCGGCCGGGGCCACGGTGCTGAGAAACGACCGGGGCACCGCCCCCGGCCTGATCATCCCCGCCGAGGGGGGGAGGGCGGTGATCCTGCTCCCCGGTCCGCCGATCGAGTTGAAGCCGATGTTCGAGCAGCAGGTGATCCCCTACCTGACCGACCGGCTTGGGGGCGTCCCCCTGACCCTGGTCAGCCGCACCCTGCGGTTTATCGACATCGGTGAGAGCGCCCTGGAGGAGGCGATCGGGGACCTGATGGAGGCGCAGAGCGACCCCACCATCGCCCCCTACGCCAAGACCGGCGAGGTCCACCTGCGCCTTGCCACCAAGGCCCGGACGGCGGAGGAGGGGCTGGCTCGCATCGCCCCGGTGGAGGCGGAGATCCGGCGCCGGGTGGGCCGCCACTGCTACGGGATCGACGCCACCAGCCTGGAGGAGGCGGTGGGCCGGCTGCTGAAGGAGCGGGGCCTGGTGCTGACCCTGGCCGAGTCCTGCACCGGGGGGCTGGTGGCCAAGCGCATCACCGATGTGCCCGGCTCCTCGGCCTACTTCTCCATGGGCTTCACCACCTATGCGAACGAGGCGAAGCAGCGCTTCCTGGGCGTTCCCGAAGGGCTGTTGGCGGAGCACGGCGCCGTGAGCGAGCCGGTGGCCGCCGCCATGGCCGAGGGCGCTCTCCGGGCCGCCGGGGCGGACCTGGCGGTCGGCATCACCGGCATCGCCGGCCCCGACGGCGGCACCCCGGCCAAGCCGGTGGGCACCGTCTGCTTTGCCCTGGCCGCCCGCGGGGAGAAGGGGGGCCTCCCGGGGGGGACCTGGTCCCGGACGGTCCAGCTCTGGGGCAGCCGGGCCGATATCCGGGACCGCTCCGCCACCTTCGCCCTGGGCATGATCCGCCGCTACATCCTGGGGCAGAGGGTCTAGCCGGGGCCCATCCACTTTGTTAACACCTTTTACGGATGAACTTGACAATGGCGGACCATTGCGGCAAGATAGAGGTGAAGCCGCCCAGTGGCGGCCCTCTCTCGGCCCACTTCGTTAAGTCTCTTTACGTAAGATCGAGGAGGTGACCGCATGCTCGTCGGACCGGAGCTGATCCGGGCGATCAACAAGCAGCGCGTCCTCCGGTTGATCCGTTCCGCCGGCTCCATCTCCCGGGCCGACCTGGCTGAGCAGACCGGGCTGACCCGCCCCACCGTCTCCGCCGTGGTGGCCGAACTCCTGGAAGAGGGGTGGGTCGAGGAGGTGGGGACCGGGGAGTCCTCCGGCGGCCGCCCGCCGATCCTGCTCCGCTTCAACCCCCAGGCCCGCTGGGTGATCGGCGCCGAGCTGGGCGCCGGCCATGTGCGGGCGGTCCTGGCGGACCTGTCCGGACAGGTGGTCCGGCGGATCAAGCACCGGGTGGAGTCCAGCGACCCGCTGGTCGAGATCGGACGGGTGGAGCAGGCGATCCGCACCCTGATCGCGGAGCTGCCCCCGACCCGCCTGCCCATCCCGGTGGCCGGGGTGGGGCTGGGGATCACCGGTCTGGTCGACCGGAAGAACGGTCTCTGGCGCTACTCACCCCACTACGAGGTGCGTAACCTCCCCGTCGTCCAGCTCCTGGAGGAGCGGCTGGTGCTGCCCGTCTGGATCGAGAACGACGCCCGGGCGATGGCCTGGGGGGAGCGCTCCTTCGGCGCTGCCCGCGGGGTGGACAACCTCGCCTACATCCGGGTAGGGGTCGGCATCGGGGCGGGGATCATCATCGGCGGGGAGCTGTACGGCGGGGCCCATGAGGGCGCCGGTGAGATCGGCCACACCATCGTGATGGAGAACGGCCCCCGCTGCCGCTGCGGCAGCGACGGCTGCCTGGAGACCCTGGCCAGCGCGGTGGCCATCGCCCGGCGGGCGCACCAGCGACTGGCCGCGGGCGAGCCCTCCCTGATCCGCGACCTGCTGGAGGGCCAGATCGAGAAGGTGATCGCCACCACGGTGATCGAGGCCGCTGACGCAGGTGATTCCCTGGCCAGGGAAACACTAGCCGAGGCGGGTCGCTACCTGGGACTGGGTATCGGCTCGATGATCAACCTGCTCAACCCGGCGATGGTGATCGTCGGGGGCGGCACCAGCCGGGCCGGCGAGCTGCTGATGGGCCCCCTGCGGGAGGCGGCCTTCAGCCGGGCGCTCCCCACCGTGCGGGAAAAGGTACCCATCGTCCGGACCGCCCTGGGCGAGGACTCCGGCCCGCTGGGCGGCGCCGCCCTCGTGATTGAAGAGCTCTTCCGTTCCCCTACCGTCAAATAGGCATTTCCCCGAGTAAGAGGAGGAGGAACCTGTCATGACGATCCGTGTCGGTATTAACGGCTTCGGTTCCATCGGTCGCCGCTTCTTCCGCATCGTGATGAACCGTCCCGACATCGAGGTGGTGGCCGTCAACGACCTCACCCCGCCCAGCACCTCCGCCCACCTCCTGAAGTACGACTCCAACTTCGGCACCCTGGACGCCGAGGTGACCGCCACCGAGGACTCGATCGTCGTCAACGGCCGGAAGATCCGGGTGTACGCCCAGAAGGATCCCGCCCAGATCCCCTGGAAGGAGCACCAGGTGGATGTGGTGATCGAGGCCACCGGCCGCTTCACCGACAAGGAGGCCGCCCAGGTCCACATCACCGCCGGCGGCGCCAAGAAGGTGATCATCTCCGCCCCCGCCAAGAACGAGGACATCACCATCGTCATGGGGGTCAACGAGGAGAAGTACGACCCCGCCTCCCACCACGTGATCTCCAACGCCTCCTGCACCACCAACTGTCTGGCCCCCGTGGTCAAGGTGCTGCACGAGAAGTTCGGGATCGTCAAGGGCATGATGAACACCGTTCACTCCTACACCAACGACCAGGTGATCCTGGACTTCCCCCACAAGGACCTCCGCCGGGCCCGGGCCGGTGCCCTCTCGATCATCCCCACCACCACCGGCGCCGCCAAGGCGGTCGCCCTGGTGCTGCCGGAGCTGAAGGGCAAGCTGACCGGCTTCTCCCTGCGGGTGCCCACCCCGGTCGTCTCGGTGGTCGACTTCACCGCCGAGCTGGCCACCAAGACCACCAAGGAGGAGGTCAACGCCGCCCTGAAGGCCGCCGCCGAGGGCCCGCTCAAGGGGATCCTCCAGTACGAGGAGGCGGAGCTGGTCTCCATGGACTTCAAGGGCAACCCGCACTCCTCCATCGTGGACGCCCCGTCCACCCTGCTGCTGGACGGCAACCTGGTCAAGGTGATCGCCTGGTACGACAACGAGTGGGGCTACTCCAACCGGCTGGCCGACCTGGTGGCCTACGTCGCCGCCAAGGGCCTCTAGGGTTCGCTCCGCACACCGAACGCCCCCCGTCAGACCGGCGGGGGGCGCCATAGAATCGGCAGGAGGTGGGGAGGCTAGCCATGCGGATCGCACTGATTGCGCACGACAACCGGAAGCTGGCGATGATCAAGTTTGTGGCGGATCACCGGTCGGCCTTCGAGGGGCACGAGCTCTATGCCACCGGCACCACGGGAAAGCTGATCGAGGAGCACACCGGGCTAAAGGTCCACTGCTTCCTCTCCGGGCCGCTGGGCGGCGACCAGCAGATCGGCTCCAAGGTGGCCACCGGCGAGATGGACATGGTGATCTTCCTCCGCGACCCGCTGACCGCCATGCCCCACGAGCCCGACGTCTCCGCCCTGCTCCGGCTCTGCGATGTGCGTGACATCCCCGTCGCCACCAACCTGGGCTCCGCCCGGATGTTCGCCGACGACCTGATGCGCCTGAAGAACACCTGACCGATGCCGGGAGGTTACATACCATGCCGCTTGTGACCCTGCGTGAAGTCTGCGCCGCCGCCGAGCAAGGCCGGTACGCCGTGGGCGCCTTCGGCGTCCAGAACCTGGAGACCGTGCAGGCGGTGATCGAGGCCGCCGTGGAGGAGCGCTCCCCCGCCATCCTGATCATCTCGGAGGGGGCGATCAAGTACGCCGGCCTGCAGACGATCACCAACATCGTGAAAACCCTGGCCGAGGAGGCGCCGGTGCCGATCGTGGCCCATCTGGACCACGGCCCCTCCTTCGAGATGGCCACCCAGTGCATCGTCGCCGGCTTCAAGTCGGTGATGGTGGACGCCTCCCACCACGACTACGAGACCAACGTGGCGATCACCCGCCAGGTGGTAAGCATGGCTCACGCCGTGGGCGCCACCGTGGAGGGCGAGATCGGCAAGATCGGCGGGGTCGAGGAGAACATCGTGGTCGACGAGGCCGAGGCGACCATGACCGAGCCGGAGGAGGCGGCCCGCTTCGTGCGGGAGACCGGGGTGGACGCCGTCGCCGTCGCCATCGGCAACGCTCACGGCCTCTACAAGGGGGAGCCGAAGCTGGACATCCCCCGGATGAAGCGGATCCACGACGCCGTCAAGGCGGTGGCACCGGAGTGCTTCCTGGTGCTCCACGGCGGTTCGGGGACCCCGGATCATATGATCCGGGATGCGATCGCCGCCGGCGTCTCGAAGATCAACATCGGCACCGAACTGAAGCTGGCCTTCGTGGAGGGCGTGCGGGAGACGCTGGCCGCGAAGCCGGAGGTGGACGATCCGCGCCACCTGATCGGGCCGGCCCGCAAGAAGGTCAAGGCGGTCACCAAGGAGAAGATGCGGCTCTTTGGCTCCAGCGGCCGTATCTGAGCACCGGGCAGCCTCGTCACAGGAGTTAGGGCCCCGGCGGCACACGTCGGGGCCTTCGCCATATGTCACGCTGGGATCTGTTCCGGCCTTCACGAGTGGGCTACTTTGCGGTAAGATAGAGGGAACATGGTGCTGGGGCTTAGGGAATTGAGGAGAGATGAGATGTCAGAGACCAAGTTGACGTTCCGCGACCTCGGACTTTCGGACAAGGTCCTCAAGGCACTGGATGACATGGGTTTTGAAGAGCCGTCGCCGATCCAGGAGCAGGCGATCCCGTCGCTGCTCCAGGGCAAGGATGTGATCGGCCAGGCTCAGACCGGTACCGGCAAGACGGCCGCCTTCGGCGTGCCGATCGTGGAGCGGCTGGATGCCAAGCTGCGGGCGGTGCAGGCGCTGATCCTCACCCCGACCCGGGAGCTGGCGATCCAGGTGGCTGAGGAGATCACCAAGATCGGCAAGTACGCCCGCATCAAGACCATCGCCATCTACGGTGGTCAGTCCATCGACCGGCAGATCCGATCGCTCCGGTTCGGCGTCGACGTGGTGATCGGCACCCCGGGCCGGATCATCGACCACCTGGGCCGGGGAACCCTCGACCTGTCCAAGGTGAACATGGTGGTGCTGGACGAGGCGGACGAGATGCTGGATATGGGCTTCATCGAGGATATCGAGCGGATCCTCCAGGCGACGCCCGGCGACCGTCAGACGCTCCTCTTCTCGGCCACCATGCCGCCGGAGATCCGGCGCCTGGCGGGCCGCTATATGAAGGATCCCAACCATATTGCCGTCTCCCCGCAGCAGCTGACCGTCCCCCAGATTGACCAGTACTTCTATGAGGTGCGGGCTTCGTTCAAGACCGAGGCGCTCTGCCGCGTCCTGGACATCGAGAACGTGGAGCGGGGCATCTGCTTCTGCCGCACCAAGAAGGGTGTCGATGAGCTGGTGGAGGGGCTGCAGGCCCGGGGCTACCTGGCCGAGGGCATCCACGGCGACATGAACCAGGCGCAGCGCAACCGGGTGATGAGCCGGTTCAAGGAGGGGAACATCGAGCTGCTGGTGGCCACCGACGTGGCGGCCCGCGGCCTGGATATCTCCGATGTAACCCACGTCTTCAACTACGACATCCCGCAGGACCCGGAGTCGTACGTCCACCGCATCGGCCGGACGGGTCGGGCCGGGCGGGCAGGCACCGCCATCACCTTCATCACCTCCCGGGAGTTCAGCCAGCTCCGGCTGATCGAGCGGGTGACCAAGACCCGGATCCAGCGCCGCCCGGTCCCCTCGCTGATGGATGTGGCTGAGAAGCAGCGGGAGCAGCTGAAGGACCGGCTGATCAAGGTGCTGGAGGAGGGGCAGCTGGCCTACTACAAGGAGATGGCGGAGGAGCTGCTGGACGAGTACGACGCCTCCGACCTGATCGCCGCCGCCCTGAAGATGGTGGCCGGCGACAACAAGGGGCAGACCCAGCAGCAGCAAGTCGACTTCGGCGACACCGGGGCCGAGGCGGGCATGGTCCGGTTCTTCCTGAACGTGGGCCGGGCCCAGCTGGTCCAGCCGGCGGACATCGTCCGCTCCATCGCCCAGCAGGCGGGCATCCCCGGCTCCTCCATCGGGCTGATCAACATCTATGACCGCTTCACCTTCGTCGAGGTGCCGAAGGAAGTGGCCAACCAGGTGATGCAGGCGATGCAGGACTCGACGATCCGGGGGCACCAGATCAACATCGAGCCGGCCAAGCCGCGTTAGCAACGAAAGCCCTGACCAGAAGGTGGTCGGGGCTTTTGAGTTCTTTGCCACGGATTACACGGATTACACGGATAAATCAAATACATTACAAAAATGTGGGTGGTGCCCTTTTCATACGGGGTGCTACGCACCAGATCCACCCATGAAAAGGGCACGAACCCCATCTATTGTAAGTT
>JBMONC010000108.1:8224-26839 GCA_049324875.1 Bacillota bacterium
ACGGATTACACGGATTACACGGATAAATCAAATACATTACAAAAATGTGGGTGGTGCCCTTTTCATACGGGGTGCTACGCACCAGATCCACCCATGAAAAGGGCACGAACCCCATCTATTGTAAGTTTACAAGTGTTCATCCGTGTGACCACCATGGTGCGGTGCTACGCACCAGATCCACCCATGAAAAGGGCACGAACCCCATCTATTGTAAGTTCACAAGTGTTCATCCGTGTAACCACCATGGTGCGGTGCTTCGCACCAGCACCGCCGATGCAAATGGGTACGAACCCCATCATTGTCCATGTTCTGTCTTCATCCGTGTAATCCGTGTAATCCGTGGCCGTCACTTTCAGGGGAATCAGTGGCCGTGCCTATGGGGGGCTGCTCGGGCACCGGGCACGGACAGAAAGTCCAAGATGGGACTCGACTCCTATGGGAGAGCCCATCCCATTGTGGTATAAGGAAAGAACAACCATTCTGGTTTGAGTATGGTCCCGCGGGGGAGGCGGACCCTGCTCAATCGTCCGGCGTGCTCATGGAGCGCGGCGGGCTGTTGACCATACCTCAGCAGAAAGGGGATTCCAAAGATGAAGAGGAACCTGGCACCGTTTCGCCCGGGCCGCCTCCCGGGGCTCCTGGCTGTCGCCCTGCTCCTGATGGGGCTCCTGGCCCCGGCTGCCCTGGCCGCCGATTCCCTGGATCAGCAGCAGGAGGTCGTGACCGGCTCCACCGGCATCCCGGGGGGGCTGCGGCTCGCCCAGGTGGTCACCCCCGGCCTGACGGGGCACCTGACCCGGGTGGAGATCCAGATCAGCAACCCCAGCAGTTCGATCGACCTGGCGGTTTCGGTCCAGGGGGTGAATGAGGCCGGCCAGCCCGATGGGGCGGTGCTGGCCAGCGAGAGCCTGACCCTCGCCGCCGGCGGCGCCCGGTGGGTCGAGGTGGCCTTCGCCGCCCCCGCCCCGGTGACGGCGGGGAGCCCTGTCGCCCTCGTGCTGGCCCCCTCCGGCTCCATGGGCTGGTCCAGCGCCTCCACCAAGCCCTATGCCGGTGGCCGGGCCTGGGCCGACCTGGGCGGTTGGGTGGAGCAGCAGGTCGATTTCCTCTTCCGCACCTATGTGGGCGATCCGCCAACCCCGACCCTCAGCCTCAGCAGCGGCAAGGTGACCGGCGGCGGCTGGATCTGGGAGGATGCGGAGGCGCGCAGCAAGGGCCACTTCGCCCTGGATCTGAAGGCGGGGGCGGAAGGCCTGCAGGGGAGCGCCCACTACCGCTTCCGGGGCGCCGACGGCCTTGAGTACCGGCTGGAGGCGGTGGAGCTGCTCGACCTGGCCCTCGACCTGGAGGCCGGCACCGCCGCCGTCCGGGCACGGGCGGTGCTCTGGCAGATTGACCCCGAGGGCGAGGCGCCGATCGCCTCCCAGGAGGGCTACCTCATGGAGCTCTCGCTGCAGGACGGGCCGGATGGGTACACCATCCGGGTGACGGACCCCGCCGGGGAGCTCTGGCACGAGGCCGGCGGCCCCCTCGGCGGCGGTCAGGTGAAGCTGCACGGAACGGAGGAGTGACGGTGTGGGGGCCCGCGAGCGATCTCGCGGGTCCCCTGGCTTTTTCCCGGGGGTTTCTGGTACGATAGGGGGAACAGCGGCCCACGGGGCCGTCCGATGTAAGGGGGTCTGCAGATGGGTTGGATCTCCCAGGCCGGTGAGAGCTGGACCACCCTGTTCGGCGGAACCTGGCTCCGGGCTGCGGCGCAGAGCTGGCTCCCCCTGGCCCACGTCAAGTGGTTTACCACCGCCACACCGGAGAGTCCCGCCCCCCTGGCGGAGGTCCTGAACATCACCTTCCTGGCGGGGGCCGGGCTGACCATCCTGGCCGCCCTGGGCCTCACCCTGCTCAACCTGCCGCTCCAGGAGCTGGGCTGGGTCCGCCGGCTCCACGCCGCCCTGGACCGGTTCCAGCCGCACCACCTCTGGATGCTGCGGGTGGGGATGGCCCTGCCCCTGATCCTGGCGGGGCTGGACGGCTATCTCTTCCACTACGAACTGGTGGCGATTCCCGGCTGGATGCGCTGGACGCAGCTGCTCCTGGGGGTGGCGCTGCTGGTCCCGGCAAGCTCCCGGGCGGCCGCCGCGGGGGTGGGGCTCCTCTACCTGGGCGGGATGCTGGCGGTGGGGGTCCATCCCCTGCTGGACTACCTCTCCTGGCTGGGGGCCGCCTACTACCTGGCGGTGGAGGGGAAGCGGGGCGCCCTGCCGGTCCTCTACATCGCCACCGGTCTCTCCCTCTCCTGGGCGGCGGTGGAGAAGTGGGTCTACCCGGGGCTCTCCCTGGACATCCTGAGCCGGGAGCCGATCCCCACCTTCGGCTTTGAGCCGCACCAGTTCCTGATCCTGGCGGGATGGGTGGAGCTGGGGGTGGGCTACCTGCTGATCACCGGGGTGCTGAACCGGTTCCTCTCCCTGGTGGTCACCCTGATCTTCGTCCTCACCAGCAGCCTCTTCGGCGGGCGGGAGATCATCGGCCACTGGCAGCTTCACGCCGCCCTGCTCCTCTTCCTGGCGATGGGGACCGGCCGCCACATCACCCCGGTGCTCTGGCACCGCGGCCGGGCGCTCCAGCTCGCCTTCGTGGGGGTGACCCTGGCCCCCTTCGTGGCCGGCCTGCTGCTGCTGTACTACCAACTGGCCCCGTGATCGTCTCGAATCACACCCCTTGACAGGGAGAAGCGGTCTGCATTATCCTTCTATTCAAAGCTGAATACGCCTGTCAAAGACGCTTCAGAAGGAAGAGTAGCCGGGCCCGAGACGGCCCAGAGAGCGGACGCAGCTGGTGCGAGCGCCGCCCGAATCCCCCGGTGAAAATCCCCTTCGAGTCGCCGGCCGAAACCCCGACGGAGAACCGGGGGAGTAGTCCCGGCCGGGTCTCCGCCGTTAGCGGGAGGCGGGCATTGCCCGGGTGGTCGCCATCCGGATGTGCCTGGCAGAGCGGGTCGCCCTGGCCATTGCGCGGGGCGGCCAAGCAGGGTGGTAACACGGGAGCAACCTCTCGTCCCTACGGGGACGGGAGGTCTTTCTGATTTTCGTCAGACCGGGGAGGTGGTGGCGATGGAACCTGCGATTCAGGGCTCGGAGGATGGCATTTCCCACATGCAAGAGGCAAGGAGGAATCCCCATGGCAGGCACCGCTCTGCACCGCGCCACCCCGGCTCAACGGGAGGCCGAGGTTCTGGCCTACTGGAAGGCGCATGATCCCTTCACCCGGACCCTGACCCGGCCCGCTCTCCGTGACTTTGTCTTCTACGAGGGGCCGCCCACCGCCAACGGCCGGCCCCATGTGGCCCACGTGATCCCCCGGGCGCTGAAGGACCTCTTCACCCGCTACCGGACGATGCTGGGGGAGCGGGTGCTCCGGAAGGCGGGCTGGGATACCCACGGCCTGCCGGTGGAGCTGGAGGTGGAGAAGGAACTCGGCCTCTCGGGCAAGCCCCAGGTGGAGGCGTACGGGGTGGCCGAGTTCACCCGCCGCTGCCGGGAGTCGGTCTGGCGCTTCCAGGCCGAGTGGGAGCGGAACGCCACCGAGCGGCTGGGCTACTGGCTGGATCTGGAGCACCCCTACGTCACCTATGACGAGCGCTATGTGGAGTCGGTCTGGTGGGCGATGGCCCAGTTCTGGCAGAAGGGGCTGGTCTACCACGGCCACAAGGTGGTGCCCTACTGCCCCCGCTGCGGCACCGGCCTCTCCAGCCATGAGGTGGCCCAGGGCTACGCCGAGGTGGAGGACCCGGCGCTGACGGTTCGCTTCCCGGTGCTCTCGCCGGGGCCGCTGCAGGGGGCCAGCCTGCTGGCCTGGACCACCACCCCCTGGACGCTGCCGGCCAACCTGGCGCTGGCCGTCCGGCCCGATGCGACCTACGCCCTGGCGGAGGTGGAGGGGGAGCGGGTGGTCGCCCTGGCCGAGCGGCTGCCCCCGGGCGCCCGGCCGCTGTCCCGGTTCCCCGGCGCCGACCTGGTGGGGCTCCGGTACGAGCCGCCCTTCCGCTTCGCCCCGGCGGCGGAGTACCGGGTGCTGGGCGCCCCCTGGGTCCTGGTGGAGGAGGGGACCGGAGTGGTCCACATCGCCCCCGCCTTCGGGGAGGATGACGCCCGCCTGGGCCAGGAGCACGGCCTCCCGGTCTTCCGCCCGGTGGATGACCAGGGCCGCTACACCGCCCAGGTCCCGCCCTGGGAGGGGCTCTTTGTCAAGGACGCCGACCCCAGGGTGACCGAGGCCCTGCGGGCGGCGGGCCGGCTCTTCCACGCCGGCAAGGTGCACCACACCTACCCCTTCTGCTGGCGGTGCGACACCCCGCTGCTCTACATGGCCCGGGGCGCCTGGTTCGTCCGGACCACTGCCTACAAGGAGCAGCTGCTGGCGGCCAACGCCCAGGTTCAGTGGCACCCCGAGCACTTCCGGGAGGGGCGGTTCGGCCACTTCCTGGAGAACCTGGTGGACTGGTGCGTCAGCCGGGAGCGGTACTGGGGGACCCCGCTGCCCCTCTGGCGCTGCGACTGCGGCCACGCCCATATGGTCGGCTCCGTGGCGGAGCTGGAGGGGCTGGCGGGCCGGAGGGTGACCGACCTGCACCGGCCGGCGGTCGATGAGGTGACCTTCCCCTGCCCCGCCTGCGGCGGCCTGATGCGCCGGACCCCGGAGGTGCTGGACTGCTGGTTCGACTCCGGCTGCATGCCCTTCGCCCAGCACCACTACCCCTTTGAGAACGCCGACCTCTTCCGGCAGCAGTTCCCCGCCGACTTCATCTGCGAGGCGGTGGACCAGACCCGGGGCTGGTTCTACGTGATGCTGGCGGTCTGCGTCGGCCTCTTCGGCCAGGCCCCCTACCGCCGGGTGCTGGTGACCGAGCTGGGGCTGGATGAGCGGGGCAAGAAGATGTCCAAGTCGCGCCGGAACGTGGTCGACCTGGCCGAGGTGCTGGACCAGTACGGGGCGGACGCCCTGCGGCTCTATGTCTACACCTCCGGCCAGCCCTGGCTGCCGAAGCGGCTCTCCAGGCAGGGGGTGGCCGAGGCGGGGCGGGTGCTGGATACCCTCCAGAACCTCCTCTCCTTCCAGCTGCTCTACGCCCGGCTGGCCGGCTGGGAGCCCACCGGCCTGCCCGGCCCGGAGCGGCTCTCCAGCCTGGACCGGTGGCTCCTCTCCCGGCTGCAGGGGGTGACCCGGAGCGTGGGGGAGGGGCTGGCGGGCTACGATGTGACCGGGCCCGCCCGGGAGCTCTGCACCTGGGTGGACGACCTCTCCAACTGGTACGTCCGGCTGAGCCGGCGCCGCTTCTGGGAGGGGGAGGAGGCAGCCCTGGCGGTGCTCCACCACGCCCTGCGGCAGACCGCCCTGCTCCTGGCGCCCTTCACCCCCTTCCTGGCCGAGGCGCTCCACCTGAAGCTGGGCGGGGGCGAGTCGGTCCACCTGGGCCGCTTCCCCGAGGCGGATCCCAGCCTGGCGGATGGGGAGCTGGAGCGGCGGATGGCGCTGGTCCGCCGGTACGCCTCCGCCGGGCGGGCGGCCCGGCAGGCGGCGGGGCTGAAGGTCCGGCAGCCGCTGGCCTCGGTCCTGCTGCTGGGCGGCGAAGAGCCGGGCGACCTGACCCCCCTGCTGATGCAGGAGCTGAATGTGAAGGCGGTGGCGGCCTGGCCCTCGGCTGAGGCGCCGGAGGGGTATGTCCCCGGCGAGGACGGCCCCTGCCGGGTCGCCGTCGACACCAGGCTGACGCCGGAACTGGTGCGGGAGGGGCTGGTCCGGGAGGTGGTCAACCGGCTCCAGCGGCACCGGAAGGAGCAGGGGCTGGCGGTGGAGGACCGTGTCCGGCTCTGGCTGGACGGCTCCCCGGCCCTGCTGGCGGCGTTGGAGGCCCACCGGGAGTACCTGGTGGAGGAGGTCCAGGCGGCAGAGCTCCAACTGGGTCCCGCAGACCACCCCCAGCGGGCGCCCCTGGAGGCAACGCTCGACACCGAATGGCTGCGGGCCTGGGTCGAGAGGGCCTAGCGCGAAGGAGGCGGCTCCCCCGCGGGGAACCGCCTCTGCGCTCCGTTCGGATTACGCCTTGATGCACCAGTACATCCCCGGCTGGCTGCCGAAGCCCAGCTTCCGGTTCAGGTGGGCCATGGCGCCGTTTCGCTCATCGGTCCCCGTGCCCAGGCGGGCCGCCCCGTAGCGGCGGGCGGTCTGAATCGCCAGCAGCTTGACCGCCAGGGCCAGACCCCGCCCCCGGTACTCCCGGTGGACGCCGGTGAAGTAGACCCGCATCAGATCCCGCTGCAGCCCGGCGAAGCCGATGGTGGTGAGCGCCACCGGCCGCTCGCCGTCCAGGGCCAGGATGATGCAGTCCCGCGGCACAGCGGCGCTCTCGCAGATCTCCCGCTCCCAGTTCTCGAAGGAGACGAAGGGCTCGTTTTCGAAGCCGGGCTCATCGGCGTTGCAGTGGCGCTCCAGCTCGTGGACGGCCCGGCGCATGGCGGGGCTGTCCACCGCTGCCAGGGTGGTGAAGCGGAGGCCCTCCGCCTCCAGCCGGGGAACCCGGTCGGTGAAGGGGGTCTCATCAAAGCGGGGGAGGTCCAGGAGGAAGCCGATGTGGTGCCCCTGGATCTGGGTGTAGCCGTTGCGCCGGGCAAAGGCGAGCCAGGCTGGCTCGTCCCGGAACTTGGTCTCGAAGGAGGTGGCGCCCCGCTCCCGCGCCCAGCCCTCCAGCCGGGCCAGCAGGGCGGTGCCGATCCCCTGGTGGCGGTGCTCCGGGGCGACGGCCACCCGGACGAAGAACCGGCCCTCCACGGTGTGCTCCTCCCGCCCGATCTGGCCGTAGGCGACCACCAGCCCCTCCGGGCTGACCGCCACCAGCCGGTGCCGAATGGTCTCAATGGGGGGCTCTTTCTCCCGGGCCTCCAGATCGGCGGCGGTGACCGGGGACCAGAAGGAGGCGCCGGCAATGGCGGCGATGCGGGGCAGGTCATCGGGGAGGCGCCAGGGACGGAACTGCATGGGTGAATCACCTCATCTCCCTATTCCACAGCAACCCCCCGTCAGCCTCCCGCCATCGGGGATAGGAGCACCAGGTGATCCCCGTCCGCCGGGAGGTGATCCAGCCCCACCCGGAGCCCGCCCGCCAGCACCGAGCCGGGCAGCTCGGGGGGGATCCCGGCCCGGAGCAGGATCTCCCGGACCGTGAGGGGGTGCGGGAGATCGAGCCGCACCGGCTCGGCCAGGTGGGGGAAGAACTCACGGATGTGCCCCTGGACCTGCAGGTAGACCTCCATCTTACGGGGCGCAGAAGGAGAGGCCCAGCCGCTCCAGCGTCTCCCGGGTCGGGATGCCGTCCCGGCTCCAGCCCCGCAGTTCGTAGTAGCGGTCCAGCAGCCGGTCGATCTGCTCGCGGCTGAAGTGCTTGCCCTCGGCCGGGCCGGAGGTGGCGCCCTCCTCCATCCACCGGGGGGGCGGGTAGTCGGCCTGGCGGCCCATCCCCGGCACGTGGCGGACGGAGATCATCCGGGTCAGGTTCCAGATCCGCTCGGAGACGGTCAGCAGCTCCTCCCAGGTGTAGGGCACCCCGGTGACCGGCTCGATCAGGTCGGCGTACCCCTCGGGGGGGATGCCCGCCTCCACCCAGGGGAAGCGGCAGCAGCCCAGGGCGTCGAAGAGGGGGCGGACGTGCTGGAGCCAGACCACCCGCTCCGCCTTGCCCTCCAGGTTCTCCCGGCCGGTGGCGATGTCGAAGGTGATCGCCCAGGAGCGGTTGTGGTGGCCGCCCACATCACAGGTCATGTAGGAGAGGAGCATCGCCGGGGCATACCGGCACTCGTAACCGGAGATCTCCAGCCCCTTGATCTGCATGGCGAAGCGCTCCGTGCCGCGCCCCACCTGGGCGGCGGCGTAGCGGACACCCTGGCCCAGGATCCGGCCAAAGCCGCGCCCGTGGGCGATCTCCTCCAGCAGCCAGGCGGCGGCCTCCCCGTCGCCGAAGCGCATCGGCCTGCCGATCTCCTCCGCCGCCAGGCGGCCCCGCTCGTAGCACTCCATCGTCCAGCCGACCACGTTGCCGGCGGAGATGGAGTCGAGCCCCAGCTTGTCGCAGAGGCCGTTCAGGTAGGCGACCACCTCGATCTCGTTGATCCCCAGGACGCCGCCCAGCAGGGCGATCGACTCGTACTCGGGCCCCTCCTGGGCGATCGTCCTCTCGCCCAGCCGGCCCTTGCCCCACTTGCCGCACGGGATGGCGCAACAGGTGCAGCCCTTGTCGATCTCCGTCACCTTCGCCTTCATGCTGGGGCCGGAGAGGCCGTCATAGCCCTCGAGGGTGCCGGTCTGGAAGTTCCGGGTCGGCATGGCGCCCACCGAGTTGGCCCAGGGCACCACCTCGGGGGTGCCGTAGGGCTGCCAGTGGAGGAAGCCGGGCTGGGACATGGTCAGGTTCATCTGGCGGGCACCGGCCTGCAGGGCGGCCCTGGGGTCGTGCAGGGGGATGTCCCGGTCGCCCCGGACGGCGATCGCCTTGACCCGCTTGGCGCCCATGACGGTGCCGACCCCGGTCCGGCCGGCCTGGCGCCCGAAGTCGTGCTGGATGCAGGCGAAGAGCACCCCGTTGGCCGCAGCGGGGCCGATCACCATGATCTGGTACTCCTCGCCCAGCTCCCGCTTCAGGCGGGCCTCGGTGGCAAAGGTGTCATCCCACCAGTAGGAGGAGGCGTCCATGAAGCGGACGGCGCCGTTCTCAATCACCACGGTGGTGGGCCCGTCGGCCTTCCCCTCCAGGATCAGCAGGTCAACGCCCGCCTGCTTCAGCTCCAGCGAGATGTGGCCGCCCATGTTGGAGTCGCCGTAGCCGCCGGTGGCGGGGGAGATGGCGCCCATGTGCAGCTTGCCCGAGGAGGAGAGGAACTGGCCCGAGAGGGGGCCGGGGGCCATGATCAGCTTGTTCTCCGGGCTGAGGGGTTCGACCCCGGCGGGAATCTCCTCCCAGATGGCCCGGGCCACCAGGCCGCGGCCGCCCAGGAAGTCACGCAGCCAGGACTCCGGGGTGGGGGAGAGGGCCGCCCTCCGGTGGGTCAGGTCGATGCGCAGGATGTTGCCGGCGTAGCCCTTGATCATGGCGCTCACCTCCGGGTGGGGATGCTGCCCTCGGCGTCAAAGAGGGCGCCGGTGGGGCAGAACTCGAGGCACTTGCCGCAGAGGGTGCACTTGATGGGCACGCCGTTCTGGTCGTCGTGCAGGTAGAGCACCCCGCGGGGGCACTCCTCGACACAGGCGAAGCAGGCGATACACTCCTCGGCCTTGATCAGCCAGGCGCCGTTCGGGTCCTCGACGATGGCGTTGGTGGGGCAGACCTCGGCGCACCGTCCGCACTGGTCGCAGAAGGCGACCTGGTAGCGGCCGGGGGTCGGGAAGCGGCCGCTGACCCGGAGGGCGGCCTTCTTCGGGTTGAGCACCGACCAGTTCTCCAGGGCGCAGATGATCTCGCAGGCCCGGCAGCCGCTGCACTTGTCGGCGGCGAGGGCGAGTCTCATGGAGCAACACCTCCAGCGGGTGGCGTGGGGACCTGGATGGGTTTCATCTCCAACGGTGAGATATTCATAGTTGCATAAGGGTCCCCCTGCCGGTCGCCGGGAAATGGGCCGAGAAGGGCACTTTCGGCGACGGGGGTTCAGCCAAAGGTGCTATGGGATCGGGGTTGTGGTGTTCCTTATCTCTGCCACGGATTACACGGATTCCCCTGAAAATGACGGCCACGGATTACACGGATTACACGGATGAAGACATACAAATTACAATGATGGGGTCCGTGCCCAGTTTCACCGGCGGTGCTGGTGCGAAACACCGCACCATGGTGGTTACACGGATGAAGACAGAAAACTTACGTGGAAACGGGTTGATCGGGCTGAAGAACAAGACCGAGCCTACATCTCCGGATGACTGGAGATGCAGGCTCGGTCTCGCAACAGCAATGCCATCCATCAGTGACAGCCACTTGCGGAGCCGCTGTGGTTATCTATGTGGGCGAGTTTCCAGCCGTTCTTCCACTCGTAGAAGAGGGCGAAGACGCACGTTTTGCCGGGGGCTTCCGCGTCAACATGCACATGGACGATGCCATTTGGCTCAAGACCGATGAAGCGGATACGGGCGGTTGCGTGATGCCCATGCCGCTGCTGAATCCACTGCGTGATCAAAGGGGAGAACATCGGCCGAAGCGCCAGGTTCACTCGGTGAGCGCACTCCTGGATCGTGAGGTTCGGGTCTGGCGTTTTCTCCCCCGATGGATTGGCCATGGCTGTGCCGGTGATCACGCAGCTCAAGACTAGACCAAGCACAAGCTGCCGGCGGTGCCTCATCGGGTTCACCTCAGCCGTAGGTTGCCCCGACAGGTCGAGCCGCATCCGCTGGGGACTGCCTGAGCGGTGACGTAAGATCGGTCAGGCAGCCTCAGGGGCAGCCATATCGGGCCGTTGCCCTCGCTCCAGGGTAGGGCGCCACCATTATGACTTCGATGATCTCCCCGCCACCGACCGGAGCAGCTCCATCACCCATTGGTGGAGCGAGCGCTGCCGCTCCTCGATCTCCGCCCGGATCGCCTCCTCCCGGCGCCTTCCTTCCTCTATAAGGAGGCTGTGCTCCCGCTCCAGGGCGCTCAGCTGCCGGTGCAGGGCCAGGCCGTGGGCGGGGGAGAGGGAGCGCTGCCGCTCCAGCCCCTGCCGGATCAGGGCCAGCCGCTTCTCGGCGAAGGGGATTCGCTCGCTCATCTGCCGGATCTCGGCCGCCAGCCGGTCCGCCTCGGCCTCGGCCATCTCCACCGCCCGCTGGAGGACGACCCGCTCCCGCAGCAGCGGCTCGCCCTGCTCCGCCAGCAGCGCCTCCGCCTCGGCCGGGTCCAGCCCCCAGAGGCTCCGCTTCAGCTCGTGCCGCTCAGCCACGGGGCGCTCCCTCCCCCGGTTCGGCGGTGGTGGGCCAGCTGGTCGGTGAGACCAGGTCGAGGTAGGGCTGCAGGGCGCTCATGACCCCCTCGGCGATCTGCCGCTCCAGGTCGATCCAGTGGTCCCGCTCCTGCTCCAGCAGCGCCAGCCGCTCCCGCAGGTCCTGCTCGGCCCGGCGGTGGCGCTCCAGCAGCGCCCGGCGGGGCCGCTCCGCCTCTTCGCCCAGCTGGTTCAGCTCCTGGAGCAGCCGCTCCGCCTCGGCATCCAGCCGGTGGAGCTGCTCGGCCAGGGCCTCCTTCTGGCGGCGCAGCTCCTCCAGGCGCCCCTCGGCGGCGCTGAGGCGGGAGCGCAGCTGATCCAGGGCGGCGCGGTGCCGCTCCTGCTGCTCCTGCATCGCCTGGGCCAGCGCTTCGGGGTCGACGCCCAACAGCCGGTGCCGCATCTGGTCAGACCTCCCTCCTACTGATCTATACGTAGTCACTGGCGAAAAGGTTCGAGTCCGTTTGGTCGCGATTGATACCTTCCAGATGTCTGCGACCTCCGAACATCCGTTCTATTTTTTGCGTGAGAGCAGCAGGAAAGGAGCGGTCGGCGTCGAATCGTCTTCCAAGGTAGCGCGAACTCCGAAGGAGGAGGAGAGCGCCCTTTCCGGGTCCGGTAGCGATTCTTCGGCAGGGAGCGAGTCGATTGCCACGCTGTTTCGCAGCCGTCGAGGTGGCGGCCCCCGCGGTGCGCAGGGCGCTGGAGGCGGCGCAGTTCACACTGAAGCGGGCCTTTGGGCCCCGCGATCCGGTCAGGTGGGTGGCCTCTCATCAGTTCCACTTCACACTGAAGTTCTTCGGGGAGATCGAGCAGGAGGCGGTGGAGCGGGCCGCTGCCGCCCTGGGCCGGGCGGCCGGGCAGAGCGCCCCCTTCCTGCTGGAGGTGGCCGGGCTGGGCGCCTTCCCCTCGCCGGCCCGCCCCTCGGTGCTCTGGTGCGGGGTCGGGCAGGGCCGGACCGACCTGATCGCCCTGGCCGAGCGGGTGGAGGCGGAGATGGCCCTGGCCGGCTTTCCCCGGGAGGCCCGTCCGTTCAAGCCCCACCTCACCCTGGGCCGGCTCCGGGAGGGGGCTGTGGCCCCGCCTGCGGTGGGGGAGGCGCTGAAGGAGGCCAGGTCCTACGGCTCGTGGCAGGTGGAGCGGCTGGTGCTGATGCGCAGCGAGCTGCTGCCGGCGGGGCCGCGGTACAGCATCCTCTCGGAGGCCCGCCTGCGCGAGGAGAACGGGTAGGGAGCGGCGACTTCCCTGATAGCGAAAAGGGGACTTGCCTGTCGGCGGGATCTCCCTTATACTGGTAGCGAACACGGTTTGGAAAAGTTTTCCGTTTACTCTAGGGAGGCTGCGAAGCGCATGGCGTTGGAGGCGGGTAAGCAGAAGGCCATTGACATGGCCCTGGCCCAGATTGAGAAGCAGTTCGGCAAGGGTTCCATCATGAAGCTGGGCGAGCAGGCGGCCCGGCTGAACATCGAGGTGATCCCCACCGGGTCGGTGGCGCTGGACGTCGCCCTCGGCATCGGCGGGCTGCCCCGCGGCCGGGTGGTGGAGGTCTACGGCCCGGAATCCTCCGGCAAGACCACCGTCGCCCTGCACGTGATTGCCGAGGCGCAGAGGGCGGGCGGCGTTGCCGCCTTCGTCGACGCCGAGCACGCCCTGGACCCGGTCTACGCCCGGGCGCTGGGGGTGGATATCGACAACCTGCTGGTCTCCCAGCCGGACACCGGCGAGCAGGCGCTGGAGATCACCGAAACCCTGGTCCGCTCCGGGGCGGTGGATGTGGTGGTGGTCGACTCGGTGGCCGCCCTGGTGCCCAAGGCGGAGATCGAGGGCGAGATGGGCGACTCCTTCGTCGGTCTGCAGGCCCGCCTGATGTCCCAGGCGCTCCGCAAGCTGACCGGCGCCATCTCCAAGTCCAAGTGCGTCTGCATCTTCATCAACCAGATCCGGGAGAAGGTCGGCGTCATGTTTGGCAACCCGGAGACGACGCCGGGCGGCCGGGCGCTGAAGTTCTACTCCTCGGTCCGGCTGGAGGTCCGCAAGACCGAGCAGCTGAAGACCGGCTCCGAGGTGGTCGGCTCCCGCACCCGGGTCAAGGTGGTCAAGAACAAGGTGGCACCGCCCTTCAAGCAGGCGGAGTTCGACATCCTCTACGGCCACGGCATCTCCAAGGAGGGCAGCCTGATCGACATCGGCGTCGAGCTGAACCCGCCGGTGATCGTCAAGTCGGGCGCCTGGTTCTCCTACGGCGATCAGCGGATCGGGCAGGGCAAGGAGAACGCCCGGGACTGGCTGAAGCAGCACCCCGATGTGGCCGCTGAGATCGAGCGGAAGATCAAGGAGCGGCTGATGTCCGGCGGCTTCGCCGGCAAGATCTCCGCCGGGACCGGCGACGATGGCGGCGATGAGTAAGGGCGTGCGGCCCCGCGGGGCGCACGCTGGCAGCGAGGGAACGGGGGCCGGCACGACCGGCCCCCTTCGCCGTGGCGGGCGGGGGGAGCGGCGGGCGGTCGACCCGGAGGAGCTGGCCCGGGCAGAAGGGCTGATCACCGCCCTGGAGGAGCAGAAGGACCCCCGCCGCCGCTCCCTCTACCTGGACGGCCGGTTCGTGCTCGGCCTCGACCTGGAGACGGTGCTCCGCTGCGGCTTTCAGGTGGGGCAGCGGGTGGAGGCTCCGGCCCTGCTCCGGGCCTGGCAGCTGGACCAGGCGAAGCGGGCCTGGGACCAGGCGCTGGCGCTGCTGGCCGCCAGCCCCCGGACAGCCCGGGAGCTGGGGCGGAAGCTGGGCCGGAACCACCCGCCGGAACTGGTGGAGCAGACCCTCGCCCGGCTCGAGGCGGGCGGCTGGCTGGACGACCGGGCCTTCGCCGAGAGCTACATCCGTTCCCACCGGGAGCACGGGGCCCGGCGGCTGCTGGCCGACCTGATCCGCAAGGGGGTCGAGCGGGAGCTGGCCGCCCGGGCGGTGCAGGAGGCGCTGGCCGAGGTGGACGTGGCCGAGCAGGCCCGGGAGGTGGCCGCCCGCCGGCTGGCCCGGATGGGGGAGGTGGACCGGGAGACCGCCTGCCGGCGGCTGATGGGCTACCTGGCCCGGCGGGGCTTCGGGCCGGAGGCGGCCCGGCGGGCGCTGACGCCGTTGCTCCAGGAGCTGACACCGGCGCAGGAGAAGAGCCGTGGGCGGCGAAGCCTACAGGCTAGTGCGGAGCGCGCCCGCCCGGCAGGGGGGAGCGGCTCCAGCCTCCGCCGGGGTTCCTCGCTCCGGCGGCGGAAGCCCTTCGGTTCCCGCGCAGAGGAGGAGCAAGAGTCGTGAAGATCCTCTACCTGACCGATACCCACATCCGCGGCACCAGCCCCCGCAGCCGGCTGGACGACCTCCCCGCCGCCCTGAAGGCGAAGCTGGAGGAGGTGGTCAGCCTGGCCCGGCGCCACCAGGTGGCGGCGATCCTGCACGGCGGCGACCTCTTCGACCGGCCCGACGTGGCCCCGGCGGTCGCCCTGGAGTTCCTCCGGGTGCTGATGCAGGCGCCCTGCCCGATCTACGGCATTGCCGGCAACCACGACGTCTACGGCTTTAACCCGGGCACCGTGCCCCGCACCATGCTGGGCCTCTTCGACGGCTTCCAGCTCTTCCGGCTGCTGCGGCCCGGCGAGAAGGCCTGGATCGAGCAGGAGGGGCTGAAGGTCCAGGTGACCGGCCAGGAGTTCCACGCCGAGCTGGACCGGCGGAACCCGGTGCTGGACTACTGCGTCGTGCCCGAGGGGGTGGGCGGCTCGCTGCATGAGCGCTCCCCCGCGGCCGACTTCGCCATCCACCTGACCCACGGAATGCTGCTGGAGCGGCCCTTCTTCGAGGGCTCGGCCCACACCCTGCTGGACGCCGTCATGGCCCAGACCGTGGCCGATGTCACCTTTGGGGGCCACTACCACCCGGGCTGGTCGAAGCTCTACGAGGTGGACGGCCGGCTCTTCATCAACCCCGGCGCCCTGGTCCGGCTGGGCAACCAGGCGGCGGACTACCGCCGGCCCGTCCAGGTGGTGCTGCTCACCCTGGAGCGGGGGCAGCCGGTCCGGGCGGAGCTGATCCCCCTGGCCTCCGCCCGGCCGGGGGAGGAGGTGCTGGACCGCTCCCAGCAGGAGAGCCAGATGGCCCGGGAGCGGGCGCTGGCCGACTTCATCCAGGGGATCGGCGACGCCTCCCAGTTCGAGGTGCTGGAGGTCCAGGCGATCATGGAGCGGATCGCCGAGAACGGCGGGGTGCCTGCCCGGGTGAAGAGCGAGGCGCTGCGCCGGCTGGGCCTGGCGCAGGAGGAGCTGGCCCGCGGCGGGGAGGAGGAGCCGGCATGAGGCAGATCCAGCAGCTGCTGATCGAGAACTTCCAGTCCCACGTCCGCTCCGAGCTGACCTTCGGGCCGGGGCTGAACGTGATCATCGGCCCCAGCGACAACGGCAAGTCGGCGGTGCTGCGCGCCCTGCGCTGGGCGCTCTACAACGAGCCCCGGGGAACGGAGTTCGTCCGGTCCGGCGCCCGGGAGTGCCGGGTGACCGTCACCATGAGCGACGGGGTCCAGATCGTCCGGGAGCTGATCCTGACCAAGTCGGGCGCCACCTCCCGTAGCCGCTACCTGGTCCGCATCCCCGGCCAGGAGGAGCAGCAATTTGAGGGCTTCGGCACCGAGGTGCCGGCCGAGGTGATCCGGGCCCACGGCATGCCCCAGGTGCTGCTGGACGCGGATAAACGGGTGGTGCTCTCCCTGGGCTCCCAGCTGGAGGGCCCGTTCCTGATGAGCGAGACCGGCTCCCTACGGGCCCGGGCCATCGGCCGGCTGCTCGGGGTCCACGTGGTGGATGCGGCGGTCCGCTCCACCCAGAAGGACCTCCGCTCCGCCCGGTTCGAGGTGACCCGGCTGGAGCGGGAGGTGGCCCGCTACGACGAGGAGCTGAAGCCCTATGCCGACATCCCCGAGCAGGAGGCGCGCCTGGCCCGGGCCGAGGAGCTGCTGGCCCGGGTGGAGCAGTGGAACCAGCGGCTGGAGCGGCTGGTCCAGATCCGGACCCAGCTGGAGACCGCCGAGGCGGAGTCGATCCGGGTGGATGCGGCGCTGGCCCGGCTCGATGGGCTGAACGAGGCCCGGGAGCGGCTGCTGCAGGCCGAGGGGGTGCAGCGGCAGGCGGGGCGGCTGGAGCGGCTGGCCGCCGACCTGGGCCGGGTGGAACAGGAGTCCCGGACCTACCGGAGCCGGCTGGCGGCGCTGACCGCCCTGGAGACGGCGGAGGCCCGGGCCCGGGAGGCGGCGGAGCGGCAGGCCCGGCTGGCCGGCCTGACCCGGGTGGAGGCGGACCTGACCCGCCGGAGCCGGGAGCTGGCCCAGCTGGAGCAGGCGATGGCCCGGCTGACCGGTCTGGACCGGGCGGCCGAGATCGCCCGGGCGGTGGCGGAGCGCTCCCAGCGGATCGAGCAGCTCCAGGCCAGGCGGGGCGAGCTGGCCGATGTCCAGGGCCGCATCGCCAAGGGGCAGGAGCTGGTCCGGGAGCAGGAGTCCGCCCTGCGCAAGGCGCTGACCGACTACGAGGGCGTCCTGCGCCGGCTGGGCAAGTGCCCCACCTGCCTGCAGCCCGTGGAGCCGGGAGCGATCCGGCGGATCATCGTCGAACTGGCCGGCGGGGAGCCGTCGGGCCATCATCACTAGCAACGAGGAGGGCTTCGCCGTCATGGCCGCCGAGAACGAACAGCGGATCGCCGAACTCAAGGAGCAGATCGAGAAGGCCCGGCAGCTGAAGTACCGCTACGAGGCCCGCCTGGAGGAGCTGCAGAAGCAGCGGGAGCGGCTGCTGGAGGAGCTGAAGGAGCTGCAGGTGCGGCCCGAGGACCTGGAGAGCGAGATCCGGCGGCTGCAGAGCGAGGTGGACACCCTCCTGCGGGAGGCGGCCTCGCTCCTGCCCGCTGACCTGCTGCGGGGCTAGGGCGCCATGCAGGAACTGCAGCAGTTGAAGGCCCGGCTGGACCGGGCCAAACGGGCGCTCTCCGAGCGAAAGGGGCAGCAGCAGCGGCTGCTGCAGGACCGGGCGCTGGCCCAGGCCCAGCTGGAGGAGGTGCGCGCGCAGTCCACCGTCTTCGAGCAGGTGATCGTCCTGCTCCAGCAGACCGCCGAACACGCCCGGGCCCAGGCCAAGGCCCAGATCGAGATGCTGGTCACCAACACCCTCCGCTCCATCTTCGGCCCCGACTACCGCTTCCAGATTGAGCTGGTGGAGAAGGCCGGGCGGCCGGAGGCGGAGTTCTACGTCTTCAGCCGCTACAACGGCGAGGAGCTGCAGAGCCGGCCCCAGGAGTCCCGAGGCGGCGGGGTGGTGGACGTGGTCGCCCTCGGCCTGCGGATCGCGATGCTGGAAACCTACCGGCCCAGGCTGGAGGGGCCGCTGATGTTGGACGAGCCGGCCAAGCACGTGAGCGATGAGTTCATCGCCCCCACCGCCCAGTTCCTCCAGACCGTCAGCCAGGTCTTCCACCGCCAGGTGATCATGGTGACCCACAACGCCCACCTGGCCGAGACGGCGGAGGTGGCCTACCAGGTGGTCCTGCGGGACGGCGCCTCGCAGGTGAGTCACGTCAACGCATAGGGGGGGCTGACCGTGGAGCGCTTTCGTGGACTCTTTCCCGTGGTGGATCGCATGCTCTACCTGAACCACGCCTCCGAGACCCCGGTCCCCACCCCGGTCCGGCAGCGGATCGAGGAGTATATGGACGTGGCCGCCGGCGACCCCGACGCCGCCTTCATCGACCTGCAGCCGCTGAAGGAGCGGCTGGCACGGCTGCTGGGCGGCTCGCCCGCCGAGTACGCCGTCATGCCCAACACGTCAACAGCGATCAACGCCGTCGCCCTGGGGCTGGACTGGCGGCCGGGCGACAACGTGGTGGTCCCGGCACAGGAGTTTCCCGCCAACCTTTACCCCTGGCTCAACCTGCGGGAGCGGGGGGTGGAGGTGCGGATCGTGCCGCTGGAGCGGAACCTGCGAGTCGACCCGGCCCGGGTGGCGGAGCGGGTCGACGGCCGGACCCGGGTGCTGGCGGTCTCCGCCGTGGAGTATCTCTCTGGTTTCCGCAACGACCTGCCCCGGCTGAGCGAGATGGCCCGTGCCCGCGGGGCGCTCTTCGTGGTGGATGGGATCCAGGCGGCGGGAGCGATGCCGCTTGACGTGGAGGCCGACGGGATCGACGTGCTGGCCGCCGGCGGCTACAAGTGGCTGATCGGCCCCATCGGCACCGGCTTCCTGTACATCCGCCGGTCGGTCTGGGAGCGGGTCCGGCCGGTCCTGCCTGGCGCCTTCTCCTCGATCCAGGGGGCGGAGGATCCGGATGGTCTCTTCACTTTCCGCCCCGACGCCGGCCGCTACGAGTCGGGCTGCATGCCCTTCTCGCTGCTCCACGGCTGGACCGCCGGCCTCGACATGCTCTTGGAGGCGGGGATCGACAACGTCAGCGCTCAGATCCGGCTGCTGACCGATCGGCTGATCGCCGGGCTCCAGGTCCGGGGGATCGCCATCGCCTCCCCGGTAGGGCGGAAGAGCGAGCGCTCCGGCATCCTCTCCTTCACCCTCGGCTCCCCCGAAGCGAACGAGGCGCTGGTGAAGC
>JBMONC010000108.1:26939-35507 GCA_049324875.1 Bacillota bacterium
CGGCTGATCGCCGGGCTCCAGGTCCGGGGGATCGCCATCGCCTCCCCGGTAGGGCGGAAGAGCGAGCGCTCCGGCATCCTCTCCTTCACCCTCGGCTCCCCCGAAGCGAACGAGGCGCTGGTGAAGCGGCTCCGCTCCCAGGGGATCGTGATCGCCTACCGGGGCGGTCGCTGCCGGGTCAGCCCCCACTTCTACAACACCCCGGCCGACATCGACCGGTTCCTGGAGGCACTCTGATATGAGCGGGAAGCAGTTTGAGACCCGGGCCGCCCATGCGGGCAAGATCGATGTCCCCACCGTGACCCGGCCCGCCGCCATGCCGATCTACCAGACCTCGGTCTGGGCCTTCCCCGACCTGGAGACGGTGGAGGCGGTCCAGACCGGGCAGACCCGGGCCTACCTCTACGCCCGCCAGGGCCAGCCCAACGCCGAGGCGCTGGAGCAGGCCTACGCCGACCTGGAGGGCGGGGAGGCCGCCGTCTCCGCCGCCACCGGTATGGGGGTGATCTTCGCCGTCCTCTACGCCCTGCTGGAGCCTGGGGCCCACTGCGTCGTCACCCGGGAGCTCTACGGCGGCACCTTCGCCCTGCTGGAGCAGGAGCTCTCCCGCTACATGATCAGCGCCACCTACGTCGACACCAACGACCTGGCGGCGGTGGAGGCGGCGATCCGGCCCGAGACCCGGCTGCTCTATACCGAGTCGATCTCCAACCCGGTGGTCACCGTCACCGACCTGCCGGCCCTGGGGGCGCTCTGCGCCCGGCGGGGGCTGAAGCTGGTGGTGGACAACACCTTCGCCTCGCCCTACATCCTCCGGCCCCTGGAGCACGGGGCCCACGTCACCATCTCCAGCGCCACCAAGTTCCTGGGCGGCCATGCCGACCTGATGGCCGGCGTGGCGGCGGGGGAGCGGGAGACGATGGAGCGGGTCCGCCGGACCCTGGTGCTGAACGGCGCCATGTTGGACCCCTTCGCCGCCTGGCTGACCGTCCGGGGGATCAAGACGCTCCACCTGCGGGTGGAGCGGCAGTCGGCCAACGCCCTGGCCCTGGCCCGGTTCCTGGCCGGCCACCCCAAGGTGGAGCGGGTCAACTACCCCGGCCTGAGCGGCCACCCGCTGCTGCCCAACGGGTCGGGGGCGATGCTCTCCTTCGTGGTCCGGGGCGGGCTGGAGGGCGCCAACCGGCTGATCCGTAGCCTGAAGATGGCCGAGTTCCTGCCCTCCCTGGGCGACGTGATCACCTCCGTCTCCCACCCCGTGCTGACCAGCCACCGGGCCCTGAGCACCGCCCAGCGGGAGGCCCTGGGGATCGTGGACGGGCTGGTCCGGGTCAACGCCGGCACCGAGGCGGCGGCCGATATCATCGCCGACTTCGCCCAGGCGCTGGAGCAGGCGTAGAGCTGCGCGCACCCCCCCAAAGCGAACGCCCCACCGGCAGCGGTGGGGCCTCTTCATTGCATAGACGGATGGGCCAAAAGCCACCATGAGAAGCAGGGGGTGGTTTCGGTGCCAGCTGCGAGCCGGGCGCTCGAGCACGACGGCGACCTGGAGCGGGCCCGCCGCTTCTTCAAGGAGGGGATCGGCCGGAGCGACGACTTCCGCACCCGCGACTTCCGCCTGGGGGGCCCCGCCGGGCCGGGGGCAATGCTGCTCTACTTCGAGGGCATGGTCGACGAGCAGGCGGTGGACGAGCGGATCATCGAGCCGGCGATGCGCAGCGGGCAGATTGCGGCCCAAAACCTGCCCGATGCGGCCCGCATCCTGGAGCAGTCGCTCACCAGCCGGGCCGACGTCAAGCGGACCCGCTCCCTGCAGACCGCTGAGCAGGCGGTGATGGACGCCGAGGTCTGCCTCGTGATCGAGGGCTGCCCCGACCTGCTCGTCCTCGATGCCGTGGGCTTCCCCATGAGGGGGATCGGCCAGCCCGGCACAGAGCACGCGGTGCGCGGCTCCCGGGAGGGCTTCACCGAGGTCATCATCCCCAACCTGACCATGATCCGACGCCGGATAAAGGACCGGAACCTGCGGGTCAAGTTCCTGCGGATCGGGACCCGGAGCGGTACCTGGGTGGCGATCCTCTACCTGGACGGAACCGCCAACCCGGCGGTGGTGGAGGAGGTCCACCGGCGGCTGAAGGCGATCCCCATTGACCATGTCCAGGGAATCCAGACCCTGGAGGAGTTTCTGGTGGATCACCCTTCCACCCCGTTCCCCCGCTCCGGTCCACGGAGCGGCCCGACGAGGTGGCCCGGCAGATCGCGGCAGGCAAGGTGGTGGTGATGGCCGACAACGCCCCCTTTACCATCGCCGCCCCAACCGTGCTGATGGACTTCTACCAGACGATGGACGACTACCACTTCGGTTTCTGGGGCGCCTCGATGATCCGGACCGTCCGGCTGATCGGGTTGCTGCTCACCCTCTACATGCCGGCCATCTACGTCGCCCTGATCGCTGTCAACCCGGAGATGGTGCCGAACCAGCTGGCGCTCACCATCGCAGCCGCCCGGGAGGGCCTCCCCTTTCCCCCGATCGTGGAGGTGCTGATCATCGAGATCTTGATCGAACTGATCCGGGAGGCGGCCCTCCGCCTGCCCCAGCCGCTGGGGAACACCATCGGCGTGGTCGGCGGCATCGTGGTGGGCGAGGCGATCGTTACGGCGGGGCTGCTCAGCCCGCTGATGATCATCTTTGCCGCCACCACCATGCTCGCCTCCTTCACCTCGCCCACCCTGGACGTCAACTTTGCCTGGCGGCTGATGAAATGGGTGATGACCATTCTCGCTCATATGTTCGGCTTTCTGGGGATCATCGTCGGCAGCACCGCCCTGATCGGGCACCTGGCAGCGCTCTCCTCCTTCGGAGTGCCCTACCTGACGCCCTTCGCCCCCCTGCGGCGAGCCGACCTGGGGGACACCCTGATCCGGCTGCCCTTCTGGGCGCTCCGCTTCCGGCCCCGCCACCTCCGCCCGCTGGATCTGAAGCGCTCCGGCCGGTATGATCACACCGAGCAGTTCCCCGACCTGGCGGAGGCGCAGCCAGGGGCGAAGGAGCCATGAGGGGGTCCCCGCCGCGCCTGCTCTCCCTGCTGCTGCTGCTGCTGGCCCTCGCCCTGCCCATGGCCGGCTGCTGGGATAACCGGGAGCCACAGCGCAGGGCCTATGTGCTGGGGATGGGCATCGATCCGGACCCGGAGGATGAGGATCAGATCGTTCTCTCCCTGCAGATGCCCATCCCGCGGGCGGCGGCCCGTGGCAAGGAGGGGGCGGGCGCCGGGGAGGAGCAGTACTTCCTGGTGCAGGGCCGGGGGGCGAGCATGGTCACCGCCCTGCAGGACGCCCAGGACCACGTCAGCCGGGCGCTCTTCCTCGGGCAGATGCGAGCCATCGTGCTCTCGGCAGACCTGAGCGCCCGTCAGGTTGAGCATGTCACCATCGGCCTGCGGACCAATCCGGACATTGAGGATACCGTCTACATGACCGTCACGCAGGGTCGGGCCGATCAGGTCCTCCTGAAGGATGCGAGGCTGGAGCGGCTGCCGGCCCTCTTCTTCAACAGCGTCTTCGAGGCGGTCCGCCGGATGACCGTCTCGGAGCCAGTTCAGCTGTGGCAGTACTGGCGCGCACAGCTGACCAGCGGCTGGGAGCCGGTGCTCCCCCGGGTGGAGGCCGCCGGCGATGAGGTGGAGGTACAGGGGCTGGCCGCCTACCGGGGGTATGAGCTGATGGGCTTCCTGGAAGGAGAGGAGGCCCAGGGCTATCTCTGGCTGATGGGCAGCACGGTGAACCGGGCGCTCTTCGTCGAGACGGAGGGCGGCCCCAGCAGTGTGAGGAGCCTGGCTGTCACCGCCCGCCCTCGGGTGCGCTTCGAGGGCAACCGCCCGGTCTATTCCGTGGAGCTGCACATTGTGGGGGAGGTTGCCCTGCCGATCCACCATCCCGGCGGAACGCAGGCGGAGATGGAGATGATCCGTGAAGCCGCGGAGGAGCGGATCCTGCAGCAGGTGGAGCGGGCGATCACCCGGATCCAGCAGGAGCTTCGGACCGACATCTTCGGCTTCGGCAAGCTCCTCTTCTACCGGCATCCCCGCTATTTCGCCTCGGTGGACTGGGAGGAGCTCTTTCCCCAGGTGAGGATCGAGCCCGCGGTCACGGTCTCGCTGCACCGCAAGGGAGCCATGCATTAGGAGGGGAGTCATGAACCACAAGGAGCGGATCTCAGAGCTGCAGATGGCGGTCCTGATCGGGGCCGGGATCGTTGAACTGGGGCTCTACTCCTTCCCCCGGGACCTGGTGGAAGGGGCCGGACGGCAACACTTTCTGGCGCTGGCAGTCACCCTGCTGCTGGGGCTGCTCTCGGCCCTGGTGATGGCCAAGGTGATCCTCTACTTCGGCCGGCAGTCCGGCATCCAGACCACCCTGTGCGTCTTCGGGAGGCCCCTTGGTCTGCTGCTGGTGGTGCCGGCCATCGCCTTTCACATCGCCCTGGCCGCGATCTGCCTCCGCTATTTCGGCGATCTGATGAACACCTACTTCCTGCCGAGAACGCCGCCGGAGGCGGTGATGCTGCTGATCATCCTGTCGGTGGTCTTCATCACCGGGCAGGGGATGGCGGCGACAGCCCGCCTGGCCACCCTGATGGTTCCCGCCTTCATCGGGGTGGTGGTCCTCGCCTACCTGCTGGTCACCTACAAGATGACCGAGTGGGGGGCCGTCTTCCCGGCCATGCGGCTCTGGCCGCCCACCTACCTGAGCGGCTCCCTGCAGATCATCTACCTGATCGTCGGGCTGGAGTCGATCGCCATCTTCCTGCCGATGGTGGGGAAGGTGACCCGGCCCTACTTCTGGGTCGCCGTCCCCACCATTGTCAACGGCATCGTGCTGGTCATCGTCGCTGCTGTCACCTACGGTGTGATGGGGCTGGAGCCGGTCGCACAGCTCTACTACCCCGGGGTGGCCGTGCTCCGGACGCTGCGGCTGCCGGGACTGCTGGTGGAGCGGACCGGCGCCCTGATCGCCCTGGCCTGGACGGTGCTGAAGATCTGTTATGTGGCGGTTCGCTTCCTCACGGTGCCGATGGCGCTCTGCACCTGCTTCGGGCTGCCGATGGCGCGGTACCGGATCTTCCTGCTGCCCCTGGCCATCCTGACCTTCTTCCTGGCCCGCTGGCCCGCCAACTCGGTAGAGGTCTCCTACCTGCTGGAGAACTGGATCGGCCCCCTGGGACTGCTCTTCAACGTCATCTTCGCCCTGCTGGTCTGGCTGGTGGGCTGGGCGCTGGGCAAGGGGGTGACCGCCGCATGACTGCCTCCCTGGCCGTCTTCGGGGCGGTGCTGGCGCTCCTCTGGGGGCTGGACCGGCTGTTCGATCTGGTGCGGGCCTTTGTGGGGCCGTGGCGGACCTTCACCATCTTCCACATCGCCCTGCTGGCCAGTGCGGCGGTCAGCCTGGACCGAAATCTGGCCCAGGTCCCGCCCCGGTTGGTCTACAGTATCTTTCTCTTCCTGGGTGTGGTCGGGGTGATCTGGGCGGGGGTATTGGCCCGGCAGGAAATGGACCGGCATGGGTGATATACTTGGGGATATGAAGAGCACTCCCTACGACGTGATTGTGATCGGCGGCGGCCCCGCAGGGCTGATGGCCGCCATGGCCGCCGGCGAGTCCGGCGCCCGGACCCTGCTGCTGGAGAAGGGGAACAGGCTGGGCCGCAAGCTGATCATCTCCGGCGGCGGCCGCTGCAACGTGACCAACCGGAAGCCCCTTGACCAGCTGATCCAGCAGATCCCCGGCAACGGCCGCTTCCTCTACAGCGCCCTCACCGCCTTTGGCTCCGAGCAGATCATCCAGCTCTTCGAGGGGCTGGGGGTGAGGCTGAAGGAGGAGGACCACGGGCGGATCTTCCCCGTGACCGACAGGGCGGTGACGGTGGCCGACGCCCTGATCCAGCGGATCCGGCGGCTGGGGGTCGAGATCCGGCTGAACGCCCCGGTGGAGCAGCTCACCTTTGGCGACGGGCGCTGCACCGGGCTGCTGCTCAAGGACGGGGAGCGGCTCACGGCCCGGGCGGTGGTGGTGGCGGTGGGCGGCGCCTCGGTGCCCGCCACCGGCTCCACCGGCGACGGCTACGCCTGGGCACGGCAGGCGGGGCACACCATCACCCCGCTCTACCCCACCGAGGTGCCGCTCCTCTGCTCCGATCCCTTCATCCGGGAGCGCCTGCTCCAGGGGCTCTCCCTCCGGGAGGTGGCACTGACCCTGTACGACCCGAAGGGCAGGCGGCTGACCACCCAGGTGGGGGACATGCTCTTCACCCACTTCGGTCTCTCCGGACCGGCGGCGCTCCGGGTCGGCCACTACGTCTCGGTGGCCCGGATGCGCTTCGGCGAGGTACCGCTGAAACTGGCCATCGACCTGCTCCCGGCGCGGACCGAGGAGCAGGTCTACCAGGAGAGCCTGGCAGCCGCCCAGGCGGAGCCGAAGCGGGCGGTAAAGAACGTCCTCCGGCTGGTGCCGGAGCGGCTGGTGCCGCTGCTGCTGGAGATGGCGGGGGTCGACCCGGTCACCACCTACCCGCACCTGCCGCGGGACCGCTGGCGGAACCTGGCCCGGTTGATCAAGGGTTTTCCGGTGACGGTGACCGGCACCCTAAAGCTGGAGGAGGCCTTCATCACCGGGGGCGGGGTGAGCGTCAAGGAGGTGGACCCGTCCTCCATGGCCTCCAGGCTGGTGGGGGGGCTCTACTTCGCCGGCGAGGTGCTGGACGTGCACGGCCACACCGGCGGGTACAACATCACCATCGCCTTCGCCACCGGCCACGCGGCGGGCCGCCACGCCGCCAGGGAGGCGCTGGGCTGCATAGAAGGGGCTTCCTCCACATAAAATACCCCCGAGAGAATTCCGGGGGGTGACCCACGGTGGACCGGTCGGAGCCGCGGCGGCCTTACTGGCGCGACGAGGAGCAGCAGGAGGAGATGGAGGAGTTCCAGGACCGCCACCGGTCCTTTGCGGATAAGGTGGAGCGTGTCCTGATCCAGCTGGTGGTGCTGGGGCTGGTCGCCCTGGTGCTGGTGCAGGCGCTGCAGCTGAACCGGCTCAACCGGCTGATCGCCATGGAGGGGGTGCCGGTGGGCGAGGTGGCCGGCTGGAGCGGCGGCCGGGTCGAGCCGGTGCAGACCGCCACCGGGCTGGCCACCCCCATGCACCTGAAGGTGATGTCGGTCACCCGCCGCTCGCTGCCCGGGGCCTCCCTGCTGGTGGATGGCCGGGCGGAGGGCGATTTCGGCCGGGGCTGGGTCCTGGTCAACGTCCGGCCCGGCCAGGTGCTGACGGTGGATGGGAGCAGCTACGCCGAGCCGCTCACCTTCCGGGTGGTGGAGGCCGCCGGCCTGGCCGAGCCGAAGCTGGGCATCAGCGTCACCACCCGGGGTGACCGGCAGCGGCTGGGGATCATCCGGGCCGGCGGGCGATAGCATGGATTTGCAGCACCGAAGGTGGAACCGCCCCGCAGGGCGCTCACCCGGCAGAGGGTGGGCGCCCGACCTTTTCTCTGATGCGAAAAAGGAGTCCCTCTCCCGTGAAAGGAAGGAAGTGGCAGGAGCTTCGAGCACCGAAGCGATAGGGAGAGGTGAACGCTGTGCGCAGATGGATGAGACGGGCCGCCGCCCTGCTGGCGGCGCTGGCCCTGCTGTCGGCCTGTACCGCCACCGTCGGGCCCGAGAAGCCGCCGGTGGTCGACCGTGACGGCAACAAGATCTTCGACGACCTGGATGCCCTCCTGCGCGAGGTGGGTCCGGATGAGCCGGTGGAGGTTCTGGTGATGACCGGCGGCCAGGCCGAGAGCCGGCGGCTGCAGGCGGAGGATGAGATCGAGGTCCGGTTCCGGTACGACGTGGTCCCCGCCCTGGCGGCCACCATGACCCGGGAGCAGGTCCTGGCCTATGCCCGGAGGCCTGAGGTGGTCCACATCGAGCACGACGCCGAGGTCAGGGTCCAGATGGCCACCGCCAGCCACTGGTTCGGCGCCGCCAAGGCCCGCCAGGACTTCGCCGTCACCGGCGACGGGGATGGCAGCCCCGGGGGCTATTCCCCCCAGGACGTGGTGGTCGCCGTCATCGACACCGGCATCGACGCCGGCCACGTCGATCTGAGCGGGGGCAAGGTGATCGCCTGGCAGGACTTCGTCAACGGTCGGACCGACCCCTATGACGACAACGGCCACGGGACCCACGTGGCCGGCATCGTGGCGGGGACCGGCACCGGCGCCGGCGCGTACCGGGGCGTGGCCCCGGGGGCAGCCCTGATCGGCCTGAAGGTGCTGGACGGCAACGGCTCCGGCTCGCTCTCCAACGTGACCGCCGCCGTCGACTGGGCGGTGGCCAACAAGGCTGCCTACAACATCCGGGTGATCTCCATGTCGCTGGGCACCTCCGGCTCCTCCGACGGGACCGACACCCTCTCGCAGGCGGTCAACCGGGCGGCGGAGGAGGGGATTGTGCCGGTGATCGCCGCCGGGAACGCAGGCCCGCGGTTCTACACGATCGGGTCGCCGGGCGCCGCTGCCAACGCGGTTAC
>JBMONC010000109.1:0-10694 GCA_049324875.1 Bacillota bacterium
CGGGCACCGGCAGCCAGCCGGTCACCTTCTGGCCGGGTGCGGCCGTCAGGCCTGCGATCGTTCGCTCAGGCATGCGCATTTCCTCTCGCTTCCACCTGGCCTCACTCGACCTCGTCGGTGGCGCCGTGGGCCTTGAGGTAGGCGATGATCTCGGTGGCCTTGTGGAAGGCGGCGCTCTGGACCGGGGTATGGCCGTTGCTGTCCCGCAGATTCGGGTTGGCCCCCGCCGTCACCAGCAGCTCGACCACCTCCCGGTGGGGGCCCCCGGAGATGGCGGCATGGAGCGCCGTGTTGGACGGGACGTAGGGCACCCGGGAGGCCATGATCCGGTTGACCTCCGCCCCGCCCTCCAGCAGCGCCCTGACAGCGGAAGCGTGGCCGAAGAAGGCGGCCAGGTGCAGAGGGTGAAAGCCATCCGCGTTGGCGGCATGGACCAGCTGGGGGTCCGTGGCGAGGAGGGCGAGGATCCGCTCTTCGTTCCCCATGGCGGCAGCCTCGAAGATATCCAGCGGTGGGTTGTGCCGGAGCAGCACCGCCAGGACCTCATGGGCCCCCAGGTAGAGGGCGGTCAGGATCAGAGAGCCCTCTGGGGTCCTGGTCTGGATCAAAGCCGGCTCCTCCTGCAGCAGCGCCTCGACCTGGGCAGACTCCTTGGCTCTTACGGCGGCGACGATCGCCTCCTGGCGGTCCATGGCTCTCTCCTCCTCAGGGGTATTGTGCTAAGCATACCAGCAAGGAGCCATCGGGTCAAATACTTTACACCATGAAGTTCTAGCGGTATCGTAGAAGGAGCCACATCTCTTCTGGGGGAGGCCCGGCTACGATGCAGCGACTGAAGCGAGCGGAAGTCCCTGTGGAGCAGACCTGGAACCTGGATGATCTGTTTGGGTCCCGCGAGGCATGGGAGGCCGAGCTGGATGCGATCGGGCGCGACATCCAGACGGTGACCCGGTACAAGGGGAGGCTCGGGGAGGGGCCGGCCGTGCTGGCCGCCTGCCTGGAGGCCCAAGAGGAGCTGCACAAGCGGCTCCACCGGGTCTCCGCCTACGCGAACTTCCGCCTCTCCACCGACTCCACCGAGCCGCTCCACCAGGCGGACAGCAGCCGGGTCGGCGCCCTCTTCGCACGGGTGATGGCCGCCGCCACCTTCATCAAGGCGGAGGTGCTGGCCCTCCCGGACGGAACGGTCGAGGGCTGGATCGAGGCGGACCCGAACCTGGCCTCCCACCGCTACCAACTGCGCAACTGGCTGGAGATGAAGCCCCACACCCTTACGCCGGAGACCGAGGCGGCCCTGGCGGCGCTGAGCGAGGTGCTGGATGCGCCTCACCGGATCTACGCGCTCTCCAAGGCGGCCGATATGAGCTTCGAGCCGGCCCTGGACGCCGAGGGGAAGGCACACCCCGTCTACGAGGGGGGACCGCAGCTTTCGCCCGATCCGATGTTGCGGCGGAACGCCTACGCCTCCTTCACCCGAGGGCTGGCCGCCTACCGGAACACCTATGCCGCGACCTTTGCGACCGAGGTCCGGAAGAATGTGACCCTGGCGAAGCTGCGCGGCTATGAATCGGCTACCCATATGCTGCTTCATCCGCATAAGGTCTCCCTCGAGGTCTATGAGAACGTCCTCGATATCATCGGCAAGGAGCTGGCCCCGCATATGCGCCGCTACCAGCGCCTGCGCCAGCGGCTGATGGGGCTGGAGAAGCTGCTCTACTGCGACCTGGCCGCCCCCCTGAACCCGGCGGATGAACCGGAGGTCTCCTTCGCCCAGGGGCGGGAATGGGTGCTGGGCGCCCTGGAGGTGCTGGGTGAGGAGTACCACGAGATCATGCGCCGCGCCTTCGCTGAGCGCTGGATCGACTGGTCGGACAACGCCGGCAAGCGGTCGGGAGCCTTCTGCAACACGGTCTACGGCATCCATTCCTACGTCTTCATGACCTGGTCCGGCCGGATGCGGGCCGCCTTCACCCTGGCCCACGAGCTGGGCCACGCCGGCCACCTCTCCCTGGCCGGCAAGTACCAGCGGCTCTCCAACGTCCGCCCGCCACTCTCCTTCATCGAGGCGCCCTCGACCATGAACGAGCTGCTGCTGGCCCAGCACCTGCTGGAGCGCTCCCACGACGCCAAGGTCCGGCGCAGCGTGATCATGGGGCTGATGGGCACCTACAACCACAACTTTATCAACCACCTGTTGGAGGGTGAGCTGCAGCGGCGGATCTACCGGCTGGCGGAGGGCGGCAGGCCGGTCACCGAGCAGCTCCTGAGCGGGGTGAAGGGCGAGATCCTGGCGGAGTTCTGGGGCGATGTGATGGAGATCGACGAGGGCGCCCGGCTGCTCTGGATGCGGCAGCCCCACTACTACATGGGGCTCTACCCGTACACCTACGCCCTGGGTCTGACCATCTCCACCGCGGCGGCCCAGGCGATCCGGGAGGAGGGGCAGCCGGCGGTCGACCGATGGCTGGCCGTGCTGAAGGCCGGCGGCACCATGACGACGGTGGAGCTGGCCCAGCTGGCGGGGGTGGATATCACCCGGCCGGAGCCGATCCGCAAGGCGGTGGCCTACGTGGGGTCGCTGGTGGATGAGCTGGAGCGGAGTCTGGCATAGGGAAGAAGCAGGCGCTGCCGGATTTGCCCGGCAGCGCCTCCGCTCGGTGTGCCTCGTGAGGACGAGACGGTCCGAGGGGTACGGTATACGTTGACTCCTTGGGGCTATAATGAAATAAGGCACCCGAATGGGGGTGCCTGGGAGCCCGCATGTTGCCGCCTCTAATGCTGAGACGGCGGTCGGTCAGGGGACGTTGAATGGATCGACCGCTACTTCATAGCGGAAAGAATGGCCTTGGCAACGACCAGGATCACCGAGAAGAGTGGTTGCGCACTCAACTCGACGGTGATGCTCAATCTGATCTTCACCGATGGCATCCTCCTTTCGGAGGCAGGCCTGCATGTACTCCCAAATACAGGATACCACAGAACGCACTTTCGGTCTGTCGAAGGCTGGAGGTGCGTTCCCCTTTTCGTTCGCCAATCCTCGACATAACCAACCTGGCGGATCTATCCACATTGCGGAAATGGGCCGTGAGGCGTCTCCGGCTGCATCCTTGTACGGCACTTTGTCATCAACCTGAGGCATTGCCGGATTTGCCCGGCAGTGCCTCGCCATTCGCCCGCGCCCCCTGCATTACGGCTGCAACGGACGAACCAGCCGGCGCTTGCGGGTGGTGTACCCAAGGCCGGCGTAGAAGTCCGGAGGCCCTTCGGGGAACTCCCATACCTCCGTCTCCATCTCGGTCGCCCCCTGCTCCCGGGCCCACCGGTGGGCCGCCTCCATGAGCAGACGGCCAAGGCCGTGCCTGCGGTCTGACTCCGTCACCGCCAGGCCTTGCAGCAGGGCGTACCGGCGCTGGGGCCAGAGACTCGATGTCAGCGGCTTCCGCACGGCGGATGACAGGCTGCATGCGGGCACTCCTCTCCCAGTGGCGTGCGCATCAACTCACAAAGGGCTACACCAGCTCCCGGGTGAGGAGCCAGAGCAGCTCGGCCACGCTCCAGGCCTGGGCGGGGCAGCCGCGGGGCGTGTGGGGCGGGTCGCCGTCGAAAATCTCGGCCACGCTGCCCAGGCCGAACTCGGTCAGGTGGCTGATCAGCGGCTCCACCAGCGCCCGGGCGTGGGCCAGCGTGGCCTCATCCCGCCCGTAGGCCTGGAGGTAGGCCCGCACGAAGGGGCCGGTCAGCCAGGCCCAGACGGTCCCCTGGTGGTAGACGGCGTCCCGCTCCAGCCGGGTGCCCTCGTAGCGGCCGGCGTAGGCCGGGTCCCGGGGGCTCAGGCTGCGCAGCCCGCAGGGGGTGTAGAGCTCCCGGAAGACCACATCCACCACGGAGCGGGCCCGCTCGCCGGACAGGAGCGGGTGGGTCAGGGTGAGGGCGAAGAGCTGGTTGGGCCGGATGGCGGGATCCGGGGTGCCGTCGTCCCGCAGCAGGTCGTGGAGGCAGCCCTCCGCCTGGTTCCAGAAGCGGGTGAAGCCGCTCTCCACCGCCCCGGCCAGCGCCTGCCAGCGCTCCGCCTGTCCGGTCTCGCCGTACCGGTCGGCCAGGCCGGCCAGGACCCGCAGGGCGTTGTACCAGAGCGCCTGGATCTCCACCGGCTTGCCGTCCCGGGGGGTGACCACCCAGTCGCCGATCTTGGCATCCATCCAGGTGACCTGGACCGACGGGTTGCCGCAGCGCAGGAGGCCGTCCTCGGTCAGGCCGATCCCGAAGTGGGTGCCCCGCAGGTGCGCCTCGGCCATCCGGGTGAGCACCGGGTAGATCTCCTCCCGCACAAAGGCGTGGTCGCCCGTCGCCTCCAGGTACCGGGCGACCGCCTCGAAGTACCAGAGGCTGGCGTCGGCGGTGTTGTAGAGCGGTTCGCCCCCCTGCTCGGGGAAGTGATTGGGGATCAGCCCATCCCGCTCGTAGGCAGCGAAGGTCTGCAGCAGTTCCCGGGCCAGCTCGGGCCGGCCGGTGGCCAGAGTGAGGCCGGGCAGGGCGATCATGGTATCGCGGCCCCAGTCGGTGAACCAGGGGTAGCCGGCGATCACCGTGGCCCGCCCGGTGGAGGCCCGCTGGACGATGAACTGGTCGGCCGCCAGCACCAGGGTGGTGACCGCCTCCTCCGTGGCACCAGTCCCTGCGGTGCCACCCGCCCCATCCGGGACCCCCGCCCGCTCCAGCAGCCCCCGCCGCCGCTCCCGCTCGGCCCGCTCCCAGGCGCTCCCCTCCAGCCTTTCCAGCGGTTCGACGGAGGCGGCGAAGGTCAGCTCGCCCGCCCCGGCGCAGCGCCAGCGAAAACGGCCGGGCCGGTAGAGATCCTCCACCGTCGCCTCGCCCCGCAGCACCTCGTAGGGGTAGAAGAGGTCCCGGACCCACTCGCCCCCGGGCTCGTACTCGCCCTGGTCGGCGGCCATGTACAGGCGGGGGCTGCCCACGAAGGGCTCCACCGCCACGCCGGCCTCCGCCAGCCGCTCCTGGGCAAAGGGCCAGTCGCTCTGCCGGTGCACGGCATGAATCGAGCGGCAGGTGACCAGAGGGGTCAGCTCCAGGGTGACGGGACCGGTGGTACCCGCCCCCCGCCATACCCGGTAGCGCACCACTGTGGTGTTCTGGCCGTGGCGCATGAAGAGCCGCTTCTCCACCACCACCTCTCCGATGGTCCAGATCCAGGTCGGGAAGGGCGCCAGGGCGAACCGCTGCAGCCAGGTCAGCCCCTCCGCCTCTGTGTGGCCGCTGGCCCAGCGGTTGGTGTAGAGCGGGTACCGGACGCCATCCAGGCAGACCGCCTCCTCCAGGCGGGCCAGCAGGGCGATCCGCTCTGTCGGCGGGTGGACCGATGCGGCCAGCATCGCATGGTAGAAGCGGGTGCTGGCACCCCCGACGGTGCCGTAGGCCCATCCGCCGAGGCCGTTGGTCTCCAGCCACTCCAGCCCGGCCGCCTGATCAAAGCTCGGCCAGGCCTGACGGCCCAAACGCAGATCCTTGCGGTATATCCTCCTTTCTCCCAAGACAGGCTAGTCGTAGTGTGCCCGTAACGATCGGAGGTAGAGATCTTCGTGGAGCGGACCGTGATCATGCTGACCTGGGAGTACCCGCCCCACCTGGTCGGGGGACTGGCCCGCCATGTCTTTGCGCTCAGCCGCGAACTGGCCCGGCAGGGGACCACCGTGCATGTGCTGACCCGGAGCGCACCGGGGCTCCCGGCCCAATCGGCGGAGGAGGGTGTCACCGTCCACCGGGTGGCACCCATCTTTCAGGAACCGCCGGACTTCAAGCTCTGGGCCTGCCACCTCAACTTCGCCCTGCTGGAGGCGGGGGTGAACCTGCTGCGCCGGCTGGAGGAGCCGGTGCTGCTGCACGCCCACGACTGGCTGGTGGCCCACGCCGCCCGCAGCCTGAAGCACCTGTTTCGCGCCCCGCTGGTGGCCACCATCCACGCCACCGAGCACGGGCGGAACCGGGGCATACACGACCCCGGCCAGCAATACATTAACGACGTCGAATGGTGGCTGACCTACGAGGCCTGGCGTGTGATCGTCTGCAGTGAGTCGATGCGGCATGAGGTAAAACATCTCTTCGGGCTGGCGGATGACAAGGTGGCGGTGATCCCCAACGGCATCGAGCTCCCCGCGGCGGGAGCCGGGGTCCCGGTGCCGCCCCGGACCCACTTCGCCCAGCCGGGCGAGCGGCTGCTCTTCCACCTGGGCCGGCTGGTGCCGGAGAAGGGGGCGGGGGTGCTGCTGGAGGCGGTGCCCCACCTGGTGAGGCGGCACAACCTGCGGGTGGTGATCGCCGGCTCCGGCCCCTACCGGCATGAGCTGGAGCGGCGGGCGGCGGAACTGGGCATTGCCGGGCGGGTCTACTTTGCCGGCTACGTGCCGGACCACGTGGCCCGGGCGCTTTACAGCTACGCCGATGTGGCGGTGGTGCCCTCGCTGTATGAGCCCTTCGGCATCGTCGCCCTGGAGGCGATGGCAGCGGGCGCTCCCCTGGTCGCCTCCGACGTGGGCGGCCTGGCCGATATCGTCCAGCACGGGGTGAACGGGCTGAAGGCGCTCCCGGGGCACGTCGCCTCTCTGGCGGAGCAGGTGGACCGCCTCCTCTCCGACCGGCCGCTGGCCGACAGGCTGGCGAAGGAGGCGCTGCGGCAGGTGCGGGAGCGCTACTCCTGGGAAGGGGTGGCCCGCTCTACGCTGGACTTCTACAGGGGGGTCCACGAGTCCTGTGCCCAGTCCGACTGGTGCGCACCCCATCCGGCCATCGCTGCGCTGCCACAGCCGGGCGAGCTTCCGGGTCGGTACACCATGTGAACCCTGACCATGGAGGGTTGTCACTCGTGATTGCGGTGATCATGGCGGGCGGCGAAGGTTCCCGACTCCGGCCCCTCACCTGCGACCGGCCCAAGCCCCTTGTCCCGATCTGCAACCGGCCGGTCCTGGCCTACACCCTTGACCTCCTGGCTGAGCACGGCTTCCAGGAGGTCTTTCTCACTCTCGGGTACAGGCCCGGGGATATCCGGCGCACCTTTGGAGAGCGCTACCGGACGCTGAAGCTCCACTACGTGGTGGAGGAGCATCCCCTGGGGACCGCCGGCGGGGTGGCCGCCCTCCGGGACCGGCTCACCGAGCGGTTCCTGGTGATCTCGGGGGATGCGCTGACCGACATCCACCTGGGCGAGCTGGTCCGCTTTCACCAGCGGGCGGGGGCGGTGGCCACCCTGGCGCTGAAGCGGGTGGAGAGGCCGTTGGAGTACGGCGTGGTGATGACCGATCGGGAGGGGCGGATCCGGCGCTTCCTGGAGAAACCGGGCTGGGGTGAGGTCTTCAGCGACACGGTCAACACCGGCATCTACGTGCTGGAGCCCTCGGTCCTGACCGGGGTGCCCGCGGGGCGGATGTACGACTTCAGCCAGAACCTCTTCCCGGCCCTGCTCCAGGCGGGCGCCCCGCTCTACGCCACCGTGGTGGACGGCTACTGGTGCGACATCGGCGACACCGAGACCTACCTGCAGGCCAACCTGGACCTGCTGGGCGGGCGCCTGCTCTTCCGGCCGCCGGGGCTGGAGGTGGTGAGCGGGGTCTGGGTGGATGGCGAGGTGCCCCACGGGATCACGGTGGATGGCCCGGCGCTGATCGGCGCCGGCTGCCGCCTGGCCCCGGGCACCAGCCTGGAGGCGGGGGCCGTGCTGGGGCCGGGGGTCGAGACGGGGCCCGGCTCCATCATCCGGCGGTCGGTGGTGGGCGCCGGGGTCCGGGTGGGGCCGGAGGCGGCGCTGGTCGGGGCGGTGGCCGGCGAGGGCGCCCGGCTGGAGGAGCGGGCCGGCGCCTTCGACGGGGCGGTGCTGGGGCCGGGGGCGGTGCTGGGAGCCGGGGCGACCCTGGCCCCCGGCGTCCGGCTCTGGCAGGGGGTGGAGGTGGCCCCCGGCGCCCGGGTCGAGACCACCCTGGTCCGGACCCCGGCCTACCAGAGCCCCGTCCTGCGGGGCGGCTCCCTGAAGGGGCGGCCCGGGACCGACCTCTTTCCGGAGGCGGCGCTGCGGCTGGGGATGGCCTTCGGGGCGGTGCTGGACGGCCACGGCCCGCTGATCATGGGCGCCGACCCGGCCCCGGCGGCGGCGCTGCTGGCCCAGGCGCTCCTCTGCGGGGCGATGGCGGTGGGGCGTCGGGTGCTGGATCTGGGCAGCACCGCCTCGCCGGTGACCGCCTACACCACCTGCGACAGCGCCGCCCCGGGCGGTGTCCACGTCCGCTTCGACGGCCAGCAGGCCCGGGTGGTGCTCTACGACGGCGTCGGCCGCCCGGCGGGCCGCAGCCTGCAGCGGAAGGTGGAGCAGGCCATGGCCCGGCTGGACTTCCCCCGGGCCACCCCGGAGGGGGCGGGGGAGGTGGAGCGCTTCCCCGATGCCGAGGAGCGCTATCTGGCCTGGCTGGCCGGCCAGATTGACCTGGAGGCGATTCAGGCAGGGCGGATTGGTGTCTCGGTGGCCGGAGCGGACTGGCCGGTGCTGGAGCGCTGGCTCCCCGGGCCCGCCGGGCCCGCCGAGCCCCAGACCCAGCTGGCCCTGCGGATCGACCCGCTGGAGGCCACCTGGCGGCTGGTGGGGGCCACCCCCGAGCAGATGCTGGCCCTGGAACTGCTGTTGCAGGGGAGGCGGATGCGGCCCGGCGCCGCCCTCCCGCTGCCGGTGGTGGCGCCCCGGGCGCTGGAGCGGTGGCTGAACGAGGCGGGCCGTCCCACCCTGCGGGTCCGCCAGGCCGACTGGGTGCCCGCCGACCCGCTCCTGGCCATCGGCTCGCTCCTGGAGTGGATGGCCCAGGAGCAGCTCACCCCGGCGGATGTGCTCGCCCGGCTGCCGGTGGCCCACACGGCGGAGGTGACGGTGGCCTGCCCCTGGGAGGCGAAGGGCCGGGTGATGCGGGCGCTGCTGGAGGAGCACGGCGAGGGGGCGGTGGAGCTGATCGACGGGCTGCGGATCCGTCTGGAGGGCGGCACGGCGCTGCTGCTCCCCGACCCCGAGGAGCCGGTCTACCGGATCTTCGCCGAGGGGGAGGGCCCCGCGGAGGCCGCGGCGCTGGCGGAGCGATACTCCCGGCGGGTGCGTGAGCTGCTGGGGGCATAGGCAGGGGGCAGTGCCTCTCATTCCGGAGGCGCTGCCCCATTTCTTTGCATTGATTAATATAAAGTGATACGATTCAAACAGGCGCCTACATAGGAAACGGGAGGGATGGAGCATGAACCCGGTCAGCGAGATCAGCGTCTCCCAGCTCAAAGCGCTGATGGAGAGCGGTCAGCCGCTCTTTCTGGTCGATGTCCGCTCTCAGGCTGACTTCGACCGCTGGAAGATCGAAGGGCGGGTGCCGGTGGAGACGGTCAACACGCCGGTGAGCGAGATGCAGCGGGCCACCGGGCTGGAGGGGGCGGCGGCGGCCGCTGCGTACGCCCGCCGCAAGTGGGCGGAGGTGATCCCCCGCACCGCCCGGGTGGTGGTCATCTGCCCCCAGGGGAACACCTCCCGCATGGTGGCCGGAGCGCTGGCCGAGGTGGGCTGGGACGCCTGCAACCTGACCGGCGGGATGCAGGCCTGGGGCAACTTCTACGAGTCCCATCCCGTGGTCCGGGAGGCCGAGCTCTCGATCTACCAGATCGCCCGGCCCGCCCGCGGCTGCCTCAGCTACCTGATCGCTTCCCGGGGGGAGGCGGTGATCGTCGACCCGCTCCGCCACACCGAGCCCTACCTGCGCCTGGCCGAGGAGCAGGGCTGGCAGGTGAGGGCGGTCCTGGAGACCCACGGCCACGCCGACCACATCAGCGGGGGTCCCGCCCTGGCCCGGGCGCTGGGGGTCCCTTACTACCTCCACCCCTATGACGGGATCCATCCCATCGATGTGATGCCGGCAACTCTCCCCTACGAGTACCTCCGGGATGGACAGGTCCTGACCGTGGGCAGTGCCCGGCTGGAGGTGCTGCACATCCCCGGCCACACCCTGGGCAACCTGTCCTTCCTGATCGACCGGCGCTACCTGCTGAGCGGGGACTCGATCTTCATCAACTCCATCGCCCGCCCCGACCTGGGGGGCAAGGGGGAGAGCTGGGCGCCGATCCACTACCGCTCCCTCTCCCGGCTGCTGGCCCTGGGCGACGACCTGCTGGTGCTGCCCGGCCACTTCAGCAGTCCGGCTGAGGCGGGCGCCGACGGCTGCTTCGGCGCTCCCCTCTCCGAGCTGAAGGAGCGGAACGAGGGGCTGAGAATGCTCCTGCAGGGGGAGGGGCCCTTCCTGCAGTGGCTCCTGGGGAGCCTGCCCACCTTCCCGCCCCAGTACGTGGAGATCAAGCGGGTCAACGCCGGGCTGGTCACCCCCGATGAGGAGACCGCCTCGGAGCTGGAGATGGGCCGGAACATCTGCGCCCTGTCGCAGGCCTACCACTAGGCGATCCTCTCCTTTCGCTCGGCGAAACCTCTTCATTCGCTGGACGAACCTCCTCTTTCGCTCGACGAACCTCCTCTTTCGCTTGACGAAACCTCTCCTTTCACTCGACCAACCTCCTCCTTCGCTAGACGAAACCTCTTCTTTCACTCGACCAGACCTCTCCTATCGCCCGACGAACCTCTTCTTTCGCTGGACGAAACCTCTTCTTTCGCTGGACGAAACCTCTTC
>JBMONC010000109.1:10794-35217 GCA_049324875.1 Bacillota bacterium
AACCTCTTCTTTCGCTGGACGAAACCTCTTCTTTCGCTGGACGAAACCTCTTCGTCCGCTCGACGAACCTCTTCCTTCCCAGGGCGCCTCCAGCCTTTCACAAGGCGACCTTCCTCCCACCCCAGGAGGAGCCCATTGCTTCCGCAAGACCAGTTCCGCGGCACCTGCGAACGGAACGGCGCCCTCCGCTGAGGAGGGCGCCGCCTGGCCGTTACTTGGCCTCTTTGAAGGTGATCGGCAGATCGGCAGGGTTCTTGAACTTGATCACCACCGACGGGTAGGTGATGGCCGCCGTGTTGACCGAACCCGGCGCGGGCGCCTGGACCCGGTAGACGATCTCCAGCTTTCCCTCCGAGTCGCCCACCGACTCCACCGTCACCGACCAGCCGCCGTTGGACTTCTCCCCGGCGGTGATGATGGCGTAGGTCGTCTCCCCCAGGACCACCGTCTTGGTGCCGGCCTTCTCCTTCATCTGCTCCAGCTCGCGGGCAACCTCCGGCGGCTCCTGACCTGGCTCCACCTTCTCGAACGGGGTCTTCACATAGGCGAAACCGCCCCCGCCGTCCTTGGGATCAGCACCTCCGGGCTTGGCGCCGCCGCAGCCGGCTACCAGCAGCACCGCCAGCGACAGGGCCAGCCCGATCATCCACTTGCGCATCTGGGACCCTCCTTTTCGTGTGGGGCCTCGGCCCCTTCACCTCATGGACGGGTCGATGGCGGCAGAGGGTTTCATGCCCTTGGTTCGCCAGGGGTTTAAACCGATCCCACGGCGATGGCCTTGGAGGCCTCCGGGAGCCAGGCGGGGTACCGATCCACCTGCGGCGCCTCCGGCATCACCCGGGTCCAGGCCGCCACACAGGCCGGGTCAAACTGGGTGCCGGCCCCCTCCCTGATCAGCGCCATCGCCTGCTCGTGGCTCCAGGCCTGGCGGTAGGAGCGGTTGGAGGTGAGCGCATCGTAGACATCGGCCACCGCCAGAATCCGGGCCAGCAGCGGGATCTGCTCCCCCGCCAGCCGGTCGGGGTAGCCGGTGCCGTCGTACCGCTCGTGGTGGTGGCGGATGATATCCAGCTCGTCCTGCATGAAGCCGAGCAGCTTGGCCATGGTATGCCCGCTGGAGGGGTGCTGCTCGATCACCGCCCGCTCCTCGGGGGTGAGCCGGCCCGGCTTGTTCAGGATCGCACCGGGGAGGTTGATCTTGCCGATGTCGTGGGCGATCGCTCCCTGGGCCAGCGCCCGCAGCTTCTCGGGCGGCAGGCCCATCCCCTGGCCCAGCTGCAGCGCATAGAGCGCCACCCGGTAGCTGTGGCCGGCGGTGTAAGGGTCATGCCGCTCGGTCTCGATCACCAGCCGCCGGATCGAGGGGGCGACGCCGGCCTCAATCCGCTCCACCGGGTCGGTGGCGAAGAGGCCCCGGACCGCCGCGACCAGGGAGGCGCCGCTGGCGTACTGGGCGAGCAGGCCAACGATCATCATCAACATGGAGCCGAGCAGGAGGAAGTGGTAGAGCCACCAGCTCAGGTGCCAGAGCACCCCCGTGGTGATGATCACCTGCGCCGCGGCCAGCCAGGCCGAGCTGTGGAGGATGGCGGCCTGCAGGGGCAGGCGGGAGTAGCGGTAGGCGGTCCAGTAGTGCCGGGCGGCCAGCAGGGTGAAGCTCAGGGAGACCGCCATGGCGGCCCACTTGAGCGGGCTCGAGTGGACCGGGATCAGGGAGACCAGGCTCGGCTTCCACATCAGCAGGCCGACGGCCACCACCAGGAGGAGCGCCCAGCCCTGGACCAGCCAGCCCTGCCGGCGGGCCATCCAGCCCACCAGCGGGTGGTCGCCCGGGCGGGAGGAGAGCCAGAGCCAGAAGGCGGTGACCAGGACGGAGAGCTGCGCCGCCATCGGCGGCAGCTGGCTGGGCGGGAGCAGGAAGCCCGGCGTGGCCAGGCCGTGGAGGGAGAAGATGAGCGACAGGGAGGTGAAGGCCATCGCCAGGAGCGTCACCTGGATGTTGCGGAGCCGGCGCCCGGCCACCCCGACAGCGATCGCCACCAGCGCCGCCAGCAGGGCGGCTGCGCTCACCACCTGAAAGTGGCCCGCCGGGGCCTGGACAGCATGGTCCAGGTGCGGGTTCTGCTTCAGCCAGATGTAGAGCGCCAGCGGCAGACTCAGGGAGAGGATCAGCCCCGCCAGGAAGAACGAGACCTGCTTAGACAACACGTTGCCCCCCATACGGATACACACACTTCTTATTTATCATACTATATCTTAAACGTCATGGATCACAAAAGAGATACGCCCCGGGTGGGGCGTAGGGGAGATCTCAGGGGACCACGTTGTTCATCGTCTCATGGGGCTCCTGGGCGCCCTTGATCTTGTAGAACTTCAGGCCATAGTGGTAGGGGCCCACATCGCAGGTGCCGAAGAGGACGAAGCCGTTGGCGTAGAACTCCTCGGTCACATCCTGCTGGTCGACCCGCTCCTCCACGGGCGGGCCGATGGGGGTCGCCTCCTTCTTCCAGTCGACCACGAGGCAGGTGGAGCCGGGCTTCAGGATCCGCTTCACCTCGCCGATGAACATGGAGTAGGGGTCGGCCTCGTGGTAGACGTTGGCCAGGAGCGCCACGTCGCAGGACTCGGTGGGGACCGGCCACTCGTCCGCCTCCTCGGCCAGCACCGCCTGCACGTTGGAGAGCCCCTGCTCCTGCGCCCGCTGCTTCAGCCGCTCCAGCATCTCCTCGCTCAGGTCGATGCCGAAGACCAGACCCCCGGGGGCCATCTTCTTAGCCGCCTCCAGGGTGAACCACCCCGGGCCGCAGCCAATGTCGGCCATGATGGTACACTGGCCCAGGTTCAGGTACTGGAGGATCTTGTCGGGGTCGTTCCACTCCCGCCTGCCCTCATCCAGCAACCGGTCCATATGCTTGGGATCAAACTGGTGCGCCATCGCGCTCTATCCCCCCACACTGCAGCCCTTCCGGTTCATTATGCCCACCCCCCGGCAGGAAGGTGCATGTTTGGGACGAAGTTTAGGGCGACACAGAGACGGGAGGCGGTTTTGATGACCCTGACCCCTGGCTTGGCCGGCGAAGTGACCACCACCGTGACCCCCGAGAGCACCGCAGCCGCCGTGGGCAGCGGCGGCGTTGAGGTCTTCGCCACGCCCATGATGGTCGGACTGATGGAGATGGCCGCCCTGCGGGCGGTCCAGCCCTACCTGGCCGAGGGTGAGACCACGGTCGGCACCCTGGTCAACGTGAAGCACCTGGCAGCCACCCCCCTGGGGATGAAGGTGCGGGCCATCGCCCGGCTGGAGGAGGTGGATGGCCGGCGGCTCCGCTTCACCGTGGAGGCCTTTGACGAGCGGGAGAAGATCGGCGAGGGGAGCCACGAGCGGTTCATCGTACAGCTGCAGAAGTTCCTCGACCGGACTGCGAAAAAGGCGTTGTCCTGATTCGTTTATCATGCTAAAATCCTCCCAATATAAAAGGGAGGTGGGGCTCACAATGGCGCAACCTACGTACCAGATTGCATGTCTGCCGGGAGATGGCATCGGTCCTGAGGTGACCGACGGTGCGGTCACGGTTCTGAGGGCGGCAGCGGCGAAGTTCGGCTTTGGTCTGGAGATTCGGTCCCACCTGGTGGGCGGAGCGGCTTACGATGCGGCAGGGACCCCCTTCCCCGAGGAGACCCGGGCGGCCTGCGACCAGGCCGACGCGATCCTCTTCGGCGCCGTGGGCGGCCCGGCCTACGACAAGCTCTCCTGGGAGCACCGGCCCGAGGCGGCGCTGCTGGCGATCCGCAAGCGCTACGACCTGTACGCCAACCTGCGCCCGATCCTGCTCTACCCCGCCCTGCAGGATGCCTCGCCGCTGAAGAACGAGATCATCGCCGGCGGGGTCGACTTCCTGATCCTGCGGGAGCTGGTGGGCGGCATCTACTTCGGCGAGCCCCGCGGGATTGAGACCCTGCCGGACGGCACCCGGCGGGGCATCAACACCGAGGTCTACACCGACAAGGAGATCGAACGGATCGCCCGGATGGGCTTCGAGATCGCCCGCGGGCGGCGCAGGAAGGTCACCTCGGTGGACAAGGCCAACGTGATGGAGGCGGGCCGGCTCTGGCGGACGGTGGTGGACGAGGTGGCGCAGGAGTTCCCGGACGTGGAGGTGGAGCACCTGCTGGCGGACAACGCCGCCATGCAGATCCTCCGCCGCCCAGGCGACTTCGACGTGATGCTTGCCTCCAACCTCTTCGGCGACTTCCTCTCCGACGAGGCGGCGATGCTGACCGGCTCCATCGGCCTGCTCCCCTCGGCCTCCCTGGGCACCGCCCGGAACCGGCTGGGCCTCCCGAAGGGGTTCTACGAGCCAATCCACGGCTCGGCCCCCGACATCGCCGGTAGGGGGCTGGCCAACCCGCTGGCGGCGATCCTCTGCAGCGCCATGATGCTGCGCCACTCGCTGGGGCAGGCGGAGGCGGCCGCGGCCATCGAGCAGGCGGTGGCGGCCACCCTGGAGGCGGGCTACCGGACGGGCGACATCAAGGTCCCGGGCACCGCTACGCTGGGAACCGCTGCGATGGCCGAGCAGGTAGCGAGCCGGATCTGATCCGCTCCAGCACCTCGGCCCAGCCGGCGGCCCGCCGGATCAGCGGGTGAGAGACCGCCTGATTATAGGGCGCATCGAACAGCAAGACGGGCACCCCGGCTTCGGCGAGGGCCAGGGCGTTGTGGGGAGCATCCTCCACCATCACGTCCACCCCTTCGGCCACCGCTGTGGGTGCCTTGCTCGCGCCCTCCAGGAAGTGGAGCCGGTGGACCGCCACCCCGTGGTACTCCAGCCAGGCCTGGGTCAGCCCCCGCAGCCGGGGGTGGCGGGCGGTGATCACCACCAGCTCGTGCCCCGCCGCATGGATCGCCCGGACCGACTCGGGCCCGCCGGCCACCGGCCCGGGCAGGATCAGCATCTCCACCTCGTTCCGGTCGGAGTGGAAGGCCTGCTCCGGGGTGCCGTAGGTGTCGGGGAGGTCGTCGGGGCCGTACCGGGTGCCCGCCTCCCGGTTGAGCACCTCAATCCACCGGGGGATGGAGTCGACCAGAACGCCGTCCAGATCGAGGCCGATGCGCATGCTTTCTCCTCCAGATTGTGAGATGAGTGGTTTGCTTCGGTGCTGTGATCCACTCTCCTGCTCAACCCCAGCCGGCCCCGAGAGAAATCGGCCCCTCCTGTCGTAGTTCTAGATGAATCCGGCCGGATTCCGCTGAGATGGTCCCGAAGGAGGCGAGAAGGTGACAGAGGAGCTGCATCTCCGCCTGCAGCGGCGCGACCCCGCCGCACTGGACGAACTGATGGACCGCCATGCCGACGCCGTCCACTGGCTGGTTGGACTCGTCCTGGGCCGCACCGGGCAGCCCGAGGATGTGGAGGAGGCGGTGGCGGACACCTTCGTCCGGGCCTGGGAGCGGGCCTCCGAGTTCGACCCGGGTCGCACCAGCCTGCGGAGCTGGGTGCTGATGATCGCCAAGTATACCGCCCTCGACCAGCGCCGCCGTCTGCTCCGCAGGCGCTATACGGCGGATGGTGAGCCGCGGCTGGTGCTGCTGCCGGAACCGGAATCCCCGCCGGAGCCGGGGGGCGGCCCGGAGGAGGAGTTGCTGCGCAAGGAGAGCGGTGAGCGGCTGCACCAGGCCCTCCGCAGCCTCTCACCGGCTGATCAGGAGCTGTTGGTGCGCCGGTACCTCCTGGAGGAGCCGATCACCCAGATCGCGCAGGAACTGAGGCTGACCCGCACCGCCATCGACAACCGGCTCTGGCGGGCCCGGCAGGCGCTGAAGGCAGCGCTGGCCCGCCTGGAAGGAGTGCATGAGATTGGCTGAGAAGGCCTTCGATCCGAATGAGCGGGAGTTCATGGCCGAGGTCGGGCTGCATCCCGACCAGCTGGAGCGGCTGGCGGCGGAGGCCCCGGCCCTGCCGGAGGCGGTGCGGGAGCGCATCCGCAGCCGGGTGCACCAGCGGGTGCAGGCGCCGGCAGAGCGGGCCAGGCCAGCCCTGGCTCGCACCCGGTGGCAGTGGGCGGCGGCCGCCGGCTTGCTCCTGGCCGTGGGCGTCACCGCCCTGTTCAGCACCAGCGCAACAGCCCAGGAGATCCTGAAGCGGCTGGTCCGGGTGATCCCCGGTGTCGGCCTCGCCCCCACCGACGAGGAGAGCTTGCTGCTGCGAGCCCCGGTTCAGGTGGCGCAGGGCGATCTGACAGCCACTGTGACCGCCCTGTTCAGCAACGGGACGGAGACCCGGGTTCGGGTCAGCCTGGAGGGTCTGCCCGAACAGAAGTGGAAGCCGGGGGAGCGGCCGGCTGCCGCTTTCCACGAGGGTGTCCGGGGATTTCTGCTCCTCCCGGACGGGCGGCGCCTGATCGCCCGGCAGTGGAGCGGGAAGACGTCGAACGGAACCGTCCAACTGGACCTGGTCTTCGGTCCGCTGCCTGCCGGTACACCCGCTGTCCAGCTTGAGTTGATGGGGCTGCCGGATCAGCCGGTCACCATCGGTGAACTGGCCCTGGAGCTGATTCCAAGCGGCCGCCTCCCCCTCGCCAGGGAAGGGGGGAAGAGCAGCCCCCTCCACGGGATCACGGTCGCTGTTCCCCACTTTGCCCTCGAGGAGGACACGATTCGGCTTCACCTTCAGGTGGAGGGTCCTGAGGGGGAGGTGGCGGTGGCACCTCCGTGGAGCCTCATCCAGTTCCCGGCGGTCTACCTGACCGATGATGCGGGCCGGCCCTATGAGCTGCGGCGGCACGAGAACCCGTTGACCATCGGGGCCGGGCGGTCGACCCTGGAGTTTGCCTTTGACGGCCCCCTGGCGGCGGGCGCCCGCTCCCTCCGGGTAGCGGTGCCGAGCCTGCTGGTCACCCTGGAGGGGTCGGCCACCCTGGACCTGTCCCTGGATCAGCTGGCGGAGGGGCAGAGCCTGACGGTCGACCGTGATCTGCAGATCGGCGACCTTTCGCTCCACGTGGAGCGGGTAACCCGACTCGGTGAGCGCCGGCTGGAGGTGGAGTACCGGGCGACGGGGCGGGAGCTGGCCTGGCTGCTGATCAACGGGCCGGGCGGCAGCTTTACCGAATCGACCCGCCCGGCCAGGCCCGACGGCCTCTTCAAGGCCGTGGTGGAGCTGCGGGAGCCCCCGGCAGGGTCGGGGCTGCGGCTGGTCTTCTCCCACCCGGTGGTCCGGACCCCGGGCCCGTGGGTGGTGGAGCTTCCCCTGAGCAGGTAAGCGCAAGGCCCTTCCCCCGCCCGGGGGGAAGGGCCGCTTCAACTTATCGGGCGTGCTGGGCGATGATCTCCGCCAGGTAGCCGGCGACCGCCTCCGGCCCCTGGGCGATGTGCTCCTGCTCGAACTCCACGTGCAGCCTCGCCTCGTCGGCGTCCAGCGCCTCCTCCAGCAGGCCGGCGAAGCCACGGGCCCGCCGGTCGACCTCCATCCAGAGGTCAAGCCCGCCGGCGTGGGGGAAGAGGATCAGCTCCAGCTCATCCAGGTGGCCGCGGAACTGCCCGGCCACCGGAACGAACTCGAACTGCTGGACGAACGGGTAGGAGCGGCCCAGGCGGCGGCTGTACTCGCACTCCGCCTGCCGCAGCCGGAAGCCCAACCGGTCCAGGGCAACAAAGACCACCTCGGCGCTCCGGTGGGGCAGGACCTCCAGGTAGTCCGTGTCGCCGGGATCCACGGCCATGGCGATATCCAGGCCGGTCTTCAGCCAGACCTGGGTGTGGCCGACCGAGACCGGCGTCTCGTCCGGGAGGAGCACCTCAAAGGGGAACTCCCGGTTCTCCCCCGGCGCCAGCGTGAAGGATTCCACCACCGGGAAGTGGCCCAGGCTGATCGACTCCCGGGCCGTCCCGTTCTCCACCTCCCGCCTGTACTGGGTCATCAGGTGGATGTAGATCGTGTCGATCTGCTGCTCCACGCTGCCCCCCTTGACGTAGACGGTGCCGCGCAGCGGCTCCCCCGCCCGCACCTGCGCATCCTCCAGCACCGTGTTCACCCGAGCGGACCCGATCCCGACCGAAGCCATCATCTTCTTCAGAAAGGACACAGCCTTCCCCTCCTCTGAAGGTATTCCCAGGGGTAGATCAGCAAGGGGAGAACCCCTTCAGAAAAAGGGACGTGCAAGGGGCGCAAAAGGTTCGCGGGAACCGCTGCAACCGGGGGAGCCACCCGACCGTCGAACGGGTGAAGGGAGTGAGTTACCGTGATGCGTCCAGCACGATGGATGGCCGCCCTGCTCAGCCTGGCGCTGCTGGGCATGGGCCTGGCCCTCCCCGCAAGGGCCGGGGAGGCGGGGATCAGCGCCATCTACCTCAGGGGGAACTGGCACCCAGGTGACTACGGCGAGTTTGTAGGGGACCAGATCACTTTGATGGTCCGGCCCATCCTGGAGGGGTTGGGCGACTACCCGATGGTCTGGAGCCCGGAAGAGCAGTCGCTCACCGTCTACGGGGCGCCTGAATCGCCGGTGGTGGTCCGGGTAGGCGACCCGGTGATGCAACTGAAGGATCGCACCGTCACCCTCTCCCTGCCCCCCTATATCAGCCGCAACCGGCTTCACCTTCCCACCGACTTCTTCCGGCAGGGGCTGGGGGCCCGGGTCGAGTGGATCCCCGCCACCCGGGAGCTGGAGATCACCCCCTACCCGTACAGCCAGGTAGGCGAGTTCGGTCCCCCGGGCGCCGGTCCCGCCACGTTTAGCGCCATCGGCAGGGACGGGCACGGGCGGCTCTACCTGGCGGTGGCCGACGGCCCGCGGACCGGCCTCTGGCGGAGCGCCGACCAGGGCGCCAGCTGGCAGCAGATCGATGAGGGGTTGACCGGCCCCTTCGCCGGTGCCCGCTTCCTCCCCGCCCCGGGGGAGACCGCCTACCTGCTGCTCGGCGGCGCCCTCTGGAGCCGGCCGCCTCAGTCCGCCGCCTGGAGCCGGGTTGCCATGCCGGTGGAGGGCGAGGTGGTCGCAGCCGCTGTCCAGTCCGGAGGCGAACTCTGGGTGGCCCTTGACCGCCATCCGGAGGACGGCCAGGCGCTTGCCTATGACCTCTACCGGCTCGACCCCCCCTCCGGGAGGTGGCAGCCGAGCGATCTCGACCTGGCCGTCACCGGCCTGACCGCCGACAGCCACAGCCGGCTCTGGGCCTATGGCAAGTGGGGCGCCGCCGTGCGGGAGAACGGTGCCTGGGCGCCCATCGAGTGGGAGCCCACCCTCCGGGTCTTCCAGATTGTCGCCCATGCCGACGACCCCCGCTGGGTCTGGGCGCTGACCCACGAGGGGATCCGGGTCAGCCAGGACGGAGGCCGGACCTGGCAGTTCAGCCAGCTGCCCTTCCCGGCCGATCCGGCCCACTACGCCGACTACAGGCTGGCGCAGGGGGTCGGGACCGAGCTCTTCCTGCTGGCCGGGAGCCAGGGGGTCTACTACTCCCCGACCGGCGGCGGCCAGTGGTTCCGGCTGACCGGGTACTGGCCCGTCGCCACGGTGGTGGACGCCGCCATGGAGGGCGACCGGCTCTTCCTGGCCACCACCTCCGGCGGGGTGATCATCCCGGAGCGGATCCCCCAGCCGGAAGCCCGGCAGCTGCCCCGGCTGGCGCCCCGGCCCGTCGACTGGGGGCCGGACCTGGCGGAGGGGCACCAGGGAGCGGGCGGCCTCTGGCTCGACCCGGAACAGCCCGACACCGCCTACGCCCTCCTCACCACCGGCGGAAGGGGCCGGCTTTACCGGACGGTGGACGGCGGGGCGACCTGGGATCCCCTGCCGCTCCCCTTCACCGAGAGCCAGATCGGCCCGATCCTCTTCCTCCACCCGACCCGGTCCGGCAGCTACGGGGTTCAGGGCAGCAGCGGCCTCTGGGTCACAGAGGACGGCGGGGAGAGCTGGCGCCACCTGCCTCAGGAGTTCACCCCCCGCCAGATGCTCTCCCACCTGACCATGCTCCCCTCCGGCCGCATCCTGGGCGTCTTCGAGAGCCGGGGGGGCAGCAGCCTGGTCTACACCGATGACCTGCAGCGGCTGCAGCGGGCGGAGGGCGCCCCCGGCTGGCACATCACCAGCCTGGTGGCCAATCCCGCTGTGCCCGACAGGCTCTACGCCTGCGACTGGGACGACCGCCACCCCTGCCGTGTGTCGGTGGACGGCGGCGCCACCTGGACGGTGCTGGAGAGCCAGCCGCCGAAAGAGGCCGGCTGGCCCATCCAGCTCTCCTGGAGCCCCGCTGCCCCCGATGAGCTCTTCGCCGGCCGCTTCGTCAGCCGGGACGGGGGCAAGAGCTGGGAGGCGCAGCCGTTCTGGCAGGCGGCTGACAGGGTGCTGCAGATCGCCATCCGCCCCGGTGAGCCTCAGGTCCGCGCCGCCGTGCTGGCGACCGACCAGGGCCACCAGGTGCTGGTGACCCGGGACGGCGGCCAGTCCTGGACCTCCCTGGGCCGACCGCCAGGCGCCCAGTGGGCCCACGCCGTGCGCTTTGACACCGCCGGCCGCCTCTGGGTCGGCACCGATGCGGGCATCTTCCGTCTCAACCAACCCTAGCGTCTCGCCCCAGCCCTCCGCCGGGCTGGGGTGATTTCATCTTGCGGAAACTATATCGGAGTATACGAACCAATGGTGTGGATGTTACGTATTGGAATGTGAGGGGATAAGGCCTACATGCGGGAGGAGGGATGGGCATGAAGGAGCTGCGAGCCTGGTTTCTCCTCTGGCTCACCGCCATGGTCGTGCTGGTCGCCCTGCCGGCGGAGGGCAGACCGAGCGGCCCCCTCTTCGCAGGCGCCTGCGTGGATGGCCGCCCCCAGCTGGCCCGCTGGGATCCCTCCCTCGACGCAGAGTTCGAGCCGGTCTGTCTGGAGGGGGAGCTCACCCTGCGGGCAGCCGGCGGGCCTGACCGGACGGCCGAGCCCCTCGCCGAACCGGCGGATTTCACCGCCTGGGCCTTTGTCCGGCTGAACGGCCGGCGGCTCCGGAACCCCTACCACGACGCCTACCCGTACGTGGCCGCATCCACCGGGAAGGCGCTGCTCCCCCTTCGCCTGGTCACCGAGGCGATGGGCGGCGAGGTGGAATGGGAGGAGGGAGAGCGGGCCGTCAGGCTGACCTGGCGGGGCCGCACCGCACGGCTGACCATCGGTTCCGCGGAGGCGGAGTTGAACGGCAGCCCCCTGCTCCTGGAGGAGGCGCCGGTCCTCTGGCTCGACCGCACCATGGTCGCCCCCGAGGTGATCGCCCAGCTCTTCGGGGCACGGGTCACCTGGGAGCCGGAGACCAACCAGGTCCAGATTCGCCGGGCCGGGATCCTCTGTTCCGATGCCTACTGTATAAAATCTACATGAAAAGAGCCCCCCTTCCCGCCGGGAGGGGGGCCTATGCTTGGGGTGGAGAGGGGCTAAGCCCGCCCCACGATCCAGTGGCCGAAGGGCAGGGCCGCCACGGCCCGGCTGAAGAGGTAGGAGCCGGCCAGCACCAGGGCGCCCACCACCACCAGGTGGACCGAGGGCGTCAGCAGCAGCGGGCGGAGCAGCCGGGTGGTCAGCTCCAGCACCAGCGGGTGGACCAGGAAGATGCCGAAGGAGTGCTTCCCCATCTCCAGCAGCGCCCGGTTCCACCAGCCCTCCCGCTCCTGCAGCCAGCCGCCGAGGCCGACCAGCCCCACAATGGCCACCAGGGAGTAGACGTAGGCGCTGGGGCGGAAGCCGGTGGCGGCGAAGCCGACGGTCACGCCCGGGCGGGCCAGGGCCTGCGCGTACTCCACCATCATCCAGGTCAGGAGGCCGCCGGCGGCCGCCAGCATCGGCCAGGCCCAGCGCCGGGCCAGGGCGAGGAGCGCATCCAGCCGGGCGGCCAGGTAGACCCCGACCATGAAGTAGCCGATCCACCACGGGAAGAGCCGGTCCCGCCACTTGAACAGCTCCACTGCCCACGGGGCGGTGATCTGCGGGGTGAAGAGGCCGTAGTAGGTGTCCCACATCAACAGCGCTTGGAGCGCCAGCGACGCCGCCACGGCCGCCCCCAGCCACCGGCTGCGGCCCAGCGGCCGGATCAGGGGGAAGAGGAGGTAGTACTGGAAGATCAGCACGATGAAGTAGAGCTGGTACATGGCGGTTCCCCGGAGCACCGCCCAGCCGAGGTTGGTGGGGAACTGCCCCCAGGTGGACTCGATGCGGGTGCGCCAGAGCATGTAGAGCAGGGTCCAGACCAGGTAGGGCACGGCCACCGACTGCAGCCGCCGGGTGAAGAACTCCCCCGCCCTGAACTCCTCCCGCCGACCGTAGCTGTAGAAGAGGACCAGGCCGGTGATCAGCACAAAGGCGGGGATGGAGAAGCGGCTCCACTGATTGACCAGGCTGTACCAGAAGAAGGAGCGGGCCTGGATGGGAAGCGTCGTGAGCGGGGCGGCCGTCACGTGAATCATCACCACGGCGAAGGCGGCCACCGCCCGGAGGATGTCCAGTTCAGCAATTCGTTTCCGCACAGTAGGTCTAGTCCTTTCGCGCAGGCTGGCGAGGCGTTGCTCACAATTCCATGGGAGGGGGCCGAGCTCCTGCTGGGGGAGACCATAGGTGCTATCGCAAAGATTCCGTCCACTGGCTATAATCAGAGAGGTCACTCTCCGCGAGATGGTCGTGTGCAGAGGAGCAGAGCGATGGCAAAACCCGGGATGTCTGCATTCGAGGGGGCGGAACTGCTGCAGGAGCTGTCGGCCGCGGCCGGCGCCGACCAGCTGAGCAAGGCCTTCCGCCACATGGTCCTCGGTGTCTCCCTGTCCACCGGGAGCGCGTTCTTCACCTCCCTGGTCACCCACCTCACCCAGGCGCTCCAGGTGGATTACGCCTGGGTGGGCGCCCTGGTCGACGGCGAGCCGCCCATGATCCAGGTCGTGGCCGGGAAGAACATGGAAGCCACCATCTACCCGCTCTCGGGCAGCCCCTGTGAGCAGGCGCTGGCGGGCGCCCCCTGCCTGTTCACGGACAGGGTGGCCGAACTCTTTCCCGCCGATCACGGCCTGGTGCGCCTGCAGATGCGCGGGTACGCAGGGATGCCCCTGCTGGACTCGACAGGCCGCCCGATCGGTCTGATCGCCGTGGGGAGCCGCTCTCCTTTACCTAACGTGCAGTTGGTCCATGCGGTTACGCAGGTCTTTGCCAGCCGGGCGGCGGCCGAGCTGGAGCGCCGCCAGTACGAGCAGCAGCTGCTCCACCAGGCGACCCACGACTCGCTCACCCAGCTGCCCAACCGGTCCTACTTCCTCCGGGATCTGCAGGCGGCGCTGAGCAGCACCTCCGCCGGGGAGGATACCCTAGCGGTGATGTTCGTCGACCTGGATAACTTCAAGGTGGTCAACGACAGCCTCGGCCACGAGGTCGGCGACCGCCTCCTGATCGATGTGGCCGCCCGCCTGAGGCGGAGCGTACCGGAGAGCGTTCTGCTGGCCCGCCTCGGGGGCGATGAGTTCGCCCTGGTGGTGCGGCAGCCCGAGGCGCGGTCCGGGGCGGAACGGATCGCCAGGGCGCTGCTGCGGGCCTTCCAGGAGCCCTTCTTCCTGGGGAGCCACCCGATCCACATCCAGACTTCGATCGGCATCGCCCAGAATTGCCAGGACTGCTGTACCCCCAGCCTGATCATGCGGCACGCCGACCTGGCGCTCTACCGGGCCAAGGAGAGCGGCAAGGGGGCCTACGCCATCTTCGACCGCCAGATGGCGGAGGAGGTGAACCGCCGGCTCCAGGTGGAACAGGAGATGCGCCGGGGCCTGGAGGCGGCGGAGTTCCTGGTCCACTACCAGCCCCTGGTCGACCTGGCCTCCGGGACGACCCGGGGGCTGGAGGCGCTGGTGCGCTGGAACCACCCGGAGCGGGGGCTGCTCCGCCCCCACGAGTTTATCCAGCTGGCCGAGGAGAGCCGGCTGATCCTCCCCCTGGGGGATCAGGTCCTGCGCATAGCCTGCCGCGACATGCAGCGCTGGCATGCGGAGGGGCTGCTGCCCAGCGGCTCCTACCTGTCGGTCAACATCTCCCCCCGCCAGATTCTCAGCTACCAGCTGCTGAAGACGCTGCCGGAGGCGCTGGCGGAGAGCGGGCTGCCCCCCGGTATGCTCCAGCTCGAGATCACCGAGAGCGTGCTGATGGGCGATCAGGAGGTGGCCCGGGCGGTGATGGCGGAGATCCGGGCCCTCGGGGTCCGCTTCGCCCTGGATGACTTCGGCACCGGTTACTCCTCGCTCAGCTACCTGCAGCGCTTCTCCATCGACACCCTGAAGATCGACCGCTCCTTCGTGGCGGGCATCGGGGCTGAGCCGTACAGCGAGGCGATCACCCGGTCGATCGTGGCCATGGGCCGCCACCTCTCATTGGCGGTGACCGCCGAAGGGGTCGAGTCGGAGGGGCAGGCCCGGTTCCTCCTCGAGGCCGGCTGTCCCGAAGGGCAGGGCTACCTCTATGCCCGCCCACTGCCGCCGGAGCAGGTGGCGGACTGGCTCCGGGAGCACCGACCATAGCAAAACCCCTCCGGCGGGCGCCGGAGGGGTCCTTTGTCGCCCGAGGGCTACTCTGCGGCCACCTCTTCCTTCTTCGCCCCCTTGGAGGGGAGCTTCTCCAGCAGGCCGGGGATCGCCTCGACGATCTTCTCGATGGCGCTGCCGCGGGTCAGGGGGATCACCTGGACATCACCGCCCTTGATCACCACCATCGCCTTGGGCGCCAGGCGGGCGCCGGCGCCGCCGCCGCTGCCGCTGCCCCGGGCGCTCTCGCTCTTGGGATCGACGCCCTCGCCGCCGCCGCCGCCGAAGCCGAACATCAGGTCCATCACGGGAATCAGGGTCACGTCGCCGACGGTGAAGGGCTCACCCATAATCGTCTTGGTGTTCAGGTGCTTCTCCAGGGTCTGCAGCATGGTGGTCATCACGTCGTTCATTCGTGTCATCCTCCTCGTACTAACAGATAGCGCACAGGTCTGAAGCGAATCCGCTCCGCCAGGCGGCGGCGGATGATGGGGTTCCGGAGCGCTCGGAGGGCGGCCAGCGCCACCCGGTAGCCATAGGTCCGGCCCTGCACCTCGGCCCAGCCGGTCAGGCAGGGGTGCTGGAACTCCGGGGTCAGCCGAATCGGAACCGGCACCCCGGCGCCCCACCGGACCGCCTCACACCAGCCGGTCACCGACGGATCCGGGAAGCCGTAGGTCAACTCGCCCGCAAACCGGAAGCCCAGGTCCCGCACCACCCGGTTTGCGAAGCGGAGGAACTCCTCAAGGCAGGCCCGGAGCAACTCCAGGTCCGGCCACCGCTTCCGCATCTTCTTCTTGGGCTGCCGCTCCCGCTTTCGCTCCGCTCGCCGCCCGCCGGTCCGGAGGCCGAAGAACCGGAGTTCGGACTGGGTCAGCGCCAGGTTCTCGCCGGCCCAGAGGCCGGTCATCACCACCCAGCCCCAGCGGATGCGGATCCGCCAGCGGGCGGTGCCGGTCCAGTCCGCCTCCCAGTCGGCGGCGGCCCGGTCGCTGTCGATTCGGGCCTCGATCGCCAGCGGCAGGAAGAGCAGGAGCGCCAGGAGCAGGAGGAGCAGCCCCACCAGCCCGATCAGGGTCCAGAGGAGCCCCCAGCCCAGCACAGCCAGCACGCTAACGGCGACCGCCCCCTTTCCGCCTCAGCAGCTTGCTGATCCCCGTTCCGGCGAGGCGGGTCAACTCCGCTCCCGCCCGGGAGAGCCCCGTACCGGTCGCCCGGGCCGTCCCCGCCACCAGCGGGTTGCCGGTCAGCCAGAGGGTGGAGAGCTCCAGCCCGGAGGCGGGTCGGGCCTCGCTGCGGCCCCGCTCCCACTCGGCCCGGAGCAGGGTGGCGAGGCTCTCGGCATCGGCCTCGGGCGCCGGTGCGAGCCGCTCCCCGTGGGCCAGGTCCCAGAAAAGCCCCTTGTAGAAGGCGGCCCGCCGGCGGCAGGAATCGCACCCCTGCAGGTGCTCCTCCACCAGCGCCGCCTCGACCGGCTGCAGGTCCCCATCCACATAGAGCTGAATCAGGTCATCGTGACAGCGCATCATCGGGGTCACACCTCCTGCAGCGCCAGTTTTTCCCGCAGCATCCGCCGTCCCCGGAACAGGTAGGTCTTAACCGTGCCCACCGGCAGGTCGGTCAGCCGGGCGATCTCCTCATAGGCCAGCCCCTCCTGGTGCCGGAGGGTCAGCACCACCCGCCAGAGCGGGGGCAGTTGAGCCAGCGCCCCCTGCAGGTCCAGCAGGGTCCAGGAGGGCTCGCCGGAGCCATCCACCGGCTGTGCCGATTCGGGGAGCGACTCCAGCGAGAGGTGGCTGGTCCGCCGTTTCAGCAGGGTCAGGGCAACATTGGTGGTCACCCGGCGGAGCCAGGGCCAGAGGGGGCGGCTCTTGTCCAGCGAGCCGATGGCCCGCACGGTGCGCAGGAGGACCTCCTGGGTCGCGTCCCGCGCCTCCTCCCGGTCGTGGAGGAAGGAGTAGGCGGTGCGGTAGACCCGCTCCTGGTACGCCGCCACCAGGCGGGTAAAGCCCGCCGGGTGCCCGCGCTGGCAAAGCTCGATGATGCTGGTGTCCTGTTCCATGGCGAGCCCCCTCACTGGCCTCTACTCTCTAGTACCTCGCCGCAGGCCCAAAAGTTTCAGGCGGAAGATGTGACCTTTTTGAAACGGCCCGCCCGCCTGCGTCCGTCCCACAGGTAAGAGGTGAAGATGCCGTGAAAAAGATCGCAGCCCTGGTGCTGCTGCTCTCCCTCCTCGCCGGCTGCGGCGGCGCCGCCGGCCAGCCCGGCGCAGCGGTCGCCAAGGAACCGGCGGCTCAGGTGGACGAGCGGATCACCGCCGCCGGCACCCGCTTCGGCATCGACCTGCTGAAGCAGGTTTATGCCGCGGAGAAGAACAGCTTTCTCTCCCCCGCCAGCGCCAGCCTGATCCTCAGCCTGACCGCCGCGGGGGCCCGGGGCGAGACCCTGGCGGAGATGCTGCAGGCGCTCCGCTACCCGGACCTCCCCCTGGAGGAGATCCACCGGGGCAACGGGGCGCTCCAGTCGATCCTGACCAACCCCGACCCGCAGGTGGAGATCGCCCTGGCCAACGCCATCTGGCACCGGCAGGATCTGCAGGTGGCCGCCGCCCTGGCCGAGACCGCCAGGCAGCACTACGGCGCCCAGATCGAGCCCGCCCCCTTCGGCCGCCCGGAGGCGGTGGAGCGGATCAACCAGTGGACCGCGCAGGCGACCCGGGGGAAGATCTCCCAGCTGCTCCAGTCGACCGAGCCCACCAACGTGATGATCCTGGTCAACGCCCTCTACTTCAAAGGCGCCTGGACCCACCCCTTCGACCCCCAGCGGACAGCTGACCGGCCCTTCACCCGGTTCGACGGCACCCGGAAGCAGATCCCCTTCATGACCCAGGAGCGAAACTTCGCCTACCTGGAGGGCGAGGGGTTCCAGGCGGTCCGGCTGCCCTACGGCCAGGAGCGGGTGGCGCTCTACCTCTTCCTCCCCGACGACCTCTCCCGCTTCGTGGCCGGCCTGACCGCCGAGCGCTGGTCCGAGTGGATGGGCAGCTTCACGGAGCAGAAGGGCACCCTCTTGATGCCCCGCGTGAGGCTGGAGGCCACCCACCTCCTGAACGAGCCCCTGCAGCGGATGGGGATGGTCCGGGCCTTCGGCAGCGCCGACTTCAGCGGCCTCTTCGAGGGCGGCCAGGCCAACCCGTTCATCGCCCTGGTGCTGCAGAAGAGCTTCCTGGAGATCAACGAGCAGGGGAGCGAGGCGGCCGCCGCCACCGCCGTGGTGCTGGACGAGTCCGCCGGCTTCAACCTGACCGCCGACCGCCCCTTCCTCATCGCCATCCGGGATGACCAGACCGGCGCCCTGCTCTTCATCGGGACGGTGGTGGAGCCGTAGGGCTGACCCCGCAGGCGATTTCTGGTATGATGGAGCCAAGGGGGGATGGCCGTGGTGCTGGGGCTGGTTTCGCTGCTGATGATCCTGGCCTGGCTGGTGGGCGGTCTGCTGATGATCAGCAACCCGGAGCAGGTGATCCAGCTGGCGCGCGAGTCCCGGGCCCAGGCCGCCGGCCTCCCGCCGGAGAGCCGGCCCGTCACCCGGCTCCAGAGGGCCCTGGTGATCGCCATGGGCGCAGTCATGGCCGCTGTGGGGTTGGTGCCGCTGATCATGGTCTGGCGTGGGTTGAGATAGTCTACATGGATCCAGACGCCGACTTTTTTGGAGCCGCGGGGCTGTAGTCCCTGCGGCTCCTTTTCGCGCTCCCCCTCCGGCAGCAGGCACTACGAGCAGAGGCCCCTCTCCGGTCCGCCGGAGAGGGGCCTCCATCTCTTAGAAGAGATCGGGGCGGGCGAGGACCAGGTCGGTCAGGGCGATCTCCAGCCAGCCCCGCTCCCGGGTCCGATCGTAGTAGGCTTGATCCAGCTCATCGAGGGGGCGGGCATGGCGTGCCGATTCCTCCACCAGCAGGGCCAGATCCTCCCGTCCGATGGTCCGGAGCGCCTCCGCTGCCAGGGGCACCGCGGGGCCGTACCCGTTGTCGTAGAGCTGGCGGAACCCGCCGTTGCAGACCTCCCCGTCCAGGATGTACAGGGAGTAGATGTACCCGTAGCCCGGCGGCAGGCGGCCCAGGTTCGCCAGAGCCCGCTCCACCGAGAAGGGGTGGTTCTCCCTCTCCGCCTCTTGCCAGACCCGCCGCTCCACCTCCGCCAGCCTCCGCTCTCCCGCTGTGGGTTCGAAGGAAGAGCCTGCGAAGGCCGCCGCGATGAGGGGGTCGTCAGGGCTCCGGGGCACCCAGTCCGGGTGTTGCGCAGCGGTTTGCTCCAGCCGGTCCCAGACCTGGCGAGCCTGGCTCTTGTGGGCGGCCCCGACCAGGGATGCCCACATCGACCAGGCGGTGGCCAGGCCGAAGTCCTGGTTCTTCGACCGGCCGTACCCCTCCGGGAAGAACTGGTTGAGGTTGCGCACCGCCTCTGTCCGCATGAGCTGATCGTACCGGCCGGTCTCGCGGGCGACCTCGGCCATGAATCGCTGCAGTTCCACCGGCGCCACTCCGGCACCCAGGGCCTGATTCAGTGCGAAGAGGGACTGGGTGGCATTCCTGCGCGCCCAGGCAAGCACGTCCTGCTCCCCGATGCGCTCCAGCGCCGCACGGATCTTCTCAGCGCTCATCTCCTGTTCAGCCTCCTTGGTCTGGCAGGTGGGCGCCCCACCGGGGGGTCAGGGGCGGTGGGCCGCTCACCGGTTGCACATCGTCAGATTAGCCGTCTCCTTGTGATGATCCTCCAGACCGGCGGAAAACTCGAGCAGATACCCCGGCAGTGACACGCCGCTGTCACTGCCCCCGGTTATGCTCAAACCATCCTGAACCCTGGAGGTTGAGCAGCATGACCAACCGCCTCTCCCTCACCGCCCGGACCGAGCGCGCCCACATCCCCCCGTCCGGCGGCGCCCTCCACCTGCTCCTGCAGATCGGGGCCGAGAGCGTGGCCGCCGGCGAGCGGCTCCCGCTGAACCTGGCCGCCGTGGCCGACCGGTCGGGCTCGATGCACGGGCCCAAACTGACCTACACCAAGGAGGCGCTCCGCTTCCTGGTCGACCAGATGGGGCCCGCCGACTTCCTCTCGGTGATCACCTACGACGATCAGGTGGAGACCTTGGCGCCCAGCCATCAGGTGGTCCACAAGGATGCGCTCAAGGCGGCCATCCGGCGGATCGAGAGCGGGGGAACCACCAACCTGAGCGGCGGGCTGGCCACCGGGATGCAGCAGATCACCGCCCACGCCCGGCCCCGGCAGGTGAACCGGGTGCTCCTGATGACCGACGGCCTGGCCAACGTGGGGGTGACCGACCCCGAGACCCTTATCGGCTGGGCCAGGGCCTGGCGCTCCCGGGGGCTGACCCTCTCCACCCTGGGGGTGGGGGACGACTTCGCCGAGGACCTGCTGGTGGCGCTGGCGGAGGCCGGCGGGGGGAACTTCCACTACATCGCCGACCCGGACAAGATCCCGGCCATCTTCGCCCGGGAGCTGGACGGGCTGCTCCAGGTGGCGGCCCAGGGGCTCCAGCTCCAGTTCGAGGCGGAGCCCGGCGTGGCCATCGACGGGGTGCTGGGCTATCCGCCCGCCGGCACGCCCCAGGCCATCACCCTCGACCTGCCGGACATCTACGGCGGGGAGGTGAAGTCGGTGATCCTCGCCCTCACCGTGGCGGCGCCCCCGGCGGATGGGCGGCTGGGGCGGGCCACCCTCCGCTTCATGGATGCCGCCGGCCCCGAGCCCCAGTCGGTCACGCTGGAGGTCTCCATCGGCGTCACCGCCGAGCCGGGCCTGCTGGAGGCCCCGCCCGACCCCGAGGTGGCCCGGCAGGTGGGGCTGGCCCGGGCCGGACAGGCCCGGGAAGAGGCGGTCCTCCTCTCCGACCAGGGCGACCTGGAGGCGGGCGCCCGGGCGCTGGAGTTCGCCGCCGCCGCCCTCGCCCCCATGGCGGCCCACGACGCCGAGGCAGCCGAGCAGTATGCCGCCCTGCAGAGCCAGGCCGAGGCGCTCCGCTCCGCCCAGTACGACAAGGGGATGCGCAAGCAGATGCGGCAGGACTCCTTCCAGGCCCGCCAGGGCCGCTCCCGCCGCTAAATCGCGCAGTTTCATTTCGCTGCAAGGAAATTGCCACATCGCTCGCCAATACGGGATGTAACCAAACCCGAGCAGGAGGCGCTGGCCATGCCAGAGGACAAAGCAAAGAGCCTGGAGCGTCGGTTTCAGCTGCTGACCATCCTGATGGGCGGCGGACGGCCCAAGGCGGGCGAATTGGCCCGCCGGTTCGGCGTCACCCTCCGGACCATCTACCGGGATGTGAACTTCCTCGAGCAGCAGCAGATCCCCATCGTGCGGGAGGGCGGCCGCTACGCCGTGCTGGAGAGCTTCAAGGTGCGGCCGATCCAGTTCCGGCCCGACGAGGTGATGGCCTTGATGACCGCCCTCGACTTCGCCCAGCGGAGCCGCTCCCTGGGCGCCCGGGCGGCCAAGTCGGCCCGGGAGAAGCTGCTGGCCGGGCTGCCCAGCCGGGAGAAGGAGCTGGCCGCCGGGCTGGACGAGACCCTGGTGGTCGACCCGATCCAGGGCCACTCCGACCCGGCGGGCCCCGAGGTGGAGGCGAGGCTGCAGGCGGCGCTGCAGGGGCCGCACCCGGTGCGGATCCGCTACCAGGCGCTGGCGGCCGAGGAGCCCACGGAGCGGGTGGTCCGGCCCTACGGCCAGGCCTACCGGGGCACCGGCCTCTACCTGATCGGCTACTGCGAGCTGCGGCAGGAGATCCGCACCTTCCGAGTCAACCGGATCCTCTCCGCCGAGGTGCTCCCCCAGACCTTCACCCGCCCGGCGGATTTCGATCTGGAGCGGTTTCTCAACGACATCTGGGGGATCGAGGACGGCCCGGAGATGCAGGTGGTGATCCGCTTCGACCGGCCGGTGGCCCGGCTGGCGAAGGAGACGCTCTGGCACCCCTCCCAGCAGACCGAGATGCAGGAGGACGGGACCGCCATCGTCCGGATGACCACCCGGGGCCGGGGTGAGATCGCCCGCTGGCTGGCGGGCTACGGGGGGCAGGCGGAGGTGCTCCACCCGCCGGAGCTGCGGGAGGCGGTCCTCGCCCTGGGGCGGGGGATCGTCGCCCGGTACGGAGGGTAGCGCCATGGCCCCGGAACTGCTGATCTCCGACGAGTTCGCCGGCGAGCTGGCCTCCTACACCCAGCCGCTCCGGGAGCTGGTGCTGGAGAAGGTCCGGCTGCTGCACGAGAACCCGAAGCACCCCTCGCTCCAGGTCCACAAGGTGAAGAACACGGCGGACAAGTGGGAGTGCTACGTCAACCGGAACTACCGGATCATCTACGACCAGGGGGAGGGACAGCTCCGGCTCTGGAAGCTGGGCCCCCACGTGATCGTCGACCGGGTCCGCTACACCTCCTTCGCCGCCCACACCGCCTTCCACCGGCCCGCCTGGGCGGGGGATGAGGCCGCCGCGGCCGAGGCGGCTCAGGCCACCGGCGCGGATGAGGGGGAGGCGTGGACAAGCCCTGCCCGGGCCGAGCGGCGCCCCCCGGGCCTGCTGGAGCACTTCCCGCCAACCCACCTGCGGATCCTGGGCGTGCCGGCCCACCTGGTCCGGGCCGTCCGGGAGGCGCCGGACATCGACTCCATCGAGGCGATCCCCGGCCTGCCGCCCCACACGCTCCGCTGGCTGCTGGAGCTGCTCACCTCCCCCGACCTGGAGGGGATCCTCTACGACCCCGGCCGGCTGCTCTACCGGACCACCCTCGACCGGCTGGAGGGCTACTGCCGCGGCTCCATCCAGCAGTTGATGCTGGCGCTCACCCCCGACCAGCGGCAGTTTGCCTATCAGCCCCGGCCCGGCATCACCGTGCTGAAGGGCGTCGCCGGCTCCGGCAAGACCACCGTGGGCGTCTACCGGGCGATCGACCGGGCGGCATCCGGCCGCCGGGTCGCCCTGCTCACCTACAACCGGACCCTGGCCAGGGTGACCGAGAGCCTGATCCGCTCCCTGATCGGCCCGCTGCCCGAGAACCTGACCGTGACCAACATCGACCGCTGGATCGCCTCCTTCCTGGCGGAGCGGGGGATTTCGATGAACCCGCTGGAGGAGGCGGAGGCGCAGGGGCTGCTCCAGCAGGCGCTGGAGGAGGTGCGGGAGAGCGGCCGGGAGGCGGTGCTGGAGCAGCCGGTCGCCTTCTTCCGGGACGAGATCGCCCGGGTGATCAAGGGCGCCGGCACCCCCAGCCTGGAGCGCTACCTGGCCGCCGAGCGGCACGGCCGGAAGAGCGCCCTGGGCCCCGACCAGCGCCGGGCGGTCTGGCGGGTCTACGAGGCCTACCAGCGGCGGCTGGCCGAGCAGGGCGCCTGCGACTGGCGGGACCCGGCCCTGACCGCCTACGAGCTGCTGCTGGAGGAGCCCCTGGCCCAGCCCTACGACGATGTGATCATCGACGAGGGGCAGGACCTGACCCCGGTCCAGCTCCGGATCGCCCAGCGGCTGGTCCGGGGCCGGGAGGCGGCGCCCGACCGCTCCTTCCTCCTGCTGGGGGACGCCGCCCAGACCATCTACTCCCGCGGCTTCGCCTGGCGGCAGGCGGGCATCCCCGCCCAGGGCCGCACCTTCATCCTGCGGAAGAACCACCGGAACACCCGGCAGATCGCCGAGGCGGCCGCCGCCCTGCTGGAGCAGAACCTGCTGCTGAAGAGCGGCATCGACTACGTCAAGCCCGAGTGGACCGAGCGGAGCGGCGCCCGGCCCATCATCCTCCAATGTGATCTGGTGGACCGGGAGGTCAGGGCGGTGCGGGAGCGGCTGCTGGACCTGGTGGCCGACCAGCGCTTCCGGCTCTCCGACTTCGCCGTCCTCTGCCCCACCAACGAACTCTGCGAGAAGGTGCGGGACGACCTGGTGAACAAGGGGCTCCGCTGCGCCCTCCACCGGGATGAGGAGTTCGACATCCTGGAGGAGCAGGTGAAGATCCTGACCATCCACTCCGCCAAGGGGCTGGAGTTCCCGGTGGTCTTCCTGATGGGGGTCCGGGAGGGGATGCTGCCCCGGCGCCCCTCGGCCCGGATGGAGGCGGAGGAGCGGGCCCTGGATCTGGAGCGGCAGCGGACGCTGCTCTACGTGGGCATGACCCGGGCGGCCGAGGCGCTTTTTCTTGTAACCACCGGCTCCGCCCGCTCCGGCTTCCTGGACGAGCTGGGCGACACCATCCTGACCGAGCCCTACCCCCTGGAGGGATGACCGATGGCCTCCCTGCTGCGGCTGCTGCAAGCGCTGGTGCTGGACCACAACCTGCCCGAGCCCGACTACCTCACCCCGCTCCCCGGCGGGGCCGAGGCGCTGCTGGCCTACCCCGAGGAGCAGGCCGCCGTGGTCCCGCTCGCCACGGGTGAGGTGAGCGGTTGGCGCCTCTTTCCCTGCGACCCCGCCGACCCCGGCGCGGTGGCGGCCGCCGTGGCGGCTCTGGCGGAGGCGCTGGGCCATCTCGGGGCGCAGCCGGAGCCGGCGGCCCGCGAGGCAGACGGGACGGGGCCGGCCGAGGCCGAGTCCGAACTGACCCCCGAGCAGCGGGCGGCGGTCGCCCACCCCGGCGGGCCGGCCCGCATCCTGGCGGGGGCGGGCACCGGCAAGACCCGGGTGATCGTGGCCCGCTTCCACCACCTGGTGGCCCGGGGGGTCCGGCCGGAGCGGATCCTGGTGCTCACCTTCTCCCGGGAGGCGGCCCGGTCGCTGCGGGAGGCGATCCTCCCCGGCATCGGGGCGGCGGCCCGGCTCTGGGTCTCCACCTTCCACTCCTTCTGCCTGAAGGTGCTGGAGGGGGAGGGGCTGACCGAGCTGCGGCTGCTCCAGGAGCC
>JBMONC010000110.1:0-2959 GCA_049324875.1 Bacillota bacterium
CGGAGGATGCCGACCTCCGGGGCGAGTACCACGCCCAGGTGGACACCCTGGGCCACCGGATCTGCCTCAAGAGCCGCCCGGCCTGCGGCCAGTGCCCGCTGGCCGACCTCTGCCGGCGGGTCGGGGTTGACCAGACCGCCGGGGGTGGGCGGGATCCGGCGCCCTGGGCCCGGGAGCAAGGGGCGGGGGGTAGCCGGTGAGAATTATCTTCAAGGATAAGCAGAACTCCTCCGGCACGATCAAGGATGGGGAGATCGTGCTCTACATCTCCAGCCGCCTGCCGGCAGGGGAGCAGCAGCGGCACATCGAGGTCCTGACCAGGCGGCTGACCCCCCGGCTGGAGCGGGCGCAGCGGATGGCGCTGGACCTGGCCCGCAAGGGGCCGCCCCCGGGGCTCAGCCCGTCACCGGTCACCGATGACGCCGCCCTGGAGCGCTGGGCGCAGGAGATCAACGCCCGCCACTACGGCTTCCGGATGGGCCGGGTGCGCTTCCGCCAGCAGGAGTCCCGTTGGGGCTCCTGCAGCGGCCGGACCCGGAACATCCAGATCAGCCACCGGCTTCGGGGCGGCCCCCACGAGCTGCTGGAGTACGTGCTGATCCACGAGATCGCCCACCTGGGACAGATGAACCACAGCCCCAGGTTCTGGGCGCTGGTGGAGCGGGCCTGCCCCGACTGGCGTGAGAGGCGGCGGCTGCTCCGCCGGTACGAGGAGTACCTGCGCGGCCTGCCGCCCGAGTAGGACCGCGCCAGAAGGCAGGGAGACAGATGAAGCGCAGAACTGGCATCATCATCGCCCTTCTCCTCCTGGGCGCAGCGGCGCTCCTCCTCAGCCGAAGCGGCGGGGAGCGGAGCGGGCCGCGCCCCTGGAAGAGCCCGTCAGCCGCAGAACTGCAGCGCTTCCGGGAGGAGCCCGGGATCCGGATCGACCGGACCGCCCTGCAACAGCTGAAGCCAGGGCGGGTGGAGCGGGTGGTCGACGGCGACACGGTGGCGCTGATCATCGACGGCAGGGCGGAGAAGGTCCGGCTGCTCAACATCAACACCCCGGAGACGGTGGATCCGCGGCGCCCGGTGGAGGAGTACGGCAGGGAGGCCTCCGCCTTTCTGAAGTCGCTCCTCCGGCCCGGCACCCGGGTGCGCCTCCGGCCGGATGTGGAGGAGCGGGACAGGTACGGCCGCCTGCTGCTCCACCTTTACCTGGAGGACGGAACCTGGGTCAACGCCCTGCTGGTCCGGGCCGGCTATGCCCAGGTGATGACCGTCCCGCCCAACGTGGCTGCCGCCGACTTCTTCCGGGAGCTGCAGGCAAGGGCGCAGCGGGAGCGGACCGGCCTCTGGCAGATCCCGGCCTACCGGGAGCCCTGAGCGGGGCGACGCCGGAAGAGCCCTGTGGGTAGACTACCACAGGGAGGTGTCGCGCGATGACCGATATTCCAGGCCGCAATGAACCCGACCCGCAGAACATCCGGCAGCGCTCCTTTCAGGGCGGGGGGGACGGCATTCCCGATGCCGGACCGGAGCTGATCCCTGAGAAGTACCGGCAGATCACCCCGAATGTCGGGTCGAACACGCCGGGGGTCACCCATTCCCCTGCCGACCGGGAGGGGGGCGCACGGGTGCGGGTCCGGGAGGACCGCTGATGGCTCAAAGGAGGCCGGAGCTCTGCCAGGAGCCCGGCCTCCTGCCCAGTTTTCCGGAACTTTTGGCCGTCCTCTGCCGTCTAATGCAGGTGCGTTTGCAAAGAAAGGGGCGGCAGGAGTGAGCGCAATCATCGAGGTGAAGGGGCTCCGCAAGGAGTTCAAGATCGCCAAGCGCAAGGAGGGTGCGTTCGGGGCGATCCGATCGCTCTTTTCGCGCGACTATGAGACCAGGCTCGCGGTCAACGACGTCTCCTTCTCCATCCAGCCGGGAGAGCTGGTGGGCTACATCGGGCCCAACGGCGCCGGCAAGTCGACCACCATCAAGATGCTGACCGGCATCCTGGTCCCCACCGCCGGCGAGGTGCGGGTGCGGGGGCTGGTGCCCTATGAAAAGCGGGTCGAGAACGCCCGGCAGATCGGCGTCGTCTTCGGCCAGCGGACGCAGCTCTGGTGGGACCTCCCCACCATCGAGTCCTTCGAGCTGCTCCAGCACATCTATAAGATCCCCAAGGCACAGTATGACCGGAATATGGATCGCTTCAAGGACCTGCTGGGGCTGCACGAGTTCCTGAACACCCCGGTCCGGCAGCTCTCCCTGGGCCAGCGGATGCGGGCCGACCTGGCGGCGGCGCTGCTTCACGACCCGACCATCGTCTACCTGGACGAGCCCACCATCGGCCTGGATGTGGTGGCCAAGGAGAAGATCCGGGACTTCATCCGGGAGATCAACCGGGAGCGGGGCGTCACGGTGATCCTGACCACTCACGATATGCAGGACATCGAGAAGATCTGCGCCCGCATGATCCTGATCGACCACGGCAAGGTGATCTACGACGGCCCGGTGGCCCAGATCAAGGAGCGCTTCGGCAAGCAGCGCACCCTGGTGGTCGACCTGGAGCCCAACGGCCAGGAGCCCGACCTGCGGATCGAGGGAGCCGAGCTGGTCCGGCAGGAAGGCAGCCGCTACTGGCTCCGCTTCAACCGGGAGCTCCTCTCCGCCAGCCAGCTGATCGCCCGGGTCTCCCAACGCTACGCCATCCGGGACCTGACCGTAGAGGAGCCCGAGATCGAGGGAATCATCTCCCGCATCTACCAGGAAGGCCTCTAAGCCCGGTAACGCACCCAAGGCCGAGGGCAACCGAAGGCCGAGGGCAACCGAAGGCCGAGAAAGCCCGAAGGCCGAGGAAAGCCGAAGGCCGAGAAAGCCCGAAGGCCGAGGAAAGTCGAAGGCCGAGGGCAGGGACCTACAGAGCCAAAAGGAATGGGGCCGAGGGCGTGGCGACATGTGCGGCACGCCCTCGGCCTCGCTGGACAAC
>JBMONC010000110.1:3059-35017 GCA_049324875.1 Bacillota bacterium
CCGAAGGCCGAGAAAGCCCGAAGGCCGAGGAAAGTCGAAGGCCGAGGGCAGGGACCTACAGAGCCAAAAGGAATGGGGCCGAGGGCGTGGCGACATGTGCGGCACGCCCTCGGCCTCGCTGGACAACGGGGGAAAGGTGAAAGGGGGGGCGACCCCCCCTTTCACTAAAAAGGATTGCACCCGATATTCGTCACGTCCGGCACGTGCTCCGGCTGGTTGCAGGAAGGCTGGAAGTAGTCGTACAGGGAGCGGACGCAGCCCTTCCGGTCGGTCTCATCCACGACCACGGCGTAGGAGTAGGCGACCTCCGCCGAGGCAATCCGCTCCTTGGCGCAGGCGTTGATCCCGGCCGCCTGGGCATCGCCCTCGGCAATCGTCCCCATGTAGGCCAGCAGCGTGGCGTAAAGATTGCTGGCCTGGCCGACAAAGAAGACCTCCCACTCGCCGCTCTCCTGGCGGGCGTGGAGCTTGAAGACGCCCGGCTTCTGCGGCACATCCACAATATCGAAGGGGTGCTCAAAGCGCCCGCCCTTCCAGTCCAGGCCCAGAATGGTCATCCAAGCCACGTCGTCGTTCCCCTTTCTTCCTAGTCCATAAGGACTACGTCCGATACGTATTCGAAGTGTATGGTAGCACAAAGGTCCCTATCCGTCCATACATGGAGGATGGTACCTTGGGAGGGAGCTCCCCGGCCGCCGGCGAACTACTGAACGTCTGTACCTGATAGGTGACAAGGGGTTAGCGCATGAAAGCTCTACGGTCGCTCTTCCTGTTGACAGCGCTCCTCCTGCTGGCCGGCTGCCTCGCCCGCCCCGCCGCCATCCCCGCCCCACCGGCGGAGCCGGCCGGGAAGGCCGGTGAGACCGCAGCCCTCGCCCCACCGGCGGAGCCGCCCGGGCAGGCCGGCGAGACCGCCGCCCCCGCCCCACCACCGGAGCCGGCCGAGCCGTCCCCGCCCCGCCTCACCATGCTCTTCGTGGGCGACGTGATGCTCGCCCGCATCCCCGGGGAGCACGTGGAGAGGGGGGAGGACCCCTTCGCCGCCTTTGCGGAGCAGCTGACCGGGGCCGACCTGGCGGTGGGCAACCTGGAGTGTGTCATCGCCACCGTGGGGGAGCGGGTGCCCAAGGCCTACAACTTCCGCTGCCACCCCCGGAACGTGCCGCTCCTGGCCCGGTACTTCGACGCCCTCAGCGTGGCCAACAACCACTCCGGCGACTACGGCCCCGAGGCCTTCGCCGAGCAGCTCGACCTGCTCCGCCAGGGCGGGGTGCCCTACTTCGGCGGCGGGATGAACCTGGCGGAGGCCCACACCCCGCTGATCCTGGAGCGGAACGGGCTGAAGGTCGCCCTGCTGGGCTACAACGAGGTGGAGCTGCGCTCCTTTGAGGCAGGCCCGACCCGCCCCGGCCTCGCCTGGTCCACCGACGAGGCGGTGGTGCGGGACATCCGGGCGGCCCGGGAGAAGGCTGATCTCGTCGTGGTCTACCCCCACTGGGGGCTGGAGTACCACAAGGCGCCCTCGGCCCGGCAGCAGGAGCTGGCCCGGAAGATGATCGACGCCGGGGCCGATCTGGTGGTCGGAGCCCACCCCCACGTGACCCAGACGGTGGAGCTCTACCGGGACCGCCTGATCGTCTACAGCCTCGGCAACTATGTCTTCGATGACTTCATGGATGTGCCCCCGGAGCTGGATGAGCCCTCCCGGACCAGCTGGGTCCTGCGGGTGACCTTGGGCAAGGAGGGGCTGATCGAGTGGGAGACGCTGGTGGCCCGCACCGATGACCGGGGCTTCCCCCAGCCGCTGGCCGGGGTGAGCTCCCCCTGCAGCAAGGGGGATCCCGCCGAGGGCTACCTTTGTGGGGACTAGCCCCGAGGACATGAGCGAACAAACAGGGCACCCCGGGGCGGGGTGCCCTTCCCTGTGCTGTCAGCCTCGGCGCCCCGCACCGGGGGTCAGTCCAGCGCCGTCACCCGGATCCGGCTCCCCCGCACCCGCTTCAGCGCCAGCGGGCCGCCGTCGAGTCGCCCGAGTACCGCCACCGGGCTGGCCGGCCGGATCTCCCCCGGCCCGCTGACCGGCGTGGGGCCGTAGAAGAGGCAGAGCGCCCGGCCCGGGGGCCAGTAGCCGATATCGCCCAGCTCCACGGTCTCCCGGCTCGGTCCCGGGGCGACCTTCACACCTGTGTCAAAGTAGATCTCATCCCCCCAGGTGCTGTAGGCGGCTTCCAGGGGGAGAGCCCGGTAGATCGCCTCGGCCACCGGGGTCTCCAGGAGCGTGCCGGTAAACTGGTGCTCTCCAATGATGAAGGCAATGCGGCGGGGCATGGCGGGTCACCTCCGGACGGTTTCCCACTGCTTCGGCGGGCCGCCTTTCCCCTCCTGCCCGAGGAGAGAGCGGAAGCCCCCGACCTTCGGCCGGGAGCGGAAGGGGAACACCCATTCGCCAGCGAAGAAACAGACAGAACATATGAGCGGAGGGATCTCCATGAGGCTTTCCATCCCCCAGGATCTGCTCGACCACGGCCTCCGCACCGTCGGCCGGGCCGTCTCGACCCGCGGCACCATCCCGCTGCTGAGCGGCATCTGCCTGGAGGCGGCCGGGGGCCGTCTGCGCCTCCGGGCCACCGACCTGGAGCGTGCGGTCACCATCGACCTCCCGGCCGATGTGGCCGAGCCCGGCTCCCTGGTCCTGCCGGGCCGGTACCTGCAGGAGCTGGTCCGCCGGATGGAGCCCGGTACCGTCTCGCTTTCCCCCGCCGGCCCGGCCACCGCCATCCGCCTGGCGGGAGGCGAGGCCGAATGGACCGTGCACGGCTTCCCGGCGGAGCAGTTCCCCCGGGAGCCGGAGCCGGGCTCGGCCCCGGCGGTGACGGTCGCCGCCCGGGCGCTGCGCCGGCTGCTCCGGGAGACCGGCTTCGCCACCGCCCACGACGAGTCCCGCCCCTGGTTCACCGGGCTCTTCCTGGCGCTGGAGGGGGAGCGGCTCCTGGCCATGGCCACCGACCAGGCGGTGGTGGCCTACGGCGAGGTGGAGGCGGCCAACCCCGCCGGCCTGGCCTTCTCGCTGATCCTGCCCGGCCCCACCGCCCAGGAGCTGGGCCGGCTGCTCCAGAACGACGCCGCCGGGTGCTGCGCCATCCACCCGGTCCAGAACCAGCTCTGCTTCCGGCTGGAGGAGGTCAGCCTGACCTCCCGGCTGCTGGAGGGGCCGTACCCGGACTTCCGCCGGCTGATGCCCACCGACTACTCCTCCCGCTTCCGGCTGGGCCGCACCCGCCTCCTGGAGGCGCTGGACCGGGCCGCCCTGCTCGCCCACGACGGGGAGCTCCGGCTGGAGGGGGAGGCCGGGGCGCTCCTCCTCCGGGCCCGCACCCCCGAGGTGGGCTCCTTCGCCGAGCGGGTGGCGGCCGAGCTGAGCGGCCCGCCCTTCGAGGTCGGGCTGAATGTCCGCTACCTGCTGGAGGGACTCCGGGCGATGGAGGGGCCCGATCTCCTGCTGGAGTTCGCCGGCCGGCGCAGCCCCGTCCGGTTCCGCAGCGGCCCGGAGGCGGCCGGCTTCTTCGCCGTGATGCCGCTGATCACCTTCTGAGCGGCAGGGCGCGGAAAACCCCGTGACCCGGGGGCGGTCTCGGGGCAGACTAGCCTCCTGACAGGAGGTCGATGGGATGAACCGAAGCGAGACCCTGGAGCGGCTCAAGTTCCTCTACGACCAGGTCCATCAGACCGCCGAGCGGCGGGAGCACCTGGAGGAGCGGATGCCGCTCCACGTACACCCCGCGTCGCTCAACTACGGGGAGGACCTGGCCCGGATCCGGGACGAGTACAACTGGCTGGCCAAACAGGCCCGGGCCGGCCGCCTGCTGACCGAGGCCGACCTGGAGGCGGAGGGGCTGCCGGTCCAGTTCGACGGCCCGCCCTCCTAGCTCAGGTGAATCGGGAGCCCCAGGGCGAGGGCGGAGCGGCAGAGGCGGGAGAGGGAGTGCCAGACCCCCACCGGGCCCGTCAGGGCGGCCCGCTCCTCCTCGTCGGGGGTGGCCAGGGCGGTGGCCATCTCCACGGGATACCGCTCTGCCAGCGCCAGCTGCAGCACATCCAACTCCCGCTGCAGGGCGGCGGCCGAGCCGAGGGAGGTCTCGCCCAGCACGAAGGCCTGGGGGAAGTCATAGGGCAGGTAGTAGCCGGCGTTCCCGGCGTGGTTGATCAGGTGATTGAAGAGCAGACCGGCCTTCACCCGCCCCTCCTGGTAGTCATCCACGGTGTGGCCCTCCAGCGCTGCGGCAATCTCCCGCAACGCCTGCAGCTCCTCCATGGTTCCGACCTCCTCGGCCAGCCCTTCGCCCTCGCGGGGCTCGGCCAGGTCGGTCTCCAGGAAGTAGAGGTCATGCAGGACCTGGTCGATCTCCTCGGCCATCTGCCGGTCTTCCATCTGCATCAGCACCAACTCTTCCGGATCATCCTCCCCGTAGGTGAGCCGGTAGCCCTCCTGGGTCAGGACAAGCGGCCCAACCGCTGCGTAGATCTCCATCTCTCCAGCTTCCTTCCCTGCGGTTTGTCCTCATTATATCCCATAACCAACCGCTCAATGCACAGGCCATGCCCATGGAATGCAGCTCCGTACCATTTTTTGATGGTTCTTTCACGCGCCGTCTTACCATGTCGGCCATTATATGGTATGTTTCTAGTGTCGAAAAGCACGTTATGGAGGAATTGTGATCCCCGCGGCCGGCGGCGCATGGCGGATCGCACCTCCGCACGAGGTGAGCGGTATGCCTCTGGCCGGCTTCCGGGCCGACCGCCTGCAGCAGGTAACCATCCTCCAGTCCCTCGTCCTGGGGGCCGGAGCGATCCTGAACGGGGAGTCCCCCTGGCCCTATCCGGCGCTCCTCCTGGCAGGAGCCGCCCTCCTTCTCCTCGCCCTCGCCCGGAACATGACGAGGCTACTCCGCCTGGGTGCCACCCTCCTGGCCGGAGCCGGCCTGATCGCCTATGGGCTCTCGCTCCTTCCGCAGGTCTGCACGGCCACCGGCTCGATGGCGGTGCTGGGCGGGCTTGGCCTGTTCCTCACCCCGCTCGTGACCGTCGAGCCGTCCGACCCGGCGTATGCCAGCGCCGAGGAGCTCTCCAAACCGCTCTTCGGCCTCGTGCTGCTGGGCAGTGCCGCCGCCCTGCTGATCCGGCAGGAGCCCCTGCCCCTGATGCAGGGCTGGGAGCGGGGGCTGCTTCTCCTCGGCATCGGCGGCGGCCTTCTCTTCCTGGCCGACACCTTCATCCGCCTTCGGCTTGACTGGCTGAACCGAGCCGTCGGTCTGGCCTTCACCCTGCCCATGGCCTCGGTCGCCCTCGCCTACGGCAACGGCCCCATCGCCCTCTCCTGGGTGATCTGGGCCGGAGCGATCCTGGTCGGCGACCTGCGGGACCTGGCGGAGTGGCGGAAGGCCAACGACCGGCTGCTGCGGCAGCAGGAGGAGCTCCGGCGGCTCAACAGCGCCCTGTCCGAGAGCGAGGAGCGGTTCCGGATCGCCTTTCAGAACGCCCCGATCGGCATGGCCCTGGTCGACGCCGGCGGCCGGATACTGGAGGTGAACCCGGCCCTCTGCCAGATGCTCGGCTACAGCGCCGCCGAACTGACCCGGATGGACCTGATGGCGGTCACCCACCCGGAGGATGTGGCGGCCGATCTGGCGCAGCTGCACCGAGTATTCGAGGGGCGGATGGACGGCTATCGGATGGAGAAGCGGTACATCCACAAGGATGGCCGGATCATCTGGGGGGAGCTGCGCGCCGCCGTGGTGCGGGACAGCCGGGGCCGCCTCCGCTATGTGCTGGGCCAGGTGCAGGACGTCACCGAGCAGAAGCTCCACGAGGAGCAGCTGCGGGAGATGGCCGACCGGGACCCGCTGACCGGGCTGCACAACCGGCGCCGCTTCCAGGAGGAGCTCCACTGGGCGCTGGCGCTCTGGCAGCGCTACGGCACCCCCGGCGCCGTGGTGGTGATGGACCTGGATGGGTTCAAGGCGATCAACGACACCTTGGGGCACCACACCGGCGACGAGCTGCTGCGGCGCATCGGGGCCGCGCTGCTGCGGGAGATGCGGGAGACCGACCTCTACGCCCGCCTGGGCGGCGATGAGTTCGCCTGCTTCCTCGCCGCCGTGACCCCGGAGGAGGCGGTGGCGGTGACCCAGCGGGTGCAGCAGGCGGTGGAGAGGACCTGCCTCGCCGCTGACATCGGGCCCTTCCATGTGACGGTCAGCGCCGGGATCGCCATGCTGCCGGAGCACGGCAGCTACCTGGACGACCTGCTGATCCGGGCTGACATGGCGATGTACCAGGCGAAGCGGGAGGGGAAGAACCGGATCTGCCTCTTCGGACCCAACGCGGAGGCGGTCTTCCCGCCCCGGGCGGGCATCGAGCCGTAGCGAAAGAATCAGCCCCCGGGCCTGCAGGCTCGGGGGCGATAGTTTTGGGGGTCAGGCGCCGGCGGCGGCGTCATAGGCGCCCTTGGCGGGAGCCGCCCGGCCGGCGACAGCCGCCTGCGCCACCTCCAGGGCGAGGGCGGCGGTCAGACCGGCCCGGTCCCGGTCGGGGTGGTACTCCACCAGATCGACCGCCAGCAGCCTCCGGTGGCGGGCGATGGCCGCCACCAGCTCCAGCGCCTCGCCCCGGTGGAAGCCGCCGGGCACCGGGGTCATGGTGCCGGGGGCCTCGGCGGGGTCGACGGCATCCATGTCAAAGGAGAGGAAGAGGTTCGGCTTCAGCCGCTGCAGGATTCGGTCCGCCTCATGCCGGACCTGGTCGGGGTCCAGCACCTCCACCTGCTCCCGCTCCAGCAGCCGCCGCTCGCCCGGGTCCAGGTCGCGGATGCCCCAGAGCCGCAGCTGGCGGGGGCTGATCAGCTTGGGTACAACAGCCGGGCAGAGCCCGCTGGCCATCGCCAGCACCATCCCGTGGGGGTTGCCGGAGGGCGATGTCTCCAGCACGTTGAAGTCGCCGTGGGCATCGACCCAGACGATGTCGAAGTCGTGGCCCATCTCCGAGAGCGCCCAGATGGTGCCCAGCGAGGTGGAGTGGTCGCCGCCGACGGTCAGCATCAGATCGCCGGCCGGGTCGACCTTCAGCCAGTGCTCGCACTGCTGCCGGGCGGCTTCGGCCACCCGGCGGATCCGCACCTCCGGCGGATCGGCCTGCCGCCCCTCCGGCAGCGCCATGTCGCCGTGGTCGACCACCCGGTGGCCCAGCCCCTCGAGGCCGGAGAGCAGCCCTGCTGCTCGGAGCACCTCCGGGGCGTGCTTCCCCGCCTTGCGGGGCAGCCCCAACGTTGTCGGAAAGCCCAGCAGATGAATCGCCATCGCTGCTCGCTCCCTTGCCCGAAACTTTTGTTACCTTCTTGCAACCTCTATGCAATCCGGTATATGCACTCTTGCATATTCTTGACACCCCCCGCCCATTCCTCCTGCCCTCCGGTTTTTTTGCTGGGAAGCGAGCCAAGCTAACCCGCGAGGAGGGAGCCGATGCAGAAGAAGCGCGCGGCGGCGGCCAAGCAGCCCCGCCAGAAAAAGCCCAAGGAGCTGACCCCGCTGGACCGGTTGAAGCTGGAGATCGCCGCCGAGCTGGGGCTGATCGAGAAGATCGCTGCCAGCGGCTGGGGGGAGCTGACGGCGGCCGAGTCGGGCCGGCTGGGCGGCATCCTCAACCGGCGTCTGAAGGAGCTGAACTTCGCCATCGGGCCGAAGGGGAGCCTGATCCCCCTCTCCAAGGGGCGGGCTCAGGGGTAGGCTCGGGGGCAGCAGGAGCTTGTGCCGCGGACAACGAAAGCACCCTCTGACCCCGCAGCGTGATCGGCGGGGACTGCAGGGGGTGCTTTTGGCATGCGCTACACCGGTGCCGTCGTCCAATATGAGCCCCGCTTCGGGGAGAAGGCGCACAACCTTGCCCAGCTCCTCCGGCTGACCGAGGAGGCGGCCCGGGCGGGGGCCCGGCTGGTGGTCCTGCCCGAGATGGCCGCCACCGGTTACTGCTTCCGCAGCCGGGAGGAGATCGCGCCCTTTGTGGAGCCGGTGCCTGGAGGGCCCACCCTGGAGGCCTTGGGCGCCCTGGCCGCGCGGTGGAACCTCCACGTGGTGGTGGGGCTGCCCGAGGTGGAGCCGGCGACCGGCGTCTACTACAACACCGCTGCCCTGATTGGCCCGAAGGGCTTCATCGGCAAGTACCGGAAGCTCCATTCCTACATCGATGAGACCCGCTGGGCCCGGGACGGCGACCTGGGGATGCCGGTCTTCGAGACCGAGATCGGCCGGATCGCCATCCAGATCTGCATGGATGCCGACTACTTCGAGCCGGCCCGGCTGGCCGCCGTGGCGGGGGCGGACCTGATCGCCTTCCCCACCAACTGGCTGGGCAAGGAGTCGATCTGGTACGCCCGTGCAGCGGAGAACGGGCTCTACATGCTCTGCGCCAACCGCTGGGGCGAGGAGCGGGGAGCCCGGTTCTGCGGCAACTCGGCGATCATCGACCCGGAGGGGCGGGCGCTCAACCTGCTCTCCACCGGCGATGGGATCTGCCTGGCCGACCTGGACTTGGAGCGGGTCCACCGGCGCCGCGACTCGCTGCTCGCCCTGCGCCGGCCCGCCCTCTACCAGGAGCTGCTGATCAACAGCCACCTCTGGCACTGGAAGGATGCCTTTGACCTGCCCCCGGGCCGCCCGGTGGTGGTGGCGACGGGCCGGGCTGCCCAGCCGGCCGCGATGGCCGACCAGGCCCGCTGGGCCGACGTGCAGGTCCGGGACAAGGGCCACGCCGCCCTGGACCTGATTCTCTTCCCCTCGGTGGCGGGACAGGAGGAGGGGGCGGTGGAGCAGATGGCCGCCGTCGCCCGGGACCTGGGCTGCTGGATCGGCTGGGGCGACCACGGCCCGGCGGGGGATCGGGCCTGGCTGGTGGGGCCCGACGGGATGGCCGGCAGCTACCAGGCGGTCCACCCCGCCCACGGCGGCCCTGCGGGGGACCGCTTCGCCACTCTCGACCTCCCCTGGGGGCGGGTGGGGCTGGCCGCCGGCCTCGACCTGCTGCTGCCGGAGACCGCCCGGATCCTGGCCAAGCGGGGGGCCGACCTGATCATCGCCCCGCTGGCCCGGCAGGTGGAGCCGGACCCGCTTCTCTGGAGCGCCCGCTGGCTCGAGAACGAGGCCGCCATCCTGGTGGCGGCGCCCGACGGGCCGTGCGGCATCTGCGGCTCCCGGCCGAAGGCGCAGCCGGGGCACGACGGCATCTGGATCGGGGTGGTGGAGACCGGTTCGGAGCGGATCCGCTCCAAGGAGCTGCTCCGGAAGCTCCAACCCTACTGGTACGGCCCGCTGGTCCACCCGTCGCAGCAATGAAGGAGGCATGAGCCATGTCAGCACAGATGATCGAGCTGTACCGGATCCGGATGGCCGACCTGCTCCGCCGGGCGCGGCTGGCGATGGAGCAGCTGAGCGATGAGGAGATCAACTGGCGGCCCAACGAGCTCTCCAACTCGATCGCCAACCTGGTGATCCACCTGGAGGGGAACCTGCAGCACTTCGTGGAGGCCCGGGTCGGCGGGGCGGAGAGCCGCCGGAACCGTGATGCCGAGTTCAACAGCCGGGAGTTCATGACCCGGGCCCAGGCGGTGGAGCGGCTGAGCGCGGCGGTGGAGCGGGCCGATGCGGTCCTGGCCCGGCTGGCCCCCGAGCGGCTGGGGGAGCTGAGCGAGCTGAACGGCCGGCAGGTGAGCCACCTGGAGCTGCTGCTGATCATCACCGTCCACCTGGGGGAGCATGTGGGGCAGATCCTCTACATCGCCAAGGCGCTCCGGGGCGAGGGGTACCAGGTGGTCCTCAACCCGCACAGGCGGGCCTAGGAAGGTGAGCTGATGCAGCGGCTGGAAGGGCATCTGACCCGGGCGATTCAGCAGGGGGCCTTCCCCGGCTGCACCTATGCCCTCTATCACCGGGGGTCGCTGGCGGGCCACGGCGCTCTGGGAGCGACCCCGGCCGGCGCCGAGAGCCTCTACGACCTGGCCTCCCTGACCAAACCGATCGCGATGCTGGGGCTGATGGCGCTGCTGGAGGAGGGGCTCCTCCGGCTGGACGACCCCGCCGCCCGGTTCCTGCCGCCCATGCGGCGCCCCGACAAGCAGGGGATCACCCTGCGGCAGCTGCTGACCCACACCGCCGGCTTTGCCGGGGTGGTGCCCCTCTACCAGCGCTGCCGGGGCCGGGAAGCGATGCTGGAGGCGCTCTACGACCTGCCGCTGGCGTACCCGCCCGGCACCCGGGTGGAGTACACATCCATGGGGATGATCATCCTGGGGGAGGTGCTGGAGGCGGTCTCCGGGATGCGGATGGGGGAGTACCTGCGGCGCCGCCTCTTCGACCCGATGGAGCTGGGCTCGCTCCAGTTCAACCCGCCGCCGGCGCTCGCTCCCCGCTGCGCCCCCACCGAGGACTGCCCCCGCCGGGGCCGGGTGGTGCAGGGCGAGGTCCACGACGGGAACTGCGAGGCGCTGGGGGGCGAGCATGCCCACGCCGGCCTCTTCGGCACGGCCGCCGACGTGGCCGCCATCGGGGCGATGATGCTCCAGGGCGGGAGCTGGCGGGGACGCCGGATCCTGAAGCCCAGCACGGTGGCCTTGATGACCGCCAACCACACCGCCCACCTGGGCCAGGCCCGGGGGCTGGGCTGGCAGGGAAAGGACCCCGCCGGCTCCCCGGCGGGCGACCTGTTCTCGCCCCGCTCCTACGGCCACACCGGCTTTACCGGCACCTCCCTCTTCGTCGACCCCGACCGGGGGATCGCCTTCGCCCTGCTGACCAACCGGATCCACCCCAGCCGGGCCAACGAGCAGATCGCCTGGGCGCGGCCCATCGCCCACAACATGGTGGTGCTCGACCTGGAGGGGGATTAGGGGTCGGGCCGTTTTCTCTGCCACGGATTACACGGATTACACGGATAAAACAGACAAATACAGAACAATGGGGTTCCGTCTCATTTTCATCCCTGGTGCTGGTCCGTAGGCACCACAGCATGGTGGTTACACGGGATCTGAAATCCATCGGACCTCGTGTGTTTGCCAGCTTACCCCGGCGGGGACCTGCCGGGGTTTTCCTGTGTGTGACGGGTACATGCGGGAAGTCAGGGCAGTCAAGCCGAAATATCCGCCGGAAGGGGAGAGCAGACCATGGTGCGGTGCTTCGCACCAGCACCTCTACAGGGCACTACCCACAATTTCATAATTTATTTTATCCGTGTAACCACCATGGTGCGGTGCTTCGCACCAGCACCCCTGATGAAAAGGGCACGAACCCCATCATTGTAAGTTTTCGTGTCTTCATCCGTGTAATCCGTGTAATCCGTGGCCGTCATTTTCAGGGGAATCCGTGGCAAAGATATTTGCGACCATTTATACGCCTCCCGAAGGATAATCCACCAGCAGGTCGAACTCTTCAGACTCATACCCGGTTGACCGAGGGGGAGCTGCACCGTGCGATGGCGCCTTCGCCTGCTCTTTCTGGGCCTCATGGCTGTCGGCGTCTGTTGGATCTACCTGTCCAACTACGTGCGGCAGGGGCGGACCCTTGCGGAGTACAGCCTGACCATCACCCTGCTGAACTGGGGCGGGGCACTCTTCATCGGCCTGCTGCTGGACGGACTGGCCGGCTTCTACCTCCGGCCCTTCTTTCGCGCCCTGGCTAGGCTGCGGAGCGGGATGGCGCTCGCCCCTCAGGAGGGGCAGGCGGCGGCCCTCCGGGCCATGCGCTTTCCCGAGCGGGCCTCCCTGCTGCTGCTGGGGGTCTCTGCGGCGATGATCCCCCTGCACCGGGCGGTGCTCTACCGCAGCGACCTGATGGAGCGGCTCCTGTCGCCGGAGCGGAGGGCGATGCTGCTCAGCTCCATGACCCGGGACATGGTGCTCGCCCTGCTGTTGGCCCTTCTCCTCTTCACCTTCAGCCGGCGCCTCCTGAAGCAGGGGGTTGTCGCCTTCGGCCTGCGGGAGGTGCCGGACCCGCGGCGCTTTCCGGTCGGGCTGCGACAGGCGCTGGTCGTCCTGGTGATGGGGATCTTCAACGCCACCCTCTTCATCTCCGCCCCGGAGCAGATCCCCACCCGGCGGCTGATCTGGATCTACCTGCCCCCGGTCACCCTGACCGCCATGGTGGCCTACCTGGTCGCATCCGATACCGGGCGGGACCTGGACGCCATCACTGGGCGGCTGCGGATGCTGGCCGCCGGGGTCCGGCCGGATCTCTTCCGGCGCTTTGCCGTCACCGAGCGGGATGAGGTCGGTGACCTGGTCGCCTCGATCAACCTGATGCAGAACCGGGTGGAGCGGGAACTCTGGGAGTTTGAGCGGGATATGGCGGCGGCCCGGTCGATCCAGACCGGCATGCTGCCGCACGGCTGGCAGCTGCCCCCGGGCTGGCAGCTGGCGGCCCGGCTGCACCCGGCCCGGGAGGTGGGCGGCGACTTCTACGACCTGATCGACCTGGGCGAGGGCCGCTATGGCATGGTCCTGGGCGACGCCGCCGGCAAGGGGCTCCCCGCCGCCCTGCTGATGGCATCCACCGTCAGCCTTATACGCTCCCATGCGCCCCTGCACCAGCGGCCCGGCGAGGTCCTGGCCGCCGTCAACCGGCTGCTCTGCCGGAGCCTTCCCCCCATGACCTTCGTGACCGCGGTCTACGTGATCCTCGACACGGTCCGGAACGAGATCCGGGTGGCCAGCGCCGGCCACCTCCCGCCGATGGTCGGCGGGCAGGAACTGCCGGTCATCCCGGCGCTGCCCCTCGGCATCGAGCCCGAGGTGGGCTATGAGGAGCAGGTCTGGCCCCTGGCGCCCGGCCAGCCGCTGCTGCTGTACAGCGACGGCCTGATCGAAGGGGCCGGGATCGACAGCCCCCTCCTTGACTCCCGCTGGACGGAGGCGCTGCAGGAGCCCTGCAGCGATGCGGAGGGGCTGGTCCGGCAGCTGGTGGAGCCGCTGATGGACCGGGCCCGGCAGTCGGCGCTCCAGGATGATGTGACGGTGCTCGCCCTGATCCCGCCGGCGCTCCTCCGGTTTGAGGTGGAGAGCGAGGAGGGGGCGGAACTGGAGGCGGCCAGGCGGGCGGCCGGCTTTGCCCGTGAGCACGGCTACCCCCGCAGGGCCGAGGACGTGGCCGGGGCGGTGGGGGAGGCCTGCCTGAACGCCATCGCCCACGGCAACCGCTTCCGAACCGGGGTTCCCGTGCGGGTCACCCTCTCGGCGGGGCCGGACTGGCTGGAGGCTACCGTAGCCGACACCGGACCGCTCTTCGCCCCGCCGGAAGGACCGCCCGACCTTGCGGCGCAGATGAGCGGCGACGGGCCGATCCGGGGCTGGGGGTTTCACCTGATCCGCTCCCTGTCCGACGCCGTGCAGCTGGAGTCCCTTCCCACAGGAAAGCAGGTCCGCATGCGGTTTAGGAGGGAAGCGGATGTTTGACGTGCAGAGCCGGAGGTTGGGCGACAGCCTGGTGCTTGACCTTTCGGGCGATCTGGGGCGCGAGGGCGGGGAGATGGTCCTGGGGGCGGTCGAGGGACTTCCCGCACTGCCGGACCGACTGGTCCTGAACTTCCACGGGGTGGGGAGCATGAACACGGCCGGCATCGGCGGCGTCCTGTGGGCCGTCCGCAAGATGAACAAGGCGGAGCGGCAGGTCTTCGCCTTCGGGCTGAACGACCACTTCCGCAAGGTCTTCCATGTCATGGGGCTCACCTACTACATCGCCGTCGTCGAGGACGAGGCGGCAGCACTGCGGTAAACGGGAGGAGCGCTCCGCCATGGGCACGACGCACCCACCTTCTCTGCCAGGCCCACACGTGCCCCGCCCCCACCTGGTGCAGCGCGCCCTGCAGCACAGAATCACCCTGCTGGTGGCCCCCGCTGGATATGGGAAGAGCAGTCTGCTGGCCGAGGTGATGAGGAGCTCTCCCGGCCGCTTCGGCTGGCACCAGCTGACCGAGGCGGACCGGATGTCTGACCGGCTGCTGGAGCACCTGGCTGCGGCCCTGATGGCACCCCGCCCCTGGAGGGGTGGGGTCGCTGCGCTCTGCCAGTGGGCGGCGGAACAGGGACGGCCGGCGGGCCTGGTGCTGGACGGGGTGGAGCAGCTGGCAGGGGCGGCCGAGGCGCTCAACCTGCTGGGCGCCCTTCTCAGCGCGGCGCCTCCTGCCCTCCGGCTCTTGCTGGCGGGACGGGCGCTGCCGGAGATTCCAGGGCTGGCCCGGCTCCGGCTCAGCCCGGAGGTCGCCGAGATCGGCGCCCGGGAGCTGCTCTTCACAGAGGCGGAGAGCGCTGCCTATCTCAGCCAGGCGGCCTCGGGGAGCGCAGCGGGAGAGCTGGCGGGCGGCTGGCCCGCAGCCCTCCGCTTCCTGGGCCGCCTCCATGAGCCGGACTGGACCGAGTTTCGCGGCTACCTCGAGAGCGAGGTGGAGGCGGACCTCCCCCCCGAGGAGCGCCGGTGGCTGCGGGATTTGGCGGTGCTGACCGAATGGAGCCCGCAGGGGTGCAGCCGCATCCTGGACCGGACGGACGGCGAGCGGCTGCTCCGGGGCTGGGAGCGTCGCCTGCCGGTGGACCGGCAGGGCCGGGTCCACGGGCTGGTGCAGCGCTACTTTGCCGCGCAGCTGAGCGCTGAGCCGGAGAGGGCTCGGGCGCTCCACCGGAGGGCGGCGCTCTGGCAGGCGGAGCGGGGAGGGCTGAAGGAGGCGCTTGGCCACGCCCTGGCGGCTGAGGATCTCGGGTTGTCGATTCCCCTGCTCCGGCAGGTCGGCTTCCACCTGCTGGCGGAGGGGCAGCTGGCCGCGCTGGAGACCGCCCTCGACCGGGTGGCCGCCCCGGTCCTGGAGCGGGTGCCCGAGCTGCTGCTGCACCTGGGTGAGGCGCTGCGGCGGAGCGGAAGCCCCCGGCAGGCGGGGCGCTGGCTTCGGAGCGCCGCCCTGGGCTTCGCTGCCGAGGGCGATGGGGGCGGGCTCTACCGCGCCTTCTGCCGGCTGGCGCTAACCCATGCCGACCTGGGGGAGTGGAGCGAGATGCACGCCGCCCTCCAGCAGATCGAGGCGGAGGTGGAAGGGGCGGCGGGAAGGGACCGGGCGGAGGCGCTCCGGGCGCTGGGGGAGTACCAGCTCTACCTGGGGCAGGGCGAGGCCGCCGCTGCCCACTTCCGGGAGTCGGCCTCGCTCTTCCTGGCCCACGGCGACGAGGAAGGGGCCGGAGCCGCCCTGATCGGGCTGGGGGCGGGCGCCCTGGTCACCCTGGGCCGGCTGGAGTGCGCCCTCACCGCCCTCCGGGATGCGCAGCGGCTGGTAGGGGGCAGCGCTGCCTGCGATGCGCTCCTGGCGGAGGTGCAGATCCTGATCTGCCTGGGGCAGTGGGTGGAGGCGGAGGTGGCCCTGCAGGGGGCCACCCCCGGCAGCCGCCAGCAGCGGGCGCTCATCGCCTGGCTGGAGGCGAGACTGGCCCTGCAGCGGGGCGATCCCGAGGCGGCCAAGCGGCTGAAGGCAGAGGGCGACCATCTGGCGGCGACGGCGGAGCAGAGGCCGGTTCACCGGGGGCCCGCCGCCCTGGCGGGGGGCTGGATCGCCCTGGCCGAGGGGCGGACGGCGGAGGCGCTCGCCTCGGGCAAGCAGGTGATCCGGCTGACCTCGGGCGGCTTCCCCCTGCTGCGGCTCTCCGCCGTCCGGCTGCTGGAGGCGGCCGAGGAGCGGGTCCGGCGAGCCGGAGAGGCGGCCGGGGCGCGCACGGCGGGCGACAGGCTGCGGGTGGAGTGCCTGGGCGCCTTCCGGCTCTTCCACGCGGAGCGGGAGGTCCCCATCAGCCACTGGGGGCGGGCGCAGGTCCGGGCGGTGCTCCAGTACCTGCTACTGCAGCCGGGGTTCGTGGCCCCGCGCGAGAGCCTGCTGGAGGTCTTCTGGCCGGGCGAACCGCCCAGCCAGTCCCGCTCCCGGCTGCGGGTGGCGCTCAACCGCCTGCGCCAGGCGCTGCAGCCGCTGGGCTGCAGCCTGGAGGCCGGGACCGAGGTCATCCGCCTGCCCCGGGAGTCGATCGCCGAGGTCGACCTGCTCTCCTTCCGGCTCCAACTGAAGTCGGCCCGGGAGCTGGTGCGGGCCGATCCGGAGAGTGCGCTTCACCACTGCCGGACCGCTCAGGCGATCTATCGCGGCCCCCTGCTCGCCGATGCCTTCTGGCCCGGTCTGGAGGAGTACCGGCAGCTGGTTCACCGCGAGTTTGTCGCCCTGCTGCAGCTCTGGCACGAGGCCGCCCTGCGGGCCAACCGGACCGAGGAGGCGATCGCGGCGCTGGATCATCTGCTCCGGCTGGAGCCGGGCGATGAGGAGGTGGCCTGCCGGCTGATGCGGCTGTTGATCCAGTCCGGGCGGCGGGGCGATGCGCTCCGGCGCTACCGGCAGCTGGCGCGATGGCTGCGGGAGGAGCTCGGCATCGACCCCTCGGCCCAGACTCAGGCGCTCTTCCGCCAGGCCCTTGACTGAGGCGTGTTTACGTTTTGGTAACGGCCCCGTGGCTACGCTGGAAGGAAGGTTGGACCTTCCCGGCTACCACGGGGCCGGTCGCGTTCCATGGGTGCAGACCTGTGAACAAAGGGGGAGCTGGCATGCGTCGAAGCGGGATCCGATGGGTTACCGGCTGGGTGCTCCTGGCGTTGCTGGTGGCACTGGTCCCGGCCTCGGCAGGCGCCGAGGGTGAGTGGGAGCGGGTGGGCCGGAAGGTATGGCTCGCGGTGGGCGAGGGGATCGACCTCTCCACCGGCGGAGCCGGGGAGGATCTGCTCTTCGAGGGGGAGACGCTCTCCGCGCCCAACGGCATGCAGATCCTGCACGAGTCCGACTACATCGACTACGATCTGGTCGCCCCCCGGACCGGCTACACCACCAGCCTGAAGACCGCCGAGGTCGCCTACACCCGGGTGGTGGTGCGGCTGGCCGGCGGCAGCTCCGCTCAGGTCCGGATCGGCATGGCCTCCATCAGCGGCCTCGCCTACTCGGGGCTCTTCCTGGAGGAGTGGGTGGTGCAGCAGGGCAGCGGGGAGGCAGAGCCGGTCCTGCGCGGCGAGATCAAGCTGAAGCTGAACAGCCGGGAGGCGGTGGGGAACGGCCTGCCCGCCACCCTGGACGTGCCGCCCCAGGAGGTGAACGGGCAGGTGATGCTCCCCCTGCGCTACGTGGGCGAGACCCTGGGCCTGCGCATGAAGTGGGACGGTCGGGAGCAGAAGGTGACGATCAGCGGCGAGGATCTTTCCGCCACCCTCTGGGTGGGGAAGCGGAGCGCCCAGATCAACGGGAAGACGGTCACCCTTCCCCAGGCGCCGACCATCAGAAAGCAGCGGCTGCTGATCCCGATGCTGGTGGCGGGCGAAGCGCTGGCGGGCAAGGCGAGCTACGATGCGGCCACCGGGGTGATCACCCTGGGCGGCAGCAGCCCTGCCAGCCCCTCCAGCACCGGCTCGGACACCGCCCCGACCGGGAGCTTCCCGGCCCACTTCAGCGCCACCTGGCTGAACGGCTACAAGGACGGGTGGATCAGCGACGCGGCCGGGGCCCGGCCCGACTTTTACCTGACGCTGAACGCCGACGGCACCGCCCGGGTGATCCTGACCATCACTGGGATGATCGGGGCGGCCGGCTACCCGGTCAACCTGGAGTACCTGGGGACCTACACCCGGGATCCCTTCCAGGCCCAGCTCAGCCTGCAGCCCGCCGTCCACGGCTGGGAGACCCTGGAGCACTCCATGCCCTATTGGCAGGAGCTGTTCGTCACCGGCGACCTTGCCGCCGACCTGAGCAAGATCGAGAACCTCTCAGTGAACGACCAGTCGGCCAAGTCCGGTTCCGCCATCCCGGCCAAGCGGGTGCCCGAGCCGGGCGAGTGGCGGTAGCCCATGAAAGGAGTGCGTGGCATGCAACACCTCATCCGCAAATGGAGCGTGCTCGGGCTGATCTGCAGCCTCCTCTTCGGCCTGCTGCCGGGGGCGGCCCGGGCCTCGGTCACCTGGGACAACGTGGGCCAGAGCCTCTGGCTCAACGCCGGCAACGGCCTGGACCTGACCACCGGCGGGGCCGGCCAGGACCTGGTCCTGACCGGGAGCAAGGTCACCTCCAAGAACGGGATGGTGATCATTCAGGGCGCCAGCTACCTCGACAGCACCCTCACCCCGCCCGCCTCGGGCTACAGCACCTCGCTGGATGCCACGGCGGTGGAGTACAAGGTGCTGGTGATCAAGTTGACCGGCGGCGGCTACGCCCAGGTCGCCGTGGGTATGGGCTGGCGGAGCGGTACCGGCTTCAGCAGCCTGGAGATCCTAGGCTGGTCCGTCTCCTCGGCGAGCGAGCCCGAGCCCGAGCCCCAGCCCGAGCCCGGGCCCCAGCCTGAGCCCGAGCCCCAGCCCCAGCCCGAGCCCCAGCCCCAGCCCGAGCCCCAGCCTGAGCCCGGTCCCACCGTCTCCACCGGGGCGATCTTCTGGGATGAGTTCATGCAGAGCGGGCAGCTGACCCTTAGCCGGGGGCTTAACCTGGAGACCGGCGAGGCCGGCAGCGATCTGAAGATGACCGGCGACAAGGTGATCGCCGCCAAGGGGCTGGCCCTGGTCAGCTTTGGCATTTACGAGCAGATGGATCTCGCCAAGATCACCTTTACCAACACGGCGCCGATCAGCGAGATGGAGGGCAAGTACCTGCTGGTCAGGTTGGGCGAGGACCGCTACGCCTGGGTCAAGATGGACATGTACTGGCGGGGCGGGACCGGCTACTCCGGGCTGGACATCCACTGGTACCTCGGGGTGCCGCTTGACCTGCCCGAGGCAGAGCTCTCCACCCCGCCTTACAAGCTCGGCAAGAGCCCCGTGAAGGACAAGCTGACCGCCTTCACCCCGGGGCTGCCCGGCCCGGTTCCGACCCGGAGCGCCGTCTGGACCGGCACCTACGCCTACGTCTGGACCAAGGGTGGCGCCTACCGCTTCGACCCGGCCGCCGGCCGGCTGACGGGTATCAAATTCACCTCCACCGAGGCCGATTACTTTGAGGCCACCGGCTCGGTCTGGACAGGTACCTACGCCTACACCATCTACTCGGTGGAGGACGCCGGCTCCTATATCGTCCAGTACGATCCGACCCAGAACCAGGCGGAGCTGAAGGCGGAGCTCCCCACCGCCTACTACGGCGGGGTAGTCTGGGACGGCACCCACATGTACATCTTCGGCGTCCGGGACACCGAGAGGGACGACTACGCCGAGGACCGCTTCCGGCTAATCTACCGCTACGATCCGGCCACCGGCCGGGTGGAGCAGATGACGGCCACCCTCCCGGCGATGACCGGCTACGACGTCCCCTTCCTCAGCGCCGCCTGGGATGGGGAGTACGCCTACCTCTTCGGCTTCGACACCGGGGCGATCCTCCGGTACGACCCCACCTCCGACACCCTGGAGGAGATGGGGGCGGTCCTGCCCGGCAAGCTCTCCGGCGCCTCCACCTTCTACGATGGCCGCCACGTCTACCTGATGGGAGGACAGGAGGACGGCTGGAAGGGGACCCAGGGGATCTATCAGTACGACCCGGCCCGCGACCGGATCACCACCATGAAGTCAACCCTGCCCAAGGAGCAGCTGAACGGCGCCGTGGTCTGGGCGGGCGACAGCGCCTACTTCTTCGGCGGCTGGTACTGGCTGACGGGCCACCGAGAGATCCTGCGCTACCAGACCGGCAACGTGGACAGCTCGATGCTGCCCGACCGGAAGGCGACCGCAGGCGGGAGCGCCTCTCTGAGCGCCGTCCGGAAGGGGGGCAAGGCGGAGATCACCTGGCCCGCCTTTGCGACGCCCAACGATGGCTACTATGTCTTCCGGGGAACGGCGTCGGGCAAGCACGACCCGGTCCCGCTCCACGACTTCCCGCTGCTGGAGCGCAGCTTCACCGATGAGAGGATCGAGGAGGACCAGGCCTACTACTACATCGTGAAGGCCTACAAGGATGGCGAGTACGTGGCCGTCTCCGAGGAGGTCCGGCTGGTGGATGAGGGCGAGGCGGGCTCTGAGCCGGCGCCCGAACCGGAGGAGAATGAGTCGGATACGCCGGATGAGAACGCCGCCCCCGCGGAGCCGGAGAGCTGCGAGACCGGCGCCGCCGTTGGCCAGCCCAAGGTGCTGCAGCTCAGCTTCACCCCGGGCAGCTTCCACCTGCGGGGCGACTGCACCGCCTGGGTCCACGAATCGCACAGCACCGACCTCTTCCTGCTCGACCTGAGCAGCGGCCGGTCGAAGGCGGCCATCACGCTGCCCACCAGCCCCTCCCGAATCACCGCCTACAGCGCCGAGCCTGACCTGCTCTACTGGGTGGGCGAGGCGGGCCCGGTCCATCTCTACAACGGGGCGACCGGCCAGCTGATCAAGGAGCTGGACCTTCCTCGGATCCAGTGGTGGGACATCCCCTCCCCCATCGGGGCGGTGGTCGACCCCGCCACCGGAAGGCTCTTCGTCTACCAGCCTAACGCCTTCTGGGTGGTGGAGCCCGCGGGCAAGGTGACCGGCCCCTACCGGGCCGATGCCGGCCCCGGCGGCGTGACCGCAGCGGTGGTCCAGGGCCACACCCTCTGGCTGCTGGGGGCGCCCCGGGCCAAGAGCCCCGTGGTGGCCGTCCCGGTTGACCTGCAGAACCTGGAGGCAGGGGCGCCCGTCACCCTGCTGGAGGCCGATGCCGTCAACTACGCCCTGGGCGTCAGCCTGGCGGTCCACCCCGACGGCAAGAGCTTCTATGTGGGCGGGCAGGACAGGACCGGCGCCTTCATCGCCCTGGTGAGGGGAGGGAAGGTGGTCGGCCGGGAGTACCTGAAGGACTTCCGCATGACCCCGCTGCTGACACTCTCGCCTGACGGGAAGCTGCTGGTGCTGCGGGACACCGGATCGGCCAGCGCCGGCGACAGCCGCCCCTTCTCGGTCCAGGGCTCGATGATCCTGATGGACGCCGCCGACCTCTCCACCCTGGCCGCCACCGGCGGGGAGGGGAGGCAGATCGGCAACGTCTTCGAGACCGAGGGCGGCAAGCCCGTCTTCGCCGTCTTCTCGCCCGAAAGCCGCCTGCTCTTCGTGGGCGACACCACGGTCCAGCGGATCATCGTCTACAAGCTTCGCTGAGGAGCAGCGAACCCCCGGGCCCGCCGCCAGGCGGTGCTCGGGGGTTTTGCTTTGCTTCTTTCTTTGCCACTGCCACGCATGTGGGTGGTGCCCTTTTCATTCGTGGTGCTGGTGCGAAGCACCGCACCATGGTGGTCACACAGTGAAGGGAATGGTAGGTTGTGGGTGCCTAACACGAGCGATGTGGGGTGATGCACTCTCTATGTAATTTATAATTATTGGAAATACGTGTAATCCATGTAATCCGTGGCTAAGATTATTCCCTGCACTTAGAAGAGCAGGTGCCGGTCGCCTCGCTCCTTCGCCGGCGGGTCCTTCTCCGCAGTCTCCTCCTTGCCGGGGTTCTCCTCCAGCAGTTCGGCTCCCCGCACCGGGTCGCCGGGGTGCAGGGTCAGCTCGTGGCCGGGTGCATACCTTGGCTCCTTCCGCTTTTCCATCGATCTCCCTCCTTCTGAATCAATCTGGACGATGCCGGGAGTCAGTATCGCTTTCCAATTCGCCACCGCCAGTAGGCCCGGTTCATCTGGGTCGACAGCAGGCGCACCATCTCCTGCTTCCGGTGCAGGTCCGGTTCCGCATCGATCTGCCGGAGGGTCTGGCGCCACTGGCAGAGGGAGAGGTGGATGTTGATCGCCAGCGGGGACCACGGCTTGCCGGAGGGTGGCCAGAACCAGGTCCGGAGAGCGGCTCTGATGCGGGCAAAGGGCCGGGAACCACTCAGGTGAATCACGCTCCTGCTGCTACTCTGCACCGAGGGCGTCCGGCCTAACCAGGGGAACCTTTGGCCGGGGCAGCTGGCATGCAACCTGGGGCGGTCCTGCGCCCGTCCAATGGGCAGGAGGTGGGAGGATGGGTTGGAAACGGCGGTTCGTTCCCCTGCTGGCAGCGCTCTTGGCCCTGGCTGTTCTCGCCGGGGCCTGCGGGCGGTCGGGGGGTTCCGGTGGGGATCAGGGCTCGGAGTTGGTGTTCGGCTTCGCTCCGGGAGAGGTGGAGGCGGTGGTGGTCTCCTGGGAGCCGACCCTGAAGCGGGTTCCCCCGCCGAAGCGGACGGCGGATCGGGCTCGGTTCGCCCCGCTCCTGGAGGCGCTGGGCGCCATTACCGAGCGGGCCTATCCCCCGGACCTGCTGGGGCCGCCTGTCCATATCACCCTGGAGCTGAAGGGCGGCAAAGAGCGGCAGCTGGAACTCTGGGGGCCCTACCTGGCCGACCGGGATGCGGAGGTGCTCTACGGGGTTCCGGAGGGGGTCTTCCAGGCGCTTCAGGAGGCGCTGGAGCCGCTCTCGCCCCCGCCGATCGGGGCGCCTGCCCGGCTCTCCGGGATGATCACGGTGGGGGATCTGGTCCGCTCCCTGCAGGAGCACGGTCTGGAGGACGCTCGGGAGACCGGTGAAACCATCTCCACCCTGCTCTTCGGCGCGGGGTCGGGCAGCGTGGTTCAGGTGCTCGGGCAGCCGGTGCAGGTCTATACCCTGGACTCCCCCGCTGCCGCTGCGAGGGCGGCGGCGCTCGACCCATCGGAAATGCCGGTGGAGTGGGTGGCCAGGCCCCACTTTGTCGCCGTGGGCAACCTGCTGGTGACGGTGGTGGTGCCCGAGGAGGAGGTGGCGAGGAAGATCGTCGCCTACCTGGAGATGGTCCGGGAATGAGCGGATGGGACGGGCAGAATAAAGACCGCCGGCTCACTCCGGCGGTCGGTGAGAGGGGAGATCACCGAGGTGATCCCCGTGCTGCCACTTTGGGTGCGGAAAGTGATCCTTACCGTGCTCCTGAGTGAGGTGATCCGGTTCCTGATCCATTCTCTTCTCCGCTAGAACCGGTTACCAGCGCCCCGTACCTTGGATACGGGCCCCCGCAGCAGCTCCCCTCTCACATCGAGAGTATCTCCCACGGGGGAGTGGATTATCAACGGACAGCCTTATTCGGGGTAGATCATCTTCCGGGTCACCCCGCCGTCCAGGACCAGCTGCTGCCCGGTCATGAAGCCGGATTCGGCGGGGTCGGCCAGGAAGAGGCAGGCCCGGGCCACATCCTCCGGCCGCCCCACCCGGCCGGCAGGGTGGAAGGCGTGGTCCTCCTCCCGCAGCGGGCCGCCGCTGGTGTCGATCCAGCCGGGCAGCACGGCATTGACCCGCACCGCCGGCCCCAGGGTGATGGCCAGGGCGTGGGTAAGCGCCACGATCCCGCCCTTGGAGGCGGCGTAGGCCTCGGTGTTGGGCTCACTCATCAGCGCCCGGGTGGAGGCGATGTTGATGATCGCCCCGGCCCCCGAGGCCCGCAGCAGCGGGGCGGTGTAACGGGCGAAGAGGTAGGGCGCCCGCAGGTTGACCGCCAGCACCCGGTCGAACTCGGCCACCGGGGTCGTCTCCAGGGGTCCGAACCGGGAGATCCCGGCGTTATTGACCAGCACGTGCAGCACCGGGCCGACCCGCTCCAGGAAGGCCCGGACCTGCGCCTCGTCGGCCACGTCGCACTCGAACATCGCCACGCCCTCCACCGGCTCGGGGGAGAGGTCGCACCCGAAAACCCGGGCGCCCTCGCCGGCAAAGGCCCGGGCGACCGCCCGTCCAATGCCCCGGGCGGCGCCGGTCACCACCACCACCTTCTCCTTGAACCGCATGCAAAGCACCTCCTCCCTCTGTCATATCACATGGCCTGCACCCTCGCCAGAGGTGGGGGTGCACTTCTTTTGGGCCCAACGTGTTCTCTCCGGGTAGAACAGGGGATTGCGTCGGGAGGTGGATCTGATTAAAATACAAGAAAACCGATCGGTTTACATGTGTTTAGGAGGGAGCTGCCATGAGCACGGGTGGACTGTGGAGCCCTGAGGCGGTCCGAAGCCAGGCGCAGGCGCTGGCGGCCGCCCCGCCCGAGGAGGTGCTGAGATGGGCGATCCGGACCTTTCCGGGCAGGGTGGGGCTGACCTGCAGCTTCAGCGGCCAGGGGGTGGTGCTGGCCCACATGATCGCCCGGATCGACCCTGCGGTGCCGGTGATCTTCCTGGATACGGGGATGCACTTCCCCGAGACCCTCGCCCTGAAGGAGCGCTTCGCCGCGCAGTACCGGATCAACCTGGTGGAGTACCACCCGGCCACCGACCCGGGCCCGCTCTACCAGACCGATCCGGACGGCTGCTGTGCCATCCGCAAGGTGGAGCCGATGCAGCGGGCGCTGGCTGGCCTGGACGCCTGGATCGCCGCCCTCCGGCGGGATCAGTCGGAGAGCCGCAGCGGCGTGGAACTGCTGGAGTACCATGAGGTGGATGGCCGCCCGCTGGTCAAGGTGCTGCCGTTGGCGCACTGGAGTCGCAAGCAGGTCTGGACCTATATCCTGGAGCACCAGATCCCCTATAACCAGCTGCTCGACCAGGGGTACAGCTCCATCGGCTGTCAGCCCTGCACCCGCCCCACCTTCCCCGGGGAGGAGGAGCGGGCCGGCCGCTGGAGCGGGACCGGGAAGCGGGAGTGCGGGCTCCATACCTTTACCAACCGGCAGTGAGCGCCCCGGCCATGCACCAACCTCCCATGAAAGAGGCGCAGATCGATGACCAGACTGACCCATCTCCAGCGGCTGGAGGCCGAAAGCATCGAGATCATGCGGGAGGTTGCGGCCACGGCGGAGAACCCCGTGATGCTCTACTCCATCGGCAAGGACAGCGCGGTGATGCTGCACATCGCCCGCAAGGCCTTCTACCCGGCGGTTCCGCCCTTTCCGCTCCTCCACGTAGACACCACCTGGAAGTTCCGCGACATGTACGCCTTCCGTGACCGGACGGCGAAGGAGTCGGGGATGGAACTGATCGTCCACATCAACCCCGACGGGCTGGCCCGGGGGATCAACCCCTTCACCCACGGGTCGGCGGTCCACACCGATATCATGAAGACCCAGGCGCTGAAGCAGGCGCTGGACAAGTACGGCTTCGACGCCGCCTTCGGCGGTGCCCGGCGGGATGAGGAGAAGTCCCGGGCCAAGGAGCGGATCTTCTCCTTCCGGTCAGCGGGCCACCTCTGGGACCCGAAAAACCAGCGGCCCGAGCTCTGGCGGCTCTACAACACCCGGAAGCAGAAGGGCGAGTCCTTCCGGGTCTTCCCGCTCTCCAACTGGACGGAGCTGGATGTCTGGCAGTACATCTACCTCGAGAACATCCCCGTGGTGCCGCTCTACTTTGCGGCGGAGCGGCCGGTGGTGGAACGGGAGGGGACGCTGATTATGGTGGACGATGACCGGATGCCGCTGCGCCCCGGGGAGCGGCCGGTGATGCGGAAGGTCCGCTTCCGGACGCTGGGCTGCTACCCGCTGACCGGGGCGATCGAGAGCGAGGCCGACACCCTCCCGGCGATTATCCAGGAGATGCTCCTGACCACCACCTCCGAGCGCCAGGGGCGGGTGATCGACCACGACTCCGCCGCCTCGATGGAGAAGAAGAAGCAGGAGGGGTACTTCTGATGGCCCACCGCTCTGATCTGATCGCCACCGACATCGAGCAGTACCTCCGGCTGCACCGGGAGAAGGGGCTGCTCCGCTTCATCACCTGCGGCAGCGTCGACGACGGCAAGAGCACCCTGATCGGTCGGCTGCTCTACGACTCCAAGCTGCTCTTCGAGGATCAGCTGGCCGCCGTGGAGGCGGACTCCAGGCGGTGGGGTACCCAGGGCGGCAACCTGGACCTGGCCCTGCTGGTGGACGGCCTGGCCGCCGAGCGGGAGCAGGGGATCACCATCGACGTTGCCTACCGCTTCTTCTCCACCGAGAAGCGCAAGTTCATCGTCGCCGACACCCCGGGGCATGAGCAGTACACCCGGAACATGATCACCGGCGCCTCCACCGCCGACGTGGCGGTGATCCTGGTGGATGCCCGCAAGGGGGTGCTGACCCAGACCCGGCGGCACAGCTACCTGGTCTCGCTCATCGGCATCCGCCACGTGGTGCTGGCGGTGAACAAGATGGATCTGGTGGGCTACGCCGAGGGGGTCTTCCGGGAGATCGCCCGCCAGTACAACCTCTTCGCCGAGCAGATCGGCCTGACCCAGATCACGCCGATCCCGCTCTCGGCCCTCCGGGGCGACAACATCCTGACCCCAAGCGCCGCCATGGCCTGGTATGACGGTCCCACCCTGATGGAGTACCTGGAGACGGTGGCGATCGACGAGGGGGAGGGGGCGGAGCGGCCCTTCCGGATGCCGGTGCAGTGGGTCAACCGCCCGAATCTGGACTTCCGGGGCTACGCCGGCACCATCAGCAGCGGCTCGGTCCGCCCCGGCGACCGGGTCCGGGTGCTGCCCTCGGGGAGGGAGAGCACGGTGGCCCGGATCGTCACCTTCGACGGCGACTTGCACCAGGCGGTCCGGGGGCAGTCCGTCACCCTGACCCTGACCGATGAGATCGACATCTCCCGGGGCGATATGCTCTGCAAGGCGGATGAGCCGGCGGCAATGGCCGACCGTTTTCGGGCCACCGTGGTCTGGATGAGCGACCAGCCGCTGGAGCCCGGCCGCCCCTACCTGATGCGGATCGGCACCCGGCTGGTGGGGGCGACCCTGGCGCCGCCGGAGCACCGGGTGGATGTCAACACCCTGGAGCGGCTGCCGGCCGAGCGGCTGGAGTTGAACGAGATCGGGCTCTGCCGGCTCACCCTGGACCGGCCGGTCCCCTTCGATCCTTACCGGGAGAACCGGGAGACCGGCGGCTTCATCCTGATCGACCGGCTGACCAACAACACGGTGGGCGCCGGGATGATCGAGGCCGCCCTGCGCCAGGCCGGCAACATCCATGCCCAGCCGGTCGCGGTGACCAAGGCGGCCCGCGCCGTGGCCAAGGGGCAGAAGCCCTGCGTCCTCTGGTTCACCGGGCTCTCGGGTGCGGGGAAGTCGACCATCGCCAACCAGGTGGAGCAGCAGCTCCACGCCCTGGGCCTCCACACCTACCTGCTGGACGGGGACAACCTGCGCCACGGGCTGAACCAGGACCTGGGCTTCACCGATGCGGACCGGGCGGAGAACATCCGCCGGGTGGCGGAGGTGGCGAAGCTGATGGTGGATGCCGGGCTGATCGTGCTGGTCTCGCTGATCTCCCCCTTCCGGGCGGAGCGGGAGATGGCCCGCCGGATGCTGGAGGAGGGGGAGTTCCTGGAGATCTTCGTCGACACCCCGCTGGCGGTGGCCGAGGAGCGGGACCCGAAGGGGCTCTACCGGAAGGCCCGCCGGGGGGAGATTCGCAACTTCACGGGGATCGACTCGCCCTACGAGGAGCCCGAGTCCCCCGAGATCCGGATCGACACCACCCGCCAGACCCCGGCGGATGCGGCGGCGCAGATCGTGGCGGCGCTCAGGCGGCTCGGGATCACCGAGGGCCCGGCCGATCCGGACTACTCGATCTGATCGGGGCTGCCCGGGGGGTCGTGATAGAAGTGCACCCCCGCCGGGGGCGGGGGTGCAGCCAGACTCATCGGGTTGACAGTTGGATCGAGCCCATGCCGGCCTCCAGTGTCACCACGTGCCGGCCGTCGCCGGTGGTGCCCACCGCCGTCCGGGAGGCGCCGCTCTGGCTGACCGCCAGGAAGTCGGGCCCCGTGATGGAGCCGGTCTTGGTCTGGGCGGTCACCTTCATGCTGGAACTGCCCGGCACCATCAGGTTGATCGATCCGGTGGAGGTGCGCAGCAGTACGTCGCCCTCCAGGTCGGCCTGGGTGCTGACCTGGATGGAGCCCATCCGGGTCTCGGCCACCAGCTTGCCGCCAGCGAACTGGTCGACGCTGATCGACCCCGTTCCCGAGTCGAGCTGCAGGGCGCCGGTCACCCGGTTGATGTTGATCCGGCCGGCCATCGTCCGGGCCACCACGGGACCGTCATGGGCGGTCACGTGGATCGAGCCCGAGCCGGTCTCGGCGTCCAGCCTGCCGGTGGAGGCGGTCACGGTGATCGAACCGAACTTGCTGGTCAGCTTCAGCTCCCCGGTGTAGTCCTGCACCTGAATCGAGCCGGCCCCGGTCTGCACCCGGACCGCCATCCCCTCGGGCACGTAGACCCGGTAGGTGGCGCTCAGCCCACCCAGGTTGATGCCCTGGGGGGCCCGCCCGGTCACCCGGACCGTCTCGCCCTCCTCCACCGAGAGGGTGAAGTCGTCCACCGCCTGGGCCTGATCCCGCAGCCGGAGGGTGCCGTGCATGGTGTAGGACGCCTCGGCCCGGACCTCCTGCAGCTTCTGGCTGTAGAGGATCACCCGGCCGAAGTCCACGTCCACCACCACCTCCTTCGCCCCCTCTGCCGGGGCGAAGGAGGTCTGGTCGTTGCTGGTCGAGCCGCCTACGAAGACGTAATCCCGCGGGTTGGGGATGATGTGGCTCAGGCTGCTGAAGCCGGCGGTCAGCCCCACCACCAGGGCCAGCAGGAGGGCACCGCCCACGTCAAAGCGGAGCCGGAGCTGCTGCCCATCCTCCCCCTGGTCGAGGAAGCTGAAGAGCAGGTATTCGAGGCCGAAGCCAATCAGCAGGGCGGGCCAGAACCGGAGGATCAGGCTGGTGTAAGTGGGGCCGGTGGCGAGCAGGTTGTCCATCAGCAGGGCGGCACCGAGACCGACCAGACCGATGGCCACCGTTATCCGTCCAACCTTGCGGGTGACGACGGTATTCATGCGGGGGCGCCTCCTTTGAGCGTTTGCCATTCGCTCGGTTTGACGACCCCACCGCGCCCAACCCTTCACTGCGCCCCGCGTTTTTTACCGGGTCCCCCATAGCACCAGGATCACCCCGGCCAGGATCAGCAGGAGCTTCTGCGGCTGCACTTTGCCCAGGCTCGCGGCGATGCCCAGAGCGCTGACGCTGATGAAGATCAGCGGCCCCACCAGTCCCAACAGCCCGTTCAGCCGGATCATCGCCCGCACATCGGTCATCCGGAGGAGCAGGATCGCCGCCGTCACCTCGGCGCAGGCAGAGAGCATCCGGATCAGCCGGATCGACCAGAGCATCTTCTCATCCATGCAGGTTTCCTCCTACGTCCAACGGAGCAAGGCCAGCAGGATGGCGGTAAAGCCGGCGGCAGCCAGGGGGCCGACCGGAATTCCTTTGAAGATGATCACGCCGAGGATCGTACCCACCACCATGCCCACGATCACCTCGGGATTGACCTGCAGGAGGGTCACCCCGTACCCGCTGAGCACCGCGGCGATGATCCCGCCCAGGATGGCGGCCAGGCCGCTCCAGGAGGTGAAGGAGTGGCGGATCTCACTCCAGCCCACCTCCCCGGTGGCAAAGGGGACCAGCACCGCCATCAGCAGAAAGATCAGTCCGGCCTCGAGCCCCCGCTTCTCCAACATCGGAAAGAACCGGTCAAGCCGCAGCGCATGCATGATCAGCACGATGCCGGCGGAGGTGACAATCAGCGAATTGCGGGCTGCCACACCCAGGGCCATCAGTGTGAGCAGGATCACCCGCTCGCTCGACATGAAGATCCCCTCCCTTGGTCCGAGTCTATCGGGGAGGTGCACAAAAAATGCCTGCGCGTCTCAACCTGTCCCGCTTCGGAAACCCTATGGGGGCTGTCATTCGTTGCGGGGAGGGATCATCGTTGGCTCAGTCCGAGGCGCAGGCAGGTCCCAGCAAGTGGCTGCAGTTGGCTGCGCTCTGTACGGTTCCTCTGATCATGGTCCTGGGAAACTCCATGCTGATCCCGGTCCTGCCCGACATGGGCAGGGAGATGGGGTTGGACAAGTCGGTGACGGGCCTGGCGGTCACCGCCTTCTCCCTGGCGGCGGGTCTCGGCATCGCTCTGGCGGGCTTCCTGGCCGACCGCTACGGCCGGAAGGTGGTGATCGTGCCCAGCCTGCTGATCTACGGCCTGGGTGGGGTGATCTCGGGGCTCGGCGGCTGGTGGCTGGCCGAGGACGGCTTCACGGTGGTGATGGCCGGTCGCATCGTACAGGGTCTGGGGGCCGCCGGGACGGCGCCGGTGGCGATGGCCTTTGTGGGCGACCTGTTCCGGGGCCCCCAGCGGGTGACGGCGCTGGGCATCCTGGAGGCGGCCAACGGCATCGGCAAGGTGGTCTCCCCCATCCTGGGAGCGCTGGTGGGCGCCCTCTTCATCTGGTGGGGGGTCTTCTTCGCTTACGCCGCCATGTCGGTCCCCTTCGCGCTGGCGGTCTGGTTCCTGACCAAGGAGCCGGAGCGCCCCAAGGCGGCGGGGTTCAAGGAGTACTTCGGCGAGGTGGCCCAGCTCTTCAAGCGGAAGGGCGTGCCGCTCCTCGCCTGCTTCTGGGCGGGCACGGTGGCGCTCTTCGTCCTCTTCGGGGTGCTCTTCTTCCTCTCCGAGCACCTGGAGAATGCCCACGACATCGACGGGGTGCCCAAGGGCTTCCTGATCATGTGGCCGGTGCTGGCGATGTCACTCACCTCCTTCGGGGCCGGCCTCTTCCTGCAGAAGCACCAGAAGCTGCTGAAGCCGGCGGTGCTGGCCGGGCTGGTGATCGCCATCGCCGGGATGGTGCTGGTCGCCATCGTCCCCCAGGACTGGGCTTTCTTCACCGGGGTGATCGTGGGCGGGGTCGGCACCGGCCTGCAGCTGCCCGGGCTGAACAACCTGATCACCTCCTCGGCCCCCACCGCCCAGCGCGCAGCGGTCACCGCCCTCTACGGGGCCGTCCGGTTCATCGGGGTCGCCTTCGGCCCGCCCCTCTACGGGGCGCTGATGAAGAACGGGGAGCCTGTCCCCTTCTGGTTCTCGGCGGGCATCCTCGGCGTGACGCTGGCGGTCACCTTCTTCTTCATCCACCCCGAGCAGCTGATCGGCAAGGCGGGCGGCGCAGGTGGGCAGGGGGGCGGGAAGCCCGAGGGCGGCAAGCAGGTGCCCGCCTGGCAGGTGCCCGAGGACCTGCCCCAGGGAACCAGGCCCAACCCGCTGGGGTGAGCCAGTTCCGGGTTCCGACCAGTGGTTTGGGGCAGGGCACAGGGAAACGGCCCCGGGTGGGCGAACTCTTTTGGGAGAGATGCCCAAGATGGAGGGAGCCGGATGAACCTCGTGCAGCTGGCCGACCTCTGGGAGGAGAACCAGGAGTGCCTCAAGCAGCACCTGGGCCAGTGCGATTCGGACCGGTTCGGGGCCCGCTGGGTGCTGATGCCCACGGTGCCCTACCCGCGGTTTAACCATGTGAGCCGGATCCGGGTGGAGGAGGAGCAGGTGGAGGAGCTGATCGCCGCCGCCCGTGCCTTCTTCCGGGAGCAGGGGATCCCCACCAGTACGCTGATGACCACCCCGGCCACCCGCCCCTCGGACCTGGGCGTCCGGCTGTACCGGATGGGCTTCATGACGGAGGCCAACCCGGTGATGATCTGGAGCGGCCTGCCGCTGCCGGCGGAGGACCGGGTGGGGCTCCGGGTGGAGCGGGTGCCGCGCAAGGATGCCGCCCTGTACTGGGAGATGCTGCGGCAGGTCTTCTTCCCCGGCGCCTCCACCGAGATGCTGATCGCCGGCCGCCGGGGGGTGGACATCTCCTTCGAGATCGGCGCCATCAACTACATCGCCTACCTGGGCGGCCGTCCCGCCGGGGCGGGCACGCTCTTCATCCACGGCCAGATGGCCGGCATCTACAACATGTGCACCCTGCCCCGCTTCCAGCGGAACGGCGTGGCCACGGCGGTGCTGCGGGCCTGCCTGGCCGATGCGCAGGCGGCGGGCTGTGCCCATGTGGGGCTGACGCCTACCCCTATGGGCCGCCCGCTCTACGAGCGGTTGGGCTTCCGGGAGATCTATCAGGAACTTTACTTCTCGCAGCGTATCCATTAAGCCCGG
>JBMONC010000111.1:0-12801 GCA_049324875.1 Bacillota bacterium
GGCCGCTGGTCTACCCGGGCGGGATGCCGCGACAGCTGGAGCTGGTCGCCGGCTTCTCGATCCTGGCGTGGAACGGCCTGGTCTATGGGGGCGTCTTTCTGCTTGCCTGGTAGTGTGAGGAGGAAAACGGCCGCCCGTCATGGGGCGGCCTTCTGGCGGCTTCTCGGGCCTGGGTGCCGGGCAGATGGATGAGCCGGGGGGTAGGAGAAGGGCTGACCTTTCCGAAGAACCGGGGCGTTATTAAGATACCGTCTACTATCTATCGTAAGTGGCGCAGAAGGACCAGGATAGAGGGCAGTTACCAAATACAACAGGGGGCCGTCCCATGCAGATCAATCTGCTTTTGGGACGGCCCCTTTGCCGTTCAGACGTGCTAAGTGGAGAGTCTCCTCGGGGGGAGACGGAAGTGTATGCACTTTCTCTTTCGAGCATTGCAGCAGGAGAGAGGCAAAGAGTGTGACAGATCCAAGTTACCCTGCGTAGCATGTTTACGTCAGGAGGGTTTCGATATCTATCGCCGAAATATTTGAAATGGCAGACTCGGTGGTCCGACATGCCAGTCGGGAGGGATCAGGGTCAGTGGATAGCAGGGGGCCCATAACCTTCGAGCAGGTTGTTACTCTGGAGAAGACGGGACGACTGATCGTTGGGATTGATCGGGTCTTTGCGCGCCGTTTCTACACAGACGTTTCACTACGAAGCGTTAAAGAGCAGACGGGTGAGGCACCTTATCTCGAGAAAGCCTTGGTCCTGTGTTCGTTTATCGGAGCACCTGTCATTCTGATCGTGACTGCTGCCTTCGCCATTTCCGCCCTGGGCTGGTGGTCGCTGTTGGCCATTCCTGTAGGTGTTTTCCTGTGGGGGGGCTTGGTACGGTGTATCGTCCCGAGGGACAGCACGACTCACGGGCTCGTCCTTGGTGGTAGTTGCGTCAGCGGTTCTGTACTGGCTAGACGTAGCGGATTCCCGGGGGGTCTGGGGCCTCGTGGGACTGTACGGCGTGGCCCTTTGGCTGGCGCGCTTTGTGTACATTGGCTCAACCTCCTTCCTGCGGAATTTCATCCTTCGGAATCCAAGGGCATTTGAGTGGCTGCGCGATCAGCTAATCCTCCGGCGGACTGATTAGTTGTTGTGACTACCTGGCAGTTTAAGTCTGACCATGTCTAGGGAGGTGTTTGACCATGGCCTGGGTATTGACGGTCATCGGATACTTCGTTTTTTACACCGCAGTATATTGGATCACAGGATACGTGCTGAGCTTGACTCTGACTGCGCTCTTAGCCCCAGGTGCCATGGCTCAAGAGGCAGCGGCAAGTCGCCCAGGAGTCCAGAGATGGATCTTGGGGTTCAACACTGTCACGACGGGACTGGCCGGCGCCGTTTTTCGGTTTGCCTTCGCTGTAGTAGTCGTGATCGCAACTGCGTTCTTCAATCACTACTTTCCATACGCCCAGGGAACGGTTGCCATCATGGCAGGGTTCTTCACATTTGGAGCACTTCAGTCTTTCGGGTATGGGGTGTTGACAGCGCTTGCCCTTTGGGTCGTGTGACCCGGAGGTGGTGACAGCGAAGGCGGGCTCATAGAACGGGAGAGTTACTGACCCTATGATTCATAATGCCGGGGATAATTTAGAGTCGCATCTGAAGCGTGAAGAGAGAGGGAGCACGCAGTGAAGACGGTACTAACGGCAGTGAGAACTGTTGCTGGATGGGGAATGGCCCTCCTGGCTGTCGCCTTCTTCTTCCTGTTGGGCAGCGAAGTAGGTTCAGTGCCACCAGACAACGCAGTCGTCTTTGTTGACCACCAGACTGGGCTCTACTATGCACCAGACTGCCCTCCTGATGCGGCCTATCAAGACGCTGAATTGATGAGAGCGTTTCGAGAACTCAGGGCTGAGCTTGGCGGTCATGAGGTTTGGCAGGGACTGGTCGAGAGATCGGCTCGGTTCGAGGTTTCCACCTACGGTGCCGTAAGGTCGACCTATGAGCCCGAGGGACACTGCAAGGAGAAGGGAGCGTTTTTTGAGAGCCATTCGTGGCCGGTCTACGTGCTGAGGAGGTTGGGCCTGTGGCCGGGACCGAGGAGTCGTTGGAATCCCGATGGAACCTGGAACTGGGATTCTAGCCTTTGGTAAGGTGGGGTGGTTACACCTGGAACGCGTCCCAAACTGGCTACGGTGGGTCTTGTGTTTACCTGCAGCTGTGGTAGCCCCCTTCATCTGGACCGTCATCTCTCGGTTGTTCATGCCATACTACCTGGAGCAAGGTCTTCTGTATGAGATGTTTGAAAGTGCCATGGTTGGCTTGGTGTTCGTGTTAGCTGGAGCATGGGTAGCACCAGTCAGGCGGATAACTTCCTTCGTACTAGGCGCAGTGGTGCTCTTTTTCGCCGGCTTCTCGCTTGCTTTGGTCCTGGTGAACCCTTACGCTGGTTCCGTTGCTCCATGGAGAACCGTCGTGTCCCTTGTGTGCATGATCGGTGGCGCCGGTTATGCCACTTGGTTCTTTGGCAACGCACAGGAGGAAGACTTACGCCAATAGGAGTCTGGTTTCCGGTGCCAGATGATCGAGCCGGGTTGTCAGGCCATTATACGAGGGCCCCAGTCATGTCAAGCCTTGCAGCGGAGCGTCGACCGTTCGAAGCACCGCTGCGGGCTTGACATGTGCAACAGCGCCCCGGTGAATCATCCATCAACCCCGGCCCGGTCCAGCTGCGAGTCCCACGCCTGGTCCCTTGCCCCAAAGAGTTTGAAACCTTGTCAGCCCGGGATTTTGATCCTCGCGCCAAAGCTCTGTCCACGGCTGAGGTCAACTGCCACGGGGATCTGAGCCCTACCGGCCCACTGCCTTATCTCTCTTGTGGTAGGTTGGGGTTGAGGCCGCCAGTCACGGATGCTACGATGAGCCTGGGTAGGCCCGCGATCTCTGTGCGGACCCCTTCGGGGGTTAACGCTTGTTCTGAGACGCGTTGGCCTGCCCATTGTTTTGGCAGGAGAGTGTACTGCGTCGGGCCAAGTTTGGAGCGAGGCGGGTAGGGCTGGATTATCTCGTGCGGGCCTTCGGGCTACGTTCTCTAGTGCAGACTGCCGCCCGCTTCGCTCCGCCACCTGATGTACTGAATAGGACCGTGCGGACCAACGCTGAACAAGAGTGCGTGACAGGTGGCGACCCATTTCTCTTGTTGGGAGGGGGCGACATGGACCGGAGCAGACTGGCGTTTATCGGCGTTGACCCACACAAGTTTCAGCACACAGCGGTCGTGATCAACTGCTGGAATCAGGTCCTCGGCACCGTTTCGACCCGGAACCATCCCGACGCGTTCCCCGGATTCTTGCAGACGCTCCTAGGGCACGTTCCCCAGGGCTACCATGTGGTCTTTGGCCTGGAGGACTGCCACGGCTACGGAAGGCATCTAGCGAGCTTCCTGCTAAACGCCGGCTTCGTCGTCAAGTCGGTCACACCAATTCAGGCAAACCGGGAGCGTTCTCGGCGGGCCCGGCCAGAGAAGTCTGATCCGGTGGATGCCCGCAACATCGCCTGTGTCATGATCCAGCACCTCGACAGCCTACCGGATGCAGTAGTTGACGAGGTGCACCTATCGTTAGCTCATGTTACCGGCACCGTGACCGCTTGGTCGAATCCCTGACCACCGCGAAGAACCGCCTTCACGCCCTGCTTGCTCAGCAGTTCCCCGGGTACGATCAGTGGTTCACCGACCCAGCCCTTATCTCGGCCCTGGACTTCTGGCACCGCTTCCCGTCTCCGGCCTATCTGCAACGCGCAACGCTCGACCACCTGGCGACGTTGCTTGGTCGGCGGATCCGAGGACCACTGGCCTACAAGAAGGCTGAGGTCATCCTGGCCAGCGTCTCAGGTAACCGGGCGAATGGACTGGAGGAGAAAACTCGGGCCTTGCTCATCCAGTACACCGTTTCTGAGATCCGGGAGCTGCAGCGGATCATCAAGGGCCTCGAAGTGCAGATAGAGCGCTTGCTGGGGAAGACAGGGCTTCACCTAACCACAATTCCCGGAGTGAACGTAGTTTCAGCGGCTGGCCTGGTTGCAGAGATCGGGCCGATTACCCGCTTTGCTTCAGCGGACAAGTTGGCTGCCTACGCTGGCATTGCTCCTGTCGAACGCAGTTCAGGTCAGAAGCGGCGCCATCGACGAACCCGAAGTGGGCGACGGAGCCTACACAAGGTGTTGTACCACATCGCCCTCTGCCAGATCTCGGTCGCACCTAGTGGAAAACCCGGGAATCCCAAGGCCCGCGAGTTCTTTCTCCGGAAGATCGCCGAAGGCAAGACCAAGAGAGCGGCGATGACTTGCGTCATGCGCCGCCTAGTGGGGATTGTCTACACCATGATGAAACACGGAACTCCCTACCGGCCGGATGCCTGCATACCCAGAGCGGTAGTGACCGCAGCCGACTAGAACGTGACCCGAAACCTCCGACCACCTCAGGGTCGGTTTCTTTGGCGCGCCCTGCGTCAAATTCCTTTTCGCGGCCCCCCGGCCCCCCCTAACGGTCTCCCATATCACTCTCTGCAGCCCTTTGATGGCAATCGGAACTTGACATAGGACGTCTGCACACCCGAAGGGGCGGCGGCGGGTCTACACCTGCCGGCGGGCCTACCAGGGCGCCCCCGGGGGAGCCTGTGGCAACAAGGTCGACGCCGCCTCCATCGAGAAGGCGGTCTGGAACCGGCTGGTCAACTGGCTGGAGAACCCGGATGAGCTGCGGGCGGAGGTGGAGCAGGGGACCGACACGGGCGCCATTCGGCGGGAGATCGAGCAGGGGCTGGTCCAGATCAGCAAGGGGCGGACCAACATGCTCCGGGTTCTGGAGCAGGGAGCGGTGGAGGCCGACTCGATGCTGGACTCGCTCAGCCGGCTGAAGGAGCGGGAGCAGGAGCTGAAGGAGCGGCAGAAGGAGCTGCAGCAGATCCTCGCCCAGGGCAACGTCAGCGAGGCGGAGATGGAGGCCTGGCGGCAGACTGCCAGGGAGTGGCTTGAATCGTCTCTATCAGATGTATCCCTGTAGCAAAACAACCTGGTCCGGACCCTGGTGACTCGGGTCACGGCCAAGGAGCACAGCCTGATGGTCTATGCCCGCTCGCCCTTTCTATTCCAGGACTCCAGCCCATACGCCCGGCAATGCACCAGCCTGCCGTCGACAACGAACAGTGCCCTGCACCCTGTTCCAAGCCAAAGCGGGCAAAAAGCGAGAGGGGGGAGCGCCGTGCGCTCCCCCCTTACCCTCACGCCAGCAGCGCCGCGAAGACCCCGGCGTCCAGCTTCTCCTTCAGCCCCTTGTCGTAGGTGACATCGTACTCGGGATTGGCGGTGATCCTGCCCCCCCAGAAGGTGACGTCCCGGACCGCCTGCACCTTCACCTCTGCCACCGCCAGCTTCAGGCTGACCCCCTCGATCTCCTCGCTGATCACCCGGCCGGTGCCCTCGATGGTGTGGCACCCCCCATGCGCCATCACCGTCAGCAGCACCCGCTCATCGGCCCGGATGTTCCCCATCACCCGGCCCTTGGCATCGGCGGCCAGCCGGAGCGTCTGGCTGTCCTTCGCCGCCACCCAGGTGATCAGGTTGTTGGTGGGCCACCTGGTCTGGGCGTCCAGGGTGGTGACCAGGACCAACTGCGGCCCCTGCAGAAAGGCGACCAGTTCCGGCGAAAGCTGTGTCGGCGTCTCGTTCCCCACGGAAGACTCCCCCTCCGAATATGTATTGCTTCCCATTTTACCATACCCGTCCGCCCCGTGTGCCCATGCGCCTGTCCCGGCGTGTGGGCGATCTGTTGTGCGCCCCCCTCTTCCGAGGGGGGCGGCGCCTTTTGGGTGGGACGGGTGAGACGTTTCTGGGACGGGTCTGGGACGCCATCATCGGGTGGAGCCTGCTATGATGCGGATGTGGACGAAAACGTTGGATGGAGGGGATCGGATATGGGGATGCGGAAGAGCGTTGCAGTGATGGGGCTGGTCGGTCTGCTGGCGATGGGTGTTGTGCTGATGGGTGCCGGCAGCGGTGGGGCGAAGGATACGCTGATGGTCCGGGAGCAGAACCTGGACGAGGCGGGTCGGATTCAGGTGGGGGTTGACTGGGCGAATCAGCCGGCGCTGACCGGTACGGTCAACGTGGGCAACCTGCCCGAGACCCAGGCGGTCTCCGGTACCGTCAACGTGGGCAACCTGCCTGCGGTGCAGGAGGTCTCGGGCACCGTGACCGTCGCCAACATGCCCAGCGTGATCGAGAGCTCCGGTTCGATCCTGCTTGAAGGCCGCTTCTTGAGTGCCAGTGACGAAATTCTGGAGCCGATCGGCGACAGCGTCGTGGTCCCGGAGGGGAGCACTACCTCCATCATCTACGATGTTTCGGAGTACACGGGCGTACAGCTATGGATCGCCAACTTCGTCATCGGGACCGGTGTGGTAACGATCACGGACGTTCTTGAAGCGGGTTCCATCTGGGTCTACCACGACATTGATGAGCCCGCCATGACGAAGGGTCAGCATCGCGCTGCCTACCAGGTCATGGGCAAGTACCTGAAGATCACGCTGTCGACTCCTCCGGCAGACGGCGTCAACAATACGGAACCGTACTGGGAGTACTCCCTGTTTGTCAAGGGCGTGAAGTAGCACCGGCTCTCCATACGCCCCCTCTGGCCGCAGATGATGCGGGCGGAGGGGGCTTCCGCGCCGCCGCTCCGCAGGAGGGGTCCGGGTCGGCGGCGAAAAGGTAGCCCGGAAAAGGAGTGAGTCGGATGGACCAGATCCTACGCATCGACATGAACCACCGGACGGCCCGCTTTGAACCCCTCCCCGAGGAGTACCGCCTGCTGGGCGGCCGGGCGCTCACCTCCCGGATCGTCGCCGCCGAGGTGGAGCCGACCTGTGACCCGCTGGGACCCCACAACAAGCTGGTCCTGGCCCCGGGGCTGCTCTCGGGCACCGTCCTCTCCAGCTCCAGCCGGATCTCGGCGGGGGCCAAGTCGCCGCTCACCGGCGGGATCAAGGAGTCCAACGCCGGGGGCAACACCGGCTGGCGGCTGGCTCAGCAGGGGATCCGGGCGGTGATCGTCGAGGGGCAGCCCGATCCGGGGGCCTGGTACATCGCCGTGGTCGGCCGGGGCGAGTGCCGGCTGGAGCCGGCGGGCGATCTGGTCGGGCTGGGGACTTACGAGACCGCCTCCCACCTCTTCGAGCGCTTCGGCAGGAAGGCGGCGCTGGCGGTGATCGGCCCGGCCGGCGAGCAGCGGCTGAACGTGGCGGGCATCAGCAACACCGACCCCGAGGGCCGCCCCAGCCGGATCTGCGCCCGGGGCGGCATGGGCGCCGTCATGGGTTCCAAGGGGCTGAAGGCGGTGGTGGTGCTGGACCCCGGCCCCAACAGCACCCCGGAGATGGCCGACCTGCCCCGCTGGCGGGAGAGCGGCAAGCCCTACCTGCAGGAGCTGCGGACCAGCCCGGCCATCGCCCGCTACCGGGAGATCGGCACGGCGGGGACGCTGGAGTTCGTCAACAAGCTGGGCGGCCTGCCGATCCGCAACTTCAGCCGGGGGCAGGACCCGGCCACCGAGGCGATCACCGGGATGCGGATGGCGGAGCTGATCCGGGAGCGGGGCGGGCTCAACTCCCACTCCTGCATGACCGGCTGCACCATCCAGTGCTCCAACGTCTGGGTCGACCCGGCGGGGCGGGAGGTCGCCTCCTCGATGGAGTTTGAGACCAATACATTGCTGGGCGCCAACCTGGAGATCTATGACTTCGACGCCATTGCCCGCTTCACCCGGGAGTGCAACGACCTGGGGATCGACACCATCGAGACCGGCGGGGCGATCGGGGTGGCGATGCAGGCCGGGGTGCTCACGTTCGGCGATGTGGACGGGGTGCTGGACCTCTTCCGGCAGATGCGCCAGGGGACGGTCCTGGGCCGGCTGATCGGCGCCGGGGCGGCCACCGTCGGCAAGGTGCTGGGGGTCCGGGAGGTGGCCGCCGTCAAGGGGCAGGTGATGGCCGCCTACGACCCGCGGGTGGTCAAGGGCAACGGGGTCACCTACGCCACCAGCCCGATGGGGGCGGATCACACCGCCGGCAACACCATCGGGGCGAAGGTGGACCACCTGGATCCGGCGGGCAAGGTGGCGCTGAGCCGGGAGATCCAGATCGTGGCGACGCTGCTGGATGTCCTCGGCTTCTGCAACTTCGCCCGGGCGGTCTACAGCGCCACGGCGGAGCAGTTCCGCCAGCTGGTGGAGGCCCGCTTCGGGATCACCGTGACCGACGAGTGGATGCGCCGGCTGGCGGTGGAGACGATCCGGCTGGAGATCGGCTTCAACCGGCGGGCCGGACTGGGGCCGGAGACCGACCGGCTGCCCGAGTGGATGCGGGAGAGCCCCCTGCCGCCTCACAACGCCGTCTTCGACGTGCCGGATGAGGAGCTGGACCGGATATGGGCGGAGGGGTGAGGATCCGGCTGGAGGTCTACCTGCCCTTCCGGGGCCGGCGCCGCTGGCAGGGGGAGGAGCTTCTCCCGGCGGGGATGACCGTCGGCGGCCTGACCGCCCACCTGGGGCTGACCGAGCCGGAGCTGGCGGTGCTGGTCAACGGGCGCTATGTAGAGCCGCAGACCCCGCTTTCGGAGGGGGATGAGGTGGCGGTGCTCCGCCAGGCCGAGGGTGGATAGTACCGTCGGGGGGTATAGACCTTTCCTTCGCTGGATAGGATAGATGGGTCACGTTCCATTGAGAACGAGTCTCATTGATATCCAATCTCATCCAGGAAAAGCCCGGTGAATCCCTTGACGCGTAAGCTTTGGCGAGGGTATCCTAGTAGTGTCTAGTGCTTCGGACCGGGAACCGAAAGAGATGGACCAATGTGATCATTGTCGGTCGGTGACCGGCTGAAAATGCGACCGCTTTAAAGGAGGACACGTCCATGGCCGTTAAGATTATCGACACCTGCATCTCCTGCGGCGCCTGCGAGCCCGAGTGCCCGAACGAGGCCATCAGCCCCGGCGATACCATCTATGTGATCGATCCCGATAAGTGCACCGAGTGCTATGGCTTCTACGGCGAGTCCCAGTGCATCTCCGTCTGCCCGGTGGAGTCGATCATCCCCGACGAGGACCACCCGGACACCATCGAGAGCCTGGTGGCGAAGCACCAGCGGCTGCACCCCGGCACCGAGCTGAAGAACACCGACAGCTGGGTCAAGCCCGGTTAAGCCACATACCCCAGAGGACGGCCATCGGCCGTCCTCTTTTTTTTGCGCCCGTGGGAGCGGATGGGCGGGCGGCATCGTCTATAGGGGCAGGAGATCGATCGGAGGGAACGGGATGGAGACAGCGATGGAGTCGGGTGGGGTGCTGGCCCGGGAGCTCTCCCTGGAGGAGCTGGTCGATGCGTACGGTGACAGCGTGCTGCACCTGGCCTACCTCTATCTGAAGGACCGGGACCTGGCGGAGGATATCTTCCAGGAGGTCTTCACCCGGGTCTACCTCCAGCGGCACCGGTTTCGCGGAGAGTCGAGCATCAAGACCTGGATCTGCCGGATCACCATCAACCTCTGCCGGGACAAGCTCCGCTCCTGGGCCGTCCGCCGGGTGCTGGTGGCGGGGGAGGAGCTGATCTCCCTGCTGGTGCCGCCGGCGCCCGATGTGGAGGAGCAGGTGCTGGTGGAGGCGGACCGGGCGGAGCTGCTGGCGGCGATCATGGAGCTGCCGGTGGAGTACCGGGAGGTGGTGCTCCTCTACTACTACGAGGAGCTGGAGACCGTCGAGGTGGCCGCCGCCCTGGGGCTCTCCCAGGGGACGGTGCGGAGCAGGCTCTTCCGGGCCCGTGCCCGGCTGCGGGCGATGCTGGAGAGAGGGGGGACGGGCGGTGAGTGAGCGGAGGGTGACCGGGCTGAAGGAGGTCGCCCGGGCCACAGTGCTGCAGGAGCTGAGGGTGACGCCCGAGATGCGGGCCCGGCTGGAGCGGCGGATCCGGCGGCTGGAGCCGGCCGCGAAGCGCCGGTCCGGCTGGTGGCTCCCCGCCGGGGCGACGGCGGTGGCCGCCGTGCTGCTGCTGGCGGTGGGGCTCGGCCGGTGGGGTGCGCCGGAGCAGGGGCAGCCCCTGGAGGGGGCGCCGGCCCAGATCCCGCCGCCGGCGCCCAGTGCCGGGGCGGCGAAGGCAGCTGCAGATGCGGACCTGATTCCCCTGAGCGATGCGTACGGCAACAAGGTGGTGATCACCGGTTCCAACGTGTTCACCGCCCAGGTGCAGGATCAGAGCGGCAAGGTGATCGAGGGGCAGCTCTCTGCCAAGAACGCCCCGCCCCCGCCCTCCGGCCTGCCGGGGGTGGAGGCCCGGCCCGGCCAGCGGATCGTCCTGAACGCCGACTACAGCCTGGAGGTGGCCGATGCCCACGGGGTGATGGCATCCCTCCAGGCGATGACCGCCGCCGCCGGCGGCTATGTGGTGGAGTCGACCCTGAACCGGGGGGAGGACGGCTCCTGGGCTGGCCGACTGGTGCTGCGGATCCCGGCGGAGCGGTTCAGCGCCACCACCGCCCGGATGGGCGAGTACGGCAAGGTGACCCACCAGCGGCAGTGGTCGCAGGATGTGACCGACCAGTACACCGACCTGGAGAGCCGGCTGGTGGTGCTGCAGGAGCACGAGCAAAAGCTGCAGGAGCTCGCCCTGCAGGCGGCGAACTTCGACGATTGGCTCCGGCTGGCCAAACAGCTGAACGAGACCCGGACCCAGGTGGAGCGGCTGCAGGGGCAACTGAAGCAGCTGGCCAACCGGGTGGAGTACTCGACGCTCAACATCGGGCTGTTTCAGCCGGCGCCGGGCCAGGAGTCGATCGGCAAGGAGGATGGGCTGGGCAGGCAGATGTCCGCCGCCTTCGCCGGCTCCATCCGCCGGATGAGCGAGGCGGGGCGTGAGGCTCTGGTGGCCCTGGCGGGGGTGCTGCCGCTGCTGGTGCCGGTGGCGATTCTGCTGGTGGGACTGCTGCTCTGGCTCCGCCGGCGGCGGGGGGAGATCCGGTAGTATGGAAGTGGGAGGGGTTTGGTGGTGAGCGTTCCCCAGTCCGTGATGACCGCCCTGGGTGAGGTACAGATCGCCCCGGCGACCCTGGAGGAGATCCCGGCGGTGCTGGCGCTCTTTGACGAGTCGGTGGCCTGGCTGGCGGAGAAGGGGCTGACCGGCCAGTGGGGCACCACCCCCTTTTCGCAGCTCCCCCGGATGCGGGAGCGGCTGGTGGGCTGGGTGGAGCGCCGGACGCTCTTCGTGGCCCGCCTGGCAGGGGAGGTGGTGGGCGTCCTCTCGGTCGGCCCGGAGGTGCCCCCTTACGCGGTGGCCGAGTGGGAGGCCCGGCCCGCCACGGCGTACTACCTCGAGGCCTTCACCACCCGGCGCAGGGTGGAGGGGAAGGGGCTGGGCGGGGCGCTGCTCCGCTGGGCGGAGGGGTACACCGGCGCCCATGGAATCGACTGGCTGCGGCTGGACTGCTGGGCGGATAACCCGGGGCTGGTGGGCTACTACCGGCGGCAGGGGTATACCCCGGTGGGCGAGGTGAACCTGGGCACCTGGCGCGGACAGCTGATGGAGAAGCGGCTCGGTGGAGTCGAGGGATAGCAGAGGAAGGGCTCCCCGCCTGGATGGGCGGGGAGCCCCGGTTTCCGTTACCCCTTTGGGGCCTTGCTGGCCGGCTGGTCGGGGGCCTTGTTAGCCGACTTGTCGGGGGCCTTGCTGGCCGGCTGGTCGGGGGCCTTGTTGGTCGGCTGATCGGGACCCTTGCGGTCGTTCTTCTTCGTCGCCTTGGTGCCGGAGGAGCCCTTGCGGGAGCGGCTCCCCTTCCCGGTGCCGGCCTTCAGGGCGATCACCAGCATCGGCAGCCCATCGTCGGGCAGGTTCTCCACCCAGAGCTTGCAGCGGGACTTGATGACCGGCTTCAGCTTGGGCTCCTCCAGGTAGGCCGGTCCGGCATGGGTGCTCAGCCGCTCCGATGAGCCGTCCTTGTAGCGGTTGACGCCGATGGTGCCCGGACCGCTGGCCAGCTGCGGCACCAGCCCCAGCTGACGCATCTCGCCGTTGGTGTAGTACTTGAAGACGTAGCCCGCCTCCGGCTGAAGCCCCCGATCCCGGGCCACGTCATCGGAGGCCTTGGTGGCGCTGACGTTGAACTCCAGCAGGCCCGTGGTGTGGGCCGTGGCCGAGGCGCCCTGCCGGTGCACCTCCCGCGCCGTAAGCTGCAGGGTGCCTGCCTTCCATCCGCCATTTTGCTTGGGGGTCCCGGAGGCCTTCTTGGACTCGGCCATGCCACACACCCTCTCCCTCTGTCTTTAATGGGAACATATAGGAACTAACCCTAGTGTAAACTGGGATGGAATGGATGTCAATAGATTGAGGGAAATTTTACAAAATGTGACGGGTTGGGATGAGTTGCAGCGGCTTGTGAGGGGTTGTGACGGGCGGTCTGGGGAAGAGGGCCCTTGTGGCGCAAGGGTTTGCGGGGTCACGAGGAGCGGGGAGCCGAGGGCAGGGGCGCGGGCCGGGGAGATGCGGAGTTGGAAAGCCTTGCCCGGAGCGGCATTGCGGGCGGGTGTAACCCCCTGCACCATTGGGAGAGGCCGCGATGGATCGCGATGAACCGCGACAGCCCGCGATCGCTCGCGATGGCCCGAGACGGCCCGAGACGGCCCGAGACGCCCCGAGGTGCCCCGAGACGGCCCGAGATAGCCCGAGACGCCCCGAGGTGCCCCGAGACGGCCCTAGGCGGCCCTAGACGGCCCGTGGTGGCACGG
>JBMONC010000111.1:12901-34911 GCA_049324875.1 Bacillota bacterium
GGCCCGAGACGGCCCGAGACGGCCCGAGACGCCCCGAGGTGCCCCGAGACGGCCCGAGATAGCCCGAGACGCCCCGAGGTGCCCCGAGACGGCCCTAGGCGGCCCTAGACGGCCCGTGGTGGCACGGCAGAGGGATGGGAGCGGAGAGGGGAAACGGGGCCACCGGTGGAGCCTAAAGAACGGGCGAGGACCCGCCAACAGCAGCGGGCCCTCGCCCATTGTCAGGACCGATCCCGGAAGAGGGCGGCGATCGCCGGTTTGGTCACCTTGCCCATGGCGTTGCGGGGCAGCTCCTCCAGCCGGAGCAGCCGGGTGGGGAGCTTGTAGGGCGCCAGCCGGTCGGCCAGCCAGCCCCGCAGCTCCTCCAGGGTCACGGGGGCACCGGTGATGGCCACGGCGACCCGCTCGCCCCACTCGGGATCCTCCAGCCCCACCACGGCGCACTCAGTCACCGCCGGATGGCTCCGGATCACCTCCTCGATCTCCAGGGCCGAGACCTTATAGCCCCCGGTCTTGATGATGTCCACGCTGCTCCGGCCCAGGATCCGGTAGGCGCCAGCCTCCACCACGGCGATGTCGCCGGTCCGGAACCAGCCCTCCCGGAAGGCCTCCCGGGTCGCCTCCGGCCGCCGCCAGTACTCCAGGAAGACCGAGGGGCCCCGCACCTCGATCTCCCCGGGGGTGCCCTCGGGGACCGGCCGGCCCGCCTCATCCACCAAGCGGATTTCCACCCCCGGCAGCGGGGTGCCCACCGAGCCGGGCCGCCGTTCCCCATACAGGGGGTTGGAGAGCGCCATGCCGATCTCGGTCATGCCGTAGCGCTCCAGCAGGACGTGGCCGCTGATCTCCCGCCACCGCTCCAGCACGCTGACCGGCAGGGCGGCAGAGCCGCTCACCATCAGCCGGAGCCGCCGGCAGCCGGCGGAGAGCGCCGCCCGCCGCTCCTCGGGAGCCGCCTCCCAGGCGCTGATCAGCCGGCTGTAGATCGTCGGCACCGCCATGAAGACGGTAAGCTGCCCGGCGGCCAGCGCCTCCCAGACCGCCTCCGCCTCGAACCTCGGGTGGATGGTGCAGTGCGCCCCGCTCCAGAGGGCGCAGGTCAGGACGTTGATGATCCCGTGGACGTGGTGCAGGGGCAGCACCAGCAGGGTCTGATCCTCCGGCTGCCAGCCCCAGGCCTCCACCAGGGTGCGCACCTGCGCCTCGATGTTCCCGTGGGTGGTCACCACCCCCTTGGGCCGGCTGGTGGTGCCGCTGGTGTAGAGGATCATCGCCCGCCGCTCCGGGCCCAGGTTGGGAAGGGGGCAGGAGGCGCCCGGCGCCAGCAGATCGCTGGTCAGCAGGAAGCGGCGGCCGAGCTGTTCGGCGATGGGCTTCAGCCGCTCCGCCAGCTCCGGGTGGGCGACCACCACCGCCGCCCCGGTATCCTCCAGGACGTAGGCCAGCTCGCCGGGCGGGTGGGAGACGGCCAGGGGGACCGCCACGCCCCCGGCCCGCCAGATGCCCCACTGGACCGCCGCGTAGGCGAAGCCGGGGGGCACCAGGAAGGCGACCCGCTCCTCGGCCAGGTCAGGGGCGCCCTCCAGCAGCCGGGCGGCCACCGCCGCCGAGGCCTCCAGCAGGTCGCGGTAGGTGAACCGGCCCTCCGGGGCGGTGATCGCCGGTCGGTCGGCATGGGCGGCGGCACGGGCGAAGAGGGGAAGAGCCCTGCTCAAAGAGATCGCCTCCGGTCTTTGCTCTGGGAGGGTGATTAGCCCTCGGGGCCGCCAGTTCCTCTCTGGTGCGGCAAACCCGGTTGACAAACGGAGCGCTCCCGCGTATAGTCAGAAACAATATCGAAGAAATACCGAAGGCGATGAAGGGACCAGTAGTCGGAGCGGGGCGAGCCCAAGAGAGCCGGGGTGAGGTGAGAGCCCGGCGCCGCCTGCCGATGAACGCCGCCTGGAGCCGGAGCGGCCAACGGCCTTGGCCCAGTAACCGCTCCCGCCTCGCGCCCGTTACGCGCCAAGAGGCCCCCGCCGAGCGGGGGCGAATCAGGGTGGTACCACGAGCCATCGTCCCTGCCGGGGACGGTGGCTCTTTCTCATTCCTCACCGCTTGACCACAGGAGGGTACAGCACGTGCAAGAAGCCAAGCGTCTGGAGATTCTGGGGCTCCTTCAGTCCGATGGGCGCCTCTCGGCGGAGCAGATCGCCGTGATGGTGGGCGAGCCGGTGGAGGCGGTGGCGGCGGCGATCCGGGAGATGGAGGAGGAGCGGGTGATCCTCCGCTACCACACCCTGGTCGACTGGGACAGGGCGGGCAAGGAGCAGGTGACCGCCTGGATCGACGTCAAGATCACCCCGCAGCGGGACTACGGCTTCGACCGGCTGGCGGAGCGGATCGCCCGCTACCCCGAGGTCCGCTCCTGCTACCTGATGTCCGGCACCTACGACCTGGCGGTCGAGGTGCAGGCGCCCAACCTGCGGGAGGTCTCCCGCTTCGTCTCGGAGCGGCTCTCCACCCTGGAAGGGGTGGCGAGCACCACCACCCACTTTATCCTGAAGCGCTACAAGCACGACGGCGCCCTCTTCGGCGGCACCGGCGATGATGATGAAAGGCTGGCGGTCACCCCATGAGGTCCTTCGTCAACAGACAGGTGGCGGCGCTGCCGCCCTCGGGCATCCGCAAGTTCTTCGACCTGGTGGCCCAGACCAAGGGGATCATCTCCCTGGGGGTGGGCGAGCCTGACTTCACCACCCCCTGGCACATCCGGGAGGCGGCGATCTACTCCCTGGAGCGGGGGCGGACCACCTACACCTCCAACTGGGGGCTGCTGGAGCTGCGGCAGGCGATCCGGGACTACCTCTTCGGCTGGCAGGGGCTGAAGTACGACCCGCAGAGCGAGATCCTGATCACCGTGGGGGTGGCCGAGGCGATCGACCTGGCGATGCGGGCGGTGCTGGAGCCGGGGGATGAGGTGCTGATCCCCGAGCCCTGCTTCGTCTCCTACCTCCCGTGCGCCACCCTGGCGGGCGGCAAGCCGGTCACCATCCCGCTGCGGGCGGAGGATCAGTTCAAGCTGACCCCCGAGCGGCTGCGGGCCCACATCACCCCGCGGTCCAAGGTGCTGTTGCTCGGCTTCCCCAACAACCCCACCGGGGCGGTGATGAGCGAGCTGGAGCTGCAGGCGATCGCCCGGGTCGCCATCGAGCACGACCTGCTGGTGGTCTCCGACGAGATCTACGGCGAGATGACCTATCAGGGGCGCCACCGCTCCATCGCCGCCCTGCCGGGGATGCGGGAGCGGACGGTGCTGCTGCACGGCTTCTCCAAGGCCTATGCCATGACCGGCTGGCGGATCGGCTACGCCTGCGGGCCGGCAGAGGTCCTGGGGGCGATGATGAAGATCCACCAGTATACCATCATGTGCCCGCCGATCACCGGCCAGCTGGCCGCCCTGGAGGCGCTCCGGCGCGGGGCCGCCGCCCGTGACGAGATGATCGCCGAGTACGACCGGCGCCGCCGGCTGATGGTGGACGGCTTCCGCCGGATCGGGCTCCCCTGCTTCGAGCCGGGCGGCGCCTTCTACATCTTCCCCTCGGTGGCGGAGACCGGGCTGGACGAGATGACCTTCTCGGTCCGGCTGCTGGAGGAGGAGAAGGTGGCGGTGGTGCCGGGATCGGCCTTCGGCCCCAGCGGTGCCGGCCACATCCGCTGCTCCTACGCCGCCTCCACCGAGAACCTGACCGAGGCGCTCCGCCGCATCGGCCGCTTCGTGGCCCGACTGCAGGGGCACGGGGCGGCGGCGGGCGAGTAGATTCAAGCGTGGGAGGGACAGAGGATGCCGTATATTGAGGTGACCACCTTTGCGCTGCCCCGGGAGGCCAAGCGGGAGCTGGCCCGGCGGATCACCGAGGCCTTTGCGATGCAGGGGGTTCCCGCCGACTGGGTGAAGGTGGTCTTTCACCGGCTGGAACCTGAGGACTATGTACAGGGGGGAATCTTCCCCTACGAGGGCAGGGAGGTCGGGAAGGAGGTCTTCGGCCCCGGCATCGCCGACATCACCGTCGGCCCGTTGGAAGAGGCAGAGAAGCGGCGGATCGCCGAAGGGGTCTCCGCTGCCCTGACCGGTGTGGGCATCGAGGAAGAGCGGGTTCAGATCCGCTTCCGGCACGTCTCCGGCCGGGATATCGCCGAGGGTGGCGGGGTCTTCCCCTTCCGTCCGCCCGGCTCCACCTGGTAACCGAGGAGGGTGGTGCGGGATGGTACAGGTCCTCTTCGTCTGCACCGGCAACATCTGCCGCTCGCCCATGGCCGAGGCGGTCTTCCGCCAGATGGTGGCCGAGGAGGGGCTCTCCGACCGGATTGCGGTCGACTCGGCGGGGACGGGCTCCTGGCACGTGGGGGAGCCGCCCCACCCGGGCACCCTGAAGGTGCTCCGCCGGGAGTCGATCCCCACCGAGGGGCTGGTGGCCCGCGCCATCTCCCCCGCCGACTTCGACCGGTTCGACTACATCGTGGCGCTGGACAGCGGCCACATGGCGCAGCTCCGCCGGATGGCCCGCCCCGGCTGCCGGGCCAGGCTGCGGATGATGATGGAGGGCATCCCCGAGAGCCCGGGGGCGGATGTGCCCGACCCCTACTACACCGGCCAGTTCGACCTGGTCTACGAGATGATCCGCAAGGGCTGCCGGGCGCTGCTGGACGAGGTGAGGCGGCGGTGATCTAGCGCGACCACCCGGCAAAGTCGCCGCCCTCGAAGGGCTGCTCATATCCCATCAGCGTGATCATGCTGAGGAGCTGCCCGCGGTGGTGCGTTCCGTGTGCGATCAGGTGGAAGACCTGATGGAGGCGGAACTCCTGGTCGAGCACCCCCTGCTCGTGAGACTGCTTCAGCGCAGTCAACCAGGCATCACCCACCTCCACAAAGAGGGCCCGGATCTCCGGAAGGGTGATCCCGTCGTCGTAGGGCAGGGGTGAGGGCTTGTCGATCACCGGGCCCACGCAGCGGCTCCACGTCCGCATGACATTGGCAATGTGGAAGATCGTTCCCAGGGGCGTCCTCCAGCCGAAACCAAAGTCACGGTGGCACTCTTCGCTCGATAGACCGTCCAGGAAATCAAGGGCGCGGAGGTTGCACCACAGCTCGTACTCCACCAGCTTCACAATCGTGCCTGCGTAGTCGCCCACCACGATGCACCCCTTTGCCAGATCATGCCTGGTCGCATCGTAACACAAACAAATGTTCGACACAAGGCAAAAAACAGACTGCCCCATGGAGGGCAGCCTGTTTTGCTTCTTACCACGGTGCGGCTGGATCCGGGACCCCGATTCCGCCTGGCAGATCCGGCGCATCACGGCAGGGTGATCCGCTGTCGGGCGATCTCCCGGAACTGCGCATCGCTGGCGACGATCTCCCCCTCGTGGGGTGGGCCCGTATGGATCAGCCCCTGGTGGAGGAGGAGCCAGGTGGCGTTGGGCTTTACCTGGGCGTGGAGGGTGGGCATCCCGGGGAAGTTGATGGCGACGGAGCGGATCCGGGGGTCCTGCACCTGGCCGAAGAAGGCCCAGAGCGGGACCTTTCGCTCCGCCTCGCTCACATCGTTCAGCAGGGCGGCGGTGGCCAGGAGCGGCTGGCCGGTGGGGGTGATCAGGTGGGCGGTGACGTTGGTGGCCCTCCAGCCCCCCTCGGGCCGCTCCAGGGCCGCCTGGGCGGTCAGCCGGTCGGGCTCGGACCGCCAGAGGAGCACCCAGCCGCCGGCGAAGGGCTGGTCGCCCAGCCGTCCCCCCTGGAATGGGGCCTGGTCAAGCACCTGCTCCGGGGTCAGGCCGAGGGCGGCGGCGACCTCCTTCGGGCCGTCAGCGACGCCAGCCGGGGCGGCTGACGGCCCGGGGGAGGGGGCCTGATCGGCGGGGGCCGGTTCGGGGTCGGGCGCCAGAGCCGGTGGGGTGGCTGGTGTGGAGCAGCCCGCCGCCAGCGCCAGGAGGAGCAGCGCCGCTCCCGCCAGCGATAGCCGGGTGGTGACCGATCTGGAGCCGGGCAGGATCCTCACGGCAGATTCCCCTTCCTGGGCCACTTTAATTATCATATTCGCACTTTCGCACCGAAATCCTTGTCTGCGGGTGAAAGGAGATTCCGCCCGGCGGTGAACCCGCCGCCCTCTCCAGAGCGTCCAAGAGGAGAAGGGGGGAATCTGCATGTTCATGCGCGGTCGCGGCCGGCCCAGCAAGCCGGCGTCGGCGCTGGGTTTTGGCGGGGGTCTGATCTTCATCCTGATCGGTCTGACCATGGCGATCCCACGGGTCGGCGTTTTTGGCATCTTCTGGACCCTGGGGGCCGCCGCCATCACCGCCTACCACGGGTACAACCTCTTCAGCGCCAGGGGGCTGCCGCTGCACGAGGTGGAGCTGGAGGTGGAGCGGACCGGGGACTTTGAGGAGCGGCTGCGGAAGCTGGAGCGGCTCCGGGTTGCCGTCCCACATCGTGAGACGGCGGCGGCTGTTCGCATGGGTCTGGGAACAGTCTGCCGCTACTTGTTAGCGGAGCGAAGTGCCTTGAGTACGATCAGCACGACAAAGATGAATGTGGCTGCATTCATCGTGACGGTGATCTCCACCATTGGCGCCACCCCTCTCGAGGGCTCGGCCTGCCGTGACTCCCAGATCCAGGATACCAGAGAACGCACTTTCGGTCTGTCGAAGACTGGAGGTGCGTTCTGCTGTTCGTTCGTCAAGTCTCGACATAACCAGACCTGCGGCCCCGTCAGCACTGCAGGGCGCCGACTCCCGGAGGGGGATCGGCGCCCTTGCTCTGCTTACTGCCACTGGGTGTAGGCGGCCTTCAGCACCCTGGCCACCGGCTTGTCCAGGAACCGGTCCATGGAGTAGAGCCCCATGGTCTGCAGCTTGGTGTGGGAGGTGTACCAGTCGAAGACGCACCACCAGGTGATGCCGGCCAGGAAGCCATCGGGGTCCACCGTGCCGTCGGGGCGGACGGTCACCACCTCCTGGAAGGCCCGGAAGGTCTCCTCGAAGACCTCCACCTGCCGGCTGGGGCTGGAGCCGCCCCCGCGGGACCAGATGCCAAACTCGGTATCGAAGAGCGGCTTCTCCGGCCAGGCCTTGTGCGCATCGGCCAGGAACTTCCTGGTCCCCTCGTAATACGTGGAGCCGTGGAAGATGCCGAAGTAGAGGGTCCAGGCGGGGACGTGGTTGTAGGCCATCGAGGCGTCCGCGGGGCCGCCCCGGTCGGCCGCCGCCGACTGGGCGATCAGCCGGCCGTCGTCGAAGTGGCGCTGCCAGTCCTCGGTCAGCCGCCGGACGTATTCGGTGCGGTTGCGGCTGAACCGGGACTCGTTGTTGGAGGACCAGAAGAAGACCGACGGGCGGTTGGCGCCGGCCAGGATCATCTCCCGCCACATCTGGTCGGCCGCCCTCCGGTTCTCCTGGACCATGAACTCGGCGTCGGTGAACTGCCAGACCGGGATCTCCACCCAGCCGCCCAGCCCCAGCCGGTCCATGATGATGTAGGTGTGGGGGTGGTTGGGGTAGTGGCCGGTCCGGACGAAGTTGGCCCCCAGCTCCATGATGAGCTTGAAGTCGGGCCAGATCCTCTCCCAGGCGGCGGTCCGGCCGGTGTCGGGCCACTCCTCGTGCCGGGCCAGGCCCCGGAGGAAGACGGAGCGCTCGTTCAGCAGCAGGTGGGCTCGCTCGGTGCGCAGGGTCCGGATGCCGAACTGGGTGGCGAAGCGGTCCAGCACCTTGCCGCCCTGCACCAGCTCCGCCTCCAGCACGTAGAGGTTGGGCGTGAGCAGGTCCCAGAGGGCCGGGTCGGGCACCGGAAGGGTCAGCCGGGCGGTGATGGCCTCATCCGGCTGCAGGCTGCCCAGGTCCACCGTGACCGGCTCGCCCACCGGCTGGCCGGCGATGGCGGAGGCCCGGGGGTCCGAGAGCCAGCCCGGGCTGTCGGGGTCGGCCTTCCGCACCCGGAGGCGCAGCTCGCCCCGGGCTTCGCCGGCCCCGGCGTTGTGCAGCACGGCGGTCACCCGCAGGTTCCCCTGCAGGTCCAGCGGCTTCACATCGGCCCGGACCACCCGGAAGGGGGCATGGGCCTCCAGCCCGATCTCCTGGATGATGCCGGTGTAGTTCCACCAGTCCACCTTCGGGCCGGGGATGGTGTCGAGCCGGGTGCCCCAGGGCGGGTTGTCCACCCGGATGGCGATCTGGTTCTCGCCGCCGTACTCCAGCGCCCCGGAGAGGTCCAGGGAGAAGGGGGTGTAGCCGCCCTCGTGGTAGCCCACCCACTGGCCGTTGACCCAGACGTCGGCCACGTAGTTGATCGCCAGGGCGTTCAGGGTGACCAGCCTGCCCTTCCAGTCGGCGGGCACGGTGAAGCTGCGGCGGTACCAGACCCCGTCCTCGTAGCTCTCAGGGCCGGCGGGGTCGCTGTCGGAGCGGGGCATCCGGTTCTCCACCGCCGGCAGGCGGATGGTGGGCCAGCCGGCGTCATCGAAGTTCGGCAGGTGGCGTCCGGCGGCCTCGGCCTCCAGCCGGGCCAGCCCGTCGCCCCCGCGGCTCTGCATGGTCAGGTTGTGGTCGGCCTTGAACCGCTCCTTCCGCCACTCGCCGCCCAGGTCGAGCCGCGGGCGGTCCTGCGGGTCGAAGGAGGGGACGGGCAGGCCGGACTGCCAGGCGACGGGGAGCGACTCGGGGCCGCCCGCCACCACCTGGCGGGCGGTGCGGAACTCCAGGGTCGGCGCCAGCGGGCCGTCAGCGGGGCCGCGCAGGCCGGCGCCGCGGGGCGGGGCCGAGGGGGCAGCGCAGCCGAGAACCAACAGGGCCACGGGGATCCACCTCCACTGCTTCATTGCCATGGCTGAAAGAGGCCCTCTTCGCCCCGGATGTAGAGCCAGTCGCCGACGCCCGGGGCCTGCACCGTCTCCCCGGCGCAGCGGACCACCGGCACGGCGTACTGCCCGTCGCAGTCGTTGGCGCCCTTGACCAGGGCGGCGGAGAGCCGGCCCCCCTCCAGGCGGAGCAGGGCGCCGGAGCGGCCCGGCAGGGTGACCGCCACCGAGCGGTCGCCCCAGCGGAGGTGGTGCTCGCCGGGCTGGTCGGCCAGGGAGAGGATCACCAGGTGCTCCACGCCGCTCTCGGGGTGGCGGCGGACCCACGCTTGGGTGAGGCGGCCGTCCGCCCGCAGCCCCCCGGTCAGGCCCAGCTCCTGCAGGGCGGCCTGGAAGGCGGCGGCGGCGCCCGGCTCGGGCGGCTCGGCGAAGGGGTTCCCCTCCACCAGCCGGAACCGGCCGGCGCCGGGCTGGGCCAGCCCGTCGACCAGGAGGCTGCAGGGGGTGGTCAGGTCCGCATCGAAGCGGGGCAGCTCCCGGGCGAGGATCAGGGTGCCCCCGGCCCGCACGTACTCCAGGAGCCGGCGCTGGGTCTCGGCATCCATGAAGAACCCGCCCACCAGGGTGATGGCGGGATGCTCAGCCGGGTCCAGGGGGGCGGTGATGTTGACCAGCCCGAAGTCCCGGTTCTCCGCCCGCATCGCCCGCATGAAACCGTTCAGCGCCACTCCCGCCACGGGGGGATGGACCCCCGCCGCCTCCCAGGCGGGATCCTCCACGCCCCAGCCGGCCAGGGCCGAGTAGGCCGGGTAGATCCCCCAGGAGAGCGGCCGCTCGCTCTCGCAGGCGAGCCACTCGGCGCCCCAGCGGTTCAGGTAGGCGGTCAGCAGTTGGAGGGTCCGGGCCTTGGGGTGGAGGCTGCCGTCGGCGCCCACAGGGGCGGTGTCCGGGTACGGCCGGCTGTGGTGGGAGTCGAGCCCCTCATCCCAGCCGTCGGTGCCGGCCCCGGTGTAGACGTTGAAGCCGGTGGCCCCGGCGGCCAGGCAGAGCAGGGTCTGGAAGTAGGGGATCACAGTGAATCGGTAGCGGCTGTCGTAGATCTGGGAGAAGGACCAGTTCTCCTCCAGGTTCGGTCCGGGCTGCCGCTTGACCAGCACCAGGTAGCGGTAGAAGGCGGAGGGATCATGGCTGACGCAGCCGATCCAGTTGGTGAAGCCGTAGTGGACCGGCCCCCAGGACTCGGGCACCACCTTGGCCAGCCACCAGTCGGTGCCGAGCCGATCCCCCTCGGGGGGGTGCAGGTTGGAGAGCACCGGCAGGCCGGTCTTCTCCAGCAGCCCGCCGGCCCAGCGGAAGGCGCCGCCCAGGTAGTCGCCCAGGGCGAGCCCCCAGTCCAGGTACCGCTGCAGGGCGGTCCGGTCGGCGGAGAGGGTGGGCGCCATCCGGGGGGGACCGGCGATGGTGGTCCGGCCCTGGTCCACCTGCCAGCCGCCGAAGAAGGCGAGGGCGGAGGGGGCGTAGTCGTAGGCGGTGAAGGGGCGGTTGGCGTCGGAGTAGATCCCCTCGTTCAGCGCCTGCAGGGCGATGATCGGGCCATGGGGCCAGGCGAAGGGCTCGATCAGCCGCTGGCGGACCGCGGCGAACCAGGCCTCCACCTCCTGCCGGAAGTAGTAGCCGTAGGGGGCGGGCAGGGGGCGGTGCCAGAGCCGGAGCTGGCCGGCAGCGTCCCGCATCGCCTCCACCTGGGGATTCTGCCGGGAGTCGAGCCGGTCCGGCAGGCCGCCGAAGTCCACCTCGGCGTGGATGAAGGGGCCGGGCTTCAGGATGGCCCGGAGCCCCATCTGGTGCAGCAGCCGGATGAAGCCGACCACATCCCGGTTGGGCGCCGTCTCCCCGGTGAAGTCAAGCCGCCCGTCCACCTCGTGGTGGCGCCAGGGGGTGTAGAAGCTGATGGTCTCGATGCCCAGCTCCTGCAGCCGCTGCAGCTTCAGCGGCCACTGCTCCGGCTGGTCCCGGTAGTAGGGGTAGTCGGCGGTCAGTTGGAAGGTAGGCGCCCCGTCGATCCGAAGGACGCCGCGGTGCATCTGAATCCGCTCGTGTGGCATTACTTCAGCTCTCCTGCGATAAAGCCCTTTTGGATCTGCTTCTGGAAGGGCAGGAAGACCAGGATCAGGGGCAGCGACATCAGCACCGCCGCCGCCAGGCGGATGTGGTAGTTCCGCATATCCTGGCTCCGCACCAGGGCCGCCAGACCGAGGGCCAGGGTGTAGTTGTTGGCGTCCAGCAGGACGATGGAGGGGTAGAAGAAGTCGTTGTAGTGGCCGAGGAAGCAGAAGACGGCATTGGTGATCAGCATCGGGCGGACCGCCGGCAGGCCGATGTTGAAGTAGACCTGGAACCAGTTGGCGCCGTCGATCCGGGCCGCCTCCTCCAGGGAGGCCGGCAGGCTGAGGAACTGCTGCCGGAAGAGGAAGATGGTGCCGATCCAGACCAGCGAGGGCCAGATCAGGGCCCAGAGGGTGTCGTAGGCGCCCAGCTTCAGCACGATCAGGAAGGTGGGGACGAGGGTGACGGTGCCGGGGATCATCATGGGGATCAGCAGGGTGCGGAAGATCCCCTCCCGGCCGGGGAAGCGGAGGCGGGCGAAGGCGTACCCGGCCAGGGTGTTAAAGAAGGTGGAGGCGACGGTGTTGGTGATCGCCACGAAGAGCGTGTTCTTCATCCAGGTGGCGAACTTGATGTAGGCGAAGGCGCCCCGGTAGCCGTCGAGGCTGAAGTAGATCTGGCCGGTGTCGGCGTCCCGGGGGAGCCAGGAGGCGACCTGGAAGAGGTCGGCGGGCCGCTTGAAGGAGGCGAGCACCACCCAGATCATGGGCACCACCAGGAGGGCGGCGACGAAGAGCAGGCCCGCGTAGATGGCGATCAGGTTGAGCCGCTTTTTCACCATGCGGGTCGCCTCCTAGTCATAGCGCTGGGGCAGGAACCTGAACTGCAGCAGGGTGACGGTCAGGATCATCACCAGGAGGATGAAGGCCATGGCCAACGCCGTCCCCACCTCGTCGTAGCGGGTGGCGTGCCGGTAGAGGAGCAGGGCGTAGGTCAGGGTGGTGTTCTTCGGCTCACCGTTGGTCAGCAGGTACATCGGCATGAAGACCTGGAAGGCGCCGATGGAGCCGGTGACGATGGCGTAGAAGAGGGTAGGCCGGAGCAGGGGCAGGGTGATCGAGAGGAACTGCCGGGCCCCGGTCGCCCCGTCGATGGAGGCTGCCTCGTAGACCTCGTTGGGAATCGCTTTGAGCGCCGAGAGCCACAGGAACATGGAGCCGCCGATGGCGCCCCAGACCGACATGGCCGCCAGGGTGGGCAGCGCCGTCGCCTCGTCCTTCAGCCAGGAGATGTTGGTGCCGAGGATCTGGTTGAGCAGCCCCATGTCGGGGTCGAGGATCCAGCGCCAGGCGGTGGCCATGGCGACCGCCGGGGTGATGACCGGGATGAAGAAGAGGGTCTTGAAGAACCCCTCGCCCTTCACCTCGGTGTTGAGCAGCAGGGCGACCAGCAGCGGGAGCAGGATGGCGAAGGGCTGCTCCATGATCACCCACTTGAGCGAGACCAGCATGGAACTGTAAAAGTTGGGAAACCGGATCCGGTCGGTGAAGAGGGCGATGTAGTTCTCCGCCCCGATCCACTCGGGCGCCGTCCGGAGGTTGTACTTGGTGAAGCTGATGTAAAAGCCCCAGAGGAGTCCGGTAAGCTGGAAGATCAGGAAGTAGATGATCGCCGGGGTGATGAACAGGTACCCCGTGATCGCCTCCCAGACCCGGTGGTTCTTGTACCAAGGCGGTCGTGTCATAGGCCTCGCCCCCTTGTGGATCTTTGCCACGGATTACACGGATTACACGGATAAATACACAATAAAATAATAATAGGTTTGTGGTGCAGGTGCGAAGCACCGCACCATCGGGTGAGACCGAACCAGGTCGGCTCCTCCTCCGTTTCTTTGGGTGAGGAGGCGATTCCATGGGGGAGCTGCTTCACTCAGAGATTACGGAGCGGGTGATCGGGGCGGCGTTTGAGGTTCATCGGGAACTGGGTCCCGGGTTTCTGGAAGCGATCTACGAGAAGGCGCTGGTTCAAGAACTGGCCCTGCGGGGCGTCCGGTGTGAACGGCAGGTCCGAATCCCGATTGCGTACAAGCGGGTGCGCGTGGGAACCCATGTGCTCGATCTGGTGGTGGAAAACCTGATCGTGGTTGAGCTGAAAGCCCAAGCCGAGCTGGCAGAGATCAACACGGCCATCGTCCTGTCCTATTTGGCAGCCGCCAGGCGACGGGTGGCCCTGTTATTGAACTTCGGGAAAACGCAGCTGGAGTTCCGCAGAGTCGTTCGCTAACGCCGGGGTTCGGTGCTTCGCACCATTACCACATGAAACGAGGTATATCATTAATTGATTTGTAATCCGTGTAACCACCATGGTGCGGTGCTTCGCACCAGCACCACAAATGAAAAGGGAACTATCCACATTTTTGTAATGTATTTGCTTTATCCGTGTAATCCGTGTAATCCGTGGCAAAATAACATCCCAACCCCAGGGGAGCCGAACAAGTCGGCTCCCCTGTTCCTTTCCAAGCGGTCTACTTCTTGATCAGGGCGTTGGCCTTCTGGGCCGCCTCGTCCAGGATGGGCTTGGGGTCCTTGCCCTTCTGCTGGAGGTCATCCAGGACGGCGCCGAGGATCTCGTCGTTGATCTTCAGCCACTCGTCGATGCGGGGGCGGGCCAGGGCGTACTTCATCTGCTCCATGAAGACCGAGAGGTACGGGTCGTTCTTGTACTTCGCATCCTCCGCCGCCTTCACCCGGATCGGGAAGTTGCCGGTGACGGTGGCGAACTTCAGGGAGTTCTCGTCGTTGGTCAGGTACTTGAGGACCTGGAAGGCCTCCTCGGGATGCTTGGTATCCTTCAGGATCACGATGTTCTCGCCGCCGATGTTGGAGGCGTAGCGGGTCTTCTTCGGGATCAGGGTGACGCCGAAGTTCAGCTTCGGGAAGTTGTTCTTGTAGTGGACCACATCCCACGGGCCGGAGACCTTCATCGCGACCTTACCGTTGCCGAAGGCCTCGTTGGAGGTGATGACCTCCCAGTCGTTGTTCTTGAAGATCTCATGCAGGAACTTGAAGGTCTCCACGCACTGCGGCGAGTTGAAGGTGACCTCGGTGTTCGCCTCGTTGGCCATGTAGCAGTCGTTGGTGCCGCCGAAGGCCGGGAAGAGCCAGGCGCCCCAGCCGCCGCCCCACGGGCCCTCGAAGGCGGAGACCTCGCCCTTCTTGTAGACCTGCTTGGAGACGGCAAGCCACTCGTCCCAGGTCTTGGGCGGGTTGGGCACCAGGTCCTTGTTGTAGAACATCGCCACGGCGGTCATGTTCAGGGGGAGGCCGTAGAGCTTGCCGCCGACGATGTTGGTGTCGAGGGCGCCCTTGATGTACTCGTCCCGCTTGATCCCCTTCGGGCCGTCGGCCATGGCGGTGATCTCAAGCAGGGTGCCCTCCTTGGCCCACTTGGGCACCAGGGGCTGGTCCAGGTAGGTGATGTCCGGGCCGACCTTGCCGGCGATGGCGGCGTTCAGCTTGTCATACCAGGTGTCGCGGGGCAGGGTGGAGAGCTTGACCTGGATGTCGGGGTTGGCCTTGTTCCAGCTGTCAACGATCCCCTCCAGGGTCTTCTTCGCCTCGGGGTTGTCCGGCTCGTAAGCCCAGAAGTTGATGGTGACCGGGTCCTTCTTCGCCGGCTCGGCGGCGGGGGGCTGGTTCTTGGGCTCTTCCTTCTTGGCACCGGAGCAGCCTGCGATCAGCGACAGGATCAGGGCCAGGGCGAGAACCAGGGTGAGCGTGCGGGAACGCTTGATCATGGACACGGAACCTCCCCTCATTTCTCTGCGGAATAACTGGACCAACGGCACCCACAGGACTGGCGGACCACCAGATCCGCCGGCAGGACGGTCCGCTCGGGGTCCGCCGTGCCGCCCAGCCGCTGGAGCATGTTGTGCGCCAGGCGGAAGCCGGCGTCGAGCCGGGGCTGGTTGACGGTCGTCAGGGCTGGCGTGACCAGCCGGGCGAGGCGGATGTTGTCGTAGCCGACCACCGCCAGATCTTTGGGAACCTCAAGACCAAGCCGGCTGGCCTGGAGCATCACGCCGATCGCCATCTCATCGTTGGCTGCCATGACGGCGGTCGGTCGCTCCGCTCCCGATACCAGCGCCTCCAGCGCTCTCGCACCTCCATCCTCGGTAAAATGGCCACACTGCACCCATTCAGGGCGGTAGGTGAGCCCATAGGTTGCCAGGGCATCCCGGTAGCCGATCAGCCGTTCGTCGGCATCGGTCACCCCCGGGGTGCCGGTGATGAAGCCGATCCGCTGGTGGCCGTGGTTGATCAGGTGCTCCACGGCCCGGAAGGCGCTGATCCGGTTGTCCACCGTGATCGCGGTCACGTTCGGATGGTCGATGTTCCGCCCGAAGGTGCCGATGGGGACGCCCATCTCGGCCAGTTCGATCAGGTACTCCTGCTCCATCATCGGGCCGATCAGGATCAGCGCATCAACCCCGCCGGAGAGGAGCCACCGGCAGTTCTCCCGCTCCTTCTTGGCCTGGTTCTGCGAGTCGCAGATCGCCAACCGGACCTCATTCAGGTTCAGGGTGTTCTCCAGCCCCTTGACCACGTCCATGAAGAAGAGGGAGCTGATGTCGGGGACCACCAGGCCGATGATGCCCGACCGCCCCTCCCGGAGCCCCTTGGCCACGGCGCTGGGGGCGAAGTTGAGCTGGCGGATGGCGGTCATCACCTTCTCCCGGGTCTCGGGTCGCACCCCGGCCGAGTCGTTCAGGACCCGGGAGACGGTGGCGGGCGAGACCCCTGCCAGTCGTGCGACATCCTTGATGTTGCTGGCCAATACTTTGCACTCCTGTTGAAAACGTTATCGCCAAGATTCATTGGGGAACTTCTCGGCGCCGATAGTTTTTCCTGCAGCCATCCCCTAGTTCTTTTGTACTATTTTTCAAGGGCTCGTGACAGGGGGGAGGCCCCCGGGAGCCAGAGTGGAACCCTCCTTTCGTGCATCGCAGGCCCGAAGGGTTTTTCGTCTGAAACGGAGAATCGGTACTTGGTGAAAACGATTTCGAACAAAATGCTTTCAGATGAGGAGGATGTCGCCGATGCGGTTTCCGAAGGGCTTTCTCTGGGGGACGGGTACCTCTTCCTATCAGGTTGAGGGGGCGGTGGGCGAAGATGGTCGGAGTCCGTCGATCTGGGATCACTTCTGCCGCATCCCCGGCAAGGTGAAGAACGGCGACACCGGCGATCTGGCCTGCGACCACTACCACCGCTGGGAGGAGGACCTGGACCTGATGGCCGCCCTCGGCCTGGGCGCCTACCGCTTCTCCGTCGCCTGGCCCCGGGTGCTGCCGGAGGGGAACGGCCGGGTCAACCCCAAGGGGCTGGACTTCTATAAGCGGGTGGCGGAGGGCTGCCTGAAGCGGGGGATCCGCCCCATGATCACCCTCTACCACTGGGACCTGCCGCAGGTGCTGCAGGAGAAGGGGGGATGGGCCAACCGTGAGGTGGCGGAGCACTTCGCCGAGTTCACCGCGGTGACGGTCCGGGCTCTGGGCGACCTGGTGCCGGACTGGATCACCCACAACGAGCCCTGGGTGATCGGCTACCTGGGCTACGCCTGGGGGACGCACGCCCCGGGGCTGGCCGACGAGCGGACGGCGCTGGCGGCGATCCACCACCTGCTGCTCTCCCACGGCCTGGGCGTGCAGGCTTTCCGGGCGGCGGCGCCGAAGAACTCCCGCATTGGCATCGTCTTCAACATGGGGCCGATCTACCCCCTGACCGACTCCCCCGAGGACCGGGCCGCCGCCTGGCGGGCGGATGGGGTGAACCACCGCTGGTTCATCGATCCGGTGATGCGGGGCGCCTACCCGGCGGACACCCTGGCCCACTTCGAGCGGAAGCACGGGCCGCTCCCCTTCATCCAGCCGGGGGACCTGACGGTGGCGGCCCAGCCCATCGACTTCCTGGGCTTCAACATCTACTCCTGCGGCCGGGTCAGCCACGACCCGGAGGCGGGGGATCTGCAGGTGCGGTGGCACCCGCCGGTGGGCCCCACCACCGCCATGGGCTGGGAGATCTGGCCCGACTCGATCCACGACCTGCTGGTCCGGATCAAGGCGGACTACGGGGAGATCCCGCTCTACGTGACGGAGAACGGGGCGGCCTTCGACGACCGGCTGGATGAGCAGGGCCAGGTGGCCGATGAGGACCGGATCGCCTACCTGCGGGGCCACATCGCCTCGGCCTGGCGGGCGATCCAGGCGGGGGTCAACCTGCAGGGCTACTTCGTCTGGTCGCTCCTGGACAACTTCGAGTGGGCCGAGGGGTATGAGAAGCGGTTCGGGATCGTCTATGTCGACTACCCGACCCTCCGGCGGATCCCGAAGCAGTCCTTCTATTTCTACCGGGACCTGATCCGGGCCAACGGTCTCGCATAACGCCGGGCGGGGTGGCTTGACGATGCACGACAACGATCCGCGCTCGCTGCGCTGGCAGTCCTTCTTCGAGTGGCTGATGGCGGTGGTGGTCAACACCTTCCTCTTCTGGCTGGCCGCCATGCTGGTGGTGACGCTGCCGGTCGCCATCACGGCCACCTTCGCGGGGATGTCGGGGACGATCCGGCCGGTGCCGATGGAGACCGGACGCCGCTTCTGGCAGGCGCTCCGCTCCACCTTCGGCCGCTCCTGGGCGCTCTTCCTGATCGACCTGCTGGTGGGGCTGCTGCTCTACCTGGACATCCGGCTCTTCCTGGGGCTGGGCGGTCCGGCGGGGATCGCCGCCGCCTATGGCTTCGGGCTGATGGGCATCCTGCTGGCAATGATCAACCTGTACGCCTGGCCGCTGCTGGCCTGGTACCCGCGCCCGCTGGGGCGGCTGCTGAAGCACGCCTTCCTGCTGGCGGTGGGCCATCCGGTCCCGGCGCTGGGAGGGTTGGTGGCCCCGACGGCGGCGCTCTGGCTGCTCCTGCTGCTGCCCACCGGGCTGAACGTGCTGGTGCTGATGTTCGGCCCCGCCCTGGCCGCCTACCTGATGGGCCGGGCGGCCTGGCAGGTGCTGAGCCGCTACCCGCTGCCGGAGGAGGAGCTGACCTTCCCCACCGGGAGGCGGAGCGCCTGAGGCGGGGGCTGCAGCGGGCCGAGACGTGACAAGGGAGGCGTTGGGCGTTGCAATCCGCATCGGTCGAGGAACTGGCCCGCCGGATTCAGGCGAACGTGGCGAGAGTGCTGATCGGCAAGGAGCCGGTGATGGAGTTGGCCCTGGTGGCGCTGCTCTGCGAGGGGCACCTGCTGGCGGAGGACGTGCCGGGCACGGGCAAGACGATGATGACCCGGGCGCTGGCGCTCAGCGTGGGCGCCCAGTTCAGCCGGATCCAGTTCACCCCGGACCTGCTGCCCAGCGACGTGACCGGGGTCTCGATCTTCAACCAGAAGAGCGGCGACTTTGAGTTCCGGCCCGGCCCGATCGTGGCGCAGGTCGTGCTGGCCGACGAGATCAACCGGGCCACTCCCCGGACCCAGTCGGCGCTGCTGGAGTGCATGGAGGAGCGGCAGATCACGGTGGACGGGGTGACCCGCAAGCTGCCCCGCCCCTTCCTGGTCTTCGCCACCCAGAACCCGGTGGAGCAGGAGGGGACCTTCCCCCTGCCCGAGGCGCAGCTGGACCGCTTCTTCCTGAAGCTCTCGCTCGGCTACCCGAGCCTGGAGGAGGAGGATGCGATGCTGGCCCGGATGCAGCACGGCCACCCGATCGAGGCGCTGGAGCCGGTGGCCGGGCCCGAGGAGCTGCTGGCGGCCCAGGCGGCGGTGCGGGAGGTCCACGTGGCGGATGAGGTCCGCCGCTACATCGCCGCGCTGGTCCAGGCGACCCGCCGGCACGAGGATGCGGCGATCGGCGCCTCGCCCCGGGGCTCGCTCTCCCTCTTCCGGGCGGCCCAGGCGCTGGCGGCGATCCGTGGGCGGAGCTACGTCATCCCCGACGATGTGAAGGCGATGGCGCTGCCGGTGCTGGGTCACCGGATCGTGCTGAAGCCGGAGAGCCGGCTGCGGGGCCGGAGCGCCGAGCGGCTGGTGGGGGCGGTGCTGGCGGCGGTGGAGGCGCCGGTGGAGCCCACCGGGGCCCGGTCATGAGCGGGCTGCCCCTCTGGCTCTGGCTCTACCTGGCCGGGGCGCTGCTGATCCCCGGCCGGCCGCTCTATGCGGTGCTCTACGTGCTGGGCGGGATCTGGCTGCTGGCCCGGCTCTCGCTCCAGTGGGGGCTCCGGCGGCTGCAGGTGGAGCGGCTGCTCTCGGACGAGCGGCTCTTCGCCGGGGACCCGCTGACGGTGAGGCTCCGCTTTACCAACCCCACCGGGGCGCCGATCCCCTGGCTGCAGCTGACCGAGTCCCGCCCGGCGGGGCTGGCGCCCCAGCCGCTCTCGGCCATCGTGTCGGTGGAGGCGGGGGGACGGGCGGAACTCTCCTACACCCTGCCCACCTACCGGCGGGGGCGGTACGCCATCGGGCCGCTGACCTGGACGGCGGGGGATCCCTTTGGCTTTGCCCGGCTGGCCGGCGGGCTGCAGGAGCTGACCCCGGTCACCGTCTACCCGAAGATCTCGGCGCTGCCCGACCTGGGGTTGCCGGCCCGCCTGCCGATGGGCGAGCTGGCCACCCGGCGGCGGCTCTTTGAAGACCCGGCCTGGCTGGCGGGCACCCGCCCCTACAGCCAGGGGGATTCGATGAAGCGGATCCACTGGGCGGCGACGGCGAAGGCGGGGGAGCTGGTGGTCAAGCAGTTCCGGCACGCCATGCTGCTGCCGGGCTGTGTCTGCCTCAACCTGAACCGGGCGGAGTACGACCCCCGGCTCTTCTACGCCCAGGTGGAGCTGGCGGTGAGCGCTGCCGCCTCCCTTTGCCACCACCTGGTGGAGCGGAAGCAGCAGGTGGCCCTGCTGGCTGCGGGCATCGACCCGGAGGAGCCGGAGGCGACCGGGCCGGTGGTGCTGCCGCTGCGGCAGGGGGTGCAGGCGATGGCGGCGGTGCTGGAGGTGCTGGCCCGGATCGAGGGCGGGGCGACGGCTCCCTTCGCCTCCGCCGTGCTGGAGCAGGCCCGGCGGCTGCCCTGGGGGAGCCTGCTCTGCCTGGTGACCCCCCGGGAGACCGCTGAGATGGCCGCCCTCTGTGCCGGCCTGGTCCGGGGCGGGCAGCAGGTGCTGCTCTTCGTGCTGCAGGGTGAGTCGGTCCGGCGGGAGGGCTACCAGGTCTGGGCGATCCGCGAGAACCGGGCGGCGGAGGTGGTGGTGGGATGAATCCGGAGGAGCAGCCCCGCCTGCGCGGGGTCGTGCTGGACCCGCTGGCCGACGGGGCGCTGCCGCTGCTGCTGACGCTGCAGACCGGGCTGGCCGCCGCCCTGCTCTCCGCCATGCTGGAGGGGCTGGCGGGCCGCCCCTTCCTGCCCGGCCTGGGCATCTGGGCGCTGCTCTTCGCCGCCGAGTCCTTCCTCTTCACCGCCTTCTTCTTCGTGCGGGAGCTGGATATGCCGCTGGTGCTGCGCGGGGTGGAGGCGACCCTGATGCTGTTGCTGGCCAAGATGGCCGCCACCGCCCCCACCACTGGCTGGGGGCTGGCGGCGCTGACGGAGGTCAACCTGCTGCAGAGCTGGGTGGGGCTGGCGGTGCTCTCCTGGGCCTGGCTGGAGGGGCTGCGGGCCGCCCGCCTGGCGGGGGCGCTCCACCCCGGCCTCCTGCCGGACCCCGAGGCGGAGCGGATCCAGCAGAACGATCACGGCGAGGCGTATGCCGCCCTGCGGAGCCGTCTGCTGTCCACCACGGCGGTGGTGGGGGCGCTGGTGGGGCTGCTGCCGGTCCTGGCGGGCCCCTCCGGCTGGACACCCCCGCCCGGCGGCCGCTGGCTCTACCCCGGGCTGGTGCTGCTGGCCGCCCTGGCGGCGGCGGCGCTCTTTGTGGCCGCCCGCCTGCGGCAGCAGTGCACCTGGGCGCTGGAGCGGCTGGCGCCCCCGGAGGGCGTGCTCTCCCGCTGGGCGCCCCAGGCGCTGGCCCTGATGCTCCTGCCCGTACTCCTGGCCCTCCTGCTGCCGGCGGGCCCCCGCCTGCCGGTGGAGCGGCTGCTGGTGGGCGGGGAGGAGCGGCTGGAGGTCAGGCTGGAGCCGGCCCGGCAGAACGAAGATACGGGCAAGGTGGCCTGGCTCCGGCCCGAGTTTCTCGATCAGCTGGCGGCCCGGAGCCCGGATGCGCCGGACTGGCTCCGCTGGCTGCTGCTGGGGGCGGCCAGCCTGGCAGCCCTGCTCCTGTTGGGCCTGGCGCTGGCGGTCGCCTACCGGCAGCTGGCCGAGCGGCTGGGCTGGCGGGATGCCAGGGGGCTCCTGCCCCTGCTGCGCACCCTGCTCCGCTGGTACGGGGCGCTCTGGCAGGCGCTCTGGGAGGGGCTGCGGGGGGCGGCCGTCATGGCCGGCCGGGCGGCGGTCGAGGCGACCGAGGCCGTGGTCGGCCGGACCGGCCTGCTGGCCCGCTACCTGCCGGCCTGGGGCCGCCCGCCGGGGGAGCCGCGGGCGGCGGTCCGGTTCTACTTCGCCCGCCTGCAGGCCGATGCGGCCCGGCGGGGCCTGGCCCGCCCCCCCGCCGCCACCGCCAACGAGTTCGGCGCCCGGCTGGCGGAGGCGGTGCCGGAGCAGGCGGCGGAGATCACCGCCCTGACCGTAACCTACCAGGAGGCCCGCTACAGCCCGGCGCCGGTGGGGCCCGAGCAGGCCTCACGCGCCCGCCGCGCCTGGCTGGCGGTGGTGCGAGCGATAAGCAGGCGGTAGGTGTGGGAGGTCAAACGGCCACGGATTCCCCTGAAAATGGTGGTCATGCAGAGCAGTGGGGTCGTTTTTTCGCCACGGACTTCGCGGATTAAACGGATTATGCGGTGCCTATTTCATCCGAGGTGCTGATGCAGCGCATCATGGGGGTTACACGGATTACACCCGCTTTCCGCACTCTGCACATTCCAACTTTTCAATAACCCGTGCAGATGGGAGCAGGAATTGCGCATTGGATCGCGAAGCATCGGTTAATGCCATTGATTGGGGGCTAACC
>JBMONC010000112.1:0-34857 GCA_049324875.1 Bacillota bacterium
CATGCCCCGTCGCCTAACCCTCCTCCCGGAGATCCGCTACCGTGCCGCCGGTGATCCGCTGCAGCTCCTCCGGGGTGGTGGGGAAGACGGCATACGGGGTGCCGGCGGCGCCCCAGATCTCGGCGAACTGGAACAGGTCCTGGTCGATAAAGGTGCGCAGGGGCGTCTCGTGGCCGACAGGCGGCACCCCGCCGATGGGGAAGCCGGTCAGCCGCTTCACCGTCTCGCCGTCGGGGCGGCGGATCTCGGTGCCGGTCAGGTTGGCCAGCTTGGCCGTGCTGACCCGGTTCACCCCGGAGGCGATCACCAGCACCGGCTCCTCCCCGGCCAGGAATACCAGGCTCTTGGCGATCTGGGCCACCGTGGTCCCGATGGCGGCGGCCGCCTCCGCCGAGGTCCTGGTGCTGGCGGCGAACTCCACCACCTGCCCCCGTGCGCCGCTTGCGGCCAGCGCCTCCTGAACCCGCTCTGCGTTGCGATGCATCTGTAACCCATCCCCCCATTATGCGCGTATCATCCAACGATTCGCTGGGCGAATCTGCCTCTCCTGCCTCCCGGGCTGAAGGTGCGAACCGCTAGGAGATCGCGCGTCTCCCTGGTAGAACGCGCGGGAGAATGGAGATCGCGCCAAAAAAGTGATACAGCGCGCCATTGACTAGGAGGATAATCGCGCCTCGGCGCGAAATACTACCATCCAACACCATTGGAACGAACCTTTCCCGCACCATTGGGGAGCCGGGGAAGGGATCATGGAGGGCCTGCTCATGTACGCCAATCGCATCTACAATCGGGACGCCCGGGATCTGAGCTTCATTCCGGACAACACGGTCGACCTGGTGGTCACCTCACCGCCCTACAACGTGGGCATCAAGTATGCCACCCATGACGACTGCCTCTCGATGGAGCAGTACCTGGCGATGCTGGAGCAGGTCTGGAGCGAGTGCTACCGGGTGCTCGCCCCGGGGGGTCGGATCGCCATCAACGTGGCGGGGGTGGACCGGAAGCCCTACGTTCCGCTCCACGCCTACATCTCGCTGCAGATGAACAAGCTGGGCTTCCAGATGCGGGGCGAGATCATCTGGGACAAGGGCGCCTCGGTGGGGGTCTCCACCGCCTGGGGCTCCTGGTGCAGCCCCTCCAACCCGACCCTGCGGGATGTGCACGAGTACATCCTGGTCTTCACCAAGGGCGACTGGAAGATGGGGCACAAGGGCGAGACCGACCTGACCTCGGAGGAGTTCGTCCAGTACACCAAGTCGGTCTGGGAGTTCCCCACCGTCTCGGCCAAGAAGGTGGGCCACCCGGCCCCCTTCCCGCTGGAGCTGCCCAGCCGGCTGATCAAGCTCTACACCTACAAGGGCGACCTGGTGCTCGATCCGTTCAACGGCAGCGGCACCACCTGCCAGGCGGCCGCTCTGCTGGGCCGGCGCTGGATCGGGGTCGACCTGGACGCCGGCTACTGCCAGCTGGCGGAGGCGAACATGCGGGCGCTGGCGGAGCGGGCGGACCGCGAGGCGGCGGAGCGCTCCTCCCGGGCGGCGGGCGCCTGACGGCCCGGTGCCAATCCACTCCCGAGATGGTATACTCATGACAGATCGAAGCGCTCGGAGCGCTGGGAGGAATCTGCGTGCACCCGGTTCTGACCTACCTGACAGAGCATAGGGAAGCGATTTTGGCGGATATCCGCAGCGTGGTGGCCATCGAGTCACCGTCGCTGGACAAGGCGGCGGTGGACCGGATGGGCCGCCGTTTCGAGGAGCTCTTCACCGGGGTGGGCGCCCGGGTGGAACGGCTGCCGCGGGAGGAGCGGGGCGACATCCTCCGCGTCGAGTGGGGCGCCGGACGGGAAGAGGGGCAGACCCTGGTCCTCTCCCACATGGACACCGTCTTCAACGTGGGCGACATCGCCCGCAACCCGCTCCGGATCGAGAACGGGAAGCTGTACGGCCCCGGCACCTCGGACATGAAGGGCGGGATCGTCCTCTTCCTGTGGGCGCTCCGCTGCATGCGGGAGCTGGGCCTCTCCCCCCGGCGCCGGGTGGTGGCGCTGATCACCTCCGATGAGGAGGTGGGCTCCCAGGCCTCCCGGGCCGTGATCGAGGAGGAGGCCCGCCGCTCGGCGGTGGCGCTGGTGACGGAGCCGGCCATGCCGCCCACGGGGGCGCTCAAGACCTGGCGGAAGGGGACGGCGGATTATCGGATCACCGCCCACGGCAGGCCGGCCCACGCCGGCGCCGACCCGACCAAGGGGATCTCGGCGATTGAGGAGATGGCGCACCACATCCTGGCGCTCCAGCGGCTGACCGACATGTCGGTGGGGACCACCGTCAACGTCGGGGTGGTCAACGGCGGCACCCGCGGCAACGTGGTGGCCGAGAGCTGCACCATCCAGGTCGATGTGCGCTTCATGAGCATGGAGGAGGCCTACCGGATCGACGCCCTGATCCGCGGGCTGCAGCCGGTGCTCCCCGGCGCCCGACTGAGCGTGGACGGCGGGATCAACCGGCCGCCGATGGTCCGGAACGAGGCGACCATCGCCCTCTTCCAGCAGGCGCAGGCGCTGGCCCGGGAGCTGGGCTTCGAGGTGGGCGAGGCCGGCACCGGCGGCGGTTCCGACGGCAACTTCACCTCCGGCGTGGGCTGCCCGACCCTGGACGGGCTGGGCGCCGTGGGCGACGGTCTTCACACCTTTGGGGAGTTCATCGAGGTCGACAGCCTGCCCCAGCGGGCGGCGCTGATGGTCCGGCTCCTCCAGGAGGCATAACCGCAATGATGGGGCAGACGGTCACATTCCATCGCAGTGCCGTGCTGGAGCTGGCGAGGGGGCCGTGGGCCACCCTCTGGCTGGTCACGCCGGCGCTGCAGGCAGAGGCGCTGCGCCCCCTGCTGCCCCATCTCGACCGGGCTGGGGCGCAGGTCCGGGTCCTGACCGACCTCTCGCTGGAGGCGCTGGTCGACGGGCGTGTGGAGCTGGCGGCGCTGCAGCGGCTGAAGGCGCTCCCCTCCTGCGAGGTGCGGGGGCTGCCGGAGCTGGCCGCCTGCCTCTACGCCGCCGAGGGCGGCCCGGCGCTGGTCTCCGCCGCCCCGCTGACCGTGGCGGGGCTGGACGGACTGCGCACCTACGGCGTCCTCCTTCCCGACTCGGCCCCGGTGCTGGAGGATCTGAACCGCTGGTGGGCGGCAGCCGAGCAACTCTCCCCGGTGGAGTGGTCCGCCCTGGCCGACCGGGTGGGCCAGCGCCGGGACGCTCACCGGATCGGGGCGGAGATCGCCCGGCTGGGCGCCTTTGTGCGGGTCAGCACCCGCGGCACCCGCCGGAGCCGGAAGCTCGACCCCCGGGACTTCGGCATGGCGGTGGTGGGGGCCGGCCCACGGGTGCGCCCCCTCGACCTGATGTTCTACAAGCTGGACGTGGTCACCCGGGCGAAGGAGGAGCTGGACTCCATCCTCGCTGAGAACGGGTTGGAGTGGAACGGCCAGTACCTGGTGCCCCGCCGCTTTCTGGAGCAGGAGTGGCCCCGGCTCTTCGCCGAAAAGGAGCGGCAGCTGAACGAGCGGCTGAAGTCCCCGGAGAACCGGGGGCTGCTGAAGGAGCAGCTCCAGGAGGCCCGGCGCCAGCTGGAGTCCTTCTTCGGTGAGCTCTACCCGTGGATCGACGCCGACGGGCTGGCGCCCGAGCTCTGGGTCGAGGTCCAGACCACGAAGGTCCTCTCCGAGGCGGTGGTGGAGACGGTGCTGGAGGAGAGCGGCCTGGAGTACCGGGTGCTGACCATCCTGCCCGAGGACCGGCGCTCCATGGAGGAGCTGGACCTGCTCCTGCAGGACCCGAAGCTCCGCTCAGTCCAACTCACCTTCCCGCTCTAGCCACAAGAGAGCCCGGCAGGGGGGATGGAGATGGCGTCAGAGCTCCCGATCGACCCGATGAGCCCCGCCCTGGATCAGCTCTTCGGCCTGATCATGCTGGTGGTCCTGGCCGGCTTTGGCTATGCCCTGGGCTCCTTCCTCTGGCGGTCGCTCCGGAACCTGCGCCAGCCGGTGATCACCCGCCGGGCGCGGGTGGTCGGGGGCCGGCGGGAGGTGAGCGGTCCCCGGGGGGGACCGGGGGAGGCGCTCACCATCAGCTGCTATCTAACCTTCGCCTTCGAGGACGGCAGCCGTGCGGAGTTCCTGGTGCCGCCTGAGGTCCATGCGGCCCTGGCCGAGGGCCAGGTCGGGAGCCTCCACACCCAGGGCACCTGGTTCCGGGGCTTCGACCGGGAGCTTCCCTCTGCCGCTGACCTCTCCTGAGCGGCAGCCGCCGGCGCGAACGTTCTGCGGTCGCCGGCGGCTCTTATGCTTGGTAGGAGCTTTCGCAGGGAGGGGTTGCAGATGCCTTTCGGATTCGACTTCATGTTCACCGTTATCCCGGTCATTGTGATCGGCATGTTCATCTATGTGTTCGGCTCGATGCTCTTCCGAGCGCTCCACAACAGCCAGCAGCCGCTTCTGACCCGCCGGGCGCGGGTGGTAGGCCGGCGGCAGCGGCTCTCCCGCGGGGTGAACCACCACGCCCACACCGCCTACTTCGTCACCTTCGAGTTCGAGGACGGCAGCCGGGAGGAGTTCAGCCTGCGGGGGGACCAGTACGCCATGCTGGCCGAGGGAGATGCGGGTACCCTGCAGTCCCAGGGGAGCTGGTTCAAGGGCTTTGACCGGGAGATCAGCCGGCTGTAGCCCTGATCAGGTCAGAAGAGAGGAAGGGGGTGGCATCCGGATGCGGGTCGATCTGAACTGTGACATGGGAGAGTCCTTCGGCGCCTACACCATCGGGGCCGATGAGCTGGTGATGCCTCTGATCACATCGGCCAACATCGCCTGCGGCTTCCACGGGGGCGACCCGCTGGTGATGCGCCGGACGGTGCGGCTGGCCAAGCAGCACGGGGTGGCGATAGGGGCCCACCCGGGCTTCCGCGACCTGGCCGGCTTCGGCCGGCGTCCACTGGAGTGCACACCGGAGGAGATTCACGCCGACGTCCTGTACCAGATCGGCGCCCTGGCCGGCATCTGCCGGGCAGAGCGGGCCGAACTGAGCCACGTAAAGCCCCACGGAGCGCTCTACAACATGGCCGCCGTCAACGTCCACGTGGCCAGGGCCATCGCCCGGGCAGTGGCCGATTTCGACCCCCGACTGATCCTGTACGCCATGCCCGGCTCCGCCCTCCAGCAGGCCGGCGAGGAGGCCGGACTGAAGGTAGCAGCCGAGGTCTTCGCCGACCGGACGTACAACCCCGACGGCACCCTGGTCTCCCGCTCCCGCCCCGGATCGGTGCTCTCCGACGAGACAGCCGCCGCCGTCCAGGCCCGAAAGATGGTGGTAACCGGCCGCGTGACCGCCATCACCGGCGAAGAGATCCCCGTCCGAGCCGAGACGATCTGCGTCCACGGCGACAACCCCCACGCCGTCGCCCTGATCCAACGAATCCGCAAAGAACTCCAGACCGCCGGCATAACCCTATCCGCCCCCGATCGCCAGTAACGCAGCATGCCCCCGAGCCGAGCGATAGGGCCCCCGAGCGAAGCGATGGGGCCCCAACTGGGAGACGAAGCGCCCCCAGCCCCGAGACCCCCGAAGGCACCCCTTCGAGCCACGTGCACGGCGGTAAGCCGCCGTGCACGTGGCGCACCGGGTACCGTCTGCCAGGGGGAGGTGGTGCGGAGGGGGGCTACGCCCCCCTCCGCACTTTCAATGTGAGTTTCGTCACGGCACGCACGGTCTTCCCTGAGTATGATCAGGATAGCCAGATCAACCATGAAGGAGGACCCCCACATGCAGCGCATCGCCATCCCTGTCCTGAACGGCCAGGTTTCGCCTCATATTGGTCGTTCCGAGACCTTTTTCATCGCCGACGTGGCCGACGGCAAGGTGGTCAACCAGGCCGAACTGCCCAACCCCGGACACGGCCCCGGCGGCCCGCCCCCGCTCTTCCTGGCCAAGCTCGGCGTCAAGCGGGTCCTTGCCTGGGGCATCCCCGTCCACGCTCGGGACATGCTGACCCACCTGGGGGTGGAGATCACCCTGGGCGCCCGGGGCGAGGTCCGCCAGGTGCTGGAGGCCTACCTGAACGGCACCCTGGAGCTGACCGACGAGGATCTGGAGGGCGGCGCCTGCGGCTGTAACCACTGATCGAGAGAGCGCCCATCGCCAAGGCGGTGGGCGTTCGCGCGCCCCGCGGCAGGAGAACCGGGGAGGTGGGGAGAAGGGAGCAGGGTCCGGTGCATGCTACACCGGAGGGAGGGGATCGCGGTTGACCAAGGGCGAGATGTACTTCGAGTTCCTGAAAGAGGAAGGCTACGTCCCGCAGTACGACAGTGACGGGGATATCATCTTCAAATCCGAAGGGCTCTCCTACCTGCTCTTTGCAGCGGAGGACGACCCCCCCTACTTCCGCCTGGCCCTCCCCTTCTTCTGGGAGGTCGAGAGCCCACAGGAGCGGCAGCGGGCCATGGCAGCTGCCACGGTGGTCAACGCCGAGGTGAAGGTGGTCAAGCTCTACATCGTCGAGGACCACCTCTGGGCCTCGGTGGAGATGCTGATGGAGCCGCCCGATGGCTTCAAGCTCGTCTTCTCCCGCTGCCTGCGGGTGCTGCGCCACGGGGTGCAGCGCTTCTCGGAGATCATGACCACCCCGGTTCAATAGGGGCGACGGCCACCTGCTTTCGCGACGAAGGCAGGTGGTCCTGCTTTCGCCCTCGAATCATCTCCCCATTTCATGCTGGAGGATGCGCCCGTCATGGGATTTGAACCGCTGCAGACCGATCGCCTGATCCTGCGCCCCCTGGAGCTCGCTGACGCCGAGGAGGTCCGCCGGCTGGCGGGCGCCCCCGAGGTGGCATCGACCACCCTCTCCATTCCCCACCCCTACCCCGAGGGGGCGGCCGAGCAGTTCATCGCCGGGACCCGCGAGGAGATGGAGGCGGGCCGCTCCTATGCGCTGGCCATGGTCCGCCGGGAGGATGGTGCGCTGCTTGGCGTCATCTCGCTCACCGGGATCCACCCGGTCCACCGACGGGCTGAGCTGGGCTACTGGATCGGCGTCCCTTACTGGGGCCAGGGCTACACCACCGAGGCTGCCCGGGCGATGATCGACTTCGCCTTCGGAGAGCTGGGGCTGAATTCGGTCTTCGCCCGCCACCTCACCCGCAACCCCGCCTCGGGCCGGGTGATGGCGAAGGTCGGGATGCGCTGCGAGGGACGGCTCCGGCAGCACGTCTGCAAGAACGGCCAGTTTGAGGATCTGGCCGTCTACTCGATCCTGCGCACCGAATGGGAGGCCGCCTCCCGGCCCGCCCCCCTCAGCGGGATCCAATTGCAGCCGATCGGCCTGGTCGAGAACGGGGTGATCGAACCGGTGGATGAGGGCTGGGGCGAGGTGCTCTCCACCATCCGCCTGCAGCCCCACCTGAACGGGATCGTGGATGGGCTGGAGCAGTTCAGCCATGCCCTGGTCATCTGCTACCTGCACGAGACGCCGGCGGTGGACGAGGTGAAGCGCCGGCCCCGGGGCCGGGCGGACATGCCGGAGGTGGGGCTGCTGGCACAGCGGGCCCGCCACCGGCCCAACCCGATCGCCGTCACCGCCGTGGAGGTGCTCTCCACCGGCCCTGACCGGCTGGTGGTCCGGGGGCTGGATGCGATCCACGGCACCCCCGTGCTCGACATCAAGCCCTACTTCCCCGCCTTCGACCGGCGGGATGACGCCCGGGTCCCGGAGTGGGTGAACCGGCTGATGGAGGGCTACTTCTGATCCGAAGAGCGCGGCGCTGGCGGGCCAGTACCTGACCCCGCGGTGGACTCTCCTGAATGGAGGCGAACCGTTGGGCCGCCTCGCTCGTCCCATGGGCAGCCAATCCAGAGAGGGGGCCCTTCCCGTGACATCACCGCTCACCGTCGCCGAGTTCGTCTCCAGAGCCAACTCCCTTCACCAGGCCAAGCAGTACGCCGAGGCGCTGGCGTATGTCACCCGGGAGGGCGGCCGGTTTCCCGAGCTGTCGCTCCGGATCCTCCCCTTCCAGGCCACCATGGCAGCCATGACCGGGCAGGTGGAGCTGGCGGTGGCCTGCCTCCAGACCGCCATCGACCGGGGGCAGTGGTACGGGGAGCGGTTCCCGCGCAACCCGGAGCTGGCCTCGCTCCAGGGCCATGCGACCTTCGAGCGGATCGTGGCCATCTGCGGCGAGCGACGGGAGGCGGCCCGGGCGGCGGCCAGACCGCAGCTCTACACCGAGCAGCCCGACCCGCTGCCCCACCCGGCCCCGCTGCTGATGGTGATGCACGGCAACGGCGGCGACGGCCCCGGCACCCTGGCCCAGTGGCGAGCGGCCGCCCAGATGGGCTGGCTCGTGGCCGTGGCCCAGTCCAGCCAGGTGGAGGGGGCCGGCCAGTATGTCTGGAACGACGCGGCCAGGAATCTGGCCGAGATGACCCAGCACTTTGCCGACCTCCAGGTCTCCCATGCGGTCGATCCCGAGCGGGTGGTGCTGGGCGGATTCTCCATGGGGGCCGGAGAGGTGGTGCACCTGGCGATCTACGGCCAGATCCCCGCCCGGGGCTTCATCGCCGTGGCCCCCTTCGTGAGGGATCTGGATGGACTGAAGGAGCAGATGGCCCGGGTGGCGCCGGGGTCCGTCCGGGGGTACATCATCACCGGCGATGCTGACTTCACCTACCAGTCGGCCCGAGATACGGTGGAGGCCTGCCGTGCGGCCGGCATTCCCTGCGCCCTGGAGGAGCACCCCGGCCTGGGCCACGCGCCCCCCGCCGCCTTCGACCAGAGCCTGGGGCGGGCGCTCCGGTTCATCCTCGATGAAGGCCCGGCGGCGGGAGGTTCGTAGGAGAGAGAAGCAGGACTGCCCCAGAACCACTGCACCCCCACCACAGGACGACTCCAGGATGCGGCTCCGAAGACAGCATCAACGCGCAAGACCAGGGTGTTTGTGCACCCTGGTTTTTCCATCGTCAAGGCCCCGTCATGGCTGCCCGGCAGCCCCTGCGTACCAACTTTGTCATTATCCATTTATGTATTATCGGTGTAATCCGTATAATCCGTGCAATCCGTGGCCAAGAAAAACACCCCACTTCTCTGCACGACCAAGAGGGAGCCTGGCAGCGGGGACATGTCCGGTTCCGGTCGACCAATGGTCACTTCGTTGACTTCCAATCTCACCGTTGTTACACTGGATGAGGACATTTAGGCTATGCAGGTACCATCACGTGAACACCGGCACAACCAAGTTCCCACAAGGAGTTGAGGGTTCGTGGCCCCCTTCCGTGATCTGCACGAATTCATCGCCGCCTGCGAAAAGCGGGGTTGGCTGAAGCGCATCAAGGCGAAGGTGAGCCCCTACCTGGAGATCGCCGAGATCACCGACCGGGTCAGCAAGATGCCCGGCGGGGGTCCCGCCCTGCTCTTCGAGAACGTGGAGAACTCCACCTTTCCCGTGCTGACCAACACCTTCGGCTCCATGGAGCGGATGTGCCTGGCTCTGGGCGTCAACGACCTGGACGAGATCGGCCAGCGGATCAAGGAGCTGATGAAGCTGCCCGGACCCGGCGGTGGCGGCCTGCTGGAGAAGCTGGGCCAGGGCATGAAGCTGCTGGACGTGGCCAAGTCGACCCAGCCCAAGGTCATCTCCAAGGCCCCCTGCCAGGAGGTGGTGCTGACCGGGGATCAGGTCGACCTCTACAAGCTGCCGATCCTGACCACCTGGCCCAAGGACGGCGGCCCTTTCATCACCCTGACCAACGTGATCACCCGCGACCCCGTCACCGGCGGCCGCAATATCGGCATGTACCGGATGCACGTCTACGACAAGCAGACCACCGGCATGCACTGGCACAAGCACAAGGACGGCCAGCGCCACTTCGACGCCGCCGGCGGCACCCGGATGCCCGTGGCGGTCGCCCTGGGCGGCGACCCGGCCACCGTCTACTCCGGCTCCGCCCCGCTCCCGCCGATCATCCCGGAGCTGATGTTCGCCGGCTTCCTGCGGGGCGAGGGGGTCGAGCTGGTCAAGTGCAAGACCATCGACATGGAGGTCCCGGCCCACGCCGACTTCATCATTGAGGGCTACGTGGACACCGCCGAGCCGCTCCGGATCGAGGGGCCCTTCGGCGACCACACCGGCTTCTACTCCCCGGCCGACCCCTACCCGGTCTTCCACGTCACCGCCATCACCCACCGGCGGGATGCGATCTACCCCGCCACCCTGGTGGGCAAGCCGCCCCAGGAGGATGTCTACCTGGGCAAGGCGACCGAGCGGATCTTCCTGCCGATGCTGCAGATGTTCCTCCCCGAGGTGCTGGACTACAACATGCCGCCCGAGGGGACCTTCCACAACTGCGTGCTGGTCAAGATCAAGAAGCGCTACCCCGGCCAGGCCCGCAAGGTGATTCACGGCATGTGGGGCATGGGGCTGATGATGCTGGCCAAGTGCATCGTGGTGGTGGACGAGCACATCGACCTGAACAACTACAGCGAGGTCTTCTGGTACGTCTCGGGCAACATCGACCCCAAGCGGGATGTCTTCTTCGCCGAGGGGCCGGTGGATGACCTGGACCACGCCTCCCCGGTCTGGCGCTTCGGCTCCAAGATGGGCATCGACGCCACCCGGAAGTGGCCCGAGGAGGGGCACCCCCGGGAGTGGCCGGACGAGATCGAGATGTCGCCGGAGATCAAGGAGAAGGTCTCGGCCCGCTGGAAGGAATATGGCTTCTAGGCCGCGTTCGCATCCCTTCGGAAAGGGGCGTGTCTCGTGATTGCTAGCCTACGCAAGGTGAAGACCTTCGCCGAGCTGGTCAAGTTCGAGCACACCATCTTGAACCTGCCGTTTGCCTACCTGGGCGCCTTCCTGGCCGCCGATGGGTGGCCGACCTGGCACCAACTGCTCTGGATCACCGTCGCCATGGCGGGCGCCCGCACGGCGGCCATGGCCATGAACCGGGTCTTCGATGCCGAGATCGACGCCAAGACCCCGCGCACCCGTACCCGGCACATCCCGGCCGGGCTGATCGAGAAGCGGGAGGTCTGGGTCTACATCCTGGTCGCCATCGGCCTGCTCTACCTGGCGGCGCTCAACCTGCACCCCCTGGCGGTCCGGCTCTTCCCGCTGGCGGTGCTCACCTTCACCGTCTACGCCTTCACCAAGCGGTTCACCTGGCTCTGCCACGTCTGGCTCGGGCTGAGCGTGGCCTGGGCGCCCTTCGGCGCCTACATCGCCGTCTCCGGTCAGGTCACCTGGGAGGCGCTGCTGCTGGTGGGCATCATCACCTGCTGGAACGCCGGCTTCGACGTGATCTACGGCACCCAGGACATGGAGGCAGACCGGGTGAACGGGGTCCACTCGATCCCCGTCCGGTTCGGGCTGGCCCGGGCGCTGAAGATCGCCCGGGGCTTCCACCTGGCGGTGGTGGCGCTCACCCTCTTCCTGGGCTTCTACACCGACCTGGTCGGCGGGCTGAACCCGTTGGCATGGGGCCTCTCCGGCTGGTCCTACCTGGCGGGCTGGCTGGTGGTGGCGGCGCTGCTGCACTACGAGCACCATATCATCTCCCCGGAGGATATGAGCCGGTTGAACGCCGCTTTCTTTAATGTGAACGGGTATATCAGCATCGCCTACTTCCTTTTCACGGCGATCGCTGTCATACTACATGCGTGACTACGGCAGCACTGGAGGATATGCTCGATATGAAGCGGAAACTGGTGGCGCTCCTCTCCCTCCTTCTCATGATCTCACTGCTGACCGCCTGCGGCACCAAACCCACCGATGTGTACAACAAGAAGGGCGCTGCGGAGCAGTCCGGCCCGCCCGTCACCCTGAAGATCGGCCAGCTCCCGGTGATCGACGGGCTCCCCTTCTGGGTGGCCGAGAAGCAGGACTACTATAAGAAGCAGGGCATCAACGTGGAGCTGATCACCTTTAAGTCGGCGCTGGAGCGTGACGCCGCCCTGGAGGGCGGCCAGATCGACGGCAGCCTGACCGACATCATCGGTGCGGTCACCCTCTTCGCGAAGGGGACCAAGCTGCAGATCACCTCCCTGGCCCTGGGTGCCACCAAGGAGGAGGGCCCCTTCGCCATCCTCGCCGCCCCGAACTCCGGCATCACCTCCGCCGAGCAGCTGAAGGGCGTTGAGATCGGCATCTCCACCAACTCGGTCATCCACTACGTCACCGACAAGCTCCTGCTGGAGAACGGCCTGAAGCAGGAGGAGATCAAGGTGACCAACATCCCGCAGATCCCGGTCCGCTTCGAGGCGCTCCTGTCCGGTCAGATCAAGGCGGCCACCCTGCCGGAGCCGCTGCTCTCCCTGGCGGTGATGAAGGGCGCCAAGGTCATCCTGAGCGATACCCAGGCGAAGCAGAACTACTCCCACTCGGTCATCGTCTTCACCGACAAGGCGATCCAGGAGAAGGGCGCCGCGATCCGGAAGTTCTTCGGCGCTTACAACGCGGCGGTCTTCGACATCCAGCAGCGGCCCACCGACTTCAAGGAGTTGCTGGCGGAGCAGGCGAAGCTCCCGGCGGAGATCAAGGACTCCTACAAGGTGACGCCATTCTCGATGGCCCAGGCGCCGGTGAAGGGCGAATTGGAGGCGGTTGTGCAGTGGCTGTTGGACAAGAAGATCATCTCCAGCAAGGTGGAGTACGAGCAGATCGTCAACAAGGCGCTGTTCAACAGCAAGTGATTGAGGCCAGCGGTCTCGGCTATGCTTACAAGGAGACGGTCGCCCTGCGCGACGTCTCCTTTCGGCTCCCTTTCGGGGAGACGCTGGCGGTGGTCGGACCCTCCGGCTGTGGCAAGACCACCATGCTGGGGTTGATCGCCGGGCTGCTCCCGGTCACCGAGGGGGAGCTGAAGGTGGCGGGGCGCCCGGTGGAGCCGCGCCGCCCCGGCACCGCCCTGATCATGCAGGATTATGGCCTGCTGCCCTGGAAGACGGTCCGGGAGAATGTGGCCCTGGGGCTGCGGATCCGCGGCCTGCCGGCGGACGGCGCCGAGCAGGCGATGCGGGAGGTGGGCATTGCCGACCTGGCGGCCCGCTGGCCCCACCAGCTCTCGGGCGGGCAGCGGCAGCGGGTGGCGATCGCCCGCTCCCTGGCCATGGGTCCCGATCTGCTCCTGATGGATGAGCCCTTCTCCGCCCTGGATGCCCTGACCCGGGAGGAGATGCAGGACCTGCTGCTCTCAATCTGGCAGCGGCATCGCACCAGCCTGGTGCTGGTCACCCACTCCATCGCCGAGGCGGTCTACCTGGGACAGCAGATCCTGGTGCTCTCGCCCCGCCCGGGCCGGATTGTGGGCCACTTCCGCAACCAGTCGGTGGGAGACCGGAGGGCTCGGGCCTTCCACGAGATGGTCAACGCCGTGCGGGATGCCCTCGAACGGGGGGTGGAAGGCCGTGGTTGAGCGGCGGTGGTATCACTACCTGATCGCCCTGGCGATCATGGCGGTCGTCTGGGAGGCGATCGCCCTCTACCTGTCCATCCCCGCCTTCCCGCGGCTGGCTGAGGCGGCCTCCGCCTTCGTCCGGGGGGTGGTGGAGGGCCCGCTGGTGAAGCACTTCGGCGTCTCCGCCTACCGGGCGACGCTGGCCACCCTGATCTCCCTGGCGGTGGGCGTGCCCCTGGGGCTCTACCTGGGCCGCTCCGGCGGCCCGGTGGGGGCGGTGCTCCTCTACCTGAGCCATCCGATCCCGAAGGTGGTCTTCCTACCCGTCATCATCGTGGTGCTGGGGATCGGCGATACCTCGAAGATCTTCCTGATCACCCTGGTGATCTTCTTTCAGATCCTGGTGACCGTGAAGGATGGAGCCGCCAACGTCCCCCGGGGCCTGATCCGCTCCGTCCAGTCGCTGGGCGGGGGGGAGTGGGCCATCTACCGGCACGTGATCCTTCCCGCCACCCTGCCGGGCATCTTCACCGCCCTCCGGCTCTCCACCGGCACGGCGGTGGCGGTCCTCTTCTTCGCCGAGACCTACGCCACCCAGCTGGGCCTGGGCTCGCTGGTCTGGGACGCCTGGTCGATGCGGGACTACGGCCTGATGTTCGCCGGCGTGATGGCGATGGCGCTGATGGGCTTCGGCTTCTACGTGCTGGTGGACTGGGCGGAGCGGGTGGTCTGCCCGTGGGCCGAAAGCCGCCGGTAGTTAGTCTGAAGGCCAATAATCCGTGGCCGTCATGTTCCTGTGACTCCGTGGCTAGACTTCGCTTAGGAGGGGAATGGATGGCTCCGTCCTACAGGCCGCCTTCGGCCGAGGAGAAAGAGCGGTATGTGGTCGAACTCTTCGATAAGATCGCGGAGAACTATGATGCGATCAATCAGGTGATGTCCGCCGGTCAGTGGGAGCGGTGGCACCGGGCCTTTGTGGGCCACACCCAGTTCAAGCCGGGGGATCGGATCCTGGATGTCGCCTGCGGTACCGGCGATCTGTCGATGCTGGATGCCGCCCAGGTCTCCCCGGGGGGCGAGGTGATCGGGGTGGACATCTCCGAGGGGATGCTGGAGGTGGGCCGGCGCCGGGTCGCTCAGTCCCCCTACAAGGAGTGCATCACCCTCCAGTACGGCAACGCCATGAACCTGGAGTTCCCCGACAACTCCTTCGACGGGGTGACCATGGGCTGGGCGATGCGGAATGTGGCCTCGATCCCCCAGACGCTGGCGGAGATCTACCGGGTGCTGAAGCCGGGCGGGCGCTTCGTCTGCCTGGAGGCGGCAAAGCCGTACAGCCGGGTGATCCGGTTCGGCTTCTTCCTCTACTGGCGGACCCTGCTGCCGCTGATCGACTGGTTCGTGGTGAAGGCGGGGGGCTCGGCCAAAGTCCGGCCGTACACCTACCTCTCCCGCTCCCTGGATAACTACCCCTTCCCCAACGGCCTCGAGCAGATGTTCAAGGAGGCGGGCTTTGTCCAGACCGACTACCAGCTGCTGATGCTGGGGACGGTGGCGATCCATGTGGGGACCAAACCAATCACGGGGTGATGCGCCCATGCGTATTCGCCATCTGGATTACCCGGGTGACAGTGCGCAGATCCTGAGCTTTCTGCCGGAGCTGTACGAGACCAACTTCCCGGGCTTCGTGGTCGACACCGAGTTCGTGGTGCGCAAGCGGAACCAACTGCGTGAGGCGGCGCGCGACCCGGGGCAGGCGGTGCTGGTGGCGGAGGACTGCCTTGGGGTCTGCGGCTTCATCTGGCTGGTGATCGAGATCGATTACAGCGGCAAGCGTCGGGGTGAGGTGAACGCCCTCTACGTGGCCAAACGGGTCCGCGGCCAGGGGGTTGGGCGAAGGCTGATGGAGGAGGGGGAAGAGCTCCTCCGCACCTATGGCTGTCACTCCGTGATGCTGATGGTGACCGCCGACAACGAGACGGCCTGCGGCCTCTACCGGTCGATGGGCTACACCGTCACCCGGTATCAGATGGAGAAGCCGATCCGGCGACCCAACCGCTGAGGCGGATGGCGCCATCCGAAGGCACTGGGAGCGGGAGGTGAGGCAGCATGGGCATGGAACGGCGGCGGAGGGGCCGGCGCGGCCGGATCAGGATCCGTTGGCCCGGCCCGGTCCTCCGCGAGGCGTGGGGATCGCTCCTGCTCGCCGGGGCCAGCCTGCTGCTGGGGGCCTTCGTTCAGGACCCGGTCCGGTACGGGTGGCTGGCGCCCACGGCCGCAGGGATGCTGCTGGTCCGGGTCGGCATCACCTTCGAGCCCCCCGTTCCGGAGCCCCGCCGGGAGCCGGCGGTCTGGCCGGCGGCTCCCGTCTGGACCTACCTGGCCGGGGCGGCGGGTCTGGCGGCGGCCGTGGGGGCGCACTGGCTCCTCTCCGGCGCCCTTCTGACCAGCCTCTGGGTGGGGGCGGCCCTCCTGCTGCTGCTGGCGGGGCGCAACCCCAGCCACTACCCGCTGCGGCTGTCCGGGGCGCTAATCCTGCTGCTGGCGGCGGGCCGGGCGGTCGGCGTGGAGTCCTTCCCGGACCCGATGTCCACGCCCCACACCCTCCAGGTGGGGGAGCTCTTTCTCACCGCCCGGATGCTGCGGCAGATCAACTTCGCCGCCGTGGTGATCGGGGGCCTGGCGGCGGTCTGGGCCTACCGGTCCCTTGAGGCGGAGCGGGCGGTCCAGCGGTGGGTCGCCCTCCTGACCCATCTGACCAGCCTCTGGCTGATCACCTACGAGATCGCCGACGCCATCCCGATGACCCGGGGCGCCGCCTCGGCGGGCAACGAAGTCCTCTGGATCGCCACCGCCTGGGGGCTCTACGGGCTGATGCTGGTGCTGACCGCCCCGTGGGCGCCCCAAGACCTCTCCTGGTTGGAGTTGGGGCAGGCGGTGCTGGTCTTCGCCCTGGGCTTCCTGCTGATGGCTGGCATGCTGGCCAACGCCCGCTGGGCCGATGCGCCGGTCCGCTTTGCCGCCTATGCCGGCGTGCCGGGGGCGACGCTCCTGGCGGCCTGGGTGCAGGAGCGGCGGGGGCGGCTGACCGATCCCGACCGGCTGCTGGCCCTGGCGGCCGCCGGGATGCTCTTCGGGATCTGCAGCTTCGAGGTCCTCCGCTGGATGGAGCCGCAGATGACCTACCCGAAGGAGGTCCAGGTGACCCCGGCGATCCTGGCCCGGGATCACGACCGGCTGACAGGGATCACCATTGGGGTCTGGCTGCTCTACTGCGGCCTGCTCCTCCTGGCCGGGCGGCTGCTCCGCTCCCCCCTGGTCCGGTTCATGGGCATCACCCTGCTGCTCTCGACCCTGCTCTACGCCCTCTTCTGGCTGGTGCTCTGATCGAGCCACGCCGGAAGTGGGGCGCCCTTTTTTAGCCACGGATTACACGGATTACACGGATAATTACACGAAATATGAAATAATGGGATTTGCACCCCTCCCCCTCTGTGGTGCTGGTGCGAAGCACCGCACCATGGCGATATGGACTCCCCCGAAAATGGCAGCTACAGATTACAAAATAGGATTTGTGCCCAGTTTCATCGGGGGGTGCGGTGCTTCGCACCAGCACCACTCATGAAAAGGGCACCACCCACATTTTTGTAATGTATTTGTTTTATCCGTGTAATCCGTGTAATCCGTGGCCCTGTATGACCGGACTAGTCCTCCGCCCGAAGTGCCGTGACCTTCTCGGTGTAGTAAAGCTCCTCCCGGAGCATGTGATCGGCGAAGAGCGGGGTGAGGTTACCTAGCACCTCGCACCCCTCCAGGTGCTCCCGCAGCTCGGCCAGGAAGGAGCGGAAGATGGCGATCTGCCCGATGGCGTCCCGGTTGAGCCGGCGGAGCGCCCCGACCATTCGGGGGGCGACCCGGAGCATGGCGTGGAGTTCGATCGCCATGATCTCCATCCCCTCAAAGGTCTGCTTGAACCGGGCGGTGCTCTCCAGCAGCCCGTGCTCCACCGCGTCCAGACCGCTGTGCAGGGCGGCGGCGTGGCCGGCGGCATCGGGCAGCCAGAGCAGGTGGTGGTGCAGCGCCTCCAGGGCGGGCGGCAGGTTGGCCGCCTCCCGGGCGCCCGAGAGGGCACGGTAGCCCTCCTCGGCCTCGTTGATCATGTGCTGCAGCAGGGTGGGCGCCAGGTTCAGGGTGATGGTGCACGCCAACTTCTGCTGGAGCAATTCCTCCTTGAACTGCCGCAGGGAGCGCAGCAGCTCGACGGTCCGTCCGGCCACCGCCCGGGCCGACTGCTGGTACCGGAGCAGCTCCGCCCCGTGGAAGCGTTCCAGGGGAGCGGTCTGGGGAAGGCCGTCCAGGGCGTAGGAACCGGCGGGTCCCGTCAGCCCCATCGAGATGGTCAGCGCCTCCGCCTCCTCCCGCAGCACCTCGAAGCGCTGCGCGAAGGCGGTGGCGTGCTCCGCGGCGCGCCGCTCCTGCGGGGCGAGGCCGTCGCGGATGAAGGTGGCGTGATCCCGCAGCACCCCGGCCCAGAACCAGTTCTCCCGAGCTATCTCCCCGATGGCCATGCCTGGGTCTTTCATAGGGAATGCCTCCTACCAAACAGCTTCGGGCTATGGTACGTCGTAGGGGAACCGCCCATCCCCCTTTCGATGCGAAAATAGGCCTCATGCTCTAAGTGGCTTAGTGCCGGGAGGGGATGTACGGAGAGGGTGTTCTGCGCTAGTCTGAAAGAGGGCTGCGACCCCTCTCAGAGTTGGCTCCGGAATCTTTCCTTGACCGGGTACCGAACGGTGTATAGACTTAAAGAATGGGGCGTCCTGTGGCTTGAGCCATCTCAGGCATCTAACCCCGACCAGGCGGAGTGAAGCTGACCGTGAACATCGTTATGATCGGTCTGAACTACAAGACGGCCCCGGTCGAAGTCCGGGAGGCGCTGGCAGTGCCAGCGGCGGCGATTCAGGCCGCCCTGGCTCGCTTTCACGCGCTCCCGTTGGCTGAGGCGGTCCTGCTCTCCACCTGCAACCGGACCGAGGTCTATGCCGTCGGGGAGGAGACCGCCGAACTCTCCCGGGTCCTGGTGGACTACCTCGTCCAGCTGGCCGATCAGTGGCAGGGCAAGCAGGTGACCCGGGAGCAGCTGGAGCCCCACCTGTACCGGCACCAGGGGCTGAACGCGGTGGAGCACCTCTTCCGGGTGGCCGCCGGCCTCGACTCCATGGTGCTCGGCGAGACCCAGATCCTGGGGCAGGTGCGGGACGCCTACCGGGATGCGACCCAGGCCAACACGGTGGGCAAGGTGCTCCACCAGCTGTTCGGCCAGGCGATCGCCGTGGGCAAGCGGGGGCAGACCGAGACCCGGATCGGGCAGAACGCTGTCAGCGTCTCCTACGCGGCGGTGGAGCTGGCCAAGAAGGTCTTCCAGAGCCTGCAGGGGCGCCGCTGTCTGGCCATTGGCGCCGGCGAGACGGCCAAGCTGACCGTCAAGCACCTGCTATCCTCCGGGGTAAAGGATTTCATCGTCGCCAACCGGACCGTGGAGCGGGCGGAGCAGCTGGCGCGCGAGTTCGGCGGCAAGGCGATCCGATTGGAGGAGGTCCCGCAGTACCTGAAGGAGGTGGACGTGGTCATCTCCTCTACAGGGGCCCCCGGCTATGTGGTGATGAAGCAGCACGTGCAGGAGGCGACCCGCGCCCGCCGGGGCCGGCCCATCTTCCTCTTTGATATCGCGGTGCCCCGCGACCTGGACCCGGAGATCAATAAGGTCGAGGGCGCCTTCCTCTATGACATCGACGACCTGCAGGCGGTGGTCAACGCCAACCTGGCGGAGCGGGTCTCGGAGGCCCGCCAGGTGGAGCGAATCATCGCTGAAGAGGTGGACGGGTTCCGCTCCTGGGTGGCTGCCCAGGAGGTGGTGCCCACCATCAAGATGCTCCGGGACAAGGTGGAGTCGATCCGGGAGCAGGAGGTGGCGCGCGCCTTCAGCCGGCTCCCTGACCTGACCGACCGGGAGCGGGCGATCATTGAGGCGATGACCGTCACCCTTGTCAACAAGATCCTGAACGCCCCCACCCAGCGGCTGAAGGGGATGGCTGACGAGGGGGCCGCCAACCAGGCGATCGAGACGGTGACCAAGCTGTTTGACCTGCAGGGGCCCGATGCCAAACCCGCAAAGGAGGGGGCGGCACGCTGATGGCCATACTGGTGATGATCGTGATGGGCGGCGCTGCCGCCCTCTATACCCTCTCCGCCATCTCGCACCTGTCGCTGATGTTCCGGCGGGAGTATGAATTCCTCGCCCGCTGGTCCACCCGGGCCGCCTGGCTGGTTCAGACCGGCGCCCTGGTGCTGCTGATCCTCTACGAGCGACAGGCGCCGGTCTACACCCTCTTTGAGGCCTCCCACCTGGTGGTCTGGCTGCTGATGACCACCTATGTGGGGATCGAGTTCCTGCGGAACAACCAGGCCGCCGGCTCCTTCCTGACCCCGGTGGTGGCGGCGGTCATGACCCTCTCCCTTGCCCTGCCCCAGTCAGGGGTGGAACCGTACCTGGGCGATCAGCCGGTCAAGCTGATCGTCTGGCATGTCGCGGTCACCCTGCTGGGCTACGCCTTTTTTATCGGCTCCTTTGTGGCCGGGGCGCTCTACCTGCTGCAGGACCGGAACCTGCGCCGCAAGTCCTTCGGCCCGCTCTACTACATGCTGCCCTCCCTGGAGGCGCTGGACATCTGGGCGGGGCGGCTGGTCTACATCGGCTTCCCGCTGCTCACCCTGGGCGTGGCGGCGGGCCTCGGCTTTGCCCACGTCACCTGGGAGACCTTCTGGCAGTCGGACCCCAAGGTGATCTTCACCGTCTTTGTCTGGACCGTCTACGGCGGCTACCTGCTGATGCGCAAGATCTGGGGCTGGGGTGGCCGCAAGGCCGCCTGGTGGGTGATCGCCGCCGGGATCGCCCTGCTGATCAACTGGTTTGTGATCAATCTGGCCTCCGATGTTCACCGCTTCGGAGTCTAACCCAAAGGAGGCTGGCCTGTGAGCATCATCCGAGTCGCAACCCGCGGCTCTCTCCTCGCCCTCACGCAGACCGGCATGGTGGTCGACCTGCTCAGGGAGGCCAACCCGGGCACCGAGTTTGAGCTGCACACCTTCAAGACCGTCGGCGACAAGGTGCTGGATGTGGCCCTCTCCCAGATCGGCGGCAAGGGGCTCTTCACCAAGGAGCTGGAGGACGCCCTGCTGGAGGGGCGGGCCGATCTGGCGGTCCACAGCTTGAAGGACATGCCCACCGAGCTCCCGCCCGGCCTTGTGCTGGGGTGCATCCCCGAGCGGGAGGACCCGCGGGATGTGGTGATCACCCGGGAGGGGACCCCCTTCGCCGAGCTGCCCGCCGGCGCCCTGGTGGGCACCTCCAGCCTGCGCCGGGTGGCGCAGCTGCGGGCGCAGCGGCCCGATCTGCAGTACGTTCCGATCCGCGGCAACGTCGACACCCGTCTCCGGAAGCTGGAGGAGGGGCAGGTGGCCGCCCTGATCATGGCCGCTGCCGGCCTCCACCGGGCGGGCTTCGCTGAGCGGATCACCGAGTACCTGGAGCCCTCCTACTGCCTGCCCGCCCCGGGGCAGGGCGCCCTGGCGATCGAGATCCGGGAGCGGGACTCCCAGATCGGTCAGATCGTCGGGCGGATCCACGACACCGCCACCGCCCTGGAGGTGATGGCCGAGCGGGCGCTGCTCGCCCGGCTGGAGGGCGGCTGCCAGGTGCCGATCGGGGCGCACGCCGTCTACGACCGGGGTCACCTGCACCTGGAGGGGCTGATCGCCTCGCCCGACGGCGCCACGGTGATCCGCTACGAGGCCGAGGCCGACGCCGGCCGGGCCCGGAGCCTGGGTGAGCAGGTGGCCGACTGGCTGCTGGCTAACGGCGGTCAGCAGATCCTGGAGGCGCTGCGGGCGTAAGCTCAGGAATCTGACGCCGGGCCATGGTGCCCGGCGTTTTCGCCGGATGGAGGGGGCGCTGCGCATGGATCGACCACTGGCCGGAAAGCGGATTCTGGTGCTGCGGGCCCGCCCCCAGGCGGCCGCCTTCATCACCCAGATCGAGGCGGCGGGGGGAGAGGCCTACCCCTTTCCCGTCATCACCATCGCCGACCCGGAGGACTGGGGGCCGCTGGATGAGGCGATCCGCCACCTGAACCGCTACCGCTGGCTGGTGATCACCAGCCCCAACGGGGCGGAGCGGTTCGCCGCCCGCCTGGGGGATCGCCCCCTGGGCGCTCTGAAGGTGGCCGCCGTGGGCACCGCCACCGCCGAGGCGCTGGCTGAGCGGGGGATCCGGGTCGACCTGCTGCCCAAGCAGTTCCGGGGCAGGGCGCTGCCGGAGGCGCTGGCCCCCTGCCTGCAGCCCGGCGACCGGGTGCTGCTGGCCCGGGGCGACCTGGCCGACCCGGCGCTGGCCGAGGGGCTCTCTGCCCTGGGAGTGCTGGTGGATGACCGGATCGCCTACCGGACCCTGCCCTACGGGGACGACCCCACCGAGCTGAAGCAACTGCTGGGGGAGGGTGCCATCCACTACGCCGCCTTCACCTCCGGCTCCACCGTCCAGAACCTGCTGGCGCAGGTGGGGGGACCGGGGGCGTTGAGCCGGGTCCGGATCGCCTGCATCGGCCCGGAGACCGCCGCCGTGGCCGAGCGGCTCGGGTTGCCCATCCACTGCATCGCCCAGCCCCACACCCTGGAGGGGCTGCTGAACGCCATCATCGAAGATTGCCGCCAAGGAGGTCGTTGAGCCGATGAGCTTTCCCACAGCCCGCCCGCGCCGGCTCCGCCGGACGGAGACCCTGCGCCGGATGGTCCGCGAGACGGTGGTGACCAAGGATGACCTGATCTACCCGCTCTTCGTCGCCCACGGCAAGGGCATCAAGCGGGAGGTCTCCTCCATGCCCGGGGTCTACAACTGGTCCACCGACACCGTCCTCTACGAGGTGGAGGAGATGCTGAAGCTGGGCGTCCGCTCCACCATCCTCTTCGGCTTGCCCGAGTCGAAGGATGAGATCGGCTCCGGCGCCTACCACAGCCACGGGGTGGTGCAGGAGGCGATCCGGGCGATCAAGTCCCGCTTCCCCGAGCTCTACGTGGTGACCGATGTCTGCATGTGCGAGTACACGTCTCATGGCCACTGTGGGATCATCAAGGGCGACACGGTGGACAACGACCCCACCCTGGACCTGCTGGCCAGGACCGCCATCTCCCACGCCGAGGCCGGCGCCGACATGGTCGCCCCCTCCGACATGATGGACGGCCGGGTCCAGGCGATCCGGGAGGGGCTGGACAAGCACGGCTTCACCGACGTGCCGATCATGGCCTACTCCGCCAAGTACGCCTCCGCCTACTACGGCCCCTTCCGGGTGGCCGCCGACTCCGCCCCCGCCTTCGGCGATCGCAAGACCTACCAGATGGACCCCGGCAACGCCCGGGAGGCGCTGCGGGAGACGGAGCTGGACATCCTGGAGGGTGCCGACATCGTGATGGTCAAGCCCGCCCTGGCCTACATGGACATCATCCACCGGGTCAAGGAGGCCTTCGACCTCCCGGTCGCCTGCTACAACGTCTCCGGCGAGTACGCCATGGTGAAGGCGGGCGCCCAGAACGGCTGGATCGACGAGCGCCGGGTGGTGATGGAGACCATGACCGCCTTCAAGCGGGCCGGCGCCGACATCATCCTGACCTACCACGCCAAGGACGTGGCCCGCTGGCTGGACGAGGACCGGTAAAGCGAAACCAGGAGGTGCCTTGGGCGGCGCCTCCTGGTGCCTTTTTATAGCCACAGATTACACGGATTACACGGATAATACAAATTAATTAAATAAAAGGGGATTCCCCATTCAGTGCTGGTGCGAAGCACCGCACCCCTGTGATCAGGTTCATGCTGGTGTGGATGGGGCATCTCACGGGACACGGGTGCCGCGTGCACGGATAGGGATAACAACCAACTATGGTGCGGTGCTTACGCACCAGCACCACGAATGAACAGGATATAAACCTCATTATTATTTATTTTATGTATTTATCCGTGTAATCCGTGTAATCCGTGGCTAAGACCCTTAATCGGCAGCCGTGGGATGAGCCTTCCTCGGGTCCTGGCCCCAGGCGGCCCGGGTCCAGAGGTAGAAGAGGAGGTAGACGACGATGGCGGAGGCGAAGGGGGCCCAGTCCCGCCAGAGGTAGGCCATGCCGGCCCAGGCGGGGGCGATTGTCCGGCCCAGGGCATCGAAGGAGGTCTGGATGCCCATGGTCACACCCTGCTCCATCCGGGTCCGGCGGGAGACCATGGAGGTCACCAGCGGGCGGATGAAGGAGATCGCCAGGGCGATGAAGACCAGCCCCACCAGCACCCAGCCGAAGCTGGGGGCCCAGATCAGGCCTGCGAAGCCGGCCACCCCGGCCAGCAGCGCCCAGCCGATCGGCCGCTCCTCGCCGAAGCGACGGCTGACCCAGCCCACCAGCACCCCCTGGAAGAGGACCGAGGCGATCCCCTCCACGGTGAAGGCGACCGCTGTCAGATCCGCACCGGCGGCGAGCCGGTCGATCAGGAAGAAGCCGAGCATGGAGAACATGGTGGAGCCGCCGAAGGTGCCGCCGAAGGCCAGCAGGAAGAGGAGCGCCTCCGGCCCCGCCAGGGCGATCCGGACCGCCCTCAGCCCCGAGAAGCCCTTCCGGCTGGAACTGGCCTCCTTGCGGTGGGCCGGTTCGGGCAGGGCGAAGAAGGCGATCACCCAGTTGAGCAGCGCCAGCCCCATGGCCACCAGGAAAGTCCCCCGGTAGCCCAGCCCGAGCGCCGCCAGCAGCCCGCCCACCGCCGGCCCGCAGATGAAGCCCAGGTTCATGGCGGCCCCCATGGCGGCCATCCGCCCGGCCCGCTCCTCGCCGCCGGAGGTGTCGGCCACATAGGCCTGCGCCGTCGGGACGGTGGCGGCCGAGAGGATGCCGCCCAGGAAGCGGGCCACCAACACCACCCAGATCTCCTGGGCGACCGCCATCACCCCGAAGGTGACGGCGTAGCCGGCCAGGCCCACCAGCAGCACCGGCCGCCGGCCCACCCGGTCCGAGAGGGCCCCCCAGAGCGGGGAAAAGAGAAACTGGGCGCCGGCCCAGACGGTGACCAGCAGTCCCATCTGGACGGAGTTGGCTCCCAGTTCCCTGGCAAAGTAGGGCAGGATGGGGATGATGATGCCGAAGCCGAGCAGCACCTGGAAGAGCGTGCCGAAGAGGATGTACTGCTCTCGTCGACCTGCTGCCACGGAGAAACCCTCCCATGCTGGCCGTCGGGGTGGCGGCGCTATTGATCCCAGTCGGAGTAGCCCTCCGGCGGGGGCGATGCGGTGCCGCTCTCCCCGGGCGCTCCCGGCACCCCGGGGGGCCAGGCGCCGGCAGCCATCGGGTAGAGCTTCACCCCGTTCCTCAGATCATAGGTCTGGGCGATCAGGTTGCCGTGGACCGTCACCTGGTTGCCGCTCAGGGTCCCCAGGGTCTGGAGGAGCGCCCAGTACTCCTTCCGGTAGCCCAGGGTGATGTCGCCCCCGGCGAGGAAGGCGACCCCGCAGGTGGAGCCGCCGGTGCAGAGCACACTGCCCCCGAGGATCGCCCTGCCCGTTACCACAAAGGTGACCGAGCCGCTGATCTGCAGCCGCCGGTTGGCCTGCTGGGGGACCTCCAGGTCGCCGTCCACGTAGACGATCTCCTGGCTGTAGCTCTGCGACCCGTAGGTGGTCAGCTTCCCGCCGCTCAGCACCTGGCAGCTCCCGGCCGGCTTGTCGCTGCAGAAGGCGGCGTCCGACGGCCTGACGTACCAACGGGTCGCCTGCTCCTTCAGCGCCGCGAAGTCCGGGGGCGGCAGGGTCTGCACCTCCGGCTTCTCATCGCAGGGGTAGGGCGGCCCGTAGTGGGTGGCGTCGCACCAGCCCCCCTGGATCTCCGTCACCTGCCCCATGGTCAGGGTGCCGCTGGCCACCGCCTTGCCCGTCCCCTGGATCGACTCGCAGGGCGAGTCGGGGTCCTCCTGGGTCGTCTTGGACCAGACCGTCACCGTGTTGCCCAGCGTCATATCGCCCGCGGCGTAGAGGTCGCCGCAGATGTCGGCCTGGTTCATCAGGCTGAGGGAGCCATTGCCGAAGGCCAGCACCGGGCTCGACCCGCCGCCGCCCCCATCACCGCTGTTCTGGACGAAGGGGATCTCCGCCTCCACCACCCGGCGGGTGCTCTCCCCGGCGTGGGTCACCGTGCCGGTGGAGCGGATGTGGATGATCCCCGGCCGGGGGACGGTCACCACCGCCTCGTAGCTCCCGGTCACCCCCGGCTCCACCTCCCGGTTGTAGGTGTAGGGGGTGTTCAGCTCAATGAAGGAGGCGGAGCGGGTCATCGCCAGGATCTGCTCCACCCCGGCGTTGCCCATGTAGAGCGCCTGCTCCGAGCGGACCGCCTGGGCCGAGAGCCGCAGGGCGGCTGTGGCCTGGGAGATGGCGGCCGCCGCCAGGATCGACATCACAGCCAGGGCGACCAGGGCGGTGACCAGGACATAGCCCGCCTCAGACCTGCGGTGGATGCGGCTCACCGGCTCACCCCTTCCCTCACGGATCGCTGCCCTACCGCTGAATGCACCAGGTGGCGATGATGGAGCCGAACATGATCACAAAAAAGAGGGTGACAAGGCGCACCATGCTCATGCAGCCGGCCCGGAGCGATGCGTCCTGCTCCGGGGTGCCCCGGTCCGCCTCCTCGCCCATGCCGGCCAGCTCCCGCATCTCACGCTGCTCCCGGCTCTCCACCGGGGCCGGGGCGGCCGCGGGGGGCTCCGCCGGCCTCACCTTGCGGACAAGGCGGAAACGCCGGCCCTTCTCCCCGGACTCCGGCTCCCGCCGCTCATTCTCATCGGCCATGGATCAGACCTCACCTCGACTCAAGCTACCGGTCGCGCCGCAGCCCGCGCTGCTCCTGCGCCTACCGGGATTATTTCCGCAGGCCATACCCCCAATCCTGCAAGGCCCAACCGTGCGTCAAAACGGTAGCGAAAAGGGGGGAGATCTCACTTGTCTAAGCTTGTGCTGTACACACTCTCCACCTGCTCCGTCTGTGATCAGGCCCGGACCGCCCTGACCCAGCGGGGCGTGCCCTTCGAGGAGCGGCTCCTGGACGACCGGGAGGACTGGCAGGATGAGGTGATCCGGCTGACCAACCAGTACACGGTGCCCGTGCTGCTCCACCCCGACGGCCGCTGGGAGGTGGGCTTCGAGGGGGAGGTGGGCTGAATGTTCTAGGCCCGGGCGGTCGCCCGGCACCGGGGCTCGCGAAAGGAATCGCGGGCCCTATTTTACATTGGAAGGGAGCCAGCAGGGAACGAAGTTTCGACCGTCGAACGTGTGTAGCATATCATCTTGAGCTAGTCATGGGGGTGAACGGTTTGGTGCAGAGCACCTCACGCGGGGCGATGCGGCTGGGCGACATCCTGCTGGCCGCCAGACTGATCACCCAGCGGCAGCTGGAGGCGGCGCTGGACAACCAGAAGAAGACCGGCGGCCGGCTCGGCGAAGTGCTGATCAACCTGGGCTTTGTCACCGAGTTTGACATGTGCAACACCCTGGCGGAGCAGCTGGGCTACCCGTTCATCCCCAACCCCGAGATCCAGATGGAGGCCGGCGTCGCCGCCCTGGTCAGCGAGGAGCTGGCCAAGAAGTACCGGGCGGTGCCGATCCGGCTGGAGGGGAACAGCCTGGTGGTCGCCATGGCCGACCCGCTCAACTTCCTGGCGATCGACGACATCAGCCTCTCCAGCGGGCGCCGGGTCAAGCCGGCGGTTTCGCCGGAGAAGGCGATCCAGCGCGCCCTGCTGAAGGCCTACGCCCTGAAGGCCAGCAGCCAGGGCCCCGAGCCCTCCCCCATCGAGACCGCCCCCCGCACCTACGACCTGGAGGAGGCGGACGAGTCCGGCATCGTCCGGATCGTCAACAACCTGGTGGCCCAGGCCCTGGGGATGCGGGCGACCGACATCCATATCGAGCCGGTGGAGCACCAGGTCCGGGTCCGCTTCCGGGTCGACGGCCTGCTGACCGAGGGCACACCCCTGCCCAAGTCCGCCCTCAACCCGGTTCTCTCCCGGATCAAGGTGATGGCCGGCATGGATATCGCCGAGCGGCGCATCCCCCAGGACGGGCGGATCGAGGTGGAGATGCAGGGGCGCCGGCTGGACCTGCGGGTCAACACCGTGCCCAGCATCTACGGGGAGAAGGTGGCGATCCGGATCCTCGACCGCTCCGCCGCCCTGATGGGGCTGGGCGAGCTGGGCCTGACCGACGATGTGCTGGCGCAGCTGCGGGCCATCCTGGCCAAGCCCCACGGGCTCTTCCTGGTGACCGGCCCCACCGGCAGCGGCAAGACCACCACGCTAATGGCCGCCCTGACCGAGATCAACCACGCCTACCGCCAGATCCTGACCATCGAGGACCCGGTGGAGTACTACCTGGCAGGCGTCAACCAGGTGCAGGTCAACCCCAAGGCGGGGCTGACCTTCGCGACCGGCCTGCGGGCCTTCCTGCGGCAGGACCCCGATGTGATCATGGTGGGCGAGATCCGGGACGGCGAGACGGCTGACATCGCCGTGCGGGCCGCCCTGACCGGCCACCTGGTCCTCTCTACCCTGCACACCAACACCGCCGCCGGCGCCCCCGGCCGGCTGACCGACATGGGGGTGGAGCCCTTCCTGCTCGCCTCCTCGCTCTCGGGGGTGCTGGCCCAGCGGCTGGTCCGGCAGCTCTGCCAGCGTTGCAAGGAGGCCTACCAGCCCGACCGGGAGGACCCCGACTACCCGCTGCTGGAGGCGGCCGGCCTGACCAACGTGCCCTTCTACAGGCCCCACGGCTGCGGCCACTGCGACCAGACCGGCTACGCCGGCCGGCTGGCGCTGGTGGAGCTGCTGCAGGTCAACGGCGAGGTCCGGGAGCTGATCACCCGGCGGGCGCCCGCCACCGAGATCGCCGCCGCCGCCCGCCAGGCCGGGATGCGCTCCCTCTGGCAGGACGGGCTGCTGAAGGCGTGGAAGGGGCTGACCACCCTGGATCAAGTCAAGCGGGTCGCCCTGGTGGAGGAGTGATTCATCCATGACCTTCAGGTACAAGGCGCGGGACCGGTCGGGGGCGCTTCGGGAGGGGAAGCTGGAGGCGTCCGGCCGCGCCGAGGCCCTGGCGATCCTCCAGCAGATGGAGCTCTTCGTCGTCGATCTCAAGGCGAGCGGCGGCCCCGGGCTGAACCTGACCACCGAGATCCAGCTAGGTGGCCCCCGGAAGGTGAGCAGCCGGGATCTGGCGGTCTTCTGCGGCCAGTTCTCCTCGCTGCTGAGCGCCGGCGTCCCGGTGCTCCAGGGGCTGAGCGTCCTCTCCCGCCAGTTCAAGAAGAGCCCGCTCTCCCGGGTGCTGGAGGGGGTTATCCACTCCATCCAGGGCGGGGCCAGCATCAGCCAGGCGATGCGGGAGTTCGCGGGGCAGCTCCCCCCTGCGCTGATCTACATCACCTCGGTGGCGGAGGTCTCGGGCAACCTGGACACCAGCTATGCGCTGCTGGCCGCCCACTTCGAGCAGGAGGACAGCTTCCTGCGCAAGGTCCGGTCCGCCTTCACCTACCCGATCGTGGTCCTCAGCGTCGCCCTGCTGGTGATCATGTTCATGGTGACCGTCGTCCTGCCCACCTACGGCAAGCTCTTCACCCAGATGGGCGCCGAGCTCCCCGACTCCACCCAGTTCCTGATGGCGCTGGGGCAGGGGATCCGGCGGTACTGGTACCTGCTGCCCTGGCCGGTGCTGGGGCTGGTCTGGGGGCTCCGGTCGCTCCTTCGCAGGCCCCCCGTCCGGGCCGGCTGGCAGCGCTTCCTGATGCGGGTCCCCATCTTCGGCTCCCTGGTCTACAGGCGGGAGCTGGCCCGGCTCTGCCGCACCCTCGGCACCATGACCCGCAGCGGCGTGCCGCTGCTGGCCGCCCTGCTGACCGCGCGGGAGGCGATGGACCACCGCCCGCTGCAGGAGGCGCTGGATGCGATTCAAGAGGACGTCCGCCGGGGCGATACCTTCGGCCAGGCGCTGGAGCGGCAGCCGATCTTCGACCGGATCAGCGTCGAGATCATCAGCCTGGGGGAGGCGGCCGGCAACCTGGATGCCATGCTCTTCCGGGTGGCCGACCTGGCGGAGAAGGATGTCAACACCCTGGTCGACCGGCTGACCCAGCTGATGGAGCCGGCGCTGACCGTCACCCTGGGCGCCATCGTTGTCTCGATCATCCTGCCGATGCTGCTGCCAATGTTCGACATCATCAGCAAGGTTCGATAAAAGACAGAGAAAAGCTTGCTATCTCTCACATGGGTTCATTGACATTGGTAGACATATCAGGGTAGGATTATTACGATCACACTAATGCGAAAAGGTGGTGGATCAATGTTCCGTAACCTGACCAGGCGGTCCCGGAAGCAGGAAGGGTTTACGCTCATTGAACTTATTGTCGTCGTCGCGATCCTCGGAATTCTGGCTGCGGTCCTGACCCCGCGGGTGCTGGATGCGATCGAGAACGCCCGCGCCAACGCCGCTGAGGCCAATGCCAAGCAGATCCAGCTGGCCATGGAGCGGTACCTGATCCAGAACAACCAGTACCCCGATGAGAGCCAGATCACCAGCCCTGCGACCCTGGCTACCGTCCTGGCAGGGTACACCAGCCTGGATGCTGCCGCCCTGGACGACGCCGATGCCGACGACTTCATTTACGCCGGGTACTCCAACTCCGCCGGCACCACCGCCGTCAACAACACCGCCGGCAACGTGGTCAAGTTCTATGAGATGCGGGTGACCTTCGTGGAGGGGAACGTGGTCTACAAGATTACCCCCAACGGCCTCACGAAGAACGGCACCGTCACCGACAGCGATCCGTAAGCAGAGGGTGGAGGGGGGTACGGCCCCCCTTCTTCTCCATTTGACCGGAGGGGGTAGGGATCATGGCGCAGTTCTGGCGCCGGGAGGCGGGCGGCATCTACGTGGAGGCGCTGGTCGCCGTCGCCGTGCTTGCCATCGCCCTGGTCCCGATCATCGGCGGCTTCGCCGTCACCCCCGCCGCCCAGCGGCAGGCCTCGCAGCATGCGGTGGCGCTCAACCTGGCCCGGGGGCGGCTGGAGGCGCTGCACGGCCTCTCCGGCGCCGCCTGGGACGGGCTGGCCGACCAGACCGAACTGGTCACCCTGGAGGGGCAGGCTTACAGCGTCGAGACCGATGTGGAGGATCCCCGGGCGGAAGGGCTCCGGGATGTGCGGGTCACCGTCCGGTGGACCGATGCCAGGGGGCTGACCGACCAGGTCAGCCTGGTCACCTCGGTCGCAAGGAGGCCGTGAGCGATGCGGTGGCGCAGCCAGACCGGCTCCAGCCTGATCGAACTTCTGGTGGGCGGGGCGATCGCCCTGATCGCCTTCGGGGTCATCATCTCGATGCAGATCGACAGCTACCGGGCCTACCGGAGCGACGAGCTGCGCTTTGCGGTGGAGACCGAGGCGGCCACCGCCCTGGACCGGATCACCCGGGATCTGCGGATGGCGTCGGCGGTGGCCGGGATCGGCACCAGCGAGGTCACCCTGACGGTCGGCGGCCAGCCGGTGGTCTACCGCCATGAGAGCGGCAGCCAGGAGGTGGTCCGGATCGAGGAGGGGGTCGAGCGGGTGATCGGGCGGCAGGTGGAGCAGATGGGCTTCTTCCTCGAGGGTGACGGCCGGACGGTCCGGGTCGAGTGGCTCGCCCGGCTGCCTGACGGCGGCACCTTCCTGTTGATCAGCAAGGCCTCCCCCCGTGTCCGTGCCGGCGGATGATAACGACCTGAGGTGACGCCGTTGTTTGGCAAGCTCTTTGGATCCGGCAGCCTGGTAGGTGTGGATGCGGGCAGCCAGGCGATCAAGGTGGTGGCGGTCAGGGCCGCCTCCGCCTCCCAGTTCACCCTGGAGGGCATGGGGAGCGTTCCCACCCCGCCCGAGGTCTTTGCCCGCGGTCAGCTGCAGGATGCGAAGCGGCTCGGCGCCGCGATCCGCCAGGCGCTGGAGCAGGGGCAGATCCGGGGCCGGAAGGCGGCCCTGGCGGTCCCCGCCCAGGTCGGTTTCATCCGGCGGATCAGCTTCCCGCGCATGCCGGCAAAGGAGCTGCGGGCGGCAATCGACCTGCAGCCCGAGCGGTACATCCCCTTCGCCCGGGACGGGGCGATCTACGACATCTACCCGCTTCAGGCCGAGCCGGAGAAGCCGGAGATCCCGGTGATCGTGGCGGCGGCGCCCCGGGCGGCGGTGGAGGGGCTGATGGAGGCGGCCAGGCAGGCGGGGCTCACCCCGGTCCGGATCGACCTGGAGCCGCTCACCCTCTTCCGGGCGGCGGTCGCCACCGGGCAGGCCTCCCAGGAGGCCAGCACCGGCATCGTCGACCTGGGCGGGTCGGCGGCCAAGATCAGCCTCTTCGAGGGGGATATCCCGGTGATCAGCCGGGTGGTCGACATGCCCGGGATGGGGCCCGGCGACCGGGCGGTGGCCACCGACGACCTCTTCTGGGACATCCGCCGCTCCCTGGAGTTCGCCCTCACCCAGCTCCGGGTGCCGCTCACCCGGGTGCTGGTCACCGGCGGCGTGGGCGGCGACGACTACCTGGCCCTCTCCCTGGCCGCCTACCTGCGGGGCTTCCTGGCCAACCGGCTCCCCGGCAACTTCGTGGTGGAGCCGATGCGGGACGCGGCGGGTCGGATTCCCCTCTCCCACATGCTGGCCTTTGGCCTATCCCTACCACCGGAGCTGTTCTCATGATTAAGATCAACCTGCTGATCAAGCCGCCGCCCCTGGTGCGCTGGCGGGTGGTTCTCCGGATCGCCGCCCTCTTCGGGCTGGCGGCCATCGTGGGAATCAGCGCCTCCGGCGCCCTCTCGGGCATGCGCAAGCTGGAGCGGGAGATTGCGGAGACGAAGAGGCTGATGGCCGACTACCAGCAGGTCGGGTCACAGCTGCCCGACGCCCTGGAGCGGCTCGCCCAGGTGCAGGGGCGCCGGACGGTGGTCGAGGGCCTGGGGCGCAACCAGCGCTTCAGCCAGTCGGCCGTGCTGGAGCGGGTGCTGGTCACCCCGAACGGGGTCCGGCTGGTCGACCTGACGGCGGCGGGGCCGGACCTGGTGATCACCGGGGAGGCGACCTCCTTCGCCGGGGCGATGGAGTATCTGGCCTACTTGCGCTCGGTCCCCCTGATCCGCTCGGTCTCCGAGCGGAGCCTGCGGACGATCGACTCCGGCGCCACCAGCTTCACCTTTGCCGCCCGCATCCGGGAGCAGGAGGTGAAGCCGTGAACAGGCAGAGGTTCCTGATCATCCTGCTGCTGGTGGTGGCCGCCACCCTGCTTCCGACCTACTTCATCGACCGGGCCAACGCCAGGCTCCGGGAGGAGATGACGGCCCTGGTGGAGGAGATGGGGCTGGCGCGGGACAAGGCGGTGCGGGTCCGGGAGCTGGAGGCGAGGCTGGCTGAGGAGGAGCGGGCGCTGGCCGGCCTGGACCAGCGGCTGATCAGCGACGAGCCCTTCGCCGACATGGAGCGGGAGCTGCGGGCGCTGACCGGCCAGGCCGGTCTCCGGATGACCGAGATGACCCTGGGCGGTTCCGAGCCGCTCAAGGAGCTGCCCTCCCTCCTGCAGTACACCGCCACGGTGGAGCTCTCCGGCTCGGTCCAGCAGTACGTGGCCTTCCTCCGCCTCCTGGAGAACCACCGGCTGCTGATCGATATCCCCGACCTGAAGCTCAGTTTCGGCCAGTCGGACGGACTCTTCCGGACCAGACTGACCCTTCACTTCTACGGTAAGGCACCGGGCGGCTCATAGCCGCCCGGCTTTTTCATCGCCACGGATTACACGGATTACACGGATAAAACAAAGACATTACAAAACTGTGGGTAGTGCTCTTTTCATTAGAGGTGCTGGTGCGAAGCACCGCACCATGGTGGTTACACGGATGAAGACACAAAGATGGACAATGATGGGGTTGACCCTTTTCATCAGTGGTGCCGGTACGAAGCACCGCAACCCTGATGGTGCAGCGTTGTATGGAACGAAAATGAGTACCGGTGCGGTGCTTCGCACCTGCACCATCCATTTATTTTATATATTCATTGTATTTATCCGTGTAATCCGTGAAATCCGTGGCAAAGAAAACGGCCCCACCTTTCGGCGGGGCCGCTTGACTTATCAGGGGCTGGTGGCGGTGGGGCGGTACAGGTCGGTGCTGTCGAAGCGGATCACGGGGCCGTAGGCGGACCAGGGGTTCTCGCTGGCGGCCACGGGGCTCTCGGGTGCGGCGATGCTGACCAGCGCCCTTGCCGGGTCGGTTACGGCGGCCAGGAGGCGGGTGACCACATAGCCTCCCCTGGGGTCCCGGGTCACCTCCCGGGCGGCGAAGCCGAAGGGGGGGTCGTTCACCTTCTCGTAGATCGTCCAGGTGAGGGTGAACCGCTCCTCGGTGGCGGCGGGGCTGACCCGGCGGGCGGCTGCCCGCAGCCAGGACTGGAGCTGGGAGGGGTGCTCGCGGGTGGCCCGGACCCACTCGCTGTACTCGGCGATCTTGATGATGCCGATCAGCACCGTGTTGTAGTTGGCGTCCCGGGCGACCTGGTAGTCGACGCTGAAGAGCGTCCGGTCACCCACCTGGAAGGAGCTGAACTCCGCGGCGAGCGCCGCTCTGGCATCGCTCAGCGTCCGGACCGGGGCGGTGTGGTAGGCGGTGGAGGGGGCGGGGCTGGTGGTGACCGGACCCTCCGGCGGTGCGGTGGGCGTGGTCGGGCGGGCGGATCCCGGGAACGGGTCGTCGATCGCCTCGGGCAGCAGGGCGATCACCCCGCTCCGCCGTGGATCGGGCGACTCCTGCAGCCCGCCGGGGGGCGACTCGGGGGCCGGGTCGGTGCCGGCGATCGGGGCGCTCGCGCCGGGGTCACCGCCTGCCGGCTCCTGCGGCGCCAGGTCGGACCGGGAGGCGGGAGGGGCAGGTGGCTCCGGCAGCGGCCGGTAGGTGGCCAGGGCGATGCCGCTGACGAAGCCCACCGCCAGCACCAGGGGCGTGACGGCGAGAAGCGCCCACCGGGGCAGACCGGTCCGGGGCGGCATCGCATCGTAGGATGTGGAACGCACCGAATTCCCTCCCCTCAGCAGGCGGTCTCAGACTCCGTGACGAATCGGAGCAACCATGGGACATCTGGATGTACAGCGATGGATCGCCCCGCTCCTGTTGGTGCTCTGGGGCGCCGGTGGATTCTGGGATGGGTTCTACGCTCCCGGTCAGCAGCTGGTGGCGGTCGGCCTGGTCGCCCTGCTGGCCCTGGCGGTGCGCGCCGCCGCTCCCCTGGGGCGCCTGGAGGC
>JBMONC010000113.1:0-7057 GCA_049324875.1 Bacillota bacterium
CCCGAGACCGCCGCCTTGCGGGCGGCCCGGTTGCGGCTCTCCCCCGGCACCACCGCTGCGGTCTGCACCTGCGTCTCCTCGTCCAGGAGGAAGTCGATCTGGCGGTTGTCCACATCGACCCGGTTGACCCGAACCACCACCGGATCGCCCAGCCGGAAGCGGCGCCGGGTCCGCTCCCCGATCAGGGCGTAGTGCTCCTCGTGGAAGTGGTAGTAGTCATCGGTCAGGGTGGAGACATGGACCAGCCCCTCCACCGTATTGGCCAGCTGGACGTAGACACCCCACTGGGTGACCCCTGTGATGATGCCGGGGAAGGACTCACCCACCTTGTCCGACATGAACTCAGCCTTCTTGATCTCCACCGTCTCCCGCTCGGCCTCCACCGCGACCCGCTCCCGGTCGGAGCAGTGCCGGGCCGCCTCGGGCATGAACCGCTCCAGCCTGGACTTCACCTTGCCCGGCAGGCCCTGCTTGTGGCTGAACAGCTCCCGCAGCACCCGGTGGACCACCAGGTCGGGGTAGCGCCGGATCGGCGAGGTGAAGTGGCCATAGAACTCCGCAGCCAGGCCGAAATGGCCCAGGCTCTGCTCGCTGTAGACCGCCTGGCGCATGGTCCGCAGCAGCACCGAGTTGATCAAGTTCTCCTCCGTGCGGCCCCGGCTCCAGTCGGAGATCGCCTGCAGGTCCTTGGGCTCGACCTCCCCATCGCGCGGCAGCTTCAGGTTATAGCCGAAGAGGGCCAGGAACTCCCGCAGCCCCATCAACCGGTCGGCCGCCGGCGCCTCGTGGATGCGGTACATGAAGGGAGCGTCCTTCTTGTGGCAGTGCTCGGCCACCGTCTCGTTGGCCACCAGCATGAACTCCTCGATGATCCGCTCCGCCACGCCGCGGTCGATCCGCCGGACCTCGACCGGCCAGCCCTTCTCGTCCAGCTTGACCTTCGCCTCGGGCAGGTCGAAGTCCAGGGCGCCCCGCCGGGCCCGCTTCCCCCGCAGTACCTCCATCAGGCTGAGCATCTCCCGGAAGAGCGGCACCAGCTTCTCGTACCCCTGCTCTGCCCCCGGCTCACCCGCCAGGATCTGATTGACGGTGGTGTAGGTCATACGGGCGGCGGTCCTGATCACCGAGGGGAAGAGTTCGTAGGAGAGCACCTTGCCCTCCCCGTCGATCTCCATCACAGCCGAGAGCGTCAGCCTGTCCACCCCGGGATTGAGCGAGCAGATGCCGTTGGAGAGCCGCGGCGGCAGCATCGGAACCACCCGGTCAGCCAGGTAGACCGAGGTGCCCCGCTTGTAGGCCTCACGATCGAGGGCGGAGCCCTCCTTTACATAGTGGCTCACATCGGCGATGTGGACGCCCAGCTTCCAGCGTTGCGGGCCGAGCCGCTCCAGGCTGATGGCGTCGTCCAGGTCCTTGGCATCCTCCCCGTCGATGGTGACGATGGTCCAGCCCCGCAGGTCCCGGCGCCCCTCCTCCCGGATCGCCTCCTCGGTCACGCTCTCCGGAATCGCCTCCGACTCCTTGAGCACGTTGGCCGGGAAGGCCTCGGGCAGCCCGAACTTGCGGATCACGCTGACGATGTCGACACCGACCTGCCCCTTCATCCCGAGCCGCTCCACCACCCGCCCCTCCGCGGGCCGGCGGGCCTCGGGCCACTGGACGATCTGGACGACCACCTTCTCGCCGGTCTTGGCGCCGTTGGTGACCCCCTTCGGGATGAAGATATCCTCGGGCAGCCGCTTCTCATCCGGGGTCACATACCCGGCGTTCTTCGCCGCCTCGAAGGTGCCCACCACCTTGGCATTCGCCCGCTGGAGGATGCGGATCACCTCGCCCTCCTCGCGGCCGCCGGGCCTGGTGGGCGGATTGACCCGGACGATCACCCGGTCGTTGTGCCAGGCGCCGTTCAGCGACTCCCGGCCGATGAAGATATCCTCGGCGCCCGGCTCATCCTGCACCAGGAAGCCGAAGCCCTTCGGGTGGCCCTGGAGGCGGCCCACCGCCAGATTCATCCGCTCCGGTGCCCCGTACCGCTCGGTCCGGGTGCGCACCACCTCGCCCGTCGATTCCATCTGCTCCAGGGTCTTGCGCAATTGGGGATGCTGCTTCTCGGCGACGCCCATCGCCTGCGCCAGCTCGGCGAAGGTCATGGGCTTGTACGCCTTTTCGCGGATGAACTCCGCAATGCGTTCTTTCACGTCTCTACCACCTTATATCTGCGGCCTCGCTCCCATGCGCTCCACATCATCCTGTATCCTGCTCTGAAACCGCTTCGCTCATGAATGGCGAGGCGGATGAGGGGCGCAGGCTATGCAGGGGAGGGCGCGGGAGGGGAGTCCTGCCGCTAATCGCTGCCGCGGTCACGCCAGGCGCGAAACAGGGCGAGGGGGACAGCGATCAGTGCCGCCTCCCCCACCAGGTTCCAGCGCATCGGTTGGCCCTGGCTATACAGCCAGATGGCATAGCCTCCGGTCACCAGCCCCGTGGCCAGCGCCCACGAAAGGAGCGCCGCCAGCCAGGGGTTCATCCGTCTTGATCCGTTCATACGTGTGCCGGCCTGTAGGCGGCCCGGGCCGCCTCCAGCTTCTGCCGGGCGGTTTCCACGCCGAACCAGCCCACGATCTCGGTCTGCTTCCCCTCCAGATCCTTGTAGGTCTTGAAGAAGTGCTCGATCTCGCGGAGTCGGTGGGGCGGGATGTCCGCCAGATCCTTTACCTGTTCCCACCGCGGGTCCTTGGCCGCCACGCCCAGCAACTTGTTGTCGACGCCCTTGTCATCGGCCATGGAGAGCACCCCGATCACCCGCGTGTCCACGATGCAGCCGGGGACGGTCGGGTTGGTGACCAGCACCAGGATGTCGATCGGGTCGCCGTCCTCCTCCAGAGTGTTCTCGATGTACCCGTAATCGGTGGGGTAGTGAACCGGGGAGTATAGGACACGATCAAGGCGAAGGAGGCCCTTCTCCTTGTCGAATTCATACTTGTTCTGGCTACCGGCAGGGATCTCGATGATAGCCTCCACGATAACCTCGCCCAACGAACAAGACCCCTTTCGACGCACGTGCTGCATAGCACCTTGTTGCCATTATAGTAACCCTGAGGCGAAGTAGCAAGCAGTCCAGTCAGGCGGCATACAGAGATGCATCTCTCCCGAGGAGGATGAGGACCGATGGAGATCCAGGAGAAGGTGACCGTTCAGGCGCCCCCGGAGAAGGTCTGGGGGCTTGTGAGCGACCCCAGGAACGCCCCCCGCTTCAACCGGATGGTGCAGGAGATTCAAGACCTGCAGGAGAAGCCGGGGGGTGTCGGCACCCGCTGGAAGGCGATCACCCAGATGGCGGGCCGCGTGGAGATTGCCAATGAGATCACCGAGTGGGATCCGCCCCGGCGGCTGGGGATTCGGATGCAGGGCCCGGCCAGCGGAACCCTGACCTTCACCCTCACCCCCCAGGGCGATGGGGCCACGCTGGTCGAACAGAGCGCCACCTCGAACCTGCCGGCGCTGACGGCGCCGCTGGTGAGGCCGGTGCTGGAGCGGAGCATCAAGGAGAGCCTGCAGCAGATCAAGGCGCAGGTCGAGTCCCACTAGGTCTTGGCTTAGGACGAACGCACCGGCAGAGCCGGTGCGTTCGTTGATGAAATCTTGAGATTCGGTCAGGCGGTGGCGGTCATCTCCAGCCGGTCGTAGAAGACCGGTGAACCATCTTCCCGTGCGCAGGTGGTAAGCAGGAGCGCCGTCAGCAGCAGGGCCGAGAGCAGCAGGGCCACCCGCCAAACCCAAGCCAGTGGCCGCCGAGAGGCCGGGAAGAGAGACCTTTGGTTTAGATACCCCCTCCGGACCAGAGTCATGCAGTTCCCCACCTTTCGATCGGCCTCGCTCCCCATGGCTACAGCATAGCATCCGCCGCTCCCCCTGCCATGCGGAGAATTCCCTGTCTTGAGCCTGGGCGGACACAGGAAAACCCCGAAGCCAGATCAGGCTCCGGGGTGCGCCCTCTACCGCCGCGTATGGAAGTGAACCCAGCGGAGCCCGCCGGTGAGCGCCGCCGCCATCGTCCCCACCAGCGCCAGGCCGGTGGGAACCGCCAGCGACCAACTGGCCCCCCGGGTGAGGTAGGTCCAGAAGTCCGGCTGGGCGAAGGAGGCGGGGAGCCCCCCCAACGTGGGGATAATCCGGCTCCACTCGAATCCGGCAGCGCCGGCGGCCGGCATCAGCACCAGGGTGAAGAGGAAGGCGAGCACGGCGTGCAGGAGCCTGGCAAGCCCGTAAGGCCCCATGCGGATGTCGGTGCCGGTCAGCACGCTGGCCACCTGGCCGTGGACGGAGAGGCCGCTCCAGGCGATGATCGCCCCCGCCACCGCCACGCTCTGGACCAGCGGCGCCCGGGTAGCCTGCGAGGCGGCCAGGGTGCCCAGATCGATCTCCAGCAGGCCCGCCACCATCGCCCGCACCAGGCTCTGGTCAATGCCCAGCGCCCCGAAGAGCAGCTCAAAGGGGGCGGCGATGATCGGGTAGAGCCCCACCACGTCGATGATCTTCACCATGGTGGAGAAGAGCATGATGAAGCCGCAGATCATCAGCAACGTCTTGACCGAGTCGTTGACGGCATCGCCCAGCATCTGCCCGAAGGGGCGCCCGTCCTCCTCCCGCGCCTTGACCAGCGCATCGACCGCCCGCCCCAGGATGTTGCCGTGCCGGACCGGCTCGGGCGTGCGCTCCGTGTCCCGCAGGCCGTAGAAGCGGAAGGTGATGCCCACCAGGAAGGCGGCGATGTAGTGGGCCAGGGCCATGGTCCCGCCCAGGGCAGGCATCCCGAACATCCCCACCGCCACGGCGCCCCAGATGAAGAGGGGATCCGCCGTATTGCTAAAGGCAAGCATCCGCTCCCCCTCGACCCGGGTGCACATGCCGGTCTTGCGGAACCGGGCGGTGATCACCGCATCCATCGGGTAGCCGGCGGCCAGCCCCATGCTGAGCACGAAGGCCCCCTCCCCCGGCACGTTGAAGAGCGGCCGCATCAGGGGGGTGAAGAGGACCCCGATGAAGTGGACCACCCCCAGCCCCAGCATGATCTCGCTGAGGATGAAGAAGGGCAGGAGCGACGGGAAGACGACGTTGAGGAAGAGGTTCATCCCGTCCTTGGCCGCATGCAGGGCCATCTCCGGGTAGAGGACCAGGGAGAGGGTCAGCAGCACGGCCGCCGCCGCCCAGACCAACGCGGTGATCCTGCCTCTCATGGGGCACCTCCGGTACGAGAAGTGTGGCACGCCCCTTCCGGGACGTGCCACATGCCTATGTCTCTGCGGGGGGTCCGATACCACCCGGCAAGAGATCCCTGGACGACGCTCACCACCAGTTGTCCAGCCGGAATCAGGGATACGACGTTCTACTGGATCACCACAACCTTAGGGGGCTTGGTTCGGTAGTAGAAGACGGCTGCCTCAGGAGATGCGTAGTCGTCGGGCTTCAAGGACATGATCAAGCGCTTGCTGTTGCCAAAGGTGATGGATAGCCACTCCTGCTCCCTGACCTCAATGCCTGTCAACAGCCAGTCGGTAGACAGGTTTCCCGCCTCACTGAGCGGATCATCCAACAGGCGGTTGGCTTTCCCTGGCTCTCGAACGTCTACTGTGAAAGCTCCCAAGCCATCACCTGGGATCCTGTGACAAGGTACAACAACCCGAGGTCTGCACTTACCCCAACCCTCGGGACCCGGTTGCGATCTTCCGATGGAAGGCTGACATTGCTTTGCCACACGAGCCGGCCGGATTCATCATAGAGATCAACCCGGAGCCGCCCACCGTCTTGAGATGGAGTCGCCGTCACAAAGAATGAGCCGTCCGGATCCAACTCGGTGTCTACGGGTTCTTGGCTCAGTTCCAGGTTCCAGAGCGGCTGCCCCTCCCGATTCACCATCGTATAGCTGTCGTCCCCGTGGGCTACAAGGATGCGTCGGCCATCGCGGCTCATGTCGGCTCGCCACCCTCCCGGTAGCTCAGCGAGGATGCGCCCCTCCCTGTCGTAAATCCGGCCTTTCGTTTCACGAAGGAGAGCAATGGTCGACCCGTCCGCGGAAATGCTGATCGAACCCTGGCGCTGATCACCGACAAGGATATCCTTACGATCTTCCCCCTGCCAACTCATCCTCCAGAGAGCATGGTCGTTCCAGAAGAAGAGTTCCTCGTCAGAGGCGCGTGCCAACTCGCCAGCCTCTGCCCCCTCCAGGGTCCAGAGTGTTCTCCCGGACAGGTCCAGGGCAACGGTTCGCACGCCCTCCAGCATCTCTGTGAGCAAGGCCATCACCAGGGTCTCACCATCTGGCAGAAGATGAACGGACATCGCACCTTTTCCACTTCCGGTCTCCCCATGCCAGAGCGTACGGCCAGAGGAGTCAATCACCCAGGCTTGTTCCGGCGCTACCACCAGAAATCGCTGGCCCTCAGGTGCAATGCTCCGCAGGACACCTGGGAGCTGTAACTCGGAACCCACGGGTTCTCCTTTCCGGTCAAGGCGGATCAGTCTTTCCCTCGAGCCTGTTCGCACGGTGACGATCAAATCGGGACTCTGATCGGAGAGCCTCACGTCAAGGTGTCCACCCTTGACCCCATAGACCCACCTGGGCTCGATGATAGGCATGGTGGGTTGATCCGAAGCAGGAGGCGAATCATTGGAGGCTCCTGTGGGGGAGGGCACAGGGACGGGCTCACCGGTGGTCCCAGCGCTCTGTCCGTCTGGTGCTGGTCGAGCACAACTGCTCAGGAGGGTGAGCAAACCGAGCACGAACAACGCTGCCGTCTTCTTTGCGAGGATACCGATCACCGTCCTAATCGCTGCAGGCGCATCACAGATCCAGTACGCCTCTGAGAACGCCTCCGGCGTCGCTGTGTTCACCGCGATGGGAACTCGATGCGGAAGACCAAGTCGTCAAAGTCATCGTCCGGATACCCATCGTTGCACCGGTATCGCTTGCCGTCTGGGAGTTCTTCAATGATCATGGCAGCTCCGCCAAACCAGGCATTTGCCGAGCCATTCCCGGTGTCCCAGGCGTTGTATACGT
>JBMONC010000113.1:7157-33255 GCA_049324875.1 Bacillota bacterium
TACTCCTCTCGCAGCGCCGCGGCGGCGGGCAGCCGTGCGGTGCCCAGAGCCGCCGGCAGGGCCGCCAGCACCGAGAGCGCCAGCACCACCAGGACGGGCCAGTAGAGGCTGCCGGTGCCCAGCCGACAGACCTTTGCCGACCAGCAGATGCACGGAACGGTACCTCCTTCTGCCCAGGTGGATCTCTCCACCGCTCACCTTTCGCCCCTATTGTAGCGCTTAATCACCGTTTCGTTCTATACCGGAAACTACGCGCCGGGTGAAGATGAGTGGGCGATCCGGATGAAGCCGGCTGGGTAAGAGAGGCAGCCGCCCCGACAGGGGCGGCCGCTGGCGGCGATTCAGGCCTTCGCACCGGAGGCGTGGGGGAGGGGTGACCTTTCCGGCAGCACCGGGCATCAGTTCACGGGGCGGAGCCGGTGCGGCTGCGTGTCCGGAACCACCCCCGACCTGAGGATGTGAATATGCCCAATAGCCAAGCACCAGGCGGGGAAGGCCATCCAGTTCAGCGGGGTGATGGCGAGACAGAAGACCGTGTAGCCGATCAGCCCCAGTCTTGCAGTCAGGCCCTTCTGCAGGATCATGATCCCCATCGTGATCTCGAAGATGGCGATGAAGAGGCCCCAGGCAGCCGGAGCAGCCGAGACCAGGTGCTCAAAGAGCGCTCGGTAGAAGGGCAGAAGGGCCCCCTGACCGATGATTGCGAAGCCCTCGGGGTAGAGAAAGACCAGGGTCATGTTTACGCCCAAGCCCATGACGATGTAAAAGAGGCCTACGAAGATGCGTGCGGGGCGAGGCCTATAGATGCAGAAGAGCATGTAGAGGACCGAGAAGACCCAGGAGACGGCGACGCTCTGAAGGTTTTGTTCCATCTGGTTCGCCCCTTTCGCCTCCTATTGTGGTGCTGTGCCCAACCCGTGTCTATGGGCGAATCTGACTAGTGTGTACCGCTTCCCAGCCCGCCCATTGGCCTTCGCAGCCCGCCCCGCCCCCCACAATGCAGTGGCACGCCCCATCCGGGACGTGCCACGGTCCTTATCCTCACTCCCATCGCCGCCGGTCCTCCAGGGGCCGGGCCCCCTCCGGAATCGCCCCCGGCCCCACCAGCCGGACCTCGCAGCCCAGCCGGGTGGCCGCCCGGACCGCCTCGGCCACCTGCGCCGGCGGCGGGCCCTCGCCATGGGGCTCCAGCAGCACCAGCAGGTGGTCCCGGTGGTGCTCATCCCGCTCCACCACCGCCTGCCAGCGGCTCACCTGCCCGGCGAAGCCGGCCAGCGCCTCCTGGATCTGCCGGGGGTAGACGAACATCCCCCGCACCTTGACCACGTCATTGGCCCGGCCCATCCAGCCCTTGATCCGCAGCGACGGGCGGCCGCAGGGGCAGTCCTCGGTCAGCAGGGCGCTCAGATCGCCGGTGCCGAAGCGGATCAGCGGGTAGACCGGCTCCAGCAGGGTGACCACCACCTCCCCCACCTCGCCGGCCGCCACCGGCACGCCGTCGGGGTCGCAGAGCTCCACCAGCACCCCGTCATCCAGGTGCATCCCCTGCCGCTCCGGGCACTCGTAGGCCACCAGCCCCAGGTCGGCGGTGCCGTAGGCCTGGAAGACCTCGACCCCGAACTCGCCCAGCCGGGCCCGCAGGGCCGGGGGCAGGGGCTCGCCGGTCACCAGCGCCCGGCGCAGCCGGAGCTCCCGCCCCATGGCTACCGCCTTCTCCAGCAGCGCCAGCAGGTAGGAGGGCAGGCCGATGTAGCCGCTGGCCCCGGTCTCCGCCATCATCTTGATTTGCATCTCCTGCTGCCCCACCCCGGCGGGGATCACCACGCAGCCCAGGGAGCGGGCCGCCCCGTCGAACATGAAGCCGGCGGGGGTCAGGTGGTAGCTGAAGCAGTTGGCCACCACCTGGCCGGGGCCGAAGCCCGCTGCTGCCAACGCCTCCCGGAACCGCCAGTAGTCGGGCCGGTCGCCCTGCGGGTCGTAGATCTCGCCGGGGCTGAGGAAGATCCGGGCCAGCCGGCCCATCTCCTCCCCCAGCAGGCCGCCGAAGGGGTGGTCCGCCGCCTGCAGGCTGCCCAGCGCCTCCTTCCGCATCACGGGGAGGCGCTGCAGCGCTTCCGGGCCGGCCAGCGCCGCCGGCTCCAGCCCGGCCGCCTCCAGCCGGGCCCGCTGGGCCGGGCTCCGCTCCCAGGCGTGGGCCACGGTCGCCCGGAGCCGCTCCAACCCGTCGGGGGGAATCCAGATGCTTGGCCTGCTCATGCCAACCACCGCTTCCTGCGCTTGTAGGCCTTCGCCTCCCGGTAGGACTTGCGCCCCACCTCCGTCAGGCCCAGGTAGAACTCCTTCACATCCTCGTTGCTCATCAGGGTCTCCACCGACCCCTCCAGCACGATCTTCCCGTTCTCCATGATGTAGCCGTAGTGGGCAATGGAGAGCGCCATCATGGCGTTCTGCTCCACCACCAGGAAGGTGGTCTTCATCTCCTCGTTCAGCCGCTTGACGATGTCGAAGATCTCCCTCACCAGCCGGGGCGCCAGCCCCAGGGAGGGCTCATCCAGCAGGACCAGCTTCGGCCGGGCCATCAGCGCCCGCCCGATCGCCACCATCTGCTGCTCGCCGCCCGAGAGGTAGCCCGCCTTCGACCGCCGCCGGTGGACCAGCTTGGGGAAGTAGTGGTAGACCATCTCCAGGTCCTGCTTCACCTTCGCCCGGTCGGTGCGGGTGTAGCTCCCCGCCACCAGGTTCTCCTCCACCGTCAGGTGGCCGAAGACATGCCGGCCCTCCATCACCTGGAAGATCCCCTTCCGGACGATCTCCTCCGCCTCCCGGTTGCTGATCTTCTCCCCCAGGAACTCGATGGTGCCGTCGGTCACCTCGCCGTTCTCCGACTTGAGCAGCCCCGAGACCGCCTTCAGCGTCGTCGTCTTGCCGGCGCCGTTGGCCCCCAGCAGGGTGACGATCTTCCCCTCGGGCACCTGCAGCGACATGCCCTTCAGCACCAGGATCACGTGCTCATACATCACTTCGACGTTGTTCAGGGTAAGCACCTGACCACCTCCCTTGGGGTAGGTAGGGTCGCTCCGCCTCTGAGCTGCATGTGGCGACATGGCGGCACATGCGGCGACGGGACGGCCAGAGGCGGGGAAGGGGGTGTGAAGGGGGCGGCGTCCGGCCCCCTTCGCACTTTAGTTCGCAGCGGGCGCCACGAAGTCGCCCAGCGGCTCCCACCGGCCCGACTTCACCTGGTAGACCCGGGCCTTCTTCGCTCCGCCGTGGTCGGTGGCGGTGAAGGTGAGCGGGGCGCCGATGCCGCCCAGGTCGTAATCCTTCATCGACTCGAAGGCCTTCTTGATGCTCTCGCCGGTCACCTCATCGCCGGCCCGGCGGACCGCCTCGACCATGATCCGGCCGAAGACCCAGCCCTGCAGCCACTTCTGGGTCAGCTCCTCCGGCTTCTTCCCCTTGGACTTGGCGAACTCCACCGCCTCCTGGATGCCCGCCCCCTTTTCGTAGGGGAAGGCGAAGGCCGGGGTGCCCACAAAGCCCTCCGCCGCGTCGCCGGCCGCCTTGATCAGGCTCTCATCCACCGAGTAGGTCATGCCGAGGAACTGGATCTTGCCCAGCAGCCCCTGCTGCTGCGCCGCCTTCAGCACCTGGGTGGTCCCCTTCACCACGTTCTGGATCAGCACGAATTCGGCGCCCTTGTTGGAGAGGTCCAGCACCTGGGTCACGGCGTCGGCCGCGGCGCCCGGCAGGGCCGCCTCGCCCACCCAGGTCAGGCCGATCTTGGCGGCATAGGCCTTGGCATCCTCCAGCGGGGCCTTGCCGAAGGCGGAGTCGTGGAAGATCATGCCCACCTTGGCTCCCGCCTTCTTGGACTTGGCGTAGTCCAGCAGCACCCGGGCCTGCTGCGAGTAGGTGGAGGAGACGATGAAGTTGTACGGGGTCTTGCTGGGGTCCACCAGGCTCTCGGCGTAGGAGCCGGAGATGTACGGGATCTTGTCCTTGGCGATCAGCTCCTTCATCGCCTCGGTGTCGCCGGTGCCCCAGCCCATGACGGCGACCACCTTGTCCTGCTGGACCAGCTTCTTGTAGAGGTCGACCGCCTTGGGCGTCTGGTAGGCGTAGTCGCCCCAGACCAGCTCCACCTGGCGGCCGTTCACCCCGCCCTTGGACTTGATGAACTCGAAGTAGGCCTGGGCCCCCTCCGCATGGGGTGCGCCCACGTCCGAGGTGGCGCCGGTGATGTCGAAGATGCCGCCGATCTTGACCGGGTCCTTGGCCGCCGCGCCGCCGCCGGCGCCGCTGCCACCCCCACTGCCCGAACCGCCGCCCGAACCGCCGCTGCCGCTGCCCGAGCCACCCCCACAGCCCGCAACCAGAGCCAGGATCAGGAACGCCGCAACCACCGACCAGAGCTTCCGCATCTTTCCCCCAACCTCCCTCAACATGATGTGAGACCTAGTAGCTGAACGGCCAGAGCCGGAAGTAGTCCTTGATGTTCCGCCAGAGCTTGGCCAGCCCCTCCGGCTCGAAGACCAGGAAGAGGATGATCGCCGCCCCGAAGGAGGCGTCCCGCAGCAGGAGCAGCTTCCCCCCGATGGTGGGGAAGACCGGCACCAGGAGCATGGAGAGCTCCCGCACCAGGATCGGCAGGAGGGTCATGAAGGCCGCTCCGTAGACCGAGCCCATCACCGAGCCCAACCCGCCGATGATGATCATCGCCAGCAGCTCGATGGAGAGGTGGAAGTCGAACTGGTCCGGCGAGATGATCATCACGTAGGGCGCCCAGATCGCCCCGGCGATGCCGGCGTAGAAGGCGGAGAGCGCAAAGGCGGTCACCTTCGTCCGGAACAGGTCGACCCCCATCACCTCGGCCGCCAGGTCCCGGTCCCGCACCGCCATGAAGGAGCGGCCCATCCGGGTCCGGAGCAGGTTCTGGGCGAAGATCCCCAGCAGCAGCGCCACCGACAGCCCCAGGTAGAGGTAGCTCAGCTCGCTGTCGAGGCTGTAGCCGAAGAGCGAGGGGCGCATCACCGACATGGAGTTGATGCCGCCGGTGAACCAGTCGGCCCGCAGGAAGAAGAAGCTGAGGATCACCTGGGCCGCCAGGGAGGCGATCGCCAGGTAGAGCCCCTTCAGCCGGGCGGAGGGGAGGCCGAAGAGGGCGCCCACCGCCGCTGCCGCCAGCCCCGCCAGCGGCATCGCCAGCCAGAAGGAGAGCCCCTGCTTCATCAGGTAGCCGACGGTGAAGGCGCCCATTCCGGTGAAGGCGCCGTGGCCCACCGAGATCAGCCCCGCCATCCCCGTCAGCAGGTTCAGCCCCAGGGCGGCGATGGTGAAGACCACCACCAGGTTGAGGATCGAAAGGTAGTAGTCCGGCAGCAGCGCCGGCACGGCGAAGAGCAGGGCCACCAGCGCCCAGCCGCGCCAGGCGGAGAGCCGGGTGGGGTGCAGGGCCAGGTCTTGCTCGTAGGTGGTCAGGTAGACCCCGCATTCCATGGCGAAGGGGTAGCGCAGTCGCATCACAGGCCTACACCCTTTCGATAATTTCCTTGCCGAACAGGCCGTACGGCTTGACCAGCAGGATCAGGATCATCACCACGAAGGGCACCACTTCCTTGATGCCGGTCATGTACTGGTCCAGGTAGCCGCCGGTCAGCGACTCGATAATCCCGATGATGAAGCCCCCGAGGATCGCCCCCGGAATCGAGTCCAGGCCGCCCAGGATCGCCACCGGCAGCACCTTCAGGCCGTAGGAGGTGAGCAGCGGGCTGACCCCGGCGATGTTGCCCAGGAAGATCCCGCCCACCGCCGCCACCATCGCCGCCACCGCCCAGGTGGCCGCCAGCACCCGCTTGACCGAGATGCCCATGGAGAGCGCCGCCTGCTCGTCATCGGCCGTCGCCCGCATGGCGATGCCCAGCAGGCTATACTTGAAGAAGGCGGTCAGCAGCACCAGCAGGATCAGCGCCGCCACCAGGCCGTAGAGGAAGACCTCGGAGATCGCCACCGGCCCGAAGGTGATCGGCTCGCTCCGGAAGATCCCCTGGAAGGAGCGGAGGTCGGTGCCCCAGATCAGGTGGATCACCGATTTGATCAGGAAGGAGAGCCCCATGGTAACCATGATGATGGAGATGGGCGGCTCCCCGATGAAGGGGCGGAGCACCACCCGCTCGATGGTGATCCCCACCAGGGCGCTCAGGCCGATGGAGAGCAGCAGAGCCAGGACGAAGGGCACCTTCAGGGTGGTGGTGAAGAGCAGGCCGATGTAGGCCCCCAGCAGCACCATCTCCCCCTGCGCCAGGTTGATCACCCCGCTGGCCTTGTAGATCAGCACGAAGCCCAGCGCCACCAGGGCGTAGAGCGCCCCGACCACGATGCCGTTGACCATCAGGTTGAGAAAGTAGCCGAGTCCCTCGTTCACACCGCAGCACCTCCTGCCCGGGAGAGCTTCTCGATCCGCCGCACCTGTAGCACCGTTTCGATCACCGCCTCCTTGCCGTCCCGGTACCGCACCCGGGACTGGATCGGGATCTCCTCCGCCCCACCGTACATCCCGGAGATGACCGGGTCGTACTTCTCGTAGACGAAGGCCCGGCGGAGCTTCCGGGTCCGGGTCAGCTCCTCGTCGTCCGCATCCAGCTCCTTGTGGAGGATGACGAAGGTCCGGATCCGGGCCGCCTCCGGCAGGTCGGCGTTGACCCGCTCGATCTCCCCCTGGATCAGGTCCAGCACCAGCTCCTTCTGGGAGAGGTCCTGGTAGGTGGTGTAGGCGATCCCCCGGTTCTCCGCCCAGTTGCCGACCGAGCGCATGTCGATGTTGATCATCGCCACCACGTGGGTCCGCTTGTGGCCCACCGCCACCGCTTCCTTAATATAGGGGGAGAACTTCAGCTTGTTTTCGATGAAGTTCGGGGAGAAGATCTCGCCGCTGGCCAGCCGCATCACATCCTTCAGCCGGTCGATCACCACCAGCTGGCCCGACTCCTCCTCGATGTAACCGGCGTCGCCGGTGTGGAGCCAGCCGTCCCGCAGGGCGGCCTCGGTGGCCTCCTCCATCTTGTAGTAGCCCTGGAAGACCGCCGGACTCTTCAGCAGGATCTCCCCCTCGGGCGAGATCGCCATCTCGCCGCCGGGCAACGGGGTACCCACGGTGTGGAAGCGGATGGCGTCATCCCGGTGGAGGACGGCGATGCCCACGATCTCGGTCTGGCCGTAGATCTGCTTCAGGTTGACCCCCAGGGCGTGGTAGAAGCGGAAGACATCCGGCCCCAGGGCGGCGCCGCCGGTGTAGGCCCGCTTGAGGCGGAGCAGCCCCAGGTGGTCCTTGACGGCGCTGAAGACCAGCAGCTCGCCCAGCCCGTAGAGGAACCGGTCCCAGGCGCCGACGGGGCGCCGCTGGAACTTGGCGTCGGCCACCCGCTGGGCCACCGGCCAGAACCGCTCCCAGCACCAGCGCTTCAGCCAGCTGGAATCCTGGATCTTCACCTGCACCCGGGTGACGATATCCTCCCAGATCCGGGGCGGCGAGAACATCACCTGCGGGCCGATCTCCCGGAGGTTCTCCTGCACCGTGTCCGGCTCCTCGGGGAAGTTCAGGGTGAAGCCGATGGAGAGGTGCATCGCCACGGCGGTCATCTGCTCCCCGATCCAGGCCAGGGGCAGGAAGGAGAGGAAGTCGTCGTCGGGGGTGAGCGGGTCGACCGTCTGGATCGTGTCGCCCATGGCCAGCAGGTTCTGGTGGCTCAGCATCGCCCCCTTGGGCGCCCCAGTGGTACCTGAGGTGTAACAGAAGATCGCCGTCTCCTCGCCGTGGCCTGCCGCCACCATCGCCTCGAAGGCGCCGGGGTGGGCCTTGCCGTACTCCCGACCCAGCTCCTGGACCTGGGGGAAGTAGAGCAGCCAGTCATCGGTGTAGGTGCGGAGCCCCTTGGGGTCGTAGTAGATCAGCTTCTGCACCTTGGGGAGCTGCTCCCGGATCTCCAGGAGCTTGTCGACCTGCTCCTGGTCCTCCACCACCACGAACTTGGCGTCGGCGTGGTCGATCACGTAGGCCATCTCCTTGGCCAGGCTGTCCTGGTAGATGCCCACCGAGGTGCCCCCCGCCGACTGGGCCGCCAGCTCGGCGATCACCCACTCGGGCCGGTTGTCGCCCACGATCGCCACCTTGTCGCCCCGATCGAAGCCCATGGCCACCAGGCCGAGGCAGAAGTCCCGCACATGGTCGAGGTAGCCCTGCCAGGTGGTCTCCTGCCAGATGCCGTAATCCTTCTCCCGGATCGCCACCCGTCTGTGGCCGTACCGCTGGGCCATGGCCTGCAGCCGCTTCGGCAGCGTGTCCAACTGCGATGTCATCCCCCTTCACCCCCCATTAGCCGGCCATCCCCTTGTCGCCGAGGTAGGCCTTGATCACGGCCGGGTCCCGGCGCACCTCTTCCGGCGTCCCCTCGCCGATTTTCCGGCCGAAGTCCAGCACCGCCACCCGGTCGGAGATGTCCATCACCACGCCCATGTCGTGCTCGATCAGCACGCAGGTGACCCCCCGCTCCTGGTTGATGTCCAGGATGAAGCGGACCATGTCCTCCTTCTCCTCGGAGTTCATCCCGGCCATCGGCTCATCCAGCAGCAGGAGGCGGGGCTCCAGCGCCAGGGCCCGGCCCAGCTCCACCCGCTTCTGCATCCCGTAGGAGAGCATCCCCACCGGCTTGCGGCGGACGTGGGCGATCTCCAGGAAGTCGATGATCTCCTCCACCGCCCGGCGGTGCTCGATCTCCTCCCGGCGGGCGGGGCCCCAGTAGAGGCCGCAGGCGAGCAGCCCCGAGCGCATCAGCACGTGGCGGCCGGTCATCAGGTTGTCCAGCACCGACATGTGCTTGAAGAGGGCGATGTTCTGGAAGGTCCGGGCGATCCGCAGCTCCGCCCGGCGGGGCGGCGGCATCCGGGTGATCTCCTGCCCCTCGAACCGGATCTTCCCGCTCTGGGGGATGTACCGGCCGGAGATGCAGTTGATCAGGCTGGTCTTGCCGGCGCCGTTGGGCCCGATCACGCTGGTGATGGAGCCCTTCGGCACGGTCAGCGAAACGCCGTCCAGCGCCCGCAGACCGCCAAAGCCAATGGCCACATCCTCGATCTGCAGATGGATCTCGGTCTGGCTCACACGCGCGACCTCCTGTCCTCTATGCGCTGTTGCTTGCGGGGGGAGCGTTCCAGGGTGCCGAAGGGCAGGATCTGCACCGAGACCTCCGCCCCCAGCTCATCGTTCAGCAGCCGTGCGACCCGGCTCTCCAGCCCGGGGGCCGGCTGCAGCTCGCCGGGGGCCGCCTCCACCTGGAGGATGCACCGATCCAGGTAGGTGATCGGATCCCGCTCCAGGATGATCCGGTACTGGTCGGCCAGGCTGCCGAAGCTGGAGAGGACTCGCTCCACCTGGAGCGGGTAGAACTTGGCGCCCCGGAACATCACCAGCTCGTCGGTCCGCCCCCGGATGCCGCCGATAGAGCGGACGTGGGTCCGCCCGCAGGGGCAGGGCTCGGGGGAGAGGGCGGCCATGTCGCCGGTCCAGTAGCGGAGCAGCGGCATGTTCTCCCGGGTCAGGTCGGTCAGCACCAGCACCCCGGTCTCGCCCGGATAGCAGGGCTGCAGGCTCTCCGGGTCGATTACCTCCACCAGCACGTGGTCCTCCGCCCAGTGGATGCCCTGCTGCAGGTGGCACTCCCCCGCCAGCATCGCCCCCACCTCGGTGATCCCGTAGAAGTCGAAGGCCCGGCAGCCGAAGAGCTGCTCCAGCCGGGAGCGGGTGCCGCTCTCGGCGGCCCCCGGCTCGGCGCCGAAGAGGCCCAGCCGCACCCCGACATCCGCCGGGGAGAGGCCCCGCTCCTGGATCCGCTCCGCCAGGTAGAGGATATGCGAGGGCGCCCCCACCAGCATCGCCGGCTTGAAGTTGAAGAGCATCTCCACCTGCCGCTTCACCGAATCGGTGCCGATGGGGATCAGCGCCGCCCCCATCGCCCGGGCGGCCCGGTGGATCGAGATGCCGCCGGCGAAGAGGCCGTAGCTGAAGCCGTTGTGGATCAGCTCGCCCGGCCGGAGGCCGCAGGCCCAGAGGATGCGGGCGCCGATCTCGGCGGTCCGGGCCAGGTCCGGTTCGGCGTAGACGGTGTAGAGCGAACCGCCCAGGGCGTTGACCGGGTAGACCTCCCGCCGCTCCTCCGCCGGGCTGATGGGCAGGTCGCCCAGGGGCGGCTCCCGAAGCTGCGCCTCCACCAGGTCGGCCTTGTGGAGGAAGGGAAGCCGGGCCACGTCCCGGGGGTGGCGGAAGTCGGAGGCCCGCACGGAGTGGGCCCCATGCCAGAGCCGCTGGTAGAAGGGCGAGGCGGCTGCCCGCTCCACCTGCAGCTGGAGCCGCTGGACCTGAAGCCGCTCCAGCTCCTGCCGCTCCATGGTCTCGATACTGGACTGCCAGTAGGGCCGGCTGGCGGTGCTCTGCATCGCTGGATCCCTCCTGTCCAGGGGGAAAAGCAAGGGGCGTGCCAACCGCCGGATGCGGAATTTCGGGCCCACGCGGCAGGAACCTAAGCATTTCTGCTTAGGTGGTGGTTGTTGGGCCGCTCCTGTTAGGTTGTCAGACACGGGCCCCGCCCGGAGATCCGGGTCATAAGCAAGTCCGCTTAGAGGTATAAGCAGGATTACTTACTCTTTGTGAAGAATTCCGATGAGCAGAATTTTTACCCGAAAAATTCCGGGGTGAGGAACGGTGACGCTGGTACCCTGGGAGACACTGACCGCCCTGCTGGATGGGATGGGCGAGGCGCTGATCCTCGCCAACCCCTGCGGGGAGATCGCGGCCGTCAACCGGCCGATGGAGCAACTGCTCGGCCTGGACCGAGCGAGCCTGCTGGGCCGCCGGCCCGCCGACCTGGAGGCGGAAGGGCTCTGGCTGCCCCCCACCCTGCGCCGCTGCCTGGAGTCGGGCAGCCGCCAGACCCTGGTGCAGGAGGTGAAGGGGCGCCGGCTGGCCCTAACCGCCTTCGGCATCGAGGGCGGCTGGGTGCTGGCCACCGCCCGGGACATCACCGAGCTGGACCGGCTGCAGCGGCAGGTGGAGCGGATGGAGCAGGAGCGGGAGCGCTTCCACCATGAGCTGGCCGGGCTGCGGGCCGGACAGACCGTCCGGGAGGAGGTGATCGCCTCCAGCCGGGCGATGCAGAAGGTGCTGGAGCTGGCCCGCCGGGTGGCGGCGGTGGACTCGACCATCCTGCTGCTGGGCGAGTCGGGGGTGGGCAAGGGGGTGCTGGCGCGGGAGCTTCACCGGGCCAGCGCCCGCTGGAAGGGGCCCTTCGTCAAGGTCGACTGCGCCGCCATCCCCGAGTCGCTGCTGGAGTCGGAGCTCTTCGGCTACGCCCCCGGCTCCTTCACCGGCGCCCGCCGGGAGGGGAAGGCCGGCCTGATCGAGCAGGCCAACGGGGGCACCCTCTTCCTGGACGAGATCGGCGACCTCTCCCCGAGCCTGCAGGTGAAGCTGCTCCACGTGGTGCAGGAGCGGCGCTTCACCCGGGTCGGCTCGGTGGCGCCGGTGGCGGTGGACATCCGGATCGTGGCGGCCACCCACCGGGACCTGGAGCAGATGGTGGCCGAGGGCCGCTTCCGGGAGGATCTCTACTACCGGCTCAACGTGGTGCCGATCACCATCCCGCCGCTGCGGGAGCGGCCCGAGGATGTGCCGGCCCTGGTCCGCGCCTTCCTCACCCGGTTCTGCGACCGCTACCGGGTGGAGCGGCAGCTCTCCGCCGAGGCGATGGAGCGGCTGCTCGCCTACCGCTGGCCCGGCAACGTGCGGGAGCTGGAGAACGTGATCGAGCGGCTGGTGGTGACGGTGGAGGAGCGGGAGATCCGCCCCGAGCACCTGCCCGCCTTTGTGGGCTCCTCCGCCCCGGTCTCAGTCCAGCGGCTGGTGCCGCTGAAGGAGGCGGTCGAGGCGCTGGAGCTGGAGCTGGTGGGCACCGCCTACCAGAAGTACGGCAGCAGCGTCAAGGTGGGCGAGGTGCTGGGGATTCACCAGACCACGGCGGCCCGCAAGATCCGGGAGTGGAAGGCACGCCAGGGCGACGGGGGCCCGGAGAGCTCTCCATCCTCCGCCTCATAGCCTTTTTTTGTCCCTTTGCGCCTGCTGCCGACATCGGTGCCCCTCCATAATGAAAGGAAGGTCACAAGGAGGGGACAACCGCATGCTCAAAGGATGGCAGCAGTCCCTGATCCGGCGCTTTCGGCGGACGCCCATCCGTCAGAAGATGTGGCTGGGCTTTTTCGTTACCTCGCTGGTGCCCCTGCTGGTCCTGGGCCTCTTCGGCCTGATCCAGACAGACCAGGAGCTGAAGCGGCTGAACGCCACCCGCATGGAGCAGGAGGTGGCAGTCCGGGCCAGCCGGGTCAGTGCCAAGCTGGTCACCCACCGCCAGACACTCGCCTACCTGGCCAGCCTGCCAGCCCTGCAGCAGCTGTTGGCGGCCACCACCGAAGAGCAGCTGATCATGGCCCGGCGGCAGGTGGAGGCGGACTTCATCGCCATGTCCGCCGCCGCTCAGGTCTACTACCAGATCCGGTTCCTGGACGAGCAGGGCCGGGAGCAGATCCGGGTGGACCACCGTGAAGGCCCTGTCCTGGTCCCGGCGGGGTCCCTCCAGGACAAGCGGGACCGCCAGTACTTCCGGGAGGCCAGCCGCCTCCCCTGGGGCGCGGTCTACGTCTCCCCGGTGGAGCTGAACCAGGAGTTCGGCCAGATCGAGGTGCCCCACATGCCGGTCCTGCGCCTGGCTACCCCGGTCGCCGACTCGGGGGGCAGGCACCGGGGGCTGGTGATCCTGAACATCGATGCCAACTCCTTCTTGGAGGACCCGATCGAGAATGAGCAGGGGGCCGAACTGCTCATCATCAAGAAGGATGGCTCCTACGTCTCCCATCCGGACCCGGCGAAGCGCTTCGGCGGCCCCTCCGACCTGAACACCGGTCACGGCATCCAGCGGGACTACCCGGAGATCGCAGACCTCCTCCTCACCTATCCCGGTGGGGTGACCACCGCCCGCGACGGCCGGACCGTCGCCTTTATTCGCCTGGCCCCCACCGCCGATGCCCACGCTTTCTTGATCCTGGTCATGACCCGGCGGGCCGGGGTGATGGCAGGGCTGGCCAACCCGATGTGGTGGACGGCCGTGGCGATCATCATCGGGGTGGCGCTCCTCTCCCGCTGGGCGGGCCTGGCGGTCGCCCGCCAGATCGTCGGACCGATCGAGACCCTGCGGGACGGGGTGGCAGCCCTCCGCCTGGGCCATCTGGGCACCCGGGTCGTCACCGACTCGGAGGATGAGATCGCCCAGCTGGGCGACGATGTCAACCACATGGCCGCGGAGCTTGAGGAGATGTACAGCCGCCTGGAGGAGAAGGTGGAACAGCGGACCCGCACCCTGGCCGAGATGCATCGCCAGCTGCAGGAGTCGGACCGGCACAAGTCCCAGTTTCTCGCCACCACCTCCCATGAGCTGCGCACGCCGCTGACGGCGGTGATCGGCTTTGCCGAAGAGCTGGAGGATGAGTCGGCCGGTCCGCTCCAGCCGCTGCAGAAGCGGTATGTGGCCAACATTCTCTCCAGCGCCCGCCACCTGCTGGGCCTGATCAACGACCTGCTCGATCTCTCCAAGATCGAGGCGGGGCGCATGACCCTGCACCCCACCGATGTGGATCTGCCCCCTCTCCTCGACTCGGTGGTCAGCATGGTCAACGGGATGGCACGCCTCGAGGGGATTGCGCTCAAGCTGGAGGTTGCCGAAGGCATGGCAGTGCATGCCGACCGGGAGCGGCTGAAGCAGGTGCTCCTCAACCTGATGGCCAACGCCCTGAAGTTTACCCCGCACGGTGGCTCGATCACGATCGTTGCCGAGCGGGTCGGGACCGAGGGGCGCATCGCCGTGGTTGACACGGGCATTGGGATCGCTCCGGAGAACCTGGAGCGGATTTTCCGTGAGTTTGAGCAGGTAGACAGCTCACTGACCCGCCGCAGGGAGGGCACCGGCCTGGGCCTGCCGCTCAGCAAGCGGCTGGTCGAACTGATGGGTGGGCGGATCGGGGTGGAAAGCCGCCCCGGGGAGGGCTCCTGCTTCTGGATTACCCTGCCGCTAAAGGAGGAGAGCGAATGCCTCGAGTCCTGGTCGTCGACGACCACCCGCTCACCGTCGAACTGCTGACCGCCCGCCTAGAGGCCATGGGGCTCGAGGTGGATGTGGCCGCCACCGGTCCGACCGCGCTGCAGCGGGTCGCCGCCCATCAGCCCGACCTGGTTCTGCTGGATGTGATGATGCCGGACATGGATGGCTTCGAGGTGACCCGACGGCTGAAGAGCAACCCGGCCTCCGCCGGGGTGAAGGTGGTGCTGCTCACCGCCCTCGGCTCCAGCGAGGACGAGGCCACCGGCCGCAGCGCCGGCGCGGACGGGTACCTGCGAAAGCCCTTTCAGAAGCACGAGCTGAGGGCACTGGTCGAGAGCATGCTGCAGAACGGACGGTGAACAGAGAGGAGCGGTGCGCCTGTCGGGCGTACCGCTCCTTGCTTTACGGCTCAAACCAGTGCAGCCGGAGGCTGCATCCATCCTTTTCGGAGCGCACCTGAACGCTTCCGCCGCTGACCCGGCAGACCGCCACCGCCAGGGCCGGACCCACCAGCCAGCGCACCGCGCCCGCCCCCTTGGGCGGAGGGGTCAGGTTGGTCAGCGCGGACTCGAAGATCGGCAGCCAGGTGGCCGGGCCCTTCACCGTGATCCGCCCCTGCTCCAGCCGGAGCGCCGGTCGCTCCTGCTCCAGCCCCGGCGAGAGCGCCCGGATGAAATCCACCAGCCCTTCCAGCGCCGGCCGGACGATGTGGGGGTCGCCCACCACCGTCACCGGGGCCTCCGGCAGTTCCACAGCGAAGTGCTGCTCCTCCCGGAGCGGATTCGGCCGGGCCAGGTACTCCTTGAGGACCGCAGTGAGGTCCATCCGTGCAGGTCTCGGTGTGTAGTCACGGTTGAGCAGCCGAATCCACAGGCCCACCTGCTCGATGGTCCGGTCCAGCTGGGCCACCTCTGCGGAGGCCAGCGTGAGGCACCGGAGCGTCCTCCCTTGCACACCTTCGGGCAGGCCGTCGTTCGCCATCTCGAGCGCCAGGGAGAGCCCGTGAAGGGAGGCCCGGAGATCATGCGCCAGCTCACGGGTCAATCGCAGTGCGGGGGCGCCCATAGGCCTCATCCCTCCAACTTGTAACCGACGCCTCGTACCGTCTTGATGTAGACCGGGTGCGAAGGATCGGGCTCTATCTTGTCACGGAGCCGTTTGACATGGACGGCGACCGTCCCGATGTCGCCATACCCACCGCCCCAGATGCGCTCATAGAGCTGGGCATGGGAGAAGACCTGCCGGGGATGGCTGGCCAGGAAGAAGAGCAGGTCAAACTCCCGGGCCGGGAGTTGGACCAGTTCGCCTTGAACGGTGACCGTGCGGGCGTTGCCGTCAATGCTCATCGCACCGATCCGGATGACCGGATCCGGGTTCTGCTGGGCCAGGACCCGGCGTTCCAGCTCCTCCATGCGACGGAAGATGGCCTTGACGCGGGCCACCAACTCCCTGCGCCCGAAGGGCTTGCCCAGGTAATCATCCGCCCCCATGCCGAGCCCCAGCACCTTATCGATCTCGTCGGTCCGGGCCGAGAGCATCAGGATCGGCATGGAACTCCTGGCCCGGACCTCCCGGCAGATCTCCAGGCCATCCACGAAGGGGAGGACCACGTCGAGGATCAGCAGGTCGGGCCGTTCGTTCGCCACCAGTTCACAGGCGCCCCGGCCCTGGTTGTGGGTGATCACCCGGTAGCCCTCCGCCTCCAGGCAGTGGGCCACCGACTCCAGGGTGGTCGGGTCATCGTCGATTACAGCGATCTTGCGACCGGTCATGGACTTCCCTCCCGACGGCGCGGTCTGTACTCTCTAGCATAGCGCGTGGATCGACCGCTCACCATCCGGCCCCCGCCCAGTGACCCCGTCACGGAAGTACTATCAGCTTGCCCAGCATCTCGCCGTGGGTCGGTCCGCACATCTTCGCGCAGGAGAAGCTGTACTCCCCCGGCTCGGCGGGAGCGGTGAACTCGACCAGCACGGGCTTGCCCGGGTAGATCGACTCGACCTTGACCCCCAGCTTCTTGGACTGGAAACCGTGGATCACGTCGTTGGCATGGACCTGGAGTTTGACGGCCTCCCCGGGCTTGACGTAGATCTCGTACGGGGCGAAGCCCCGCTCCTGGTCGACCTGGACCAGGATGTAGTCGCTCACCCGGCTCATCTGGTAGGCGAGGACGGCGGCGGGGGTGCCGATCAGCACCAGGGCCACCAGCAGCCCCGCTATGATCTCCTGTCTGCGCATCGCACGAAGCCCCTCCTTTTAGCCGACGAAAAGCCAGGTGAAGGCGGCGGCCACCCCGGTCAGCAGCAGGGTGACCGGAGCCATGGCCAGGGCGGCCTTTCCCCGGTCGCCGATGGTCTGCTTCGCCACCTTGAAGCCCACATCGATCGAGTAGAGCAGGCCGAAGAGCAGGGCGAAGAGCTGCAGGTAGGGCATCACCGTCAGGCCCACCGGCGTCCAGGGGAACTGGGCGGTGCCGAAGAGGTTCCAGCCCCAGCCGAAGGGGTCGGAGATGATCCGGATCACGTAGGAGCCGTTGGGCAGCACGATGGCGAAGGAGAAGGCGATCCAGGCACACATGCCCATGGGCACCAGGCTGTAGCTTAGGTTGGTGAAGAGCTTCCGCAGCGGGACCTCCGCCCTGGAGAGCCGCTGGCCGAGCCAGACGAAGGCGCCGAAGACGGCGGGGACCACCACCAGCACGATCACCAGCAGCATGCTGATGTAGGTCAGGTAGCCGCCGAGGGTGCGGGCGTTGGCCCAGTCCTTCAGCATCCCCCAGGGGCCCATCATGGTGGAGGAGTAGATGGCGGCGGCGCCCAGCATGATGAAGGCCTTCCAGGCCTCATCCAGCCCCCGGTGCTTGTCCACCAGCAGGTCGACCCCGGGCGGGCGCAGGTTGAGCGACATGTTGTCCAGCGAGCAGGTGCGGAAGCACTCGAAGCACATGCCGCAGTAAGTGTTCCGGGTCATGGTGGTCGGGGACTCCATCCAGGGGCAGGCGTAGGCCATCTGGGTGCCGATCACGCACTCCTTCTGCTTGTGTCCCCGGCAGACGGCGTACTGGTTGTGCCGGATCTCCATGGTCGAGAAGTTGGAGTACAGGCCGAGGAAGCCGCCCACGGGGCAGAGGTACCGACAGAAGGTCCGCTTCTCGAAGATGACAGCGGTGATGATCGCCGCGACCACGATCGAGGTGAGCATCAGCGCCGTCGCCCAGGGCCGGGTGGTCAGCACCCCGGAGAAGAGGGCGAGGAAGAGGAAGATGATGTTGACCGGCCACATGTTCCGGAGCTTGGCCGGCCACTTCTTGTTCAGCCCCAGCGGGGTGGTCAGCCGCTTGACGATGAAGGACTTGCGCTGGAGCCACTCGCCCAGGGAGGGCAGGGGGCAGATGGCGCACCAGATCCGGCTGGCGAAGGGGACCATCACCAGCATCAGCAGGGACCACCAGAAGATCCAGACCAGCACGATGATCAGGTTGGCGTTGCCCACCGGCGAGCCGATCCAGCCGGCCAGGAGCGCGGGCACGAAGAGCAGCATCCCTGCCACCTGCAGGAAATAGCTGGTCCAGCGGGAGCGGAGCGCCGTGCGCAGCCAGGGGAACCGGGCGGTCAGGTCATAGCGCCAGCCCACCGGCATCAGGCCGAGGAACCGGGCGTCGTCATCGATGCCGGTCATGCCGCGGGCCGCCTTCTCGGCGTCGAACTTCACCTCGCTCATGGCCGCCTCACCCCCAGTGCCACAAAGTAGCCGGTGATGCCGAGACCGGCCGCGGCGGAGAGGAGCCAGCCCGCCCCGGCGTACCAGTTGGGCTTCACCCGCAGCCAGCCGATCATGTACGGGTGGAAGGAGCCGCAAGTGGTGGAGCAGCGGTACATCCAGCGGCCGGGCCGCTCCGCCACGAACTCGATCACCACCGGCTTGCCCGGATCGGCGTGCTCATGGATGCCGTAGCCATCCAGGTAGAAGCCGTGGGCCACATCCATCGACATCAGGGAGATCCGCACGATATCCCCCTGGTTCACCTCGATGATCCCGGGGCCGTACTCCCACTGCCGGGCCTCCATCTCGATCTCCACCACCCGGGGCTGCCCGGAGGCGCCCGCCCGCCCGGTGAGGGCCGTGGTGGCAAGACCTGCGATCAGCAGCAGCCCGCAGAGGAGCGGGATCAGCCAGCGCCTCTTCATTCCAGGCTCCCCTCCTACTTCACCACGACCTTGGCCTTCATGCCCTGCAGGAAGTGGCTGTCGTACTGGCAGTAGATCTCATAGGTGCCGGGCTTGTCGAAGGTCTGGGCGTAGGACTCGCCCTTCTTCAGGTCGGGGGACTTCCACTTGGCCTCGCCTTGCTTCTTGGGGTCGCCCTCCCAGACCGAGTGGTCGGCCTCCTCGTCGGTGTTGACGAAGACCACGGTGCTGCCTGCGGTGATCACGATCTCGGCGGGAGAGAACTTCATCTTGTTCATCTCGACGGTCACCTTGCCGGGCGCCGCCTTGGGGGTCTCGGCGGCAGCCGGGGCGACCGCCTGCTTCGGCGCGCCCTCCGGGGCCTTGCCGGCGGACTTGCCACCACAGCCGGTGATCAGGGCGGTGGTCAGGGCCAGGGTTGCCACGGTCAGGAGCGTGCGATTGATTCGCATGATCATCCCTCCGGTTGGTTGGTTCGACCCCACTGTAGCACGCCGCCCATACCCCTGTGGGCAATGTCCCGAATCCTTAAGGGTGAGTTAAGCGGGCGTTCAGATGGCGTGCATGGGGAGTTCAACTCCGGGTGGTAGGGTGGAGATGGACCAAACCATACTCTCCCGAGGGGGGATTCCCGTGCCAAAGCTCCACTGGAAGGCGTTGCTCTCCGTGGCTCTCCTGGGCGCCGCTGTCGCCGTGACAGCCGGCTGTTCCAAGGGGGCGCCCAAGGAGGCGCCGCCGGCTCCGGCCAGTGCTCAGCCCGCTGCCCTGGCCGTCACGATCCCCAGTGACGCCAACGAGGCGAAGCTGGCCCTGGGCAAACAGCTCTTCTTCGACACCCGTCTCAGCGGCGACCGCAGCGTCTCGTGTGCCACCTGCCACGCCCCCGACAAGGCCTGGGCCGACGGCAAGGCGCTCTCCGACGGCTACCTGGGCACCCTCTACTTCCGGAACACGCCCACGCTCCTGAATGTGGCGACCAACTACAAGAGGCTGGACTGGGACGGCCGCTTCACCTCATCCGACATGGATTCCCTCGTCCGTGACCGGATCACCGAGTCCCACTTCGGCATGCTGGACGGCCGCCTGATGATCGAGCGGCTGAAGCAGGTGCCCGAGTACGAGGCGCTCTTCCAGGCCGCCTACAAGGGTGAGCCCAGCTTCGGCCGGACCATGGGCGCCCTCAGCACCTTCGTCAAGTCGCTGAAGACCGGTGAGAACGGCTATGACAAGTACCTGAAGGGCGACAAGGCCGCCCTCTCCCCCGCAGCCGCCCGGGGCGCGGCGCTCTTCACCGGGAAGGCCAACTGCGCTCAGTGCCACGCCGGCCCCAACCTGACCGACGGCGGCTTCCACAACATCGGGGTGGCGGAGAACCCGGAGATCTTGAAGGACCCGCTGCGGATCATCACCATGCGCAAGTTCCTCAAGACCCACGGCGTCTCCGGCTACGCCGGCATCGGCGAGGACCCGGGCCTCTTCGTGATCACCGAGGACCAGAATGACTGGGGCAAGTTCCGCACCCCGTCGCTGCGGGAGGTCGCCCTGACCGCTCCCTACATGCACAACGGCGCCCTGGCCACCCTGGAGGATGTGGTCGCCTTCTACAACAACGGGGGCGGCGACAAGGCGAACAAGAGCCCGCTGCTCAAGCCCCTGGGCCTGACCGGGGAGGAGCAGAAGGACCTGGTGGAGTTCCTCAAGGCGCTGAGCGGCGAACTGCCCAAGGTGGCCACGCCCCCGGAGCTGGAGTACCGCCTGCGGCCCCTCGGCAAGAACTGAAAGGAGGAAGCGTAGATGCAGAGGATCTTCAACCGGCGCTTCCTGGGTCTTGCCGCCCTGGTGGTCGCCCTCGGTGTAGCCCTGACCGCCTGCTCCAAGCCGGAGCCCTCCCTCGGCGAGGGGGAGATGAAGCTCGGCCCCCTCCCGCCCCTGAAGGCCCCGGCCGACAACCCCACCACCCCGGAGAAGGTGGAGCTGGGCAAGATGCTCTACTGGGACGGCCGCCTCTCGGGTGACCTCTCCACCCCGTGCGCCGTCTGCCACCTGCCGGAGAAGGGCTGGGGCGACGGCAACGAGATGTCCCGCGGCTACCCGGGCACCAAGCACTGGCGGAACAGCCAGACGGTCCTGAACTCCGCCTACTACGCCAAGCTCTTCTGGGCGGGTGAGACCACCAGCCTGGAGAAGCAGGCCGAGTCTGCCGCCACCGGCAACGTGGCGGGCAACGCCGACCCCAACATGGTGGAGGAGCGGCTCCGCCAGGTGCCGGAGTATATGAAGCGGTGGAAGGAAGTCTTCGGCCACGAGCCCACCTGGGACACCGCCATGAAGGCGATCGCCGCCTTTGAGCGGACCATCGTCTCCAAGAACGTCCCCTTCGACAAGTACGCCCAGGGCGACAAGAACGCCATCTCCAGCAAGGCCAAGGAGGGCCTGGCCCTCTTCACCGGCAAGGCCAACTGCATCCAGTGCCACAGCGGCTCCTTCTTCACCAACGAGTCCTATGTCGCCATCGGCGTGCCCCGGCATCCCGACCTGGACACCGATGTCCAGCGGCAGATCACCCTGCGCTTCCAGCACTACTCCCGGGGCCTTTCGGAGAAGGAGTACCGGCAGGCCACCGACGATCTGGGTCTCTTCTACGTGACCCTGCGGGAAGCGGACAAGTACAAGTTCCGGGTGCCGACCCTGCGCGAGGTCTCGATCACCGGGCCGTACATGCACAACGGCGTCTTCAAGACCCTCGAAGAGGTGGTCGAGTTCTACAACAAGGGCGGCGGCGATGTGCCCAACAAGGATCCCCGGATCAAGCCGCTCAACCTCTCCTCCGGCGAGAAGGCGGCCCTGGTGGAGTTCCTCAAGACCCTCACCGGTGACCCGATCCTCGTAGAGCCGCCGAAGCTGCCCGAGTACGCCCCGGGCCTCCCCGGCAAGTAAGGAGGGACACACATGAGCGAGAAGCAGAAGGAATCGAGCTGGTGCCTGAACCGCCGGGAGTTCCTCCTCACCACGGGCTCGGTGGTCTCCCTGGTCACCCTCGGCAGCCTCTTCGGCGCCCGGGCCCATGCCGAGACCCAGCCGGTGCTGCTGGCCGAGTACCCGCGCAAGAAGGTGGGCACCCTCAGCGGCCTGAAGACCGATGTGCCCCAGTTCATCAAGTACCCGCACGACGACGACTACTCGGCCGCCATCCTGGTCAAGCTGGGCAAGCCCGCCGGCGGCGGCGTGGGCCCGGCGGGCGACATCGTCGCCTTCTCCACCCTCTGCACCCATGCGGGGGGCAACATGGCCAAGACCTATAAGCCCGAGTGGAAGGTGCTGGGCGCCTGCCCCCTCCACCTGACCACCTTCGACCTGACCCGGCACGGCATCGTGGGGGCCGGTCAGGCCACCGAGTCGCTGCCCCAGATCGTCCTGGAGGTGGAGGGCGACGATATCTACGCCACCGGCGTCATCGGCCTGATGTTCGGCACCCACAACAACCTGATGCAGTATCCCGCCAAGAAGTAAGGGGTGAGCGAAAATGACTGAGACTCCGAAGTACCAGCGGATCGACCACGTCCCCCTGCCGCCCCCCGACGCCAAGATCTACACCACCGCCTGCGACCACTGCGCCGTGGGCTGCGGCTACAAGGTCTACGTCTGGCCGGAGGGCAAGGAGGGCGGCCCCCGCAAGGGCTCCAACGCCTTCGGCATCGACTACCCGGTCCCCACGGGCATGGGCGGTCTCTGGATCAGCCCGAACCAGCACAACGTCGTCCCGGTGGACGGCAAGATGCACAACGTCCTGGTGCTGCCGGACCACGAGACCGAGGTGGTCAACCCCGGCGGCAACCACTCGATCCGGGGCGGCACCCTGGCCAAGAAGTGCTACACCCCCAACGGCCCGACCAGCGACCGGCTCCAGTACCCGATGCTCCGGGTCAACGGCAAGCTGGAGCGGATCTCCTGGGATGACGCCGTCGCCATCATGGCCGCCGTCTCCAAGCACGTGATCGCCAAGTACGGCGAGAACGCCTGGGCGATGAAGCACTACAGCTACCAGTACTGGGAGAACACCTACGCCATCACCAAGCTGGCCTACGAGTCGATCAACACGGCGGCGGTCTGCGTGCACGACAAGCCGTCGGAGGGTGACGACACCGCCGGTGTGGACGACTCGGGCTTCATCACCTTCGCCGCCTCCTACGAGGACTTCAAGAAGGCCGACGTGATCTTCGTCTCGGGCACCGACCCCTATGAGACCAAGACCTCGCTCTTCACCTCGTTCATGATGAACGGGCCGAAGATGATCTTCTCCAACCCCCGCAAGTCCACCGGCATCGCCTACGGCGAGGCCAACGGCGGCCTCTGGCTGGACGTGATCCCGGGCACCGACACGGTGCTGCATATGGCGATCGCCCGCGTGATCATCGAGAACGGCTGGGAGGACAAGGAATGGATCGCCCAGTGGGTCGGCAACCTGATGGAGTCCGACATGGGCTTCGGCCGTGGCTGGCGTGAGACCCCCTGGCAGTGGCGCACCACCTGGGGCAAGGTCCAGACCGACTGGGAGGGCTACAAGAAATGGCTCCTCGAGGCCAAGGAGTCGAAGCTGGAGGTCGCCGAGCAGATCACCGGCGTCTCCCGCGAGAAGATCGTCAAGGCAGCGGAGATGATGGCCAAGCCCAAGGCCGACGGCAGCCGCCCCAAGGCCTCCTTCGTCTTCGAGAAGGGTAACTACTGGTCCAACAACTACGGCAACACCCTCTCCTACGCGGCGCTGGCCCTGGTCTGTGGCGCCGGCAACCGGGAGGGCCGGGTTCTGAGCCGCCTGGGCGGCCACCAGCGCGGCTGGATGGGCGCCACCAGCTATCCGATGAACAAGAGCCCCGAGAAGCTCCCGGGCCGCCGCCGCGGCTGGCTCAACCTGGACCGCTGGGTCCGCAAGGGGAACGCCAAGTTCGCCTGGGTGATGGGCACCACCTGGACCGGGGCCATGGCCGCCAGCCAGGACCTGGAGAGAACCTTCCGCACCATGACCAGCGAGCACAAGATCCAGGTCACCTCCGCCAACCGGGAGACGGCGATCAAGCAACTGATCGAGCGGATCGACAATGGCGGCATGATGGTGGTCGACTCCGACATCTATTTGATCAAGCCCATGGCCAGCGACTTCGCTGACATCGTGCTTCCCGCCGCCACCTGGGGCGAGTGCGACCTCACCCGGGCCAACGGCGAGCGGCGGGTCCGGCTCTACTCCAAGTTCATGGACGCCCCCGGCGAGGCGCAGCCCGACTGGTGGGCCATCGCCAAGTTCGCCAAGGCGATGGGCTTCAAGGGCTACGATTGGAAGGAGTCCAACGACGTCTTTGAAGAGGCCTCCCGCTTCTCCCGCGGCGGCCTGCTGGACTACTACTGCCTGGTCTGGCACGCCCGGCGGCAGGGAAAGACGGGCCATCAGTTCCTCCGGGAGCTGGGCACCACCGGCATCCAGACCCCGATCCGGTTCGAGGATGGCAAGCTGGTGGGCACCTCCCGGGTCCACGACCCGGAGATGAAGCTGGGCTCGCCCGACGGCCCCACGATCCACGCCCGCTGGCTGACCCACTTCAACACCCACTCCGGCAAGGCGCTGATCCACAAGAGCCCCTGGGACATGTGGAGCGACTTCTACCAGCGGATCACCCCCCAGGGGGATGAGCTCTGGCTCACCCTGGGCCGGATCAACGAGGTCTGGCAGTCCGTCTTCGACGACATGCGCAAGGGCTACATCATGCAGCGCTGGCCCGACAACTTCGTCGAGATCCACCCGGAGGATGCCAGGGCCCGGGGCATCGAATCCGGCGACATGGTCGAGCTGTACAGCGACGACATCCTGGTGGAGGATGACGGCTTCATCCTGACCGAGGACAACGAGTGGACCTTCACCGAGCGGATGAAGAAGGGCTACATCCGCACCACCAGCGGCAGGGTGACCGCCATCGCCATGGTGACCGACGCCGTGCGCCCGGGCGTGATGTTCACCTACTTCCTCTGGCCGGGCCAGCCCTCCAACTCGCTGACCCACGCCGTGCCCGACGCCATCACCGAGCGGTACCCGTGGAAGCTGGGCAAGGCGAAGGTCCGCCGGCTGGGCGAGTCCCCCTTCAAGCACGACACCCGGTTCATGTCCTTTGTCCCCCGGACGATCATCTAGGCACAGCGAAGGGGAGCCCCACTGCTCGGTGGCGGCTCCCCTCTTCTCGTTACGAGCGGAAGGACAGGACGGCGGCCAGGGGCCGGGCCGCCTCCAGCGCCCGGTCGAACTCGGCGGTGCAAGCCCCCCGCCTGGGAAGGTGGAAGCAGAGCTCGTCTGCCCCCCGTCCGGCTGCCATGCGTTGTCGTAATGGCGCCCTTCGCCTATCCGCCAAAGGGACTATTTTCGTCCAGTGCGTATCGGCAACGCTTGACAGGGGCGAAGTGCATCGCGATAATGAGAATCGTTCTCAGTTAACTTTCCGTCCGCCATCATCCTCGGAGGTGTTTGCCCGTGCTTCTATCTTCTCGCCTCCAGCGCAGCCTTGGACTGCTGCTTTCGCTTTCGTTGCTCCTCGTCGTGGTAGGATGCGGTACTCAGTCCACCCCGGCCCCTGCGGCCGGCCAGGGGGAGGCCAAGACGGCCCCGGCCCCGCAGGCAGAGCCGGCGAAGCGATCGATCAAGCACGCCCTCGGGAATACCGAGCTGGTGGGGACGCCCAAGCGGGTCGTCGCCCTGGAGTGGACCTACACGGAGGACCTGCTTGCGCTCGGGATTCAGCCGGTGGGTTCGGCTGACATCAAGAACTATAAGAAGTGGGTCAACGTTACGCCGGCGCTGGCTGCCGATGTGGTCGATGTGGGCACCCGGCAGGAGCCGAACCTGGAGACCATCGCCTCGCTGAAGCCCGACCTGATCATCGGCGTGAAGTTCCGGCACGAGAAGATCTACGACCAGTTGCGGGCGATCGCCCCGACGCTGATCTTTGACCCGTACCCGGGCGAGAACGGCCCCAACCAGCTGCAGGAGATGGAGGAGACCTTCCTGGCCATCGCCGATGCGGTGGGGAAGAAGGCGGAGGGCGAGGCTGTCCTGAAGCGGATGAACGAGAAGTTTGCCAAGGCAGCCGCCGATCTGAAGGCGAAGGGGAAGGGCGGCGCCGAGTTTGCCCTGGCACAGGCCTTCAGCAACCAGAACACGGCGCAGATCCGCCTCTTCACCGAGAATGCGATGGCCTCCCAGATCCTGACCCGCATCGGGCTGAAGAACGCCCACAAGGACGCCAAGTTCCAGGTGTACGGCTTCTCCACCGTCAGCGTGGAGGCGCTGCCGGCGGTTCAGCAGGCCCACTTCCTCTACGTGGTGCAGGAGAGCGACGACGTCTTTGCCAACCAGCTGAAGGAGAATCCGGTCTGGAAGGGACTCGCCTTCGTCAAGGAAGGCCGCACCTATTCCCTGGGCGGCAGCACCTGGCTCTTCGGCGGCCCCTTGTCGGCGGAGCTGTTCGTTGACAAGGCTGTGGCCGCACTGACTCGATGAACAGGGAACCGGGCGGAGGTCTGCGGACCTCCTCCCGGCTTCTTTCGCGGATAGACCTGGGGTGGCTCCGGCCGCTCCTGGTCTTTGTGGGCGGCCCCATCCTGCTCCTCGTGCTGATCACCTTCCACGTGATCCAGGGCCAGATGGATCTGGCGCCTGCGACGGTCTGGGAGGCGGTC
>JBMONC010000114.1:0-33166 GCA_049324875.1 Bacillota bacterium
GACCAGACCTATCGGATGCACGTCTGGGCCATGTGTGCCCGGCAGTAACCAGAAGCGATCCTGCCTTGCGATGAACAGGAGCCGCCCCCGTGAGGGCGGCTCCTGTTTCCGTCACCGGGCCCGCTCGCGGCGGCCGCCGGTGGGACGGGGGCTCTGCTGTCAAGGTAAGGAAAGAAGCCGCCCGGGTCGTCGGATGACCCAAAGGCGGCTGAAAGGAGGCGATTGGTGGTCGCTGAGGGACTCGAACCCCCGACCCCATGCGTGTAAATCTGCTAAGACACGTATTGGCTAGTGTTGCCAAATCCCTGTAAACCTTGTCCTGTAAAGATTACAGCCCCTCTTGGTCCCTTTTGGTCCCTTCAAAAATTACCCCTACTACTCTCCTACTACTCTCCTACTACTCTCCTACTACTCTCCAAGTTTGCACCCCCAAAACCCTAGAAGGACGCCGGATAGACGCCGCATCCGTTCACCTGGCTACTCACAGAGACAAATCAACAGTCCCCCGCCTTCCGACGGGGGACGCACGTTCTTACTCTTCGTCCGGTTCCTCTGGTTCCCGTCCCAGCATCCCTGCGATGAGCGGGCCGCGCAACCCGTCCTGCCAGTAGGCTTCCGCCAAGGCCACCATGCCGGTCTCCCCCCTGGTGGGCAGAAGGGATTCCCACCGCCGCAACAACTGCTCCCGCTCGATCCCCTGCCCCATCATCGCCGCCCGGAAGAAGTGCCCGAGAGCGGCCAGCTCCTCCGAGGTGTATTGCGCCTTCTCGTAGTGAGCGATGCGGTGAATGTCGTAGTCCGACAATCCCCACACTTCAAGCTGTTCCTGACTCGGCATGGCGCTTCCTCCTACCTGAACCAGGGGAAGTTGTCGTTAATCCACCTCAGCGCCTCCTGAAGTCCAAGAGAAACCTGCGTAGCGGTCCGGGAACTGGTTCCCCCATTAACCAGTGTCCGGTAGAACGCGGTCGCGCACTGCGGTCCAAGTTAGACTCTCGGTGCCAATCAGGTTGTCAACGGTTCGCCCAAGTGAATCCCACAGGCGCTGGACAGCATTTGCGGCACGGGAGTTTGAGAAGATCCGTACACCGCCGATCACAACCCCACGGAACCACGAGTAGGACCAGAGACGGGAAGCCCCCATCAAGATGGCCCGAATGATGAGGCCTACGCTCTCCGTCTCCTGTCCGCCCTTGCCACTGGACACCGGGGGAGCCACCGGCGCAACTGCGGCGCTAGCAGTAGGCGCAAAGCAGCCGACCGTCAGACACAGGACCATTAGAAGAGATACAGCACGCTTCACCAGCAATACCACCGACTCTCTGGAATCGGTGCGTCTCTCCACGCTCCGCCAATGGTAGCATTCGCCATCGGAGAGATGTTTCCTTCCTTTTTTCTGGAAGATTATTGGGAGAAATTTACTTCAGGTCTTCCGTGTTCGGCTGGCAGGATGTCAATCCCCAGGAGGGGACCATTACCGCCAAGCGCACCCGCAAGGTGGTTCTGAATCGAGACGGGAAGGATGAGGCTGTCTGCGGTACTCCCAAGACGGGTTCGGCGGTCCGCAGCATCCCCTGGCGACTGTGGCGGTCGAATCTCTGAAACGGTGGAAGAGGGAGCAGCTCGAGGAGTTGCAGGTTCTCGGCCTTCTTCGCCCTGTAGATGACCTGGTGTTTACGTCGCAGGTGAATCCTCCTGTTCACCCCCGCAACCTCCGCGATGATGGCTTCCGGCGAATCTGTGAGGCTATCGGCATGGCGGAACGTCGCCCCCGGCAGTCGAAGGCGAAGGACGGTTCGGTAACGCGGGTGGTCCCCTCGCTCAGGTTCCATGACTTGCGACACTCCAGCGTCACGTTCATGTTGTCTCAAGGAGTGAAGCCCGAGGTAGTCCAGAGGATTGCCGGCCATAGCGATGTGACCACCACGCTGCGAGTCTACCGGCATGTCTTCGAGGAGGAAAAGAAAGAAGCCGCCCAGGTAGTTGATGCCTACCTGAAGACGGCTCAAAAGAGAGGCTGACAGACAGCCCACGCTATTCCACCGGGCCGGGATCACTCCCGGCCCAAACTCATGCCCAAGAGTCTACTACTCTCCTACTACTCTCCAAACGCCATCCAGAGACAGTAGCGAACCCGCAAACCCTTGTGGCAGTTGGTGGTCGCTGAGGGACTCGAACCCCCGACCCCATGCGTGTAAAGCACGTGCTCTACCAACTGAGCTAAGCGACCGCAAAGCGAGCAACATGAATTGTAACACGGTCGCCAGCCGATGTCCAGCAAGCGAAGGATGGAAACCGGACCGTACGGCATCATTCAGTCCGCCGCCAGCCGACGGTCATCTCCATCTGATCAGGGGTGGCCCCGAGGGCGGTTGCCCAGACCGGCTGCCACCCCGCGGCCCGGCCCCCATCCGGCAGCGTGAGGTCTGCGGCCACCAGCCGGAGCCCATCCCGCAGGCGGAGCAGCAGGCGCGCTTCCCAGGCTCCTCCTCCCCCCACCAGCTCCAGCCCGTGCGCCGCCCGCAGGGGCGCCGGCAGGGGCAGCGAGGAGCGGGTCTGCTCTGTCGCAGCTCTCGCGCCCAGGGGGACCGCCGCCCCGGGATCGCTCCGGAAGAGGGGGCGGTCCAGCGTCAGGCTGGTCACCGCCTGGCCCACCACCCGCTCCACCCGGTACCAGTCGCCCTCCAGCGGCAGATGGACGGTCCGGAGGGCGGTCAGCCCCACCCCCAGCAGCAGCACCGCCCGGGCCCCCTCCCCCTCCCCGGCCCGGCTGATCCGTTCCACCCGGGCCACCGGCTCCAGCCGGTCACCCCGGCAGAGGCCCGGCAGGGAGAGGACTGCGCTGAAGGGCACCTCCCGGCCTGTCCACCGCCCCCGCCCGGACCGGTCCGACCAGGCCGCCTCCAGCGCCACCCGCCCCTCCACCAGCGCACGACCATCCTGCAGGAAGGAGGCTGACAGCTCCCCTGCCGTTGCACTCACCTCCCGCACCGCCGCCGCATCAGCGGGGGCACCGGCCTCCGGCCGCCCCAGGCAGGTGAGAGCCAGGACCGCCTCGCCGGCGAGGAGGCCCCCGGGCTCCCGCCGGCAGGTGAGCTGCAGCAGTTCGCCGGCGGCCGTCCAGCGCAGCCCCCGGTTCGCCCCCGCCGCCACCAGCCGGGCAAAGGGCAGGTCGAGCCGGAGCGGGCCACCGGGCCCCTCCCCCCGGATGGTCAGCCGTCCCGTGATCAACAGCGCCCCCTCCCGCGGCCGGCAGGAGAGGCGGAGCCGGGTCCGGCACCCCTCCAGCGCCCCCTCGCCCCGGCCCGGGAGGTGGAAGGGCAGGCCAAACCGCTCTTCCAGCCGCTCCGCTCCAGCCCGGACCGGCCGGACCGGCCGGAGCGAGAGCAGGAGCTCCGCCCCGTCCACCTGGCAGCCGACCCCCTCCAGCCGGGTGCCGGCCGGCAGGCTGGTATGGAGCCAGCCGCGATGGCAGCGCACCTCTCCGCCGGGCGACCGGGCGTACCGCAGGGTGATCCGGGCTGTCCCCGGGCCGGTGCCCAGGCCCGGCCTGCACCGGACCGGTCCCGCGGCCAGGCTGACCACCTGAGCGATGGGGCCCTCCACCCGGGCCCGGTAGAGCAGCACCTGTCCCACCTCCCCCCAGGTAGCCATACGTGCCCGGGACAGCCCTTATGCCCACTTGCAGAAGTGCCGAGGTGAGGAGGAATTATCTCCCATCAAGTAGAAATAGTACCTTCCATAAGAGTCTCCTGTGCGATGGGGTGATCCGATGGAGCGGTATGAGGAGTATCTCTACCGGAGGCTGGCTGAGGGGCTTCTCCTCTTCGAGCGCCCCCACCTCGACGAGATCTACGTGCTCTCCCTGTACGTCGATTTCGATAGCGGTCCGCACCGCATCAGACTCTGGCTCTACTACAACACCCGCTCCCACCTGCTCCGGATGATCCAGCAGGGCGAGAATCCGCAGGAGGCGCGCTGGAACTTCGCCCTGTGGGAGAACGACTACATCGCCGCCATCGGCCTGGCCGCGGAAGAGTGCCCCAGCCTGTTCGATGAGCAGGGGCAGCTCCTCCTGACCCGGTGGCTGAAAGAGCGCGGCCTCTACCGCTCCGAGGCCGAGATCGAGGCGATGCTGCAGGAGGGCGATTCCGAGCGCTACGAGGACTGGGATGCAGCGGTCCGCGAGCCGCTGCTCGACCTGATCCTCTGCGTCGCCCGCCGCCTCCAGGAGACGGGGGTGGTGCTGGCCAAGTTCGGCCGGATGATCCCGCTGCTGGTCCACGAGTGGAGCTACAGCCCCTGGACGCTGGAGGCGGCCCGCTGGGTCAACCCCGCCGGCCTGGCCGCCGAATTCGAGGACTGGCTGCTGAGCGAAGGCCGGTGCGAATGACCGCCCATCCCGATCGGCCCCGAGAGGGGCCGATCTTTCTGTTCCCCTGCAGGAACCCTCGTTCGAGGGGCGAATCAGAAATGGCACAAGAGTCCTTTGGTACCGATTATTCCACCCGAAAGAAGGGGCACCAATGGGCGAGCTGATCAAGTTTACCCGTAACCACGAGGATCTTTCCACCGAGCGCGGCTACCAGTTCGACTTCTTCTGCGACGTCTGCGGCAACGGGTACCGCTCGCCCTATCAGGCCTCGGCGGCAGGCACGGTCACCGGCCTGCTGCAGGGCGCCGCCAACCTCTTCGGCGGACTGCTCCACAACGTGAGCGACGCCGCCTACAACATGCGGGAGGCCGTGGGCGGCAAGGCGCATGACGAGGCCTTCCGCAAGGCGGTGGAGGCGGTCAGGCCCCACTTCAAGCAGTGCCACCGCTGCGGCAAGTGGGTCTGCAACGAGGTCTGCTGGAACGAGCGGCGGGGCCTCTGCAGCGACTGTGCCCCCAAGCTGGAGCAGGAGATGGCCGCCGCTCAGACCGAAGCCCAGGTGCACCAGATGCGGGAGAAGGTAGCCGCCACCGACTACACCCGGGATCTGAACGTGGTCGACCAGGTGGTGGCCAAGTGTCCCCAGTGCGGGGCGGAGAGCCAGGGCGGCAAGTTCTGCATGGAATGCGGCGCCAAGCTCCTCCCCGAGGTCACCTGCTCCAAGTGCGGCTCCACCCTGCCCGAGAAGGCGAAGTTCTGCCTGGAGTGCGGGACCCCCCGCTCGTGACCCCCATGGAGTACCACAGCGGGAAGTGCCGCTTCGAGACCGCTCCCGGCCGGGTTGAGCAAGACGGCCCCTGCCGGGTCGCCCTCGATGTCGACCATCTGATCATCGCCCCGGAGGGGCAGCCGCCCCACTCCCTCTACTACTCCGACATCGACCGGCTGACCGCCGAGGATTACGCCGTCCAACTTCTCCTCCACGACGGCCCCCGCTGCACCCTCTACTTCCTGGGCCGCTACTACGGCCAGTTCGTGGCGGACCTGCGCGGGCGGCGCAGCGCCCAGCTGATCCGCAACCTGCTGATGCTGGATGCGGAGCCCCAGAAGGAGTTCCGGGGGGCCTGTACCCGGCTGCTGCCCGACGGGGAGCGGCAGGAGGACCCCGCCTGCACCATCACCCTCTACCGGTCCAGCCTGGTGGTGGAGCCCTCCGGCTTCGACCCCTGGAACCTGGCCTACAACGACATCACCGCCATGAGCTTCAACCGGGAGGCGTACCGGCTGGAGTTGCAGACCGACCTGGGCGAGCAGCTCTCCTTCGCCATGCTCGGCACCCGGTTCGGCGAGCTGGAGCAGGAGATCCGCCGGTTGACCGATCAGCTCCAGGAGCGGACCGCCCGCCTCCTGGCGGAGCGGCTGCCCGAGGCCACGCCCCGGGGGCCGGCGGCGATCGCCACCGTGCTCCTCCAGGGCAGGGCGGTTCCCCTCCCGGTGGTGCAGCAGGCAGCGCCCGGGCTCTGGCCCGAGCTGGAGCAACTCCTCTTCGCCGCCGATGAGGGCGAGGTGGATGAGGTGAGGCGCACCGGCTTTCAGCACCTCTGCCGCCTGGCCTCGCCGGAGCATGTCTTCATCGGACTTCGGGAACCCTTCGAGTCGACGGGAGAGAACCCGCGCCCGCTCTTCTGGTTCATCATCGCCTATCCGGAGCGGCAGGTGATGGCGGTCGAGGTGACGAATGAGAGCGGCTATGCCACCTACCTCTATGCGATGGAAGGGCCGGTCGACCAGGCCGTCCGGGAGCTGAACCGGGCGATGGTCGCCCTCAACTTCCGGCGGGAGGTGATCAGCGCCTCCGAGCAGGAGCTGGCCTCGGAGCGGTTGGCCCGCTACCGGGTGGCCCTGCGGAAGCTGCCCCACCTGCGCCGGTTGCGCCATCTCTTCCGTGGGCGGGTCGCCCACACCAGCGAGGAGGCCTGGCGCCGGGGGGTGGAGGCGGCGCTGGGAGCGGGCTGAGAGACCAAGGAGTGATCGAGCGATGGCCGGTGACCCCGGCGCCCCGAAAGGGCTGATCGGCCGCTTCTTCGAGCGGTTCAAGGAACGGGCCTCCGCCTACACCAGGGAGCCCGAGAAGGCGGTGGAACTCGGGCGGCAGGCGGTGCGGAAGGCCGAGCGGAACCGGTCCTCGCTGGACCGGGTCTGGGAGGACCTGCAGACCCTGTTCCGGCTGGTCCGGGCATGGTCCGGCCGCCGCTACACCCGCATCCCCCTGCGCTCCCTTATCCTCGCCCTGGCAGCGATGATCTACTTCGTCAGCCCGGCAGACGCCATGCCCGACATCCTGGTCGGGCTTGGCTACCTGGACGATGCCACGGTGCTCGGCTTCGTCTTTTCCGCCATCCGCAGCGACCTGGAGGCCTTCCGTGACTGGGAGGAGGCCGGGGCCACCGAGGAACCCAAGGAATAGCGTGAAAGGAGGCACCCCGCGGGGATGCCTCCCTCCTTTATGCCGCACCCGGCGCCAGGACCGCTGTACAGCCTCCCGGCGCCCTGGCCCCGGTGAGCGGTGGCTCAGCAGGCAGCCGTGGGCGCCAGGGCGGTGGCCGGCAGGGCCGCCTGGGCGATGCGGATCGGCACCTCCTGGCTCCCGGTGACGATCAGCAGGATCACCGTCCGCTGCAGGAGCCGCTTGAAGACCGGGAACCCGTCATCATCCCGCTCCGGCTCCTCCGGGTCGCTGGTGTCGCAGTCATCGATCCAGACCTTGTCGAGCAGGTCGAAGCCGACATGCTCCACCACGGGGGTGACCGAGATCTGGTCGCCCGGGTTGATCCCCGGCAGATCGACGAAGGTGGTGAAGGGGATATCCTCGCCCATGTGCCGGACGATGTCATCCTCGCCCACGAAGAAGATCTGCTTGTGCAGGACGCCGGTCACGATCACCTTGTTGGGGATCACCTCGACCGCCACATCCTGGACCCGGGCCTGGATCTCCTGGATCTTCTGCGCCGGCTTCTTGAGGTCGGCCACGTTCTCCACCAGCACCTGGCGCTCGTTGGTGGCGATCACCCGGGATGCCATCACCTGCGGGCCGTTGATATCCTCGGCCACGTTCAGCTCGCAGGTGCGGGTCACCTTGATGAAGACCGACAGGACGATCCGCTGCCGGAGCTGGATCCCGTTGGAGAGCACCTTGTCGACCCGGAGGATCTGCGCCTGGAGCGTCACGTTATCGCCCGGCTCCGCACCCGGCACATCGGCGATGCCGGAGAACGGGATCCGCTCCTCCTGGAAGAACTCCACGTCATCTTCTGAGATGTAGAAGATGTTCTTGACGATCGTGCCCTGGAACATCACCTGATCGGTGGTAGCCTCAGCGGTCACATCCTCCAAGATCACCTGGACATCCCGGATCTTCTTCGCCTTCCGCTCCAGATCGACACAGTTCTCGATGGTGACCGCCTTGGTGGTCTCACCGATCACACACTCCGCCTTGACCAGCGGACCCGCCGGGTTGAGGACCACGTTGACCTGGCAGTCCTCGGAGACCCGGACCACAAACTGGAGGATCACCCGCTGGACCACTTCCTGGTTCCACTCCAGGTGGAAGTTGACCTTGGCGATGTTCGCCGAGACCTCCGCCAGCTGACCGGCGACGGCGCCGGGGCAGTCGACAAAGGTGGTAAAGGGCACATCCTCCGGCACGTGATGTACATGGTGATCCTCACCGACAAAGAAGATCTGCTTGTGCAGGATGCCCGAGACTACGACCTGGCCGTCGATCACCTCAGCCATCAGATCGACGATGCGGGCCTGGATCTCGGCGATCTTCTTAGCCCGGCGCGGCAACTTGAAACGAGACTCGATGCAGGCCTCGCCGGTGTTCTCGCACACCAAGCACTGAAGCTTCAGGAGCTGGGTGCAGAGAAGATCTGCCACGCTCGATTTCCCCCTTCCGTAGCGTTATCCTCGGGCGGTGCCGCGATGAGGTGATATGTGGCGGCCCGCTCTCGGGGAACTGCGGGACGGATCGCCGGTAGAGTCCGACCCCCGTCTCCTACTGGTCATGATATGTGGCCCGACCACCGCAGGTGCGGAGGGCGCAAAAAAAGGTCCGACCCCACCTTGGGGGTCGGACCGGAGCCGCTAGCGCTGGCGGGCTCGTGCCTGGCTGACTGTGACCGTGCGGCCGCCCAGCTGCGTGCCGTTGAGCGCCTCCACCACCCGGTCGGCGTCGGCGTCGGAGACCTCGACAAAGCCGTAGCCCCGGGAGCGTCCGCTTTCCCGGTCGAGAATGATCCGTGCGGCCTTGACGGGCGCGACGGTGGAGACCCAAGCAATCAGGTCCTCTTCCCGAGTGGACCACGGGAGATTTCCCACATAGAGCGCTACGGTCATCCTGACCTCCTCCTGTCCCCCCAGATCGGCTGTGCAGACCCATGAAACTATAGGATTAGTATAAAGTGGTACATACCAAAGATTCAATAATTCGTGTTGACTTTTGTCGATTCGAAATCAGTAATGCCATTCTCGTCCTACGATTGCCTCTGTCAGTCATTGTCTCTGTCAGGCATTGAAGAGAGCCGGACCCGAAGGCCCGGCTCGCGGTTCACTGCCCGATAAAATGTTGGGTGACGGTCAGTGCGTACCGTCCGCCGCTCACAATCCCAACCCCAATGTGTGTGTGCTTTGGGTTCAGGATGTTGGCGCGGTGGGCGGGGCTTGACATCAGCGCCTGAAAGGCGATCTCGACGGTGCTCCCCCCGGCCAGGTTCTCGGCCGCTGTCTGGTAGGTGATGCCAGCCTCCCGGAACTGATCGAAGGGAGTGCCCAGGGTCGGCGACGTATGGCTGAAGTACCCGTTGGCAACCATATCGGCACTCTTGGCGCGCGCCGTGGCCACCAGCCGGCCGTCCAGGATGAGGGGCGCCAGACCGGCCTTGGTGCGCTCCGCGTTCACCAGGGCGAGGATCTGCTCCTCGACCGCTGTCAGCACCACAGGTTCGGCCGGGGCGGCCACGGTGCCCTCGCCGGAGCTCTCCGTGCCCTCGCCGGAGGTCTCCGTGCCCTCACCGGAGGTCTCCGTGCCCTTGCCTGAGGTGTCCGTGCCCTCGCCTGAGGTCCCCGTGCCCTCGCCTGAGGTCCCCGTGCCCTCGCCCGAGGTCCCCGTGCCCTCGCCGGAGGTTCGTGTTCCGTCCCCCGACAGGACCGCCCCGTCGAAGGCGCGGGTGCCGACCAGGTAGAAGTCGCTCTGGAGGCTGGCCGCTCCGCACTCCAGCCCCTGGGCCGGCGTCCGGATGGCGTTCAGCACCGGGAGCATCTCAGCCTCCTCCGCCCAGAGCTGGAGGGTCGTCCAGGCCACGTGCCGACCACAGGCCTGCATACTGGAACCGGCGGCCACCGCCGGCATCCCCGCGAGGGTGAAGAGCAGGAGAAGCGCGGAGAGCACGGGTAGGAGGGCGCGTAGAGGCGCCAAGCCCTTCATAGGATCACCCCTTCATCTACGTTTGGTTTATTGGTCCTTCCATTTTACCGGAAATTCAGTCATCCGTATATACCCATTGTTCGAACCACTCGGTAACAGAACTGAGTAGAAGGGACCCCGGACTCTGTTCCACATAGTACATCGGTAGAGTGCACGTACTATTTCCGCGCGGAAGACTAGGAAAGAATGCGGATTGTCGGTATGATGAGGAACGGAAAACCGCCCGCCATGTTAGGAGAGTGACTATGTCGGTTCATACCTGGGGAATCGTGGGCACTGGGGCTATGGGGCGAGGGATCGCCGAACTGGTGGCCACCAAGGGATTCGAGGTTATCATGGTGGGCCGGACGCCGTCGGAGTTGGAACATGCCCGCCACTGCCTCGACGTGGCGCTGCAGCGTGAGATCGAGCGCTGGGCCCTGACCGAGGCGGAGAAGCGGGTGATCCTCTCCCGCGTTCACATGACCACCGACATCACCGAGTTGGCCAAGGCCGACTTTGTGATCGTCGCCATGGTGGCCGAGATCGAAGAGGACAAGCAGATCTTCCGCACCCTGGACCAGATCTGCCGCAAGGAGGTCATCCTGGCCTCCAACACCTCGACGCTCTCGATCACGGAGATGGCGGCGGCCACCTACCGGCCGGCCCGGGTGATCGGCTGCCACTTCCTGCAGCCCATTCCGAAGACCCGTGTCATCCAGGTGGTGCGGGGCCTGAAGACCACCAACGAGACGGTGGCCGAGGTCATGAACCTGCTGGAGAAGCTGGACCGGGTAGGCGTCGAGGTCTACGAGTCGCCGGGCTACGTCACCACCCGCCTGATCATCCCCCTGATCAACGAGGCCTGTGCCGTCCTCATGGAGGGCGTCGCCACGGCGGAGGATATCGACACCGCCATGCGGTTGGGCTTTGAGATGGCCCGCGGCCCGCTGGAGATTGCGGACCGGATCGGGCTCGACACCGTGCTGGTGATGGCAGAACGGCTCTGGCGTGAGTATGGCGATCTGAAGTACCGGCCCGCCCCCATCCTCCGAAAGCTGGTCCGCGCCGGCAACCTCGGCGTGGAGACCGGCGAGGGCTTCTTCAAGTACGATGCGGACGGCGATCGGATCAAGAACGGGGGTACGGGTCGATGAAGATCCTGGTTCTGAACTGCGGCTCCTCCTCGGTCAAGTACCAGCTGCTGGACATGACCACCGAGCGGGTCCTGGCCATCGGCAAGGTGGAGCGGATCGGCATGGATGACGCCATCTTCGAGTACAAGGGCGGTGGCGATCAGGAGCTGAAGGAGGTCGGGACGATCCTCGACCACACCACCGCCATCCGGAAGGTGCTGGGCGCCCTGACCCACCAGAAGCACGGGGTGATCCAGCGGCCCGAGGAGATCGCGGCGGTGGGGCACCGGGTCGTCCACGGCGGCGAGGCCTTCTCCGGCTCCGTCCTGATCACCGACGAGGTGAAGCGGACGCTGCGGGCGCTCTTCGACATCGCCCCGCTGCACAACCCGCCCAACCTGACCGGCATTCTGGCCGCCGAGGCGATCCTGCCCACGGCGAAGCAGGTGGGCGTCTTCGACACCGCCTTCCACGCCACCATGCCCCGGACCTCGTTCCTCTACGCCCTGCCCTATGCGATGTACAAGCGGCACAAGATCCGTCGCTACGGCTTCCACGGCACGTCGCACAAATATGTTTCGCAGCGGGCTGCCGCCTTTTTGGGGAGGGCGCCAGAAGATTTAAAAATGATCACCTGCCACCTGGGCAACGGCTCTTCGGTCTGCGCCGTGATGCACGGCAAGTCCTTCGACACCTCCATGGGCTTCACCCCCCTGGAGGGGCTGATCATGGGCACCCGCTGCGGCGACCTGGATCCCGGCGTGATCTCCTACATCATGGCGCGCGAGGAGATCACGATCCAGGAGGTCAACTCCATGCTGAACAAGCACAGCGGCATGCGGGGCCTCTCCGGGATCTCCGGTGACATGCGCCAGATTGAAGAGGAGATGGAGAACGGTGACGAGCGGGCGAAGGAGACCTTCGCCATGTTCGAGTACCGGCTGCGCAAGTACATCGGCAGCTACGCCGCCGCCATGAACGGCGTCGACGTGATCGTCTTCACCGGCGGCATCGGCGAGAACTCCCGCCTCCTGCGGGAGACCATCTGCCAAAACCTGACCTTCCTGGGCGTCACCTTCGATCCGGCCGGGAACAAGGGGAAGGGCGAACGGCGCATCTCCACCCCCGACTCGAAGGTCGATGTCCTGGTGATCCCGACCAACGAAGAGCTGATGATCGCCCGGGATACGATGGAACTGATCGCCAATGGGTAAGCGAAAGCGGCCAGCCTGTGAGGGGCTGGCCGCTTTCCCCTATTCCCGCAGCCGTTGAGGCGAACTCCCCTGAACACGGGGATATTGGGCACGGATTACACAGATGACACGGATCCATACAAGTTCATGATGGCCATGTGGGATTCACCCATGTCATCAGTGGTGCTGACGCCGTGCGCCGCGGGGTTATACGGATGAACACCTACATGACCAGTATCCATCTTTGTCTTCATCCGTGTAATCCGTAAAATTCCGTGCAATCCGTGATAAGAATCAGACCCCATCTCCCTGCACGGCCAGCCATTTTCAGGGGGATCCGTGGCCAATGTCGGTGGATCCGGGGCCATGATTAGCCCCCCCGCTGGCGGGCGCGGAAGCGGCGGACCTTCATCAGGTTGCCGCAGAGCTTGTCGTCGCAGTACCGCTTTGCCCGGTTGCGGGTCTCGTCGTAGAAGACCCAGCGGCAGTCGGGGTTCTCGCAGATGCGCACCCGGGCCGCCTCCCCCTCGGCCAGGGTGGCGGCCAGAGAGGCGGCGATCTCAGCCATCACCTGGGGCCAGCCCTGCCGGGCGGGGATCAGGGCCAGCCGGTGGCCCTCGGGGGTCGGCTCCAGCCTCCGGCAGACCGGGCCCTCGGCCATCAAGCGGTTGATGGCCACCAGCACCCCGTCGGGCACGCCCTGACCGGCGGCCAGCCCCTCCGCCACCTCCCGCAGCAAGGTGCGCAGGCCGCGGAGCGACTGGAGCGTCTCCGGGTCCGGGGGGACCGGGGCGGCCAGGTGCCAGGCCTCCAGGAAGCGGCGCAGGCTCTCGGGCTGCTCCAGCCGGTCCTCGCTGTGGCCGGTGCCCCGCCAGTCGTGCCATTCGGTGTTCAGGAAGTCCGTCCAGAGCAGTTCCATGCCACCACGCTCCATTGCCGCTTGACCACAGGCGCCTCCTGTGGTAGGATGTAACCATCATAAGTGTTTTTTGGTCGTTACAGGCGGCTCCGGCTGGGCGGAGCCATCTCAATTGTAACCCTTCATCCTGGTTTACGCTAGTTACATGGGGGAGGATTGGTCGGATGAATCGGATCGGGATGCTCCGCCGGATGCGGGAACTGAGCTGGGCGAAGGAGGAGTGGTTTGTCCCCCTCGCCAAGGCGCTGGAGGGTCTGAGTGCCGCCGATGCCGCCTGGAAGCCGCCGGGGGGTGGGAACTCCATCTGGGAGACGCTCAACCACATCAACTTCTACAACGAGATGATGCTCTGCCACATGACCGGTCAGCGTTTCACCCGGTCCGTCGAGAACAACACGGAGAGCTTCGCGGTGGAGAGCACCGACCCCGCCGCCTGGGCGCATACCCTGGCCGAGACCCACCGGATCGGCGAGGGGCTGCAGCGGGCGCTGGAGGCGATGGGCGACGAGGAGCTGGACAGGAGCATCCGATCCGGCACCGTGGGGGAGTCCTTGCTCTCCTGGATGGCCCACGACGCCTACCACACCGGTCAGATCGTCCTGATTCGCAAGCAGCAGGGCTCCTGGCCCGCCACCCGCGAATAGGGACGCAGCAGAGCCGCCACGGCAACCCGTGGCGGCTCCCCTGTTCTTACCGGTTCAGCCAGCCGGCGATCAGCAGCCGGAGGGAGTCCCAGAGCCGCTTGAAGAAGCCCCCCTGGGCTACATTCTCCGCCGCCACCAGCGGGAAGCGGGCGATCTCCTTGCCGTCGGCGGCGAAGATGATCTCCCCCAGCTTCTGGCCCGCCTGGACCGGGGCGATCACCGACTCCTCCTGGTGGACCGTGGCGGTCAGCGACTTCTGCGCCCCCTTCTCCAGGGTGAGCAGCACCTCCTGCGCCGGCTTCAGGCTCACCTCGTTGGTGGCGCCCTTCCAGACCCGGACCGGCTTGATCTCCGGCAGGGCCGGCTTCTCGGTCACGAAGTTGTTGAAGCCCCAGCTGAGCAGGGCGGCCCCGTCGGTCTCCCGCTTCACCGTGCCCTCGGGGATGGAGGGCGCCTGCACCCCCAGGATGACGCCGATCAGCCGCATCTCCCCCCGCTTGGCGGTCAGGGCGATGTTGAAGCCCGCCTCGTCCACGTACCCGGTCTTCAGGCCGTCGACCCCCTCAAAGGTCCAGAGCAGGCCGTTCCGGTTCTCCTGGGTGATCGGGGTGTGCTGCTCCGGCTTCAGCGCCGCCTTCTGCTCATCCCGCAGGTTCTCGTACTGCGGGTAGGCAAAGGTCTTCTGCCGGTGCAGCTCCTCCAGCGCCTCGGGGTGGAGCTGGACGTACCGGCGGGCGAAGTCGGCGAACTCCCGGGCGGTGACCAGGTTCTGGGGGCTGAGGCCGTGGGGATCGACGAAGCGCATCTGCTTGTAGCCCATGGCCGCCGCCTCATCGTTCATCATCTTGACAAAGGCGTCCACCGAGCCGGCGATATGCTGCGCCAGGGCCACCGAGGCATCGTTGCCCGAGGGGATGGCCACCCCCTTCAGGATCTCGCCCACGGTCACCTTCTGGCCCGGTTCCAGGAACATCAGCGAGGAGTCCGCGAACTTGGCAGCCCAGGCCTCCGGACGGATCTGGACCAGGTCCTCCCGCTTCATCGTCCCGTCGGCCAGCTTCTTGTAGGCGATGTGCAGGGTCATCAGCTTGGTCAGAGAGGCCGGCGGGATCACCTGGTCGGGGTTCTTCTCGAAGAGGACCTGCCCGGTGGCGTAGTCCAGGAGCACAGCCGACTGCGCCTCCAGGGTGAGGGGTGGCGCGGCGGAAGCCGGGACCGTGAGGATCCCGGCGGTGAGGGAGAAGATCAAAGCCAGCAGGGTTGCGAAGCCACCACGGCGGAGCAGAGCACGGTGGAACAAAGGGCACCCTCCTAATGCGAGACTCGCGAAGCGGCGGTCTCCCCGGCCCCCATCCTGCGCACAACCTCCCTGGCGAAGGGGCCCAGCTCCCCCTTGGCCACCGCCCGCAACACCCCGGGCGCAGCGGAGCCAATGGCCACGGGCACCAGCTCGGCCGCCAGCCCGACCTCTTCCAGCCGGCGCCGCAGCTCCGCCTCCGCCCGGACCATCACCTCGATGATCGCCGTGTTGGCGGCCATCACCGTCCGCTCATCGCCCCGGATCACAGGCCCGATCCCCTCCAGCAGCGAGACCAGCAGGTCGGCCTCCGCCTCTTCCACCCGGTCCAGCACCACGAGGCCGGGCGAGCCCAGCTCGATCTCGCGGGCGTGGCCGATCACCTTGGCCGAGGCGACCCGGCGGTCCCCTTCCAGCGCCAGCTCATCGGTCATCAGGTCGGTGGCCATGTTGACCACCAGGGCTCGGGCGTCGAGATGGGGCTGCATGTCGGTCAGCACCTGGGGGACCGCTGTTCCGGGTACCGCCAGCAGGATCACCCGGCAGCCGCGCACAGCGCTCACCTGGTCGGTGGCGACGCCGCCGACCTCGTCAGCCAGTGCAACGGCATCGGCCTTGCGCCGGCCGATGATCACCTTGCGGATGGAGCCCGGAATGCGATGTGCTAGAATCGACGCCATCTGACCGGCGCCGATGATCGCCACCTTGAAGTTCACAGCGCTGCCTCCCTCGTGAATGGCTTCTCCTTATCCGGAAGTCTTCCCATTCACTCTGGCTGGCAATCGCCCTGTGTGTGGCTGCAGGACACACTCCCATATTGCACCAAAAAACCCATCTGCGCAAGATGGGGAGGGCGGAAATGGACCGAAGCCGCTTCAGACAGCCTCTATTATACATGAGTAGGACGCTCCCGTGGGCGCCCCGGTCGCGAACCGTGCGAAGGGATCATCAGGAACCACCGGATTGCCACGAACACTTGTTTGCGGTAGAATCGACCGGGAGGGGGTGAGTCCGGTGGTTCTCACGGAACGGGCCGTCCAGAAGGTCCGGGAGCTGACCCGCTCCCGGGGCGATCGGTCCGGCCTGCGGATCGAACTGCTGCCAGGGGGCTGCTGCGGCACGTATTACCACTTCACGGTGGACCAACCCCGGCCGACCGATCTGTTGATCCGGGAATCGGATGCATGCCTCCTGCTGGTCCCGGCCGTCTATGCCCTCGTCAGGGGATCCCGGCTGGACTACGACCCGCACCTGAAGCCCCCGCGCTTCCGCCTCCTGCGGAATCCCAACACGCCCGAGCGATGCGCCTGCGGCCGCTCCTTCGGCCAGCCCTACCCCGGAAGGGCGACCCCGCAGTGTCAGGCATACCGGCCCATGGACTGGGACGAACCGGGGGAGTCGCGGTAGATCACCGCTGACTCCCCCTCTCCCTGCTATGAATCTCCCAGGTAGATCGCCCGGTGGGACCAGCAGTCCTCCAGCGGGATCTCCTCCACCATCCGGCGGACCAGATCCGGGCCGTACTTGATCAGGTAGGGCAGGATCGAGACGGCCCGCTCCTGCAGCCCGTGGGGGGTCAGGTGGGCCCGCAGCCGCTCGAACTGGCGGAGGGAGACCTCGCAGTTCTTCCGGTGCTGCTGCTTCGCCTTCTCCTCCAGCCGGTGGATCTGGTGCTGGATCTGCTTGCGGTTCTCCTCGATCACCTGGCTCAGGTGCTGGTCCAGCTGGAGGATCACCGAGGTCAGCCCCTGGTAGCGCCGGTCGAAGTCCTGGCGGAACTCCTCGAAGAGCCGGGTGATGCCGAGCCGGTCCTCCCGCTCCAGCAGTTCCTGCTTCCGCTCCTCCAGCCGGTGGAAGACATCGTCCAGCGTCAGCTGCTGCTTCTCCAGGATCCGGGCCAGGGGCGGTTCCACCAGGGTGAAGCCCTCCCGGGGGACGAAGATGGGCATCTGCTGCCCCATCACCCGGTAGACGTCCTTGTAGAGGCCCAGGTAGTTGATCTCGCCCGGCCCGCCGGCGTAGAAGAGGTCGGGGAGGATGTAGCCCTGCACCACCGGCCGGAGCACCACGTTGGTGGAGAAGCGCTCGGGATGGGTCAGCGCCAGGTCGATCAGCTCGGCCCGGCTCCAGCGGAGCTCCTCCTGCCCCCGGACCCAGATCCGGTCGCCCTCGCCCATCAGCGGCAGGCGGGCGCCGTCCACGTAGAGGAAGAGGTTGAGGCTGCCGGGCTGGCGCTCCACGGTGGTCTTGAAGCCCAGCTCCTTCTCCCACCGCTCGATGCCCCGGACAAAGGCGGCGTCCACCGCTTCGTACTGCTCGATCGCCCGGGCCAGGAAGGGCGCCTCGATCCGGCGGAGCGCCGGGTCGGCGGAGTTGAGGAAGACCAGGCCGGTCCCCCGGAAGATCCAGGCCATGATCTTGCCGAACCAGTCCACCAGCGACGGCTTGCCGCCCGTGGCGGCCGGCTCCAGGGCCGGGGCGCCGCCCGCCATCTCCCGGATCAGGCGGATCACCTCGGCCTTGAACTCGGTCTCGGGCATCAGCTGTTCAAACTCGTCCAGCACCGCCGGCAGCGACTCGGGCATCGGGGCGAGCCCCACCGACCGCCGCTCGTGCTCGAAGTGCTCGTGCAGGGCCAGCCGCTGGGTGGACTCGCCGGCGGGGACCATCACCCAGGAGACCTCGTGCCAGTCGTGGTCCTCCCCGGCGATCCAGAAGACCGGGACCACCGGAACCCCGAGCCGCTCGCTCTGCCTGCGGGCCAGCCGGATGGTGGTCAGCGCCTTGTAGATCGAGTAGGCGGGGCCGGTGAAGATGCCGGCCTGCTGGCCGGTGATCGCCACCAGGGTCTCGGGCCGGGCCAGCAGCCGGGCACCCTCCAGGGCGGCCTCATCGGCCCCCAGCCCTCGATTGTAGCGCTCCAGGGCGGCCGAGAGGGCTGCCCTGTCCCCCGTGAAACCGCCGCCCTGCAGAAAGTCGGCCCGCCGGATGTAGGACTCCGGATCACACGGGTCGTACTCGTAGGCCGGCGCCACCTTGGGGAAGTCAGAGAGATAGGCCTTGGCCGACGGGCTGGGACTCAGGCTGACCCCGGGTACCTTTTCGATCCGCATCAGGGCATCACCATGATCTTTCCGGGATGCTCCGCCACCGCCTCACCGATGACGGCGGCGGCCAGCGTCCCTTTGGCTTGAAGGGCCTCTACCAGCTCGGCGGTCCTGTCAGCGCCCACGGCGATCAGCAGCCCGCCGGAGGTGACGGCGTCGCAGAGGATCAGCTGCTGCAGCTCGGGCACCGCCGGATCGAACTGGACGTGGCCCTGACCGGTCAGGAACCGGAAGTTGGACTTGGAACCCCCCGGGAAGGCGCCCTGCTCCGCATAGCCGTAGGTGGAGGGCAGGACGGGGACCCGGCCGGCGTGGATCCGCAGGCCGACCCCGGAGCCGCGGGCCATCTCGGAGGCATGGCCCAGCAGCCCGAAGCCGGTCACATCGGTCAGGCCCCGGATCGCAAAGGGCTCCAGCACATCGACCACGTTGTTCAGCGTCGCCATCACCCGGATCGCCTCCTCGGCGTCCGCCGGGGTACAGATCCCCCGCTTGATGGCGGTGGTGATCACGCCGATGCCGATCGGCTTGGTCAGCACCAGGTTGTCGCCGGGCTTCACACCGGCCTTGGCCCCGATCTTCTTCGGGTGGACCACGCCGGTCACCGCCAGGCCGTACTTGGGCTCGGGGTCATCGATCGAATGGCCGCCCAGCAGGACGGCCCCGGCCTCGCTCACCTTGTCGCAGCCGCCCCGCAGAATCTCCGCCAGGATCTTCTTGTCCAGCTTGGAGACGGGGAAGCCCACCAGGTTGAGCGCCGTGACGGGCTTGCCGCCCATGGCGTAGACATCGGAGAGGGCGTTGGCCGCCGCGATCGCCCCGAACCAGTAAGGGTCATCGACGATGGGGGTGAAGAAGTCCACCGTCTGGACGATTGCCACCTCATCGGAGACCTGGTAGACACCGGCATCGTCAGGCGAGTCGAGGCCGACCAGCACGTTGGCGTTGGCGACGGCGGGCGGCAGGAACTGGAGCACTTCCATCAGGTCCCCCGGACCTATCTTGCAGCCTCAGCCCGCCTTGGAGGAGTACTGGGTCAGACGGATCGGCTTCTCATCGCCCAGGATGTTCACCCCGCTCACCTCCCTCCATTAGACGATGGCCCGCCTCAGGACAGATACGACCAAAGGTACCTCTTCTTCCCACAGGGTGCGGGGATCGATCAGGATCTGGCCCGCCTGGATCCGGACCATCACCGGCGGGTCGGACTCCCGGAGCCGCCGCTCCACGGTGTGGGGCGCCGGGTGGGGGATCGCCACCAGCCGGGTGGGCAGGTCGACGCCGGGCAGCGACCCGCCGCCCGCCTGGGAGAGGCCGTCGGTCACCTCCGCCGGGATGGAGGCCGCCCGCAGCTGCTCCGCCAGAGCCCGGGCCATGGGGTCGATCTGCTCCCGGGTGAGGGAGAGCATCCGGAGGGTGGGGATCCGGGCGATCGCCTTCTCCGGCTCCAGGTAGAGCTTCAGCGTCGCCTCGATCCCGGCCAGGGTCAGCTTGTCCACCCGGAGGGCGCGGGTGAGCGGGTGCTTTCTGCAGCGGGCGATCAGCTCCCGCTTCCCGACGATGAAGCCGCCCTGGGGAGCGCCCAGCAGCTTATCCCCCGAGAAGGTGACCAGGTCGGCCCCCATCCGGATCAGCTCGTCCATGGTGGACTCGTGGGGGATGCCGAACCGCTCCAGGTCGACCATCACGCCGGAGCCCCAGTCCACCAGGCAGGGCAGGCCGTGCCTGTGGGCGATGGCCGCCAGCTCGCCGGTCTCCACCCCCTCGGTGAAGCCGATGATCTTGAAGTTGGAGGTATGCACCTTGAGCAGCGCCCCGGTCTCGGGCCGGATCGCCCGCTCGTAGTCGGCGGGGTGGGTCTTGTTGGTGGTGCCCACCTCCACCAGCCGGGCGCCGCCCTGCTCCATCACATCCGGCACCCGGAAGGCGCCCCCGATCTCCACCAGCTCGCCCCGGGAGACGATGACCTCCTTGCCGTGGCAGAGGGCGGAGAGCATCAGGAGGACCGCCCCGGCGTTGTTGTTGACCACCAGGGCCGCCTCGGCGCCGGTCAGCCGGCAGAGCAGCTCCTCCACGTGGGCGTAGCGGGAGCCCCGCTCGCCGGTGGCCAGGTCCAGCTCCAGGTTGTTGTAGCGGCTGGCGATGGCGGTGATGGCCGCCACCGCCTCCTCCGCCAGGGGGGAGCGGCCCATGTTGGTGTGGAGCACCACCCCGGTGGCGTTGATCACCCGGCGGAGGCGGGGCTGCAGCCGCCGGTCCAGCTGGCGCTGCGCCCATCGGGCCAGCCCCTCGGTCGTCCGGTCCATCCCGCTGAGGTCCTCCTCCTCGGCGGCCGCCATCACCTGGCGGCGGAACTCCTCCAGGGCGGCAGAGACCGCCTCCACCACCAGCGCCCGGTCATGCCGGTCCAGCAGGGCGAGGGCGGTCGGGGCTTCCAGGATCGCGTTGACCGGGGGAATCTCTCGGAGCGCCTTCTGCTGCCAGGGCTTCACATCTGCCGCCTCCGCTCGGGTCCGTCTTGCACAGCCTTGGACATCTCTCCCCATTATACGCCCAGACCCTCCCGGCATCAAACCCAGCCGGCGGCAGGGAAGCCCCTTCGCACAAAAGGATCAAAACTAAAGATTTACGTTCGGTCAAGAGGAACTTTCGGGGGTCGCCCGGAATCAAATCAGACCGGGGGGGAAGCCCCCTGTGGTAAGCTGAACCCGCCCTACTCCGGCGGGGGAGGAGGTTCTCGATGTCTGAGGTCCGTCCGCCCGTCCAACGCCCCGGTACCCTCTGGAGCAGCCTGATCCAATACTACCGGTCCTGCCTCGACCGGGAGCGGGAGCTGGGCATGCGGGTACCGGCTGACCGGAACGCCTTCGTCCTCCTGAAGGAGATCGAGGAGCACCTGATCACCCGCAAGGCGATCACCACCATCCTGACAGAGCCGGCCCATACCCAGCCGGTGCTGGCCTACCTGAACCGACGGGGCCGCGGGATCAGCGGCACCTTCATTTATGGCTACCCCCTGGCACGCCTGGAGGGTGGCCTGATTCCGTTGTGCTACACCGAGGTCCGGCTGGAGCCGGGATCGGCGCCCCAGACGGTGGTGCTGACCCGGGGCAACGCCGAGCTGATGATCAACCGCCAGTTCTTCGTGGAGTCCGCCGGGCTGACCGAGGCCGAGGTGAACGACCTGCAGATCGCCCTGCGGAGCCCCAGGTCGGGCCCCCCCTCCGCGGTGCTGGACCAGTACCTGCTGGATGTGGAGGTGCTGACCGACGCCGTCCTCTTCGCCTCCGATGCCGGACAGCCGGTGCGGGGGCCGGGGCGGGAGCTGCAACTGATGGAGCAGCTGCGGAGCGAGCGGCTGCCCGACTCGATCCGGATCTTCATCGGGGAGCAGGGGATCCCCTCCGCCAAGCCGGTGCAGGGGATGGCGATCCTGCCGGTCGACCCCGGGCAGGAGGCGGTGCTGAAGCGGCGACAGTCCCCCTTCCTCCTGGTGACGGGGCCCTCGGGGAGCGGTAAGAGCCAGACCGCCATCAACCTGATCGCCGGCGCCGTGGCTGACGGCCAGAAGGTGCTCTACATCAGCCGGGACGAGGCCGCATGCGACCGGCTCTTCCAGGCGCTGACCCAGGAGGAGGCCTTTCCCGGGGTGCTGCGGATCGGGCGGCGGGAGGTCCGGGCCGCATCGCTGGTCCACGCCCGGCGGGTGGTTGAGTCGCTCCGCTCCTTTGAGTACCAGCGGGAGAACCCCGGGGCACTGGCCCAGGAGAGCCACCGGCTGAGCCAGGAGCTGGCCCGGCTGGACGGCGAGGTGCAGGAGGTCGAGCGGCTGGAGCAGACGGCGGCCCAGCTGGAGGTGCTGGCCCGGCAGGTGGAGCAGGCGCTGGAGGGCCATCCGCATCGCTCCTGGATGCAGGGGCTGGTCAGCCGGCTGACGCCGGAGGCGGCGGTGCAGATCCAGCCGGAGCAGCTGGTGGGGATTCGCCAGCTCCTGGTCCGGGCGCTGGGCTGGGAGCCGGAGGGCGGATCGATCGGGGGCAGGCTCCGGGACCGGATGCGGGCCACCCAGGTGAAGAGCACCTTGCGGCAGCTGGGCGTGCCGGAGCTGCTCCACCCCGAGGGCGACCTTCCGGCCCTGGTGGAGGGGCTGGTCCGGCTGGACCAGGCCTTCCCGCTCCTCCTGGCCCGGGCCCGGCTGCTCCACACCCGCGCCCGGCTGGCGGGCCACCGCTCGCTGCCGGAGCTGCGGGCGGCGCGGGCCGAGGCTCAGCAGGCCCGGGTGGCCCTGGACCGGAAGCGGCTCCGCGGGGCCTGGCTGGCGGTGGCCGACAAGGTGCGGCCCCTCTGTGACGAGCTGCTGGCCATCATCGATCAGGAGGAGAGGGCGCTGGCCTCGGCCGGGGCCCAGCGGGGCGCCGTCCGCTCCCAGCGCTTCCCCGACCTGATGAAGGCCTTCCCGGTGGTGATCAGCCCCACCTTCCTGGTGGCGGGCGCCATCCCCAACGAGCCGGAGCTCTTCGATCTGCTGGTGGTGGATGACGCCTCCGCGGTCGACATCCCCTCCTTCCTGCCGGTCCTCTACCGGGCCCGGCGGGTCTGCATCCTGGGCGACGAGTTCGGAAGGCGCCACCCGACCACCCTCGGCGAGGAGGAGGATTCCCGGCTGCTGGGGCTGGTGCAGGGGAGGAACCTGGCCGCCTTCGGCTACGTGGAGATCTCGGTGCTGGACCGGGCGAAGCAGGTGGTGGGCCAGGACCAGACCCTCCGGCTGCGCCGGCAGTACCGGGTGCCGCCGGCGATCTTCGACTGGTGCAGCGAGCAGTTCTACCAGGGTCAGGTCCGGTCGGACCGCCCGGAGGCGGTGGCCGGGAGCCTCCTCCTGGAGGATGTGGCCGACGGGCAGACCCTCTACCCTGCCCAGGAGGCGCTCAGCCAGGCCCAGAACGTGCAGGAGGCCAAGCGGGCGATCCGGCTGGTCACCCAGGCGCTGGCCCGGGGGATGGATGACCTGGCGGTCCTCACCCCCTTCCGCGGCCAGGCGGTGCTGCTGCAGCAGCTGCTCTCCCGCCTGGGCGAGGTGGAGCCCGATCCCGCCCGGGCCGCCGCCCTCCGGCAGGTGGTGGTGGCCACCCCGGAGAGCCTCCCGGAGCGGCCCTGCCGGCAGGTGATCATCTCGATGGTGGCCGCCCGGGGCGCCACCCCGGCGACGCTGGACTGGCTGGAGAAGCAGCGGAGCCAGCTGGCGCAGCTGGTGACCCACGCCACCGAGCGGGTGGTCCTGGTGGGCCACCGGGCCACGCTGGTCAGCGCCGGCCCCACCCTCGCCTCCCTGGTGGCCCACGCCGGGGGGCTGCAGGGTCAGGGCGGTGAATCCCGACCGCCCCAGCCCGGACTGCAGCCCGAGCGACTGGGCCTGCTCCGCGCCGACCCGGAGCTGCTCCGGGAGTGGCTCACCCTGCCGGGAGCGGCGGCCGAGGCCTTCAGCGAACGGGAGCGGGAGCTGTACGAGCAGCTGGCGGAGGCGGCCAGGGGGCTGCCCGTGCTGCTGGCCCCCCGGCTCAGCCTGGCCCGGCTGCTGGAGCCGGCCGACCTGGCCGCCCTGCCCGGCCCCGAGCGGGAGGCGGCGGCGGGGTCCCACCTGCTGCTGACCGTGGTGGACAGCCGCTCGCTCCGCCCCATCGCCGCCGTCGAGCTGGATGAGGGGGAGGCGGATCTGCCGGCGCGGGAGGCGCTCTGCCGGAAGGCACGGCTGCCGCTGGTCCCAGTCCGGTCGGGGGAGTGGCAGGTGCTCCGGTCGGTGCTCTCGCTGGTGCCGGCCCCGTAGGCTGTGCGAACTGTGAAACGGACCATCCCCGGGCGAGGGATGGTCCGTTTGTGCCTTACCGTGGCTCAAGATCGATCCCCCTCCGGGGTGGTCACCGGGAGCGTGACGGTGAAGCGGGCGCCGGTCCGATTCTCCACGGCGATCGAGCCCCCGTGGGCCTCCACCAGGCGGCGGGCGATGGCCAGGCCCAGACCGGCCCCGCCGGTCCGGGTGGAGCGGGCCCGGTCCCCCCGGTAGAGCGGCTGGAAGACCCGGCCCAGATCCTCCGGCGGGATCCCCGGCCCGGTGTCCTGGACCCAGAACCGGGCCCGGTCACCCTCCCGCCGCCAGCCCAGGGTGACCGTCCCGCCCTCGGGGGTGTGGCGGATGGCGTTCTCCAGCAGGTTGTCGATCACCCGGCCCAGCATCTGCCGGTCGGCCCGGATCGGGCAGGGCTCCGGGGGCCCGTCCAGCCGGAGGGCAACCCCCTTCCCGCCGGCGCCCGGGCCCAGCGCCTCGGCGGAGGCCCGGAGAAGCTCCCCCAGCTCCAGCTCCTCCCGCTGGGGCGGCTGCTCCAGGTACTCGGTCCGGGCGTAGGCAAAGAAGGAGTCGACCAGCCGCTCCAGGGCGACCGCCTTCTCGAGGGCGACCGCCACGTAGCGCCGAACCTGCTCCGGGGTGCGGGCCACCCCGTCCCGCAGCCCCTCCAGGTAGCCCCGGACGGAGCTGAGCGGGGTGCGCAGGTCGTGGGCCACCGCGGCGACGAAGAGCCGCCGCTCCTGCTCCAGCTCCGCCTGGCGGGTGAGCGACTCCCGCAGCCCGTCCCGCATGGCGGCAAAGGCGGCGGCCAGCTCGTTCAGCTCCCGCACCCGGGAGGCGGGCAGGGCGAACTCCAGCTCCCCCCGGTTGACCTGATGGGCCGCCTCGCCCAGTGCCTTGAGCGGCAGGTTGAGGCTCCGGCCCACCCACCAGACCAGCAGGCCCAGGGCCAGCAGGACGGCGGAGACGGCGGCGAGCACCATCTGGAAGTAGAGCGGATCGGTGCCGGAGCGGACCAGCAGGAACTGGCCGGCGGGCTGCCCATCCGGACCCCGCACCAGGCCGGCATAGGCGATGTCACCCGCCCCCCCGAGCCCCAGCTCCAGCATGGTGTCGCCGTGCATGACCTGCCTGTCGCTGACGCTGCCGGAGGCGAAGAGCACCCGCCCCTCACTGTCCAGCAAGCCTGCCGAATAGCCGCCCCGCTCCAGCAGCGGCTGCAGTTCCCGCTGAAAGTCCGCGCTGCCCCAGTCGCCGGGCCGGGAGGTGATCAGTGCCACCGCCGCCCCCAGCGCCTCATCCGACTGGCGCTGCCAGGGGGTCTCCTGGTTCTTCAGCGGCCCCCGCACGGCGATGATCGTCCCCAGCCAGGAGACCAGGGGAGCCAGCACCACCGCCACCATCGCCACCGCAAGCCAGACCCGGATCGGCAGGCTCCAGGACCGCCTCATCGTGCGCCCCCCTCAAAGCGGTAGCCGACCCCCCAGACCGTGATGATGTGCTCCGGTCTGGCGGGATCCCGCTCGATCTTCTCCCGGATCCGCCCGATGTGGACCGTGACGGTGTGCAGGTCGCCGAAGTCGCCCCAGATCCGGTCGAAGAGCTGCTCCCGGGTGAAGACCTGCCGGGGGTGCTCCGCCAGGAAGAGGAGCAGCTCGTACTCCTTGGGGGTCAGGTAGACCGCCTGCCCCTCCACGAAGACCTCCCGGGCCCGCAGGTCGATCTCCACCCGCCCGAACCGGAGCCGCGGGGCGGGCGCCGGCTCGCTCCCCCGCCGGTAGCGGCGGAGCACCGCCTTGACCCGGGCGACCACCTCGCCCGGGCTGAAGGGCTTGGACACGTAGTCATCCGCCCCCAGGCCGAGGCCGCGGATCTTGTCCACATCCGACTGGCGGGCGCTGAGAAAGAGGATCGGCACCTCCTGCTCCTCCCGGATCTGGCGGCAGACCTCAAAGCCGGTCCTCCCCGGCATCATGACATCCAGGATGATGCAGTCGACGGCGGACCGGCGGGCCGCATCCAGCGCCGCCTCGCCGTCGCCCACGCCAATCACGGTGAAGCCCTCCGCCTCCAGGTAGTCCCGCAGCAGCTCCACGATCTCCGCCTCGTCGTCCGCAATGAGGATGGTTGCCATGGATCCCCCTCCTGTCGCCTATTGTAGCACGCCACGGCGGGCCTTACGGAGATGTGAGCGCTTGTTGACACTTTGTTGAGCACCCCTGGACGGCCCGGTGAGCATCCTCCTGTACCCTGGTCTGTGAAAGGACGGCGATCAGCGATGGCGATGCTCGAGGTACAGGATCTGGCGAAGGTCTACGGTCAGGGGGAGACGGCGGTGAGGGCGCTGGGCGGCCTCTCCCTGCAGGTGCAGGCGGGGAGTTTTGTGGCGATCATGGGCCCCAGCGGCTCCGGCAAGTCCACCCTGCTGCAGATCATGGGCGCCCTGGACTCCCCCACCTCCGGCACGGTGCTGCTGGACGGACGGGATATCGGCTCCATGAGCGAGCTGCAGCGGACCCTGCTCCGGCGTGAGAAGATCGGCTTCGTCTTCCAGAGCTTCAACCTGATCTCGGTGCTGAGCGCCGCCGAGAACGTCGCCCTGCCGCTGACCCTGGCGGGGATCCCCGCCCGGAGCGCCGAGGAACGCAGCCTGCGGGCGCTGAGGCTGGTGGGGCTGCAGGACCGGGGGCACCACCTGCCCGGGGAGCTCTCGGGCGGCCAGCAGCAGCGGGTCGCCGTGGCCCGGGCCCTGGTCACCGAACCGGCCCTCCTGCTGGCGGACGAGCCCACCGGCAACCTGGACTCCCGCACCGGCCAGGAGATCCTGCAGCTCCTGCGGCGCTCCAGCGACGAGCTGGGGCAGACGGTGGTGCTGGTCACCCACGACCCGCAGGCCGCCGCCTACGCCGACCGGGTGCTCTTCCTGCGGGACGGCCTGCTGGCCGGTGAGCTGCCGGTCCCGCGGGGCGGCCGCCGTGGCGAGGCGGCGGCGGCGATCCTGCAGCGGCTGGAGCTGCTGACCGAGAAGGAGGGTCTCAGCCATGGCTAAGTCGGGCGGCCTCTTCTCGCTGGCGATCCGATTCCTGAAGGCCCTCCGGCTCCGCACGCTGCTGGCGGTGGTCAGCGTGGTGCTGGGGGTCGGGCTCCTCTCCGCCCTTCTCACCCTGAACAGCACCATGGAGGCCTCGGTGGAGGCCTACCTGGCCAAGGTCTACGGGAGCTTCGACGTCATGGCGGGGTACCGGAAGCCGGGTCTGCGGCTCTCCGAGGCCGACCTGGAGCTGATCCGGCGGCAGCCGGGGGTCCGGGATGCGGCGGGGGTCCTGATCCCCTACATGCAGGAGAGCCATCCGGAGCTGGCCGGGCTGCGGCTCAACTACTACGGCACGCCGGACACCCCCCTGGGCCGGCAGTTCCTGGGGAGCCTGAAGGAGGGGAGCTTCCCCGGACCCGGCCAGGCGGCCCTCTCCGAGGCCTGGGCCCGAAAGGCGGGCCTGAAGGTGGGCGATTCGCTCGAACTCCCCTTCCCCCCCAGCGGCAGCCGGCGGGTCTCCATCAGCGGGCTGCTCTCGGTGCCGAATGAGCTGTCGGTGGGGATCGCCCTCTTCGAGCGGACCTGGCTGGAGGGCGCCACCTCCCGGCCCGGCGCCACCTTCAGCATGGTGATGATCGAGAAGGGGACCGATCTCCACCGGCTCACCAACGCCCTGCGCTCCCAGCTCCCGGAGCTGGAGGTAGACCAGCGCAAGTTCCTGGACGAGGCCCGCGAGAACCTGAACGCCATGCGGCCGGTGGCGCTGGGCATGGGCGTCGCCGCCCTGCTGGCCGCCGCCTTCCTGCTGACCGGCGCCTTCCGGATGTCGCTGGCGGAGCGGACCCAGGAGCTGGCGATGCTCCGGGCGATCGGGGCGGCGCCGGGCCAGATCCGGCGGCTGCTCCTGGCCGAGGGGCTGCTGGTGGGCGCCGCCGGCTCCACGGCGGGCGCCCTGCTCGGCGCCGGAGCGGCGGCGGCCTCGTCTGGACTGGTGGCCCGGCTGATGCAGACCGAGCCGGTCCCGCCGGTCCTCCCCTGGCCGCTGCTGGCGCTGGCGGCGCTGGCCGGCACCCTGCTCTCCCTCCTGGCCGCCCTGGGCGTGGCCCGAGCCGCCGGCCGGACCGAGCCGCTCCGGGCGATGCGGCCCGACCTCCCCACCCAGGAGCAGGAGGCCCGCCAGGGCGGTCGCTTCGGCCTGGTGCTGATCGGCCTGGGGGTCCCGGCGCTGGCCGCCGGCGCCCTGCTCCCGATCCAGGGGGACGGACTGCGAGCGCTGCTGGGCTCCACCGGCGGCCTTGCCGTCGCTGTCGGGCTGCTGCTCGGCCTGCAGCGGTTCCTCCCGGTGCTGATCCCCCTCCTCGCCCTCCCGCTCCGCCGGCGGACCGAGGGGCCGCTGGCGGTGCGCAGCCTGCTGCGCCACCGCCGCCGCTCCAGCAACACTGTCGGCGCCATGGGGCTGGGCCTGGTGCTGGTGGTGGCGATCTCCACCCTCGCCTCCTCCCTGCTGGGCAACTGGTACCAGCAGGTCCGCGCCGAGCACCCCGCCGACTTCCAGCTGGAGGTGCCCCGGCTCTACGAGCGGGGGGTCTCCGCCGAACTGGCGCAGGAGGTGGCGTCGATTCCTGGCGTCACCGAGGTGGCGGAGGTCGGGCAGGGCATCCATGTGCTGATCGCCGACTGGGACTGGTCCCGGGCCGACCCGGCCTTCCTCCGGGAAGCGGAGCGGTGGAACAGCCGGTACTGGAAGGGCTACGAGTCGCTCTACGTCCAGTTCGCCGACCTGCCGGCCCTGGCCCGGATGGGCGCCTACCGGGTGCTGGAGGGCAGCCTGGAGGACTGGGGCCCCACCGCCATCGCCTTCACCCGCAGCCGTGCGGAGCAGCTGGGGGTGAGGGCGGGTGACCGGCTGCAGCTCAACCTCAGCCAGGCACCGGTCAGCCAGCGGGCCTCCAACCCCCGGCTGGTCACCTACACCGTGGCCGCCATCCTGGAGGAGAGCTCCTACAAGTTCCCCTGGGTGATCGTCGGCGCCCCGATCGACCCCACGGCGGAGAGCCTGACGGCGCTCTACGGCCTGGCCGATCCCGCCCAGCGGGAGGCGGTCCGCCGGCAGGTGGAGGCGCTGACCCGGAGCCTCGCATACAGCATCGCCGAGTACAGCGACTTCGAGATGGCGACCGCAAGGCTCCGGGCACAGATCAACCAGCGGTTCGCCCTGCTGCTGGCGGCAGCGGCGGTGATGGCGGCGGTGGCGGTGATGAGCCTGGTCAACACCATGATCAGCAGCATCGCCGAGCGGCGGCGGGAGTTCGCCCTGCTCCGGTCGATCGGCGCCACCCCGGCGCAGGTCTGGACCCAGGTGCTGATCGAGGCCGCCCTGCTGGGCCTTGTGGGCGGGATCGTGGGGGTCACCGGCGGCGCCGTGCTGGGAACCGCCGCCCTGACCGGGCTGGACCTGCCGCTGGCCGAGGTCCGGCTCCCCTGGGCGGTGATGGGTCTGGGGCTGCTGGCCAGCGTCGCCCTCGCCTGCGCCGCGGCCCTGGCCCCCGCCCGCAGGGCGGCCGGCCTCGTCCCGGCCGAGGCGGTGCGGACCAGCTAGGGTTCCCAAAGGATTTGCTCTACCCTCCGTGGAACTGGCATACATGTGCGATAGTTTGCATCACAAGTCCACATCCGAGGAGGGAGACGGACGGCGATGCAACCGAACGAGTTCCGTCTCGACGAGGCGCTGGCGATTCTGGAGCGCACCCCCGCCACCCTGAGCGCACTGCTGACGGGCCTGCCCGAGCGGTGGGTGAGGGCGACCGAAGGCGCGGGCACCTGGTCGCCCTACGATGTGGTCGGCCACCTGATCCACGGTGAGCGGGTCAACTGGCTCCCCCGGGTCCGGCAGATTCTGCAGGGCGAGGGCAGGCCCTTTGAGCCCTTCGACCGGACCGCCTTCTTCGCCCAGAGCCAGGGCAAGAGCCCGGCTGAACTGCTGACCACCTTCGCCGACCTCCGGCGGGAGAACCTTGCGACACTCCGGGGGATGAACCTGACCCCCCGGGACCTGGAGCGCAGGGGGCTGCACCCCGAGCTGGGAGAGGTGAGGCTTGACCAACTGCTGGCCACCTGGGCGGTGCACGACCTGGACCACGTGGCGCAGATCGTCCGGACGATGGCCAAGGTGTACAAGGCGGCGGTGGGGCCGTGGGGCGCCTACCTGTCGATCCTGCGGGACCGGGAGTGAGCCAATCCCCCCGCCGCGGGGATAGGAACACCCGCCTGGTTGCGGCGGAACCAGACGGACCACCCCAGAAAGGAAGGGGCAAACGTGAACGGAATCCGGATTATCGAGCTCCCTGCCGCTGTCATGGTCAGTTCGGGCCATCACGACCTGCAGGCGTTTGACCAGTGGTGGTCCGCCGTCGACCGCACCCGGAAGGACCGGTTCTATCCCCGGGACTTCCTCGCCTTCGATCCCGCGGGGAACCGGCTGATCTGGTACTATGCGCTCCCCGAGGGGGTGACCGATACCGGCGGTTACGAGACGGTCGACTTCCCCGGCGGTCTCTATGCGGTGGCTGTCTCCCGGGACCAGGACGACCAGGACGGCGACCGTGTCTACCAGGCGGTCCGGGACTGGGTGCAGAGCAGCGGCTGCTTTGCGCTGGATGAGCGCCCCGACCGCCTCACCCTGTCGCACGTGATCACCTCGGACGCCGCCTTCCAGGCCATGGGCTACCGCCAGCTCGACATCTACGTGCCGATCAGGCCGGCCTGACCAAGGGTGCGGAAACCGCTTGGCTCTTCCCCAGCCGATCTGCTATAATCGGTTGAATTGATCTCCGGCCAACCGGAGTCCAGTCCCAGGGGAGGGGTCCTTCTTGACCAGGTACAAGCGGGTGCTGATCAAGCTGAGCGGCGGGGCCTTCGCCGGAGCCGGCGGTTTTGGCTTTGACCGGGCGGCGCTGGACCACATCGGCGATGAGATCCTGGCCGTGAGGGAGCTGGGGGTCGAGGTCGCCGTCATGGTGGGCGGGGGGAACATCTTCCGGGGCCGAACCGCCGATGACTGGGGCATCGAGCGGGCGGAGGCAGACAACATCGGCACCATGGCCACGGTGATCAACAGCCTGATCCTGCGAGGGGTGCTGACCGCCAAGGGGATCCCGGACGTCCGGGTGATGACCGCCATCCCCGCCCCGTCGGTGGCCGAGCCCTACATTCGCCTGCGGGCGATCCACCACATGGAGAAGGGGTACCTGGTGATCCTGGCCGGCGGCAATGGTCAGCCCTTTGTGACGACCGATTACCCCTCGGTCCAGCGGGCGGTGGAGATGCGGGCGGAGGCGATCCTGGCCGCCAAGCAGGGGGTGAAGGGCGTGTTCACGGCCGACCCTCGGAAGGATGCGGGGGCCCGCTTCTACCGGACCGCCAGCTATGAAGAGATCCTCCGCAGCGGGGCCGAGGTGATGGACCAGTCGGCCTTCCTCCTGGCCCGGGACTACCGGCTGCCCATCCACGTCTTTGATGTGGCGGAGAAGGGCGCCATGCGCCGGATCTGTGAGGGGGAGCAGGTCGGCACCTTCATCGGGCCGGAGGCTCCTACCGAGCTGGAGTAGCGAGGGGCTGCCAGACCCGGGCTGGTGCCTCGTTGAGCCGTCGGCGCTGCCGCTGAAGCGCGCTGCGTCGAGCAGGGCGGAATAGACATCCGCCGGAGCGGATAGAATGGGAAACGGCCCGGTGTGTTCCCACCGGGCCATGCGGCCACCGTTGTATGTGACGATGTAGGGTAGGTATCTCCTACCCCTTGCTCATACTTCCACCCCCTTCCGTTCAACAAGGGGCCGCCACCAACTACTAAGAAGGGACTCGCGCAGAGGTTCGCGAGTCCCTTCGTCATGCTCCCCAGGGCCGCCGTCTGATAGGGGATATGCCCTTCTTGCTTGAAGAAGTTGCGAACAAACAAGTGTGTGGAGGGAATGCAAGCTCATCGCCGCTCCAACTCCCCGGTAGAGCAGGTAGTGTGGTGGTAGCTAGGAGGAGATTTCCACCTTGGTAGCGGCTCTCCCGCTGTGCCGGCAGGCAGTAGCCGTTAAGCTCATTACTCATTTCCAGGTTTCCGATCATCCATGTGTTGTGAAACGTGACGAAAAGTTGTGTCGTCTACACCAGCGAGAAGCCCCGAGGAGGTGTCCAACTTGGTTAAGCGCCTGGAACAATTATCGGCAACATGCTTAATGGTTGTGATGCTGCTAGTTGGCTGTACAACAGCACCGGCAGGAGGTCAAGGGGGCGCACTAGCTGATTGCTCATCGCAGGAACCCCCTGCGGATACACCCGTCGGTGAACAACTGCGTCTCATAGTTAGTAAAGAAGTTGCTCGCCCAGGTGAAGAGCTTAGCATCAGGGTTGAAGTTGACCCCACCGCAAAGGTTGACCCCACGACAGAGGTCATGCGGGGCGTTGATGCTTACCTCGAATGCTGGAATGGGCAGGAATGGACGACCAGGTTCTCTTTCATACTGGACACGGACGGTGGGGAGAAACCAACCGTCCACCCCTTTCCCCCACGTGTTGAAACCATCGACCTTGGTCTACTTGGCCCAGGTCCAGAACCGATCAAGTTGCCTAGTGAGTTGCCGTCGGGATGGTATCGAATCCGTAAGGACATTAGTTTGATGGAGGGAGCGCAGTGGGACGATCGGACACTTTACGCTCGACTCCAGGTAGTCAGCGGTAAATAGTGAAGATAGTGCGCGCCAGTCAGCCTCATCACAACGCCGCTGGCGTTCTTCTATGCGTCAGGCGTGGCGGGTGAACATGAAGAGAGCGCCGCCGATTTGTTAAGGCAGCACCTCTATCTCGGTTTGCTTACCCGTCACCTACTCTCCTTCATAGCCTCAAACTCGGCCAGTCCATGCGGACTTCGTAGGCTTCATCGGAATAACGGTCATAGGTTGCGCCGCCGTAGTTGCAATCGACCCATGAGCAAAACAAAAGAGCTACAGGGTGTCAAACCCTGCAGCCCTTCGCTATGTAGTGGCGGGAGTATGTGGGAATCGAACCCACCCGACGCAGGATCACTACGTCACATCGGTTTTGAAGACCGTGCCGGCCACCAGGACCGGATCTACTCCCAGTTGTCTCGGATGCGCACGGTTGACTAT
>JBMONC010000115.1:0-2409 GCA_049324875.1 Bacillota bacterium
AGCAGCACCGCTTCCGGCGCGAGACCCCTTCCGAACCGCTTGACGCTGAATAGCTTGATGGGTAGACTGATTTTCATACCAAGCAGATCGATCTAGCCGAGAGGAGAGTTCGCGTGCTGCAGGATGTGGAAAGGGTCCTGGTGTCAGAGGCGGAGATGCAGGCCAGAATCAAGCAGATGGGCGACCAGATCTCCCGGGATTATGCCGGAAAGGACCTGGTTGTGGTCGGCATCCTGAAGGGGGCTGCGCTCTTCACCTCCGACCTCTTCCGGGCCATCACCATTCCGGCCGAACTGGACTTCATGCGGATCTCCTCCTACGGGGCTTCCACCAAGTCCACGGGCGTCCATCGCGTCCTGCTGGACCTCGACTACACCCTGGAGGGCCGGCACGTCCTGATCGTGGAGGACATCGTCGACACCGGGCTGACGATCAAGTTCCTCAAGGAGTACCTCTCCCAGCGCGGCCCGGCCTCGCTGAAGGTGGCCACCTTGCTGGACAAGCCGACCCGGCGGAAGGTCAACGTGGAGATCAACTACCGGGGCTTCGAGGTACCCGACTTCTTCGTGGTCGGCAACGGGCTGGACTTCGGGGAGAAGTACCGCAATCTGCGGGATATCTGTGTCCTGAAGCCGGAGGTCTACGGCGGAAATTAGCCTACGGAGGGCGGGAGTCTATCCCGCCTTCTTCCCATACTACCTGAGAAAGCGGTTCATCATTCGGGTGGAAGCGGGCCCCGTGAGGCCGCCACCTTATATTTAGGAGGAGACATGGCTCGTCGCAGCGATCTGATCGTGGTTGTGGACTTCGGGGCCCAGTACGGGCAGCTGATTGCCCGCCGTGTCCGTGAGCAGCACGTCTACTGCGAGATCTGGCCCTACAACACGCCGGCCCGGCGCTTTGCCGAGGAGGGGGTGAAGGGGATCATCTTCTCCGGCGGTCCCGCCTCTGTCTACGGCGAGGGCGCCCCCCGGATCGATCCCGCCATCTACGAGCTGGGGATCCCCATCTTCGGCATCTGCTACGGCATGCAGCTGATGAGCCTGCAGCTGGGCGGCGATGTCCGCCGTCCCGACAAGGGCGAGTACGGCAAGGCGATGCTCCACGTGCGGGAGGCCGGCCATCCGCTCTTCAAGGGGCTGGGCGCCGAGACCCAGGTCTGGATGAGCCACTTCGACTCGGTGCTGACCGCCCCGCCCGGCTTCCGCATTCTCGGCTCCACCGACAACACCCCCACCGCCGCCATCGGGGATGACGCGCGGCGGTTCTACGGCGTCCAGTTCCACCCCGAGGTGGTCCACACCCACCAGGGCAAGGAGATCCTGCAGAACTTCCTCTTCAGCATCACCGGCTGCAGCGGCGACTGGACCACCGAGTCCTTCATCGAGGAGCAGGCGGCCAGGATCCGGGCCCAGGTGGGGGATGGCAAGGTGCTCTGCGCCCTCTCCGGCGGCGTTGACTCCAGCGTGGCCGCCGTGCTGGTGCACAGGGCGATCGGCGACCAGCTGACCTGCATGTTCGTCGACCACGGGCTGATGCGGAAGGGCGAGGCGGAGCAGGTGGTCCGCACCTTCCGGGACAAGTTCCACATCAACCTGGTCCACGTGGATGCCTCGGAGCGCTTCCTCTCCAAGCTGGCCGGGGTCACCGACCCGGAGCAGAAGCGGAAGATCATCGGCAACGAGTTCATCTACCTCTTCCAGGATGAGGCCCGGAAGCTGGGCAAGATCGACTACCTGGTGCAGGGGACCCTCTACCCGGATGTGATCGAATCGGGCACCGCCACGGCGGCGGTGATCAAGTCCCACCACAACGTGGGCGGCCTGCCGGAGGACATGGAGTTCAAGCTGATTGAGCCCTTCCGGGAGCTCTTCAAGGATGAGGTCCGGGCGGTGGGCCGGGCGCTGGGCGTACCCGAGGAGATCGTGGGCCGCCACCCCTTCCCGGGACCGGGGCTGGCGATCCGGGTGCTGGGCGAGATCACCCGCGAGAAGCTGGAGATCCTGCGGGAGGCCGACGCCATCTACCTGGAGGAGATCCGCCGGGCCGGCCTCTACGACCAGATCTGGCAGGCCTTCGCCGCCCTGCCCGACATCCGCAGCGTGGGTGTGATGGGCGACGAGCGGACCTACAACTACCCGGTGATCCTGCGGGCGGTCACCTCGGAGGACGGCATGACCGCCGACTTCTTCCGCTTCCCGTGGGATGTGCTGGAGCGGATCACCAACCGGATCATCAACGAGGTGCGGCACGTCAACCGGGTGGTCTACGACATGACCTCCAAGCCGCCGGGGACCATTGAGTGGGAGTAAAGGGCAGAAGCGGGGCCGTCGCACCTCTCGGGTGCGGCGGCCTTCCATCCGTGTAGCACCACGGGGCGCTCCCGCATATCCTGGTTCCGGGTTGTGA
>JBMONC010000116.1:0-2330 GCA_049324875.1 Bacillota bacterium
GATGGGCAGGCCGAGGCCGGTCCCGCCGGTGGACCGGGTGCGTGACCGGTCGGCCCGGTAGAACCGGTCGAAGATGTGGGGCAGGTCCTCCGGGGCGATCCCGCCGCCGGTATCCTCCACGCGGATCTGGATCTGATCCCCCTCAAGGGCGGCCTTCAGGGCGATGCGGCCCCCCTCCGGGGTGTGGCGGACGGCGTTGGAGAGCAGGTTGGCCAGGATCTGGCGGATTCGGTCCGGGTCGGCGGTGATCGTCGGCAGCGGGCCGGCCTCCACCGTCAGGGCGATGGACTTGCCGGCGGCGATGGGCTGGAAGTTCTCCTCTATGGTGGCGATCTCCCGGGCGAGGTCGACGGGCTGCAGGTTGAGGGAGAGCTTGCCCACCTCGGCCAGCGAGAGCTCCCGCACCTCCCCCACCAGCCGGCCCAGCCGGATCACCTCGTCCTGCAGGGCGGAGAGCGCCTCCGGGGTAGCCGGGGTGACCCCGTCCTGCATCATCTCCAGCCGCCCGCGCAGCAGGGTGATCGGGTGGCGCAGCTCGTGGGCGATGTCGGCGAAGAGGTTCCGCCGCAGCTCATCCTCCTGCTGCAGCCGCTCGGTCATCCGGTTGAGGGCGCCGGCCAGCTCCACCATCTCCGACGGGTCGTGGGGATGGAGAGCGAAGCTTCCGTGGCCGGAACGGGCACTGCGGGCGGCATCCGCCAGGGCCCGGAGAGAGCGGGTGAACCGCTCGGCCACCAGGTAGCTGACCACGGCGGCGAAGAGCAGCCCCACCCCGCCGGCGATCAGCGAGACCTGGAGGGCGAGGACCCTCCCCTCGGCGAGGGTGGCCCAGATCGATTCCCGCATCATGGAGCCCTGCCCCATCATCGGCCCCATCCCCTGGCCCATCATCCCCCCGCGCCCCAGCCCGTGGCCCGACTCCAGCCGCTGCTGGACCGTCCCCCAGAAGGCCAGGTTGAAGCCGAGCATCACCAGCGTCATGCCGGCGACGGCCACCAGCAGGAAGGCCCAGGCCAGCCGTGTTCGGATCGACGAGTTCCGCCTCACCGGCTCACCCCCACCAGCTTGTAGCCCAGCCCGTGGACCGTCTGGATCAGCTCGCCCCCCAGCTTGCGCCGCAGGTGGCTGATATGGCTGTCGATGGTCCGCTCGTAGCCCTCGTAGTACTCCCCCAGGGCCGCCTCCATCAGCTGGAGCCGGGAGAAGACCCGCCCCGGGGAGCGGGCCAGGGCGGCCAGCAGCTTGAACTCGGTGGCGGTGAGGGCGACCGCCTCGCCGCCGCGGGAGACGGCGTGGCCCGCCAGGTCGATGCTGATCTCACCGAAGGTGAGCCGCTCCTCCCGCTGCTCCGGCCGGGCGCGCCGGAGCAGCGCCCGCAGGCGGGCGGTCAGTTCCCGCAGGCTGAAGGGCTTGGTGATGTAATCGTCGGCCCCCAGCTCCAGCCCCAGCAGCTTGTCGGGCTCCTCCACCCGGGCGGTCACCATGATCACCGGCATGGACGACTCGGCCCGGATGGTCCGGCAGACGTCCAGCCCGGAGATGCCGGGCATCATCCAGTCGAGCATCGCCACATCGGGCCGCTCCCGCCGGGCCATCTCCAGCGCCTGGCGGCCATCAGCGGCCTCCAGGACCCGGTAGCCCTCGCTGATGAGGTACTCCCGCACCATCTGCCGCAGGGCGGGATCATCATCCGCGATCAAGATCCGCTCACCCGCCATCTCAACCGCCTCCTCGGAGTCGCTTCGGTGTTGGAGCAGCAGGCTCCTGCTATCCAAAAGCATCATAGCCCGCCGAGAATGGCGGGCTGTGACGCGAGTGTGGCGATTTTGTGGAGATTACGCGTGGTTCAATCCACAACAACCTCTTCCTGTCGAGCACCCTCCCCCGGCAAGAGCCGGGCGGTGCCCACCAGCACCAGTGCGGTGACGGCGAGGGCGGTGAAGAGCGCCGGAGCCCCTCCGGAGAGGTCAGCCGGCAGCAGGAGGCTGGTCAGGAGCGTCCCGGTGATGTTCCCCAGGTAGCGGGCGGAGTACCAGACCCCCGAGGCGACGCCCACCAGGTGGGGCGGGCAGGAGGCCAGGCTGGCCGCCTGGACCGGAGCCGAGGCCAGGCCGGTCGCCACCCCGGTCAGGGCCAGCGCCCCCAGGAAGCCGGTCATGGGCCCCGAGAGGGGCAGCAGCAGGAAGAGGAGCAGCCCCCCTGCATAGAGCAGGCCGGCGGCCGTGGCCATGGCCCGGCGGCCCACCCGGTCGGAGAGCCGCCCGGCCACCGGGGCGAGCAGCGCCTGGAGCCCGGCGAAGACCGCCAGCACCAGCCCCGCCGAGGCGGCC
>JBMONC010000117.1:0-2062 GCA_049324875.1 Bacillota bacterium
GGGGGGCATGGGGATGCTGCGGACGGTAGCAGTGGGCTTGGGGGCGTATCTGCTGACGGCGGCCCTGTTTTGGTTGCTGATGTTGACGGTGGGAGGACCCTTTGTCTACATCGGGTTCATCGGCCTGTTCGGGGCGGGGCTGGTCCCGGCCTGGATGATCATGGAGCGGGCTCTGCAGAAGGTCTAGTTGACAAGCGGCACAGGGGTTGGTAAGCTACCTCCAGAGCAAGAGGCTGTGAAGGGGAATGGCCATCGGTAGACCCCGTTCAGAGAGCCGGCCGCCTGGTGTGAGGCCGGTACGGGGACGTGATGCGCCTCCCGCCCTGGAGCTGCCGCCGAGGAGGCGTGCCGGTCTTCCCGCCGTTATCCGGGAGCGAGTGGTTCTGCCGCCATCGAACGATGGGGGTAGTTCAATCAGGGTGGTACCACGGGAGCAGCGCCCCCGTCCCTTTGCGGGACGGGGGTTTCTATTTGTGATGGTCTCGCTGGAACTACGTGCAGAGGAGCAGTGGTATGAAAGAGGATAAGGGGTTTGTCAAGGAGATCACGCCGCAGGCTGAGGACTTCTCCAGGTGGTATATCGACACGATCAAGAAGGCCGACCTGATGGACTACTCGCCGGTGCGGGGCTGCATCGTCTTCAAGCCCGACGGCTACGAGCTCTGGGAGCGGATCCAGCAGGCGATGGATAAGCGCTTCAAGGAGACCGGCCACCGGAACGCCTACTTCCCGATGCTGATCCCCGAGTCGTTCTTCCAGAAGGAGAAGGAGCACGTCGAGGGCTTCAACCCGGAGCTGCCCTGGGTGACCGAGGCGGGCGGCGAGAAGCTGGAGGAGCGGCTGGCGATCCGGCCGACCTCGGAGACGATCATCGGCCACATGTACAGCCAGTGGATCCAGTCCTACCGGGACCTGCCGGTGCTGATCAACCAGTGGTGCAACGTCTTCCGCTGGGAGAAGCGGACGATGCCCTTCCTGCGGACCTCCGAGTTCCTCTGGCAGGAGGGGCACACCGCCCACGCCACCGAGGAGGAGGCCCGGGAGGAGACGATGAAGATGCTCGGCGTCTACGCCGAGGTGGTGGAGCAGGTGCTGGCGGTGCCGGTGATCCAGGGGCAGAAGACCCCCTCGGAGCGGTTTGCCGGGGCGGTGGACACCTACTCCATCGAGGCGATGATGAAGGACGGCAAGGCGCTGCAGGCGGGCACCTCCCACTACCTGGGCACCAAGTTCGCCGTGGGCTTCGACATCAAGTTCCTGGACCGGGACAACCAGCTGAAGTACGTCCACACCACCTCCTGGGGCTCCTCCACCCGGCTGATCGGCGCCCTGATCATGGTCCACGGCGATGACCGGGGGCTGGCGCTGCCGCCGCTGATGGCGCCGACCCAGGTGATCATGATCCCGGTGGGGCCGCCCAAGCTGCGGGAGAAGGTGATGGAGCGGTTCGACCCGCTCTTCGATGCGCTGAAGGCGGCGGGGGTCCGGGTGAAGGCCGATCTGCGGGAGGAGACCCCGGGCTGGAAGTTCAACGAGTGGGAGATGCGGGGCGTGCCGGTCCGGCTGGAGCTGGGGCCGCGGGATGTGGAGAACAACCAGTGCGTCCTGGCCCGGCGGGATACCGGTGAGAAGATCACCGTCTCGCTGGATGGCGCCGTGGAGCGGATTCAGGCGCTGCTGGTGGAGATCCAGGAGAACATGTACCGGAAGGCGGTGGCCTTCCGGGAGGCGAACTCCCACCTGCATGTGAACCGGCTGGAGGAGCTGAAGGAGCACATCGCCGCCAGGGAGGCGGCGGGTGAGCTGCCGGGCTTCGTGCTGGCGGGCTGGTGCGGCTCAGAGGAGTGCGAGGGGAAGGTGAAGGAGGAGACCAAGTTCACCTCTCGGAACATCCCCTTCGACCCGCCGGCGAGGAAGCAGGTCTGCATTACCTGCGGCGGCGAGGCGAAGCATACGGTCTGGTTCGCTCGGGCGTATTAACGAAGTGAGAGGGGGGATGAGCGCATCCCCCCTCTCACCTCTCCCCCGCGTGGGGCTGACCCGTCCGCCCCCGTGGCGCGCA
>JBMONC010000117.1:2162-30623 GCA_049324875.1 Bacillota bacterium
CGCCCCCGTGGCGCGCATGTCGCCACGGGGGCTTTGCTTATGTGGGCCGCCTCTCGCCCGCCTGGGGCGGACCCGTGCGCCCCCTTGGCGCGCATGTCGCCACGGGGGCTTTGCCTTTCGGGGGAGAAACGTTGGCTGTGGGTGGAGCGTCCTATGGGTAGGGGGTGGGAGTATGCGGCGGCTTCTCTGGGTGGCTCTGCTGCTGGTCTTTGTGTTGGCCTTTGCTGGCGGGGAGGTTGTGCCGCCGCGGGCTCCGGAACCCGTTGGTCCGGCTGTTGGCTGCTTGGGGGATGCCGGTCAGGACGGGGAGCGCCTTCTGGAGGCGCTTCGAGGGGGGAATCTGGAGCAGGTCGACGCCATCCTGGCCTGCGGTGCTGCTGTGGCATCTGAGACGCCGGGCTATCGCTGGGCGATGGCCCATCTGCTCCAGTTCAATCAGTCGCGGCTGGCTCACCTGCAGGGCTACAAGGACTGGGCAGGGAGCACGGTGCTGCGGTTTGGGGAGCCGCGGGCTCTGGCCCTGCCCGAGGCCTGGCGTGAGTTGGGATACCGGATCGACTCGGCGGTGGTCTCTCCCAGCGGCCAGTACGTGGCGGCCCGGTTGCGGGGAGGCGACGGTTCGGCCTGGGTTGGCTGGTGGCGGGTGGGGGGCGGGGAGATGGGGCTCTATTCGGATGCCGGTTATGACCTGGCCTGGCATGGAGAGCGGTTCGCCTACCTGACTCCCGGGCAGATCCAGATCGTGACGGTGGGGCCGGGGGCAGAGCGAGCGGTGGTACCGGTGCCCGACCAGACGGACCTGCGCCACACCTACTGGCGCAGCGGGGAACTCTTCTACCGGCACGGTTCTGATGAGGTGGTCCTGGCCATTGCCGATCCGGGCGGCTCACCGGAAGGTGTTGCCTATCTCCCTCGACTGGGGCTGCTGGATCACTTCAGCATCAACATGACCCCGCTCTCCTGGGTGCAGATGCGCATCCCCGACTGGCTTTCCCAGCCTTGGCATCCCGGGAGCGGGCTTCTCCTCACCTTTGCCGATGGAACTCTGTTCTACCCGAATCCGGGGGGGTCGCCCTACTCGCCCTACCGCATGCCCGGAGACGCCCGGCCCGTTGCCCAGGTGTGGAGCCCGCTGGGAGAGCGATTCGCTCTGCTGCTGGAGTCGGCCGAGGGCAGGTTTGTACAGGTGCTGCGCCCGACCGGGGACGGGGGCGGCCCGCATCCGGTGCACCCGGCCGAGGCAGAGCAGATCGGCCTGTCGGATGATGGGGCCACCCTCTTCCTGGCGCAAGGTGCACGGCTGGTGGCGCGCAACCAGATGGCCGGGGCGGAGGAGGAGTGGCGCCTGAATGGGAATGTGGTGGAGCTGCACCACACTCACGGGGCGGTCCATGCCGTCCTTCCGGACCGGGTGGTGCTGATCCCGTACGAGCCGTGAGTGATTCTTAGCGAAAGACCCCACCCGAATCGGCTCGGGTGGGGTCTCTTCCTGTCAGCTCATCTGCTGATGTAGCCGTTCGGCCAGCTCCTGCGGGGCGGCGAGGAACTTGCCGACTGCCTCGGCCAGCACCCGGCCGTCGGGGCCGGACAGGCTGGCGGCGCAGGTGTAGAGATTGCGGCGCTGCTCCACCAGCTGTCCGGTGACGGTCAGCTCCTGCTCCACCGGGACCGGGGCCTTGTAGCGGACGGTCAGCTCGGCGGTCATGGTGACGCCGCCGGTGGCGGCGAAGATGGCGTACCACATGGCATCATCCATCAGACCGGCAGCGACGCCTCCCTGCAGGACGCCGTCGAACCCCTCGAAGCTGCGGGCGGGGGTGACCGTGGCCCGGACGCCGTCGGGGGTGCGGTGAAAGCGGACCTGCAGGCCGGCGGTGTTCTCCTTGCCGCAGATGAAGCAGTGGCGGGAGGTGGGGAGGGGCTGCACGGGATCGCCTCCTTGCGGGGAATCGAGTTCCCAGTTCGGCGGCGGTCCGGTGGAATCCTCTTCCTAGCGCTCCGGCTCCCTCCCGGCAGCGCTCTGGGTGCCGGGGGCCATGCGGTAGGGGAACCGCTTCAGCCAGGCGTCGGTCTCCGGGTCGGCGAAGAAGGCCTCCGCCGCCCTGCGGCCGCTCTGGTAGAGCCAGTCCTTTCCGGCCGCGTCGATGTCGAACTGGGTCGTCTTGTAGGTGCCGGTGTCGATGTAGATCGCCCGGGCGTAGTTCTGGTGCTCCAGGTCGGCCCTGTCCCGGCCGCCCAGCAGGGTGTCGACCATCGCCTCCACCAGCTGCAGGGGCGTCTTGGTGGGTACGGGCTGGTCGTCGTTGGGGGCGATCAGGTCGAAGCCGAAGGTGGGAACCAGGGGGGGCTTGCCCCGGGGCTCAAAGAGGTGGACGGGGAAGTTGGAGAGCAGGCCCCCATCCACCAGGGTGGCCTGGATCCCGTTGGGCAGCGTCAGCCGGTAGGGCTCGAAGAAGAAGGGGATCGAGACCGAGGCCCGCACGGCGTGGGCGACCGGGAAGGAGAGCGGGTCGGGCAGGTGGTAGGGTGCGCCGGCCAGGTCGTCGGGGAAGACCAGCATCCGCTTGTGGGTCAGGTCGCTGGCCACCACCCGGGTGGCGACGGGCAGGTCCCGGAAGGTGACCACCTGCTTGCCCAGCTTGCTGCCGAGCAGCTGGTCCATCAGGTCGATCACGTACTGGCCTTTGTAGATGCCCTCATGGAGCAGCAGGTTGACCGTCTTGAGCCCCCCGCCGTCCTCGAACTTGCGGAAGTCCAGGTCGAAGAGGACCTTGTGCACCTCGGGCGCCCGGTAGCCGGCCCCCACCAGGGCGGCGGTGATGGAGCCCGCCGAGGTGCCGGCCACCGCCTTCCAGCGCCAGCCCAGCTCCTCGGCCACCGCCAGCGCCCCCACCAGGCCGATCCCCTTCACGCCCCCGCCCTTGAACACCACCTGTGCCAGCCGTGCCATCGGGCCTCAGCTCCCCTCATCACGTTATATGCCATGATATTCGGTGTATTCAGGAAACAGACCTGCCCATCTTGCGCAATCCCGCAGGTGCTTCGGGTTCTGCAATCTCCGGCAGGTGGATAGTGTGGGAGCAGAAGAGATGGCAGGAGGGTGAGCGAGCGATGCGGTGGTTCTCTTTCGCAGGGGGGCTGCTCCTGGCCTCCGTGCTGGTGCTGGCGGGGTGCGGCGGACGCGGGCGGGAGGAGGCGGCCCGCCCGGCGGACCCGGTGCTGCAGGCGATTGCGGAGGCGCAGTCGGCGCTGGAGGAGCTGACCGGCGCAGCCGGGGAGGGAGAGCCGGCGGCGGCCCGGGCCGCCTACCGGCGGTTTGCCGCGGCCTTTGGTCAGCTGCTGGGTCCGGTCAGCCTGGAGGATCCGACGGCGGCGCAGCGGATGGCCAACGCCCATACCCGGCTGAAGCAGATGCTTGAATCGGGGGAGCTGGATCCGGCGGAGGCGCTCCGGCAGTTGGCGCTCCTGCGGGAGGGGCTGCAGAGGGCGATGGCGGTGATGGCCGGAGAGAGGGGGCAGCCGCTGCCGGTGGCGGGCGGGACCGGCGGGGCAGAGCCGGCCCCGGGCGCCGCGGCGGTGACGGTGGAGGTGACCGCCGGGGACTACCGGTTCCAGCCGAACCGGATCGAGGTCAAGCGGGGGACGAAGGTGACCATCCGCCTGATCAACAAGGGGACGGAGCCGCACGAGTTCGAGATCGAGGAGTTCGATCTCGAGATCGGCCCCATCGATCCCGGTCAGGTGCGGTCGGCAGCCTTCATGGCGGTCCGGTCGGGGATCTTTCCCTTTGAGTGCCACGTGGATGATCACCTGCGCATGGGGATGAAGGGGATTCTGGTGGTGACCGAATAGGGCGGGGAGGGCATCCTACCGGAAGGGAGGTGCCCTCTTTTGAACCTGTCACAGTATCTGATCGAGCAGCTGGCCGGCTGGGGCGTTCGTCACGTCTACGGGGTGATCGGGGATGCGATCCTGCCCCTCATGGACGAGCTGAGCCGGCAGCAGAAGCTACGATTTGTCCCCGTCTGCCACGAGTCGGCGGCCGGCTTTGCCGCCTCCGCGGAGGCGAAGCTGACGGGTCGCCCGGCGGTCTGCGTGGGGACCAGCGGCCCCGGGCTGGCCAACCTGATCAACGGGGTGGCCGACGCCTACGCCGACCGGGTTCCCCTGCTGGTCCTGACCGGCCAGGTGGAGTCGCACAAGGTGGGCGGCGATGTGAAGCAGTACGTCCACCAGCAGGGGCTGATTCAGGGGATCACCGGGTATACCGAGACGCTGCCCAACCCGGCGGCGATCGAACCGGTGCTGTTGCGGGCGCTGAAGACCGCCGTCGGGGAGGGGCGCCCGGCCCACATCGGCGTGCCGAAGGACTTTTGGAAAGGACCGGTGCAGGCCCCGCTCTACCCGCCGGAGCCCTACCTGACCGCCCCCCCGGTGACGGGCGGACCGGTGATCGAGGAGGCGGCCGGGCTGATCCGGCGGGCGGACCGGCCGCTGATCCTGGCCGGGCATGGGGCCTCGGGCGCCGCCGGGGAGGTGGCAGCGCTGGCGGAGGTGCTGGGGGCGGGGATCCTGCTGGCCCTGGGTGGCAAGGGGATGCTGCCCGACCTCCACCCGCTGGTGCTGGGTGGGGTGGGAACGGGCGGCAGCCCCGCCGCCCATCGGGCGCTGGGGCAGGCCGACCTGATCCTGGTGGTCGGCTCCACCTGGTGGCCCGCCCCCTATATGCCCGAGGGGGTTCAGGTGGTCCAGGTGGACCGGCATCCGGCCAGCATCGGCTCGCTGGCCCCCGCGACCTACGGCCTGCCGGGCGATGCGGCCCAGGTGCTGCCCGGTCTGCTGGCGGCGCTCCGGCGGGATCCCGGCCCCGACCGGTCCGGCTGGCGGGCGCAGCTGAGCGGGCTGAAGCGGGACTGGGAGGCGACCCGGGAGGCGGAGGGGGCGATTCCGGTGGAGGCGCCGGGAGCGGTGCCGCCGGCGGCGCTGGTCAGGGCGCTGGAGCAGGCGGCGCCGGGTGGGGGCCGGCCGGGTGCGCCCACCATCTTCACCCTGGACACCGGGGACCACCTGCTCTGGTTCAACCGGCAGTTCCGGGGGGCGGAGTACCGCACCCTCTTCTCGGGCACCTGGCGCTCCATGGGCTTCGCCCTGCCGGCAGCCATCGCCGCCAAGCTGTGCCGGCCGGAGGCCAGTGTGCTGGCCCTGGTGGGGGATGGCGGGCTGACCACCCTCCTGGGCGAGCTGCGGACCGCTGTGCAGGAGAGTTTGGACCTGACGGTGGTGGTCGCCCGCAACGGCTCCCTGGCGATGGAGGAGCACAAGGCGGTGAAGGAGGGGTACCAGCCCTTCGGCCACCAGCTGCGCAACCCGGACTTCGCGGCGGTGGCCCGGGCCTTCGGCTGGCAGGCCTGGCGCGTCGAGCAATCCGCCCAACTGCTGCCGGCCCTGCAGGAGGCGGCGGCCCACCCCGGCCCCGCCCTGGTGGATGTGGCCACGGTGAACGATCCCTCGCTCTACCGCTGATCCGGCGGATCCCACCCAGAGCCCGACCGCTGTCGGGCTCCTTTCCATTCCTATGGAGAATGGATCCCATGGCAAAGCGTGAAGTACGGGATACATACTCGTATGCTATACTCGTATGTAGAGAGGCGGTTGGGCGAGGAGGTGGTTCCGGCTGTCGGTGAAACATGCGATTCTCGGCTTTCTGGCCCGCACCCCCCGCCATGGCTACGAGCTGAAGGGCGAGTTCGACCTGCTGACCGGGGGGCTGTGGGAGCTGAACATCGGGCAGGTCTACTCCACCCTGGAGCGGATGCTCCGGGAGGGGCTGGTGGCGCTGGAGGCCGAGGAGGCGGAGGGCGACGACCGGAAGGTCTACCGGGTCACCCCGGCGGGGCTGCACGAGCTCCAGGCCTGGCTGGACCGGCCGCCCCTGAAGCCCCGGCCGCTCCGGGACGAGGTGCTGATCCGGCTGGGGCTCCTGCTGGAGCAGGACCCGGGTCGGGCGCTGGCGCTGATCGACTCGCAGCGCCGGATCTACCACCTGCAGCTGGCCGACCTGACCCGCCAGAAGCTGGCGTTGAGGCAGGAGGCCGGGCCGGCAGCGGAGCGGCTGCGGCGGGAGCTGCTGCTGGACGCGGCGCTCCAGCACACCGAGGCCGATCTGCGCTGGCTGGAGGGGTGCGAGTCCAAGCTCCGGGGGTTCATCGGGTGCCGGGAAAGCGATCATCAGGGAGGCGATCGGCCGTGACCGATGCGGTGCTGCATCTGGAGCAGGTCAGCAAGGAGTTCCGTCGGGGCTCGATTGTGGTGCGTGCGGTGGATGGGGTCAGCCTGACGGTGACCGCCGGGGAGTTCGTGGCGATCATGGGCAAGTCCGGGTCGGGGAAGTCGACCCTGCTCCACCTGATCAGCGGGCTGCAGCGGCCCACCTCGGGCCGGGTGGAACTGCTGGGCCAGGACCTGGCCGCCCTGAGCGACGACCAGCTCACCCTGCTCCGCCGCCACCGGCTCGGCTTTGTCTTTCAGTTCTTCAACCTGCTGCCCACCCTGAGCGCCCTGGAGAATGTCTCGCTGCCCCTGCTGATCGCCCGGGTGACGTCCGGCGAGGCGGAGCGGCGGGCACGGGCGGCCCTGGAGCAGGTGGGGCTGGCCGACCGGGCGCAGCACCGGCCCGACGAGCTGTCGGGCGGGCAGATGCAGCGGGTGGCCATCGCCCGGGCCCTGGTGACGGAGCCGCCGGTCCTCCTGGCTGACGAGCCCACCGGCAACCTGGACACCCTGGCCGGGGAGGAGATCCTGCTGCTCCTCAAGCGGATGCAGACCGAGCGGGGGCAGACGGTGCTGATGGTCACCCACGACCCGAAGGCGGCGGCCTACGGCGACCGGCTGATCACCATGCGGGACGGGCGGATCGTGGAGGACCTCCGGACGGGAGGGATGGCCGGATGACCGCCCTTTACGGACTGCTGGCCCGGCGTTATCTCCTGGCCCGTAAGGGGCGCACGCTGATCACCGTCGCCGGCATCGCCCTGGGCGTGACCATGGTGGTGGCGGTGATGCTGACCAACCAGGCGATCCTCTCCTCCTATGAGAACCTGCTGGCGGGGGCGGCCGGACGGGCCGACCTGCAGCTCTCGGCTGTGGCCGGCAACGGCTTTCCGGAGCGGCTTCTCGCCGAGGCGGAGCGGGTGGAGGGGATCGAGACAGCGGTCCCGGTGGTCGCATCCAGCGCCCCGGTGGAGGCTGACGGCCGGCGGGGGAGCGCCACCTTCTACGGGATCGACCCGGCCAGGGACGGACAGGTGCGGGAGCACCGGCTCTCCGCCGGGCGGCTGCCCGCGGCCGGCGGGGAGGTGGCGGTCAGCCACGACCTGGCCGAGGGGCTGGGGGTGGGGCTCGGCCACCGGCTGCGGCTCCTGACGGTGCGGGGCTTTGAGGAATTTACGGTGGTGGGCCTCTTCGACGCCCGGGGAACGGTGCGAGGCGCCCTGGGCCCGTTCGGGTTGATGGAGCTGCGAGCGGCGCAGGCGGTCTTCGGCCGGGAGGGGCGGCTGGACCTGATCGACCTGCTGCTGGCGGAGGGGGCGGAGGCGGATGCGGTGCGGGAGCGCCTCTCCCGCCGGCTGGGAGATGCGGTCCGGGTGGGCACGCCGGTGGAGCGGGCCGGCCAGATGCAGCGGCTCCTGGACTCCCTCACCTTCGTGCTGACCCTGGCCGGCTCCATCTCGCTCTTCGCCGGTGCCTTCATGATCTTCACCAACGTCTCCATGGGGGTCTCGGAGCGCCGGCGTGAGCTCTCCATCCTGCGGGCGGTGGGCATGCGGCGCTTCGAGGTGGTCGGGCTGGTGCTGGCGGAGGCGGGGGCGCAGGGGCTGCTGGGCTCCCTGCTGGGCCTGGGGTCCGGCTACGGCCTGGCCCGGGCGATGGCGGAGCAGATGACCGCCCAGTTCCTGGCGGTCTACCACCTGCAGGTGGCGACGGTCACCCTGACCGGTTCGGCGGTGGTCACCGGCCTGGCGGTCGGGTTGGTCACCGCCCTGGCGGCGGCCCTCGCCCCCGCCTGGGAGACCGTGCGGGTCAGCCCTGTGGAGGCGATGCGGCCCGACCCCCATGCGGAGCCGGAGGGTGCCGGTCCCGCATGGAGGCGGGTGGCGGCGGGGCTCGTCCTGATCGCCGCCGGACTGGTGGTCTACGGTCTCACCTGGCCCTCAGAGGGGTTGATCCCTCCGCAGACGCTGCGGCTCTGGGGGATCCTGCAGGTGGTAATCTTCCTGGGCCTGGTCCTCCTTCTGCCGGTCCTGCTCCCGCCGGTCATCCGGCGGCTCCTGCGCCCCTGGCTGACGGCCGGGCTGGGGGTCACCGGCCGGCTGGCGGCCGACAACCTGCTCCGGCGCCCGGCCCGCACCTCGGCCACCGCCGCCTCCCTGATCGTCAGCCTTGCCTTCATGGTGGGCATAGGGGGCGTCACCGCCTCGCAGCTGGCCGCCTTCACCTCCTGGTACGAGAAAGTGATCGGCTGGGATATGAACGTCTCCTCCTCCTTTGTGGGGCTGGCCGCCCAGGTGGAGATGGATCCCTCCTTCGTGGCGGAGTTGGCCCGGGTGGAGGGTGTGCGGCTGGTCAGTCCCCAGAAGATGCACGGCGCCACCCTGACCGACGGCCAGCCGGTCTTCATCCAGGCGCTGGACCACCGGCTCCTGCGCCAGTATTCCGAGACACCCCTGGAGGAGGGGGACTGGGAGCAGGCGGCCGACCGGATGGAAGAGGGCGGCGGGGTGATCATCTCCCCGGCGGTGGCTCGCCGCCTGGGGGCGGGGGTGGGGATGACCATCGGCCTGCCGACCCCGGTGGGGATCCGCCCCTTCGAGGTGGTGGGGATCATGCAGGATGTGACCCCCTACGGCGGCACCATCCAGCTCGACCGGGGGGACTACCTGCGCTACTGGCAGGACCCCACCGCCACCAACATCGCCGTGCTGGTGGAGGAGGGGGTCGATCCGGCGGTGGTGAAGGAGCGGATCCTGCAGCGCTGGGGCGAGTCGATGGGGCTGAAGGTCCGGCTGAACCAGGAGTTCTGGGCGGAGCTGCGGGGCCAGTACGATGCCGTCTACCGGCTCCTGGACGGGCTGATCTGGATCTCGGTGCTGGTGGCGGGGCTCGCCCTGGCCAACACCCTCTTTGCCGCCGCCCTGGAGCGGCGGCGGGAGATCGGCCTGCTGCGGGCGATCGGCGTCCGGCAGGGCGAGGTGATCCGCCTGGTGGCGGGGGAGGCGCTGGGGATCGGACTCTTCGGGGGCGCCCTGGGACTGATGGCCGGGTTTGGTGTGGCCGGGCTGATGGTGCCGGCGCTCGAGTTCGTCAACGGGGCCGGCACCGAGTGGACGGTGGACGGGGAGGCGGTCCTCTCCGCCCTCCTGGTCTCCCTGTTGCTGGCGCCTCTGGTGGGGCTCCTGCCCGCCCGGTGGGCCGCCCGGCTGGACGTGGTGGACGCCCTGCGCTACGAGTGAATAGGCTGGGAGGGTGTGCTGCGGCACACCCTCCCGGTGAATTTGGGCCATCGCTCCAGGAACGGAGGAAGGGAAAAGGAAGAATGACTCTTGACAAAGATGTTGTCTTTGACGCATAGTAGAGGCAGAGTTAGAGGTATCTAAACCGATTTCACAGGAGATCGAAACGTTCCCGGTTGGAAGGCCGGGCTTTTGCGGGCCACAAAGTTGCACGAGGGAAAAACTCTTTCTCAAAGCGAATCGCACGGGGGCCGGTGGTACGGTCCCTTCGGTCGGACCGAAAGTTGGTCTTGACCAAAAGAGTTGGCACATAGCCAGAGGGCAGGAGGATGCAGAGATGATGGCACGTCGGACAGTGCTTGTGCTGGTGATGATCGGGCTGCTGGCGCTCACCGCCGCAGGGTGCGGGCGGGCGGAGTCGGCCGGGGTTGACGGGAAGATTCAGGCCGCCGCCACCACGGGGATGGTGGCTGACCTGGTGAAGCAGATCGGCGGGGAGCGGGTCGTGGTAACCGCCCTGATGGGCCCGGGGGTTGACCCCCACCTCTACAAGGCGTCGGAGGGGGACATCGCCCGGCTCTCCAAGGCCTCCATCATCTTCTACAACGGCCTCCACCTGGAGGGGCGGATGGGGGATATCCTGGTGAAGATGGCCCGCCAGAAGCCGACGGTGGCGGTGGCGGAGCGGATCCCTGAGAGCGACCTGCTGGCGACGCCGGACGGGACCGAGGACCCGCACATCTGGTTCGATGTCTCCCTCTGGATGAAGGCGGCGGAGGCGGTGCGGGACGCCCTGGTGGAGCTGGACCCCGCCGGCCGGGCGGAGTACCAGGCGAACGCCGCCGCCTACCTGAAGGAGCTGGAGGCCCTGCACGGCTACGCCCGGGAGCAGATCGGCTCGATTCCGGCCCGGCAGCGGGTGCTGGTGACCGCCCACGACGCCTTCGGCTACTTCGGCCGGGCCTACGGCATCGAGGTGATGGGGCTGCAGGGGATCTCCACCGCCACCGAGTACGGGCTGGCCGATGTGCAGCAGATGGTCGACCTGCTGGTCAGCCGGAAGGTCAAGGCGGTCTTCGTGGAGTCCAGCGTGCCGAAGCGCTCCATCGAGGCGTTGGTCCAGGGGGCGGGGGCCCGGGGACACCGGGTGAGCATCGGCGGCGAGCTCTTCTCCGACGCCATGGGGGCGGAGGGCACCCCGGAGGGGACCTACATCGGGATGGTCCGGCACAACGTCGACACGATTGTCAAGGCGCTGAGGTAAGGAGGGAGACCGGATGGGTACGACCGTGACGCCGCCCGTGGTGGTCCGGGACCTGACCGTCGCCTACCAGAAACGGCCCGTGCTCCAGGGGATCAACCTGACCCTGCCGGAGGGCCGTCTGATCGGGGTGGTGGGGCCCAACGGGGCGGGCAAGTCGACGATGCTCAAGGCGATCCTGGGGCTGATCCCCGCTGTTTCCGGCGAGGTGGAGATCTACGGCCGGCCCTACCGGCAGGCCCGGAGGGAGGTGGGCTACGTCCCCCAGCGCTCCTCGGTGGACTGGGACTTCCCCACCGACGCCCTGGATGTGGTGCTGATGGGCCGCTACGGCCACCTGGGCCTGCTGAGGCGGCCCGGGGCGAGGGACCGGGAGCTGGCGCTGCACGCCCTCTCCCAGGTGGGGATGGCCGACTACGCCCACCGGCAGATCAGCCAGCTCTCCGGGGGGCAGCAGCAGCGGGTCTTCCTGGCCCGCGCCCTGGCCCAGGACGCCCGGGTCTACTTCATGGATGAGCCCTTCGCCGGGGTGGACGCCGCCACCGAGAAGGCCATCATCACCCTGTTGGGCGAGCTGAAGGCGAAGGGGCGGACGGTGGTGGTGGTCCACCACGACCTGCAGACGGTGCGGGAGTACTTCGACTGGCTGGTACTGCTCAACATGCGGGTGGTGGCGGCCGGCCCCACCGAGCGGGTCTTCAGCGCCGAGAACCTCCAGAAGACCTACGGGGGCCGGCTGGGCAATCTCTCCTTCCTGACGGCCGGGACCGGTGGGCTCCGGCCGGGGGCCGCCGGCGGGGTCGGGGGGTGCTGAGCGTGCCTGGAATCGATCTCTCCTGGCTCTCCCTGGCGGACGCCAACGCCCGCTGGGTGATGACCGGCACCGCCCTGCTGGGGCTGGCCGCCGGGGTGCTGGGCGCCTTCGCCCTGCTCCGCCGCCGCTCCCTGATGGGCGACACCCTGGCCCACGCCGCCCTGCCCGGCATCGCCATCGCCTTCCTGCTGACCGGCTCCAAGTCGATCGGGCCGCTGCTGGTCGGCGCAGCGCTGGCGGGGATCACCGGCACGCTCTGCCTGAGCGCCATCACCCGGTACTCCAAGATCAAGGAAGACACGGCGATGGCGATCGTGCTGACCGTCTTCTTCGGGCTGGGGATCATGCTGCTCAACGTGATCCAGCGGATGCCCGGGGGCAACCAGAGCGGCCTCGACAAGTTCCTCTTCGGCCAGGCGGCCAGCCTGGTGGGGCGGGATGTGCAGGTGATGGTGGTGATTGCCGCCCTCCTCTGCCTGGCGGTGGCGCTCCTCTTCAAGGAGTTCAAGCTGCTGGCCTTCGACCGAGGCTTCGGGCAGGGGATCGGCCTGCCCGTCGGCTGGCTGGACCAGCTGCTCAACCTGATGATCGTGCTGGCGGTGGTGATCGGGCTGGAGTCGGTGGGGGTGGTCTTGATGGCCGCCATGCTGATCACCCCGGCCATCGCCGCCCGCTACTGGACCGACCGGCTGGCGGTGATGGTGCTCCTCTCGGGCCTCTTCGGCGCCCTCTCCGGCGTGCTGGGGACCATCGCCTCCCAGGCCGGCCCCCGGATGCCCACCGGCCCGCTGATCGTCCTGGCAGCCACGGCGGTCTTCCTGCTCTCGCTCCTCTTCGCCCCCCGCCGGGGGCTGCTGGCCCGGCTGATCCAGTTCGCCCGGAACCGGCGACGTATCGCCCGGGAGCGGGCGCTGCGTGCGCTTTACGAGCTGGCGGAGGAGGCGGGGGCGGCGGGGGCGGCCTTCACCCCCGCCGAGCTGGAGCGGCGCCGGGGCCTGCCGGCCCGCAGCCTGGCGGCGGTGCTGGCCGGGCTGCAGCGGGACGGTCTGGTCAGCGCCGGGCCGGCGGGCTGGTCGCTCACCGGTCCCGGCCTGCAGGAGGCCTACCGGCTGGTGCGGGAGGAGCGGCTCTTCGAGCTCTTCCTGATGCACGAGGCGGAGCTGGGCGGCCATCCGGTGGACCGGGACGGCCGCGGCCCCACCTTCCCGCCGGGGGCGCGGGAGGCGCTGGAGGAGCTGCTGAAGCTGCACCAGCTGGAGCCCCGCCTGCTCCCGGATCCGCTGCTGAAGGGGGTGCTGTAGGGTGGAGCTGTACATTCCGCTGACGATCATCGCCATCGGGGCGCTGGTGGCCGGCTCGGCCGGCCTGGTCGGCTCCTTCCTGATCCTCCGCCGGATGGCGATGCTGGGGGATGCCATCAGCCACGCCGTGCTGCCGGGGATCGCCGTCGCCTTCCTGCTCACCGGGAGCCGGGAGCCGCTGATCATGGTGCTAGGCGCCGGCGCCTTCGGCCTGGTGACCGCGTGGCTGGTCCAGACCCTCCAGCGGGCCGGTGTGCAGGAGGATGCGGGCATCGGGGTCACCTTCACCGCCCTCTTCGCCGTCGGGGTGGTGCTGATCGCCCTCTTCGCCGGGCGGGTCCACCTGGACCTGGAGCACGTCCTCTACGGGGAGATCGCCTACGCCCCCTGGGACCAGTGGGTGCTGGCGGGCTGGAACCTGGGCCCCCGGGCGCTCTGGACCATGGGCCTGATCTTCCTGGTGGACCTGACGGTGATCGCCCTCTTCTACAAGGAGCTGAAGATCTGCGCCTTCGATCCGAGCACGGCGGCGGCGCTGGGGATCAACGTCGGCTTTTTCCACTACCTGCTGATGTCGCTGGTCTCGATCACCACGGTGGGCGCCTTCGATTCGGTCGGGGCGATCCTGGTGGTGGCGATGCTGGTGGTGCCGGGGGCGACCGCCTACCTCCTGACCGAGAAGCTCTCGGTCATGCTGGGGCTGGCGGTAGGGGTGGGCGCCCTCTCCAGCCTCTTCGGCTACCTGCTGGCCCGCTGGACCGATAGCTCCATTGCCGCGGCGATGTCGGCGGTGGCCGGGTTCCTCTTCCTGCTGGCCTTCCTCTTCGCCCCCGGCACCGGGCTGGTCGCCCGGCTCCTGCACCGGAGGCGGCTGGCGGGGCCCGGTGGGCAAACCGAATCCTGAAGGGGCACGCCGCGGGCCGTTTTCTGAGCCGCGGATTACACGGATTACACGGATTATAAAACATTGTAAACATGGATATGGCATGCGTGGGCGGTTCCGTTTCCATCGGTGGTGCTTCCGGATCAGCACCACCGATGAAAAGGGCACCGCCCACATTGTTGTCATATATTTTGTTATCCGTGTAACCACCATGGTGCGGTGCTTCGCACCAGCACCACTGATGAAACTAATATAAACCACATTATTATTTATTTCATGTATTTATCCGTGTAATCCGTGTAATCCGTGGCCGTCATTTTCCGGGGAATCCGTGGCAATCAATGACCACAATCTGGGGCAGGATAGTGCTGGCAAAGACTAGTCAATTCCGCGCCTTTGTGTCGAACCTTGACGGTCGGTCGCACCCTCTATAGAGGAGGAAAATCCCTCGCTCGGAAGGAATAGAGTACACGAGGTGCCGGTGCCGGACGGTTCGCACTCCGTTTGCGCGCGGTTTCCCCTGAATCGGAGGTAGGTCCTGCTATGAAGGTCGCTGCGGTCATTCCAGCCCTGAACGAGGAGACGACCATCGGTGAAGTTGTCTCCACACTGTGCAAGGTAGAGGAGATTAGTCAGGTCATCGTCGTGAGCGATGGATCGGAGGATCGGACCGCCGAAAATGCCCGACTTGCGGGCGCTACTGTCATTGAGCACCCGGTGAACATGGGGAAGGCAGCGGCCATGAAGACCGGTTTTCAGGCCAACGACGCACCCGTCGTCCTCTTCCTGGACGCCGACCTGATCGGCCTTCAGCCCAGCCATGTCCGGGCCTTGATCAGCCCGGTGCTGGAGGGCAGGGCTGACATGACCATCGGGATCTTTGGCGACGGACGGGTCGCCACCGACCTGGCCCAGGTGGTCGCACCCTACCTGTCCGGCCAGCGGGCCGTCCGGCGCGAGGTGGTCGATGAGATGTTCCGGGAGGAGCCCGACGCCGACCGGTCCCGGTTTGGCATCGAGGTGGCGCTGACCCGCCACGTCAACCACCGGGGCTACCGGGTGGAGGAGGTCCTCCTGGAGGAGATGAGCCATCGCATGAAGGAAGAGAAGCTGGGCCTGGTCAAGGGGGCAGCCGCCCGCTTGAAGATGTACTACGAGATCTTGAAGTATGCGCAGAGAGGGTAATGTGCCTTGACCGCACTCCTCCAGGAGAACGCGCTGGCCTTCCTTCATGAGCTTGGGCAGATCCTGGTCCCGCTCCTGATCGCCGCTGTGGCCGGCGGTGCTGTCGGCCTGGAACGGGAGTCCACCAACCGCCCAGCCGGCCTGCGGACCCACGTGCTGGTCTGCGTCGGCTCCGCCCTGATCATGCAGGTCTCGCTGGCCATGTGGGACATGACCGGCCGGGGCCTGCACGGCAACGGCGACCCGGGCCGCATCGCCGCCCAGGTGGTGAGCGGCATCGGCTTTCTGGGGGCAGGGACCATCATGCGCGAGGGCGTCAACATCCGCGGCCTGACCACGGCGGCCTCCCTCTGGGTGGTCTCGGGCATGGGTCTGGCCGTGGGTGCCGGGATGTACCTGCAGACCCTGGTGGCCGTGGTCCTGGTCCTGCTCACCCTGAAGACCCTCTCCGAGGTGGAGCGGCGTTATATCGCCAAAGGCGGGCATCACACCCTGATCCTCCACGTGACCGACACCCCCGGCCGCCTGGGTGTCCTGGCCTCCACCGTCGGCAAGTGGGGCGCCAACATCAAGTCGGTCTCCATGCGGCAGGGCCCGGTGCCCGGCACGGTGGAGATCACCTTCTATATCAAGATGGTCGGGCGCAACCTGGACACAGCGGGACTTGTGGGCGACTTGATGGCAACGGAAGGGGTCATCTCGGTCACTGAAGAAGATTAAGGGACCCGTCATGCGCCCGGCCGCACCCCAGCGTAAGGCCGCTCCTGACGGCGAACCCCGTAAGCCTGCGGGCGCTCCTGGTATCCAGGGCGCTCGTCCTGTTACAGGCCCCCCGCAGCCTCTGGATGGGGGCTCCTGTGTACGGAGAGGTGGGCGTCGCCCCCTCTGCACTTTAAAGAGGTGAATAGCTCAAGATGTCGCCGCAAACCGATTGGCTCGCACTGCTCGACCGCTCCGCTCTGCCGCCCGAGGTCCAGGCCTACTTGGCCGGGGCCCGCCTGGGGCGCGTGGAGGTGCACCAGCGGTCCCGCACTGTCACCCTGCATTTCCAGGCCCCCATCCGCCTGCCGCTCCCCTACCGGGAGGCGCTGGCCAGGGCGGTGGCGGAGTCCTGTTTTCCCGGCCTGGCGGTCACCGTCCAGGTGGTGCCCCACTGCGCCCCCGCCGCCGCCGACCACAGCCCGACCGAGCGGATCGAGGAGGCCTGGGAGGAGATCCTGATCCAGGCCAAGTCCGCCTTCCCCCGCCTGAACGGGATCATGGACCGGGCCCGGTGGAAGATCGAGGGGCAGATGATCACCTTTGAGCTGCCGACCCAGGCGATGGTCGATGTGGTGGAGAAGGGCGGCCTGGCCCCCATCCTCCAGGACCTGATCCGGCAGGAGACCGGGGTCGACCTGACCGCCCGCTTTACCGCCCGCCCGGCGCCCAAGGTGGTCCCGATCCGCCGGGAGCCCGAGCCGCTGCCGGAGAACCCCTTTGCGGAGGCGCCGGACGAGGAGGTCCCGCTCCCCCCCGAGCCGGTCCACCAGGAGCCCGACCACCTGCAGGCCTATTTCGATCAGTGGATGCAGCGGCAGTCATCCCTCGGCAAGAAGGAGGCGAGGGAGGGCGGCCCGGCCCTGCCCCAGGACGGCCCGCTCAAGGGTCGGATGATCCCGCCCGACGCCCCCGTCCGCGACATCCGGACCCTGACCGAAGAGGAGAACCGGGTGGTGATCGAGGGGGAGGTGGTGGGGCTCGACAGCCGCGAGCTGAAGAGCGGCCGGCAGCTGATCTCCTTCGGGATCTGCGACCTGCTGCGGATCAACCGGCCCGACGACCTGGGCGACACGATGCCGGTCAAGCTCTTCCGGGACCCGCAGAAGGAGCCGGACTACCTCTCCGTCATCAAGAACGGCGCCTGGCTGAAGGTGCGTGGCAACGTCCAGCTCGACAAGTTCTCCCAGGAGCTGACCCTCCTGGCCGACGATATCGTGGTCGGCAAGCGGCCGAGCCGCTCCGACAGGTACGAGGGGCCCCTGAAGCGGGTGGAGCTGCACGCCCACACCACCATGTCCTCCATGGACGGCATGATCGACCCGGAGGAGCTGGTCAAGACCGCGATCAAGTGGGGGCACCGGGCGGTGGCGGTCACCGACCACGGCGTCACCCAGGCCTTTCCGGCGGCGAGCCATGTCAAGCTGCCCGAGGGCTTCAAGCTGCTCTACGGCTGCGAGCTCTACCTGGTGGATGACGGTACCGCCATCATCGCCCGGCCTCCCCGGGGCGTGCCCCTGCGGGAGGCGGAGTTCGTCGTGCTCGACATCGAGACCACCGGCTTCTCCCCCATCGGTGACGACATCATCGAGGTGGGCGCCGTCCGGTACAGGAACGGGGAGATCAGCGACTCCTTCCAGCGCTTCATCCGGCCGTCGAAGCCGATCCCGGAAGAGGTGCAGAAGCTGACCAACATCACCCCCGAGATGGTGGCGGACGCCCCCGGACCCGAGGAGGCGCTCCGGGAGTTCTTCGACTTCATCGGCGAGGCGATCATCGTCGCCCACAACGCCCAGTTCGACTACTCCTTCCTGCGCTACCACCGCAAGAAGCACCTGGGCGAGGAGTTCAACAACCCGGTGCTCGACACCCTGACCCTCGGCCGGTCGCTGATGCCGCACATGAAGTCCCACAGCCTCTCTGCCCTGACCAAGGAGCTGCAGGTGCCGCTGGTGGACCACCACCGGGCCGATGCGGATGCCAGGACGGCGGCGATGGTGATGGACAAGCTGCTGCAGAAGGCTCAGCATATCGAACGGGTGGAGCAGCTGAACGACCTGGTCGCCGGGATGAACGTGGAGCAGCTGCGGCCCTACCATGTGACGGTGATGGTGCAGAAGCAGCACGGGATGAAGAACCTCTACAAGCTGATCACCCTGAGCCACACCGAGTACTTCAACCGGACGCCCCGCGTCCCCCGCACGGTGCTGGAGCGGTACCGGGACGGGCTGCTGGTGGGCTCGGGGGCCAATGGCGGCGCCCTCTACGACGCCCTGATCCGGGGCGTGCCCGACGAGGAGCTGGAGCAGCTGGTGGAGTGGTACGACTACCTGGAGATCGTCCCGCGGGACAACATCCGCTACCTGCTGGAGCAGGGGCAGGTGAACAGCGAAGAGCAGCTGATGAGCCTGGGCCGGCGGATCTACGAGCTGGGCCGGAAGCTGGGCAAGCCGGTGGTGGCCGTGAGCGACGCCCACTTCCTGGACCCGCACCAGCAGGTCTTCCGCCGGATTCTGAAGGGCGGGATCGGTTTCCGCAACGACGAGGTGGACGCCCCGCTCTACCTGCGGACGACCCAGGAGATGCTGGATGAGTTCGCCTACCTGGGCCCCGAGGCGGCGGAGGAGGTGGTGATCACCAACCCCCACGCCCTGGTGGAGATGATCGACCAGGTGAAGCCGGTGCCGGACAAGCTCTACCCGCCGGTGCTGGAGGGCTCCAACGAGAAGACCCGGGAGCTCTCCTACGAGAAGGCGAAGCGGGTCTACGGCGACCCGCTGCCGGAGAAGATTCAGGCCCGGCTGGAGAAGGAGCTGCAGGCGATCATCGGCAACGGCTTCGCCGTCTCCTACTACATCTCGCACCTGCTGGTGAAGAAGTCCAACGAGATGGGCTACCTGGTGGGCTCCCGCGGCTCGGTGGGCTCCTCCTTCGTCGCCTGGGCGATGGATATCACCGAGGTGAACGCCCTGCCGCCGCACTATGTCTGCCCCGCCTGCAAGTACGTGGAGTTCCACGACGACGGCAAGACCGGGTCGGGCTACGACCTGCCCCAGAAGGGCTGCCCCCGGTGCGGCGAGCCGGACATGATCCGGGACGGGCAGGACATCCCCTTTGAGACCTTCCTGGGCTTCAAGGGCGACAAAGTGCCCGACATCGACTTGAACTTCTCCGGCGAGGTGCAGGCCAAGATCCAGAAGTTCTCCGAGGAGCTGCTGGGCGGCGAGAAGTACGTCTTCAAGGCGGGAACGGTGGGCACCATCGCCGAGAAGACCGCCTACGGCATGGTGAAGGGCTGGCTGGAGGAGAACAACATCGCCGGGGTCCGGGACGCCCACGTCACCTACCTGGCCTCCGGGGTGGCCGGGGTGAAGCGGACCACCGGCCAGCACCCGGGCGGCATGGTGGTCTGCCCGGTCGGCATGGAGATCGAGGAGGTGACGCCGGTTCAGTTCCCGGCGGACGACCGGAACTCGGGCGTCAAGACCACCCACTACGACTACCACTCCTTCGAGCAGGCGCTGATGAAGCTCGATATCCTGGGTCACGATGATCCGACCATGCTGAAGATGCTCCAGGACCTCTACCGGGAGAAGACCGGCGACCCGACCTACGACATCCGGAAGGTGCCGATCGACGACCCCAAGGTGCTGGAACTCTTCAGCCCGGGCGGCAACCGGGCGCTGGGCATCGGCGACGGCCAGCTGCAGTTCGACCTGGGCACCATCGTCCTGCCGGAGATGGGCACCCGCTTCGTCCGGCAGATGCTGATGGAGACCAGCCCGGCCAACTTCTCGGACCTGGTCCGCATCTCCGGCCTCTCCCACGGCACCGACGTCTGGACCAACAACGCCCAGGAGCTGGTCAAGGGGCACCCCGAGTACGGCAAGATCCCCTTCCAGGAGGTGATCGGCTGCCGCGACGATATCATGGTGCAGCTGATCTACTGGGGCGTCGAGCCGGCCACCGCCTTCAAGATCATGGAGTCGGTCCGGAAGGGCCGGGGGCTCGCCCCCGACATGGAGGAGACGATGCGGGCCGCCGGGGTGCCCGAGTGGTACATTTGGTCCTGCAAACAGATCAAGTACATGTTCCCCAAGGCCCACGCCGCCGCCTACGTCCTTTCCTGCCTGCGGATCGCCTGGTTCAAGGTGCATGAGCCGCTGCTCTTCTACGCCACCTACTTCACGGTGCGGGCCGGCGCCATCGACGCCGACCTGATCACCAGGGGGCCGGAGGCGGTGCGCCGGTACGTCCAGGAGATCGAGGCGAAGGGGCGGGAGGCCTCCCCGAAGGAGAAGGAGTCGCTGACGGAGTACGAGCTGGTGGAGGAAGCGTTCAAGCGGGGCGTCCGCTTCGCCAAGGTCGACCTCTACCGGTCCGATGCCACCCGCTACCTGATCAACCCCGACGGGACGCTGCTCTGCCCGTTCAACTCCCTCGCGGGCCTGGGGGACAACGCCGCCCTCGCCATCGTCGAGGCGCGCCAGCAGGGCGAGTTCGTCTCCAAGGAGGACCTGAAGAACCGGGCTCGCCTGAACAAGTCGGTGATGGAGCTGCTGGAGAACCACGGCTGCCTGCAGGGGATGCCCGACGGGAACCAGCTGGTCTTCGGGTTTTAGCGAAAGACCGGGGAGCGGTTCAGCTCCCCGGTTCTGGCTGAAGTTTGCCACGGATTACACGGATTACACGGATAAAACCAATACATTACAAAAATGTAGGCAGTGCCCTTTCATCAGGGATGCAGGTGCGAAGCACCGCACCATGGGCGATCACGGGTTTTATATATTTAATTTGTGTGCACCACCACTGGTGCGGTGCTGCGCACCCTCACTGCCTATGAAGCAAGAGCATAGCATCATGTAATTTTGTAGAATTTTTTATCCGCGTAATCCGTGTAACCACCATGGTGCGGTGCTTACGCACCAGCACCCCTGATGAAAAGGGTACGAACCCCATCATTGTAAGTTTTCATGTCTTCATCCGTGTAATCCGTGTAACCACCATGGTGCGGTGCTTACGCACCAGCACCACACATGAAAAGGGTACGAACCCCATCGTTGTAAGTTTTCATGTCTTCATCCGTGTAATCCGTGTAATCCGTGGCCGTCATTTTCAGGGGACTCCGTGGCAGAGATCATAGATCCCGGGAGGATTTGCTATGCAGATTATGCCATTGCCATACGATGCCCAGGCGCTGGAGCGATACCGGCTAGAGGGTCCCTTCATCTGGCTCTGGGAGCCGGAGCGGGTGGAGTGCGTGCTGGGGGCCGGCACCCCTGAGACCGATGTGGACCTGGCGCTCTGCGCCGCCTCCGATGTGCCGGTCTTCCGGCGGAAGGGTGGGGGAGGGGCGGTGGTCCTCAGCCCGGGCTGTCTGATCATCACCGCCTGCTACGACGGGCGGCGCAGGCAGTTTGCCACCCAGTGGATCGAGCCCATCGCCTCGGCCATTGCCCGGGCGGTGGAGAGCCTGGGGCTGCCGGATGTCCGGGTGCGAGGCCTGGGGGATGTGGCGCTGGGCGAGCGCAAGATCCTCGGCTCCAGCCTCTACGCCAACCGGGAGGTGGCCCTCTACCAGGGCTCCCTGCTGGTCGACTCCGACCTGGAGCTGATCCCCCTCTACCTGCCGCATCCCTCGAAGGAGCCGGACTACCGGCGCGGCCGGTCGCACCTGGAGTTCGTCACCTCCCTGGCCCGGGCCGGCTATACCGGGGGGATGGGGCCGCTGAGGGAGGCGCTGGAGCGGGAGCTGAAGCAGGTCTAGGCCCGGGCGGCGGCAGGAGTTTGCGTTGATCGCCGGGAAGAGTTAGCATTGGATCGTGTTGCCTGTCCTGACTCCGCCGCAGACGCAGAAGGAGGCGCAGCCGATGATCCAGTTTCTCAACGTCCTCCAATACCTGGTGCTGGCCCTGTGGGTGGGCTCCCTCTTCAGCTTCGGGGTGCTCTTCGCCCCCGTGCTCTTCGCCGCCCTCCCCACCCGGGAGCAGGCGGGCTCCATCGCCGGGAGCGTCCTGGCCCGGATCGACACCCTGGGCCTGATCACCGGCGGGATCATGCTGGTGGTGACGGCGCTCCAGGCTATCGACAGCGGCTGGCAGTCGATCGATCTGGGCCGGCTGCTGACCGCCGTCCTCATGCTCGCCCTGGTGATCGTATCGGCCACCACCGTCCGGCAAAAGCTGAATGCGGTGAAGGAGAAGATGAAGCGACCCATCGACGAGTACGCCCAGGACGACCCGCTCCGCCAGGAGTACAACCAGCAGCACCGGCTCTCCCGGCTCCTCTTCTCCACCAACATGCTCCTGGGCATCCTCCTGATCGTGCTCTCCGCTCTCCGCTGATTCAGACCGGGAGGGATTCCGAATCCTTGCAGTACAGACTGATCGCCCTGGACCTTGACGGCACCTTGCTGGGCCGCCGGAAGGAGATCTCGCCCCGCACCCGCGCAGCCCTGGCGGCGGCGAGGGAGCGGGGCCTCATCACGGTGATTGCCACCGGGCGGACGCCCCAGTCCGCCCGCCGCTTCAGCCGCGCGATCGGCGGCGGCCCGGTCATCTGCTGCAACGGCGCCGGCGTGCTGGACGAGTCGGGGGAGTTCCTGGTCCAGAAGGGGATCCCCCTCGTGCCGCTCCGGCATGTGCTGGAACTCTGCCGCCGGGATGGGGTGCTGGCGGAGTGCTACACCACCCGCGGCATCGTGATGGACCAGCCCCTCGCCCAGGCGGCCACCTACTTCCGCTGGGTGCGGGGGCGGGGCTCGGTGGCCGGGGCGCTCTGGCGGCTGGTGAAGATCTGGCACATCAACCGGATGAAGGCGGTGCCCAACCTGATCCGCTGGGCGGAGCGGCCCGACCGCCCGCCGGTCCTGAAGCTGATGCTGGTGGGCGCCCCGGAGCGGCTGGCCCGGCTGGCGGACCAGATCCGCCGGGAGACGCCGGGGCTGGAGGTCAGCTCCTCGGGCCACGACAACCTGGAGATCACCGCCGGCGGGGTCTCCAAGGGGTCCGCATTGAAACTGCTGGGGGCGCGGCTCCAGGTGCCGCCCGAGGCGATGATCGCCGTGGGCGACTCGGAGAACGATCTGGAGATGCTCCGCTACGCCGGCCTCGGCGTGGCCATGGGCAACGCCGAGGACCGGGTGAAGGCGGCGGCAGACCGGGTGACAGCGACATGCGACGAGGACGGGGTGGCCGTCCTGTTGGAAGAGGTGTGTCTTCGATGAGGTACCTTGAATCGATCACCCAGCTGGCGATGGCGCTCTGGGTGGGCTCCGCGGCCGGCTTCGCCATGGCGGCCCCCAGGCTCTTCCGGGCCTTCGGCCCCGACCGGCAGGCCGCCGGGGACCTGGCCGGCGAGATCATCTTCCAGCTCAACCAGGTCGGGGTGGCCCTGGGCGCCGTGGCGCTCCTCGCCCTCCTGCCCCGGCTCCGGCGGGGGCTGAACCGCTGGCGGGCGCTGCTGCTGGGCGGCGCCCTGGCACTGGCCCTGACCACCTGGTTCTACATCTTCCCCCAGCTGGAGGCGGCCCAGCCGCCCCGCCCGATCCAGGAGTATGCCCAGACAGCCCCGGAGCGGGTGGCCTACAGCCGCTGGCACGAGCTCTCGGAGCGGGTCTACGGCACCGCCATGCTGCTGGGTGCCGGGGTGATCTTTCTGGGCCCCCTGGGAAGGGAGGAGCGGTCGTAGATGGACTGGCAGGAGCGCTTCTTGACCGTGTTGAAGGAATCCCGCCCCGCCTGGGACGAACCGGGCGACTGGCGGGCGGCGCTGGCTCTCTACGAGGGGCTCTCCCCCGCCGAAGCGGCGGAGCTGGACCGGACCGTGCTGCAGATGATCCGGATCGAGTACCGCAACCCCCACGCCTCCCACGAGCAGCTCCCCTTTGATGATGTGATGGTCAACCTGCCGGCCGGCATGACACCGGACGACCTGCTCTGCATCGAGGGGGCGGTGCTGGTGGCGGCGGAGCGGGGGCTGGGCGAGGCCTTCTTCGCCTTCAACCGGTTGATGCGGCTGCCCACCTGGCATATCCTCCAGGGGAGACTGCAGTGGCTCTCCCGGGAGGGGTTCGACGCCCAGCGTAAGCTGGGGATGACCCGGGCCGGCCGCGGGGCCGGCGCCCTGCTGGGGCTGGCGGCGGGCGATGCCCTGGGCTGCACCCTGGAGTTCATGAGCCGGGAGGCGGTCCGGGCAGCCTATCCGCAGGGCCACCGGGATATCGTCGGCGGTGGGCCGTTCCAGATTCCGCCCGGCGGCTGGACCGACGATACGGAGATGAGCCTCGGGGTCGCCCGCGGGATCATCGAGGCGCCGGCGGACCCGGTGGATGCGGTAGGGCGCCACTTCATGGCCTGGTTCCGGTCCGGGCCCCGGGATGTGGGCACCACCTGCCGGGAGGCGCTGGTCGCCTTCCAGCGGACCGGCTCCTGGGAGGCGGCCGCGCAGGCGGTGGCGCAGAGCCGGGGCGACCGGGCCGGCGGCAACGGGGCGCTGATGCGGACGCTCCCCGCCGCCGTCGCTTACGGCGAACGGGTGGAGGAGGCGCTCCGCATCGGGCGGATGACCCACCCCCACCCCGAGTCGGATGCGGCGGTCGCCGCCTACCACCGCATGGTCAACGCCCTGCTGGACGGCGGCTCCAAGGAGGAGGCGCTCCGGGCGGCGGTCGCTGCGGCCGGTCCCCTGGCCGAGCGGCTGGCGGACCTGGCTGACCGGCCCGAGGATGCAATCGCCTCCAGCGGGTACGTGGTCCACACCCTCGAGGCGGCGATCTGGTCCTTCCTGCGCACCGGGAGCCTGGAGGAGTGTCTGGTCACCGCGGTGAATCTGGGGGATGACGCCGACACGGTGGGAGCGGTGGCCGGCGGCCTGGCCGGCGCCGCCTACGGCCCCTTCGCCGTGCCCCGGCGGTGGAGCCTGAAGCTCTCGGGTCGCGGCGAGCTGGAGGAGCTGGCTGAGGGGCTTTACCAGATCTATCTGACCCAACACGACCGGTAAAAAATCAAGGTAAACGGAGGTGGCGCGGCGGGCCCCCCAGTGGGATGGTCCGGCATGGTCCGCCGCAAAGGATGACCGCAGAGACAAAGAAGGCGAATGCGAATGCCCAGTTTGGCCTCACCGTTGCGCAGAAGATCACCAGCGGTGTGATCCTGCTCGCCCTGTCGACCCTGGTGGTGCCGCTCAACCCGCTCTTCAACCAGCCCGGGTGGGGGATGGCCTTCTTCGTGCTGTACGGCCTGGTGCTCGGCGTGGTCACCTGGTACATCTCCGCCGGCTGGTCCTTCAAGCTGGAGATCACAGCCGGGGAGATCAAGGTCCGGGACGGCCACCGCGAGGTCCTGGTGCCCATGGATAAGCTGGGCATGGTGGTCAAGAACGGCCGCCTGCCGGTCCTCCCCAGCCTCTGGCTGGTGCTGCGGGGCGTGGAGAACGTGGGGCGGGAGATCCCGAAGAAGGGCGTCGACCCCCGGACCCGGGAGCTGATCGAGGCCTTCCAGAAGCGGAACCCCGGGAAGAAGATCACCTACGTGCCGGTCCCCGGCGGGTACGTCCGCTCGATTCCCGAATTTATCGCCGAGCTGAAGCGCCGGATCCCGCCCCTGACCATCGATGAGCGGTTGGGCGGAAAGTAACCGTGCTCAGCCTTGCCACGGGCGGCAATCTGTGCTAGAATCCTAGTGAGGGTTCCGACGCGCCTGTTCGTGTTCATTGGAGGAGTGGGTGGTTAACCCACTCTTTTCAACGTCCGGCGATTCGCGCAATGCGGCATCGCAGGAGCCGGTGGAGACCGGCTCATTTCGTGCCCCTTATTCGGACAAAATCCGCGGGGGCAGATTCACCGGAGAACCATATTGTGATCGGAGGCCTGGTCCTGTTTGGCGAAAGTCGAGAAGCAGCTCGATCTGATGGTGGAAGAGGTGGCCCGCCCCTTCCTGGAGGAGCGCGGCCTGGAGTTGGTGGGTGTCGAACTGGTCAAAGAGGGTGCCAACCGCTATCTCCGTGTCTACATCGACAAGGAGGGCGGTGTCACCTTTGACGACTGTGAGGCGGTCAGCCGGGCGGTGGACGCCAGGCTCGACGAACTCCTGCCCAATCCGCCGTACGAGTTCTTCGAGGTCTCCTCGCCGGGGCTGGAAAGGCCTTTGAAGCGCGATGCAGACTTCGCCCGCTATGCGGGGCGGACGGTGGCGGTATCCACCTACGCTCCGGTAGACGGGCAGAAATCGTTTGTGGGCGAATTGGTCGGTCTGGTTGACGGGAACGTCGTGCTGAGGCTCACCCAGGGCAAGGTGCAGGGCAGGGAGATCGCCCTCGACCGGAAACTGGTGGCGAGCGCTCGGCTTCACGTGGATTTTTAGCGGCGGCGAAGGGCCGCGAGAGGAGACAGCGAGATGAAGGCCGAGATTCTCGAGGCGTTGGAGGACTTGGTTAGGGAGAAGGGCATTTCGAAGGAGGTCCTCATCGAGGCGATCGAGGCGGCACTGATCTCGGCGTATCGCCGGAACTTCGGGTCCGCCCAGAACGTCCGGGTCTTCTTCGATCCGAAGACCGGTGACTACCGGGTCTACGCCCAGAAGGAGATCGTGGAGTCGGTGGAGGACCCGCGCCTGCAGGTCACCCTGGAGGAGGCGCGGGCGAAGAACCCCGGCCTCAACCTGGGCGAGATCTTCGAGGTGGAGGTGACCCCGCGCGACTTCGGCCGCATCGCCGCACAGACCGCCAAGCAGGTGGTGGTGCAGCGGATCCGGGAGGCCGAGCGCGGGATGATCTACGAGGAGTACTCCAGCCGGGAGGGCGAGATCGTCACCGGCCTCGTCCAGCGGCAGGACCTGAAGACCAAGGCGGTCTACCTGGAGCTCTCCAAGGGGGTCGAGGCCATCCTGATGGCCAACGAGCAGATCCCCGGCGAGCGCTTCATCGAGAACCAGCGGATCAAGGCCTATGTGATCGAGGTGAAGCGGACGACCAAGGGGCCGGCCATCGCCGTCTCCCGCACCCACCCGGGCCTGCTGAAGCGGCTCTTCGAGCTGGAGGTCCCCGAGATCCACGACGGCGTGGTGGAGATCAAGGGCATCGCCCGTGAGGCGGGCGCCCGCTCCAAGCTGGCCGTCGCCTCCCGGGACGAGAACGTCGATCCGGTGGGCGCCTGTGTCGGCCAGAAGGGGCTGCGGGTGCAGAACATCGTCGATGAGCTGCAGGGCGAGAAGATCGATGTGGTGGAGTGGTCCGCCGACCCCACCGTCTTCGTGGCGAAGGCGCTCTCCCCGGCCAAGGTGATCCAGGTCACCTGCGACGAGACCGCCCGCATCGCTCGGGTCGTGGTCCCCGACTACCAGCTCTCCCTGGCGATCGGCAAGGAGGGGCAGAACGCCCGCCTGGCCGCGAAGCTGACGGGTTGGAAGATCGATATCAAGTCCGAGTCGCAGGCCAGGGCCGGCGCCTGGGAAGAGGCTGGTGAGGGTCACGCCGAATAGGTTCGGTCATCCTCTGTATTCGCTTTTACTTACAACGGTTCCAACGGAGAGGAGGTGGCGGTGATGACCAAAGGGCAGCATCAGCCCAAAGTGAAGAAAGTACCGCAGCGGATGTGTGTCGGCTGCGGGCAACTCAAGTCAAAAAAGGAGCTGTTGCGGGTGGTCCGGACGCCCGATGGCGTCATCGAGCTCGATACCTCCCCTGCCGGAAAGAAGCCCGGGCGCGGTGCCTACCTCTGCCGGGACAAGGAATGCCTGGCAAAGGCGGTCAAGGCCAAGCGGCTGGAACGGGCGCTGGAGCAACCGGTCTCAGATGAGGTCTGGGCCAGGCTGGAAGCAGGGATCGGGATGGTGAAAGCCGAGTGATCTCACCGGCCCTCCACTCGATGCTCGGGCTCTGCCAGCGGGCAGGGAAGCTGGTCTCGGGTGACTTTGCCGCCGAGCAGGCGCTCCGCCGCAGAAAGGCCGATCTGCTGCTCCTCGCCGAGGATGCCAGCGAGCGGACACGGGAGAAGTTCCTGAAGCTGGCGGAGCAGGCGTCCACGCCGTGTTACAGCGCCGGAACCCGGGCCGACCTGGGTGCGGCGATCGGCAAGGCGGACCGCGCGGTGGTGGTGATCCAGTCCCGGGACTTCACCAAAGGCATCATCGGGATCCTCCAGCGGGAGGGCCTGACGCCTGTTTCAGCACGGGGGTGATCCGTTGGAGCCCAAGTTGCGCGTATTTGAGCTGGCGAAAGAGCTAGGTGTGGACTCCAAGCGTGTCATGGAGGTCCTTCAAACTTTGAACGTGGATGTGAAAAATCATATGAGTACCATCGACCAGAAGACCGCCGAGAAGGTGACCGAGACGGTCAAGGGCGGCGCTGCCAAGGCAGAGGGCGGCGCCAAGCGGACCGCCAAGGCGACCGACAAGGCGGCCGCACCAAAACCGGCGCGGGAAGCGAACCCTGCGAAGGCCTCCCTGCTGGAGGACTTCTTCGGGGCCGGTACCAAGCCGCGCCAGTCGATCGAGGATATGAAGCGGGAGCTCCGGCCCGTGGGCGAGCGGCGCCCGCTGGCGGAGCGGCGCCCCGTTGGCGAGCGCCGGCGCCCGGCCGCCGAGGCCCCTGCGGTGGCGCACCGTGCCGCACCGCCTGAGCCGGCGCCGGCAGAGATCCCGCCGGTGGAGCCGCCTCGTGCGGAGGCTCCGCAGGCGGAAGCGCCCAAGGCGCCGGCTGCGAAGGCGCAGGCGCCCAGGGCGAGGGCCCCCAAGGCCGAGGCGCCGAAGGCG
>JBMONC010000118.1:0-16320 GCA_049324875.1 Bacillota bacterium
CGATCATGAATGGGCGCAGCCGTCTCACGTTCTCACGTGCGCCCAATACACCAAACCCGCGGTGTACCGAGGTTTCCCGGGTTTTCCCGAGGATTCTCACGTTCTCAGTTTCCAGTGAGACGGGTTACGGGCCCATCCCGCCCAGGTAGAGGCCGATCAGCGCCTGGTTCCGGCCCATCAGCCGGAGCGGGTCCACCGGCGGCAGCGAGCCGGAGGAGTAGCCGAGGGAGATCAGGCGGCCGAAGGGCTTCAGCACCGCCAGGCAGTCCTCAAACGCCTGGCCGCCCACCGACTCCAGCACCAGATCCACCCGGCCCACCGACTCCTTGACCGCCTCCTGCAACGACCGCTCCCGGTAGTTGATCAGCACGTCAGCCCCCAGCGCCCGGGCCCGCTCCAGCTTCTCCACGGAGCCGGCGGTGGCGACCACGGTGGCGCCCAGCGCCTTGGCCCACTGGACGGCGACGGTCCCCACACCGCCGCCCGCCGCCTGGACCAGCACCGCCTCACCGGGCCGGACACGCCCCATCTCCTCCAGGGCGTAGTAGACGGTGCCGAAGACCACCGGCATCGCCGCCGCATCCTCGAAGGACAGCTGATCGGGCATGGGCAGCATCAGCTCGGCGGGGGCGGTGCAGAGCTCCGCATAGCCGCCTCCGCCGCCGGCCGACCCGAAGACCCGCTGGCCGGGGGTGAAGCCGGTCACCCCCTCTCCCACCGCCACCACCTCGCCGGCGATCTCAAAGCCCAGCACGTGCGGGGCGTGGCAGCGGGGGTAGCGGCCCATCCGCCAGAGCACATCGGCGAAGTTCACCCCCGCCGCCCGCACCCGGACCAGGAGCTGCCCCGGACCCGGCGTGGGGTCGGCCACCTCCCGCAGCACCAGGTTGCTCACATCCCCGAAACCCTCCAGTACCACTGCGCGCACCTTGCTCCCCCCTCACTCTTTCGCAACTTCCTCGTGCAAAATACATGCCAGCCCGCAGAGCGTGATGCGGGCTGGCGAGGGAGGCCGGGGTTGTTCGCCCTCTGGACGGGGCGTTCACTTTTGAAACAGGCCACAGTCCGGCGGCGGAACCGGCCGGAGCGCTTCACAGTCATACCCGTAGAGACGCAAGAAGGGGCGTGAGCGGATGAGAGGAGCGGCCTCGGTCCCGATCCTGCTGAGCGCCATCCTCCTGGTGAGCGGATGTGCCCGTCCGGCCGGACCGCCCCCGGAGCCAGGCAAGGCCCGCCCGGCCCCCGGGGTTCGGCTGGTGGCCTCCCACCCCCTGCAGCCCGGACCGATCAACGATCCGGAGGCCTCCCCGACCGCCTGGGCGCCGTCCGGGGGCCGGCTGCTCTACACCGCCCCCCTGGAGGGGAGCCGGATCGGCCAGGTGATGCTGCTCGACCTGAACCGCCCCGACAGCCCGGTGGAGGTGAGCCGGGGCGAGGGACGGGAGCCCCGCTGGTCGCCTGACGGCAGGGCGGTGGTCTACCTCGGCCCACGGGAGCAGGAGATCACCTTCTACCGGCAGGAGCCGGCGGACGGCGAGCCGGTGGACCTGCTCCCCGGCGAGCAGGTCAGGCGGGGGATGACCGGCGTCAAGGGGCAGCACCGCTGGCTGGAGCCCGATTTGCTGGCCTACCGGGAGCACATGGGCACCGGCATCGGGGAGCTGCGGCTGCTGAAGGTGCCGGACCGGGCGCTCCTCCCCATCCCCCGCCTCGCTGCCACCGGCTTCCGCTGGTCCCCCGACGGCTGGCGGGTGGCGGGGCAGCTCCACGGGGGCCCGCCCACCTTCTGGGTCTGGGACCGGACCACCGCCGCCCTGATCGAGCCCGGCGATCCGCTGCCGGGCACCTACCAGTGGTTTGAGGCCTGGTCCCCGGACGGGCAGGCGCTCCTCTTCTCGGCCTGGACCGGGGACCTCCCCTACAGCGAGAGGAGCGACCGGCCGCTGCTCTACCGGTGGGACCTGCGCTCCGGCAGGGTGGAGGAGATCGCCGAGGGCGCAGCGGCGGCCGTCTGGGCCGGGGAGCAGATCGCCTTCCTCCGGCTGGGAGAGAAGCTGACCCTCACGCTGGTCGATGCCGCCGCCCTGACCCCACACTGGAGCGCCGACCTGGGGAGCTTGCCACCCGACCGGCTCCCCGCCCTCCGGGTGGCCCTGCGCCCTCTCATCACCGGGGGGTACATCGCCTATGCGGACACCGCCTGGCAGTGGCGGGTCACCCCGCTGGCGAAGCACAAGCCCCGCGCCCTGCTGGAGGGGGAGCGGGTCGGGGTGGAGTTCTCGCCCGACGCCCGCCACCTGGCGGTGAGGGAGCAGGGGGAGAACGCCCGGCTGCTGGTCCTGGAGAACCCGCTCGTCAGGCGGTAGAGATGAGCAGACCCGGCCTTCCCCCAGGGGAGACCGGGTCCTTCTGCGCTAGTGCTCCATCGCCGTCTCCTTCAGCTTCTTCCAGAGCGTCGTCCGGCTGATGCCCAGGAAGCGGGCCAGCTGGGCCCGGTCCAGGCCGGCCCGCCGGTCCAGCTGCTGCAGGATCTGCTGCTCCATCTCCTCCATGGTGCCGACCTCGATGGTGATGGTGTTGCCCCGGAGCCCTTCCCCTTCCTCGGCGCGGCCATAGCGAAGCTCGTCCAGCAGCTCCCGGACCAGCGCCGCCGGATTCGGATGGTGCAGGCTCAGCACGGCGAACTTCTGGATGAAGTTCTCCAGCTCCCGCACGTTGCCCGGCCAGTCGTGCTCCGAGAGGAGCCGCAGGGCGGAGTCCGGCAGGCTGAAGCGGACCCCGGCCGCCTCGCTGTACTCCTCCAGGAAGTGCTTCGCCAGCAGGGGCACATCGTCCAGCCGCTCCCGGAGGGAGGGGAGCCGCAGGTTGAGCACGTTGAGCCGGTAGTACAGGTCCTGCCGGAAGCGCCCCTCCTGGACCGCCTCCTGCAGGTTCCGGTTGGTGGCCGCCACCACCCGGACATCCACCGGGATCAGCCGGTCGCCGCCCACCCGCATCACCTCGCGCCCCTGCAGGACCCGCAGGAGCCGGGCCTGGAGCGTCACCGAGAGCTCGCCGATCTCATCGAGGAAGATGGTCCCGCCGTGGGCCAGCTCGAAGAGCCCCATCTTCCCGCCCTTGCGGGCCCCGGTGAAGGCCCCCTCCTCGTAGCCGAAGAGCTCGCTCTCCAGCAGGTTCTCGGGCAGCGCCGCGCAGTTGACCGCCACGAAGGGCCCCACCGAGCGGCGGCTGGCCCGGTGGATGGCATGGGCGAAGAGCTCCTTGCCGGTACCGCTCTCCCCGGTCAGCAGCACCGTCAGGTCGGTGGCGGCAAACTGGCCGGCCCGTTCCAGCGTCCGCTGGTAGAGCGGGTTGCGGCCGATCAGGTCGGCGAAGGAGTAGCGGGCCACCAGCCCCTTGGTGTGCAGCTGTTTGCGGATCTTCTCCTCCAGGATCTGAATCTGGCTGGCCGCCTGGAAGGTGACCACCAGGTTCTGCTCCCCCTGGTGCAGCCGATTGATCACCAGGTTCAGCCCCCCGGCCTTGACCAGCTCGGCCCGGGCCTCGGTCAGCTCCCCGAGCATCGGCCCCAGCACCGGGTGGTCAGCCAGCGCCTCCCGGGTCTTCCCCAGCACCTCCCGGGCGCTCAGCCCCAGCAGCCGCTCGGCCGCCCGGTTGAAGACCAGGACTGCCCCTTCGTGGTCGGTGGCCAGGATGCCGTCGGAGGTGAGGTCCAGCACCGCCCGGGTCCGCCGGCTGCGGGCCCGCTGCTGCTCGGCCAGCCGCAGCTTGGCCACGGTGTGGCGCAGGGCGTCGTACAGCGTCTCCCGGCTGGTGTGGACCAGCACCCCGTGCATGTTCCGCTCCTGCGCCATGCGGGCGATGCAGACCCCGGTGCCGACGATGGTCTCATAGCCCTCCCGGGCGGCGGTCAGCACCTGGCGGACCAGCCCGAGGTTGTTGCGGTAGAGCAGCGGGGTGAACTCGACGCAGGCGATCCGCCCCAGCAGCTGCATATCGTACTGGGGCACCCGGTGGGCATAGTCGATCACCGCCACCTTGCCCCCGATCTGCCGGGCCCGGTAGAGCGCCTCCAGCATGTCATAGCCGGTGATCTCAATGATGGTGACCGGAAGCGAGACCGCCTTGCGGATCATGATGGCCGTAGGCCCGCGAGCCACCACGGCATCCACAGCCCCCTCGGCCTCCCACCGGCGGGCGATCTCCACCCCGTGGTCGAGGACCCCCTCCTCCACCCGGGCGTCGATATTCAGTTCCGCCGCTACCTCCTGGGCCAACGCCGAAAACTCGGGGTAGGGCGAGACGATGCCGATCTTCACTCAACCATCCCCCCAAGTAACCAAACACTAGGTCCATGTAAATTCTGTAACCACAGAGCATAGTCCTTTTGTGCCATCCAAGTTATTCTGCGAACTTTCTCGGAAGTGTAACTTGTTGGGGCAAAGGGGAGATGTTCGTCACGGATTACACGGATTTCACGGATTATAATAAGGATAAAATTTATAATACCTTCAGTAGGTACTGGTGCGAAGCACCGTACCCCCTGCTTCTGTCCGCAGGGGGTCAGCGAAGAGGCTCCCGAAGCCTTCGCCCCCGGAGCCTCCCAGCGATGCACCCAATCGGTGTTGGTCCCTGTCACCCCCGTGATGCGCATTCTGCACCCCGGATGAAAAGGGCACCACCCCACATTGTTGTGATGTGTTTGTCTTGTCCGTGTAATCCGTGTAATCCGTGGCAAAAAAAGGTCTCAAGCCGATGCGTGGTGGTGCCCAAGGTATGCCCGCTGCACCTCGGGGTCGTTCCGGAGGTCCGAGGCCCTGCCGCTGAGGGCCACCCGGCCGTTCTCCAGCACGTAGGCCCGGTGGGCCACGCCCAGGGCCATGCGGGCGTTCTGCTCCACCAGCAGCACCGTCACCCCCTCGGCGTTCACCTGCCGGATCACCTGGAAGACCTGCTGGACCACCTTCGGGGCGAGCCCCATGGAGGGCTCATCCAGCAGGAGCAGGCGGGGGGCGGCCATCAGCGCCCGGGCGATCGCCAGCATCTGCTGCTCGCCGCCCGAGAGGTTGGCCCCCGGCTGCCGCCGGCGGTGCTGCAGGTTGGGAAAGCGGCGGAAGAGCGCCTCCACCTGCTCCCGCACCCCCCGGCGGTCCCGGCGGGAGTAGGAGCCGATCAGCAGGTTCTCCTCCACCGTCAGCTCCGGGAAGATCTGCCGCCCCTCGGGCACATGGGCCACCCCGAGGCCGACCACCTGCTCCGGCGAGAGCCCCTGGATCGGCCGGTCATCCAGCAGGATCTGTCCGGCGGTGGGGGCGACCACCCCGGAGATGGCCCGCAGGGTGGTGGACTTGCCCGCCCCGTTGGCGCCCAGCAGGGCGACGATCTCCCCCTGCTTCACCTCCAGGCTGGCCCCGCGGAGCGCCTGCACCCCGCCGTAGCGGGCATCGATGCTATCCAGCCGAAGCATGCTCGCTCTCCTCCTCCTCGACGCCCAGGTAGGCGGCGATCACATCGGGGTTGCTCTGCACCTCGTCCGGGGTGCCGTCGGCGATCACCCGGCCGAAGTCCAGCACCGTGATCCGGTCGCAGAGCGACATCACCAGCCCCATGTCGTGCTCCACCATCAGGACGGTGACCCCGCTCGCCCGGGTCTCCCGGATCAGCTGGGCCAGCTCCTCCCGCTCCCCGGAGGTGACCCCCGCCGCCGGCTCGTCCAGCAGGAGGAGCCGGGGCTTGCAGGCCAGGGCCCGGGCGAACTCCACCCGCTTCAGGACCCCGTAGGGGAGCCCCTGCACCCGGGCGCCGGCATACTCGGCGCAGCCCACCCGCTGCAGGAGCGCCATCGCCTCCTGCCGGCTCTCCGCCTCCGCCCGGCGGGCCGAGGGGAGCATAAGCGGGTAGGCCATGTGGTGCGCCTTCACCTGGTGGTAGAGGCCGAGCATCACGTTCTCCAGCACGCTCTGGTTCTTGCAGAGCTCCAGGTTCTGAAAGGTCCGGGCGATGCCGAGCCGGACCACGTTGTGCGGCGCCACCTTCAGCAGGTCCTTCCCGTCAAAGCGGATCGACCCAGTGGTCGGGGTGAGCAGCCGGGTGATGCAGTTGAAGGCGGTGGTCTTGCCCGCCCCGTTGGGGCCGATCAGCCCGTGGATCTCCCCCTCGTTGACCGCAAAGCGGACGTCGGCCAGGGCCTGGAGGCCGCCGAAGGTGACGCCCAACCCCTCCACCTCAAGCAGCGGCACGGCGGAACACCCCCTTCACCTTTGACCAGAGGCTGGCCAGGCCGTACGGCAGGAACATGACGATGCCGATGATCGCAAACCCTTCGATGGTGGCGGCCCACCCCTTGGAGCGGCTGAAGGCGAAGGGCAGGAAGGTGACCAGCACCGCCCCGGCGATGGAGCCGGTGATCGAGCCCAGGCCGCCCACCACGATGGTGGCCAGCAGCTGGAAGGAGATCAGCAGGTTGAAGTCGGTGGGGGCGATGAAGCCGGAGAGGTGGGTGGCCAGCGCCCCCGCCACCCCCGCATAGAAGGCGGAGAGGGCGAAGATCGAGGTCTTGGCCCAGACCAGGCTGACGCCCATCGACTGGGCGACGATCTCGCTGTCCCGCACCGCCCGGAGCGCCCGGCCCGGCCGGCTCTGCAGCAGGTTGTCCGCCACCCAGACCAGCAGCGCCAGCACCCCGAGGATCACCCAGTAGGCGACCCGGTCGGAGGGGAACCCGGCCGGCGAGAGGCCCATGGCGCCGCCGGTCACCGCATCCCACTTCAGGGCGATCTGCGGGATCGCCACCCCGAAGGAGAGGGTGGCCAACGCCAGGAAGTGGCCGTGCAGCCGCAGCGCCGGCAGCCCCAGCACGAAGCCGACCAGCCCCGCCACCACCCCCGCCAGGGGGACGCTCAGCCAGATCGGCAGCCCCGCCTTCAGGGTGAGGAAGGCGGTGCCGTACCCGCCGATCAGCATGAAGGCGCCGTGGCCCATGGAGATCTGGCCGGCGATGCCCACCAGCAGGTTGAGCCCCAGGGCGGCGATGGCGTAGACCCCCATCAGCGCCATGATGTTGTGCCGGTAGTTCCCGGGGATGACAAAGGGCAGGGCTGCCGCCACGGCAAAGGCGATCACCGGAATGATGTAGCGTCGCATCGCTCAGACCCTCCTTCGCAGCGGTGCGCCCATGATCCCCTGCGGCCGGATCACCAGGACCAGCAGGATCAGGGAGAAGGCGAAGACCGCCTTCAGCTCCGGGGCGAGGTAGCCGACGATCAGGTTCTCCAGCACCCCCAGCAGCAGGCCCCCCGCCACGGCGCCCGGCAGGCTGCCCAGCCCGCCCAGGATCGCCCCGGCGAAGGCCTTGATCGCCACATCGCCCATGAAGTTCGGGTCCAGGCCGGTGGTGGGGGCGATCAGCATCCCGGCGACGGCGCCGAGCATGGCCGCAAAGGCCCAGGTGATGGCGTAGACCCGCCCCGTCGGCACCCCCATCAGCCGGGAGGTGAGCAGGTTCTGGGCGGTCGCCCGGAGGGCGATGCCCGAGAGGGTGTAGGTGGAGAAGAGGTAGAGCGCCAGCATGATTGCCGTGGCGATGATGAAGATCAGCACCGAGTCACGGCTGATAAAGAGGCCGCTCACCATGAAGGGCGCCCCCTCCACCGGCTTGGGGAAGGGCTGCGGCTCGTAGACGTAGACCGATACCGTCCCGTTCAGCACCAGGAAGATCCCCAGGGTGACCATGATCTGGTTCAGGTGGTTCGCCTTCTGCACCGGCCGCATGAAGAGCCGCTCCAGGAGGATCCCCAGCAGGGCGGCGAAGGCCAGCGCCCCCAGGAAGGCGGCCCAGTAAGGCCACTCCCAGGCGCGGAGCAGGAAGAAGGCAGCGAAGGTGGAGACCATCGCCATCTCCCCGTTGGCGAAGTTGACGATCTCGGAGGTCTTGAAGATCAGGGTCAGCCCCAGCGCCGCCAGGGCGTAGAGGCTGCCGGCAGCCAGTCCGCCGATCACATACTGCAGAAAGTCGGTCAAAGGCCCGATCCCCCTCTATCCCGGTGCATCGTGGTGGAAGACCCGCCCGAGCCCGGCCCCGTGGGCAGCCGGACCCGGGCGGGGACGCTCCCCCGGCGCTTAGTCAGCCACGATCGGATCCGAGACCTTGACCGCCACCCCGTTCTTCACCTGGGAGATCCAGCCCACGATGATGCCGCGGCGGTCCTCGGCGGTGTAGGTGACGGTGGCCAGGTCCTGCCAGTTGTTCAGGGACTGGGCCGCCTTCTCGAAGGACTCCCGGGTCAGGTCCCTGCCGGCCCGCTTCAGGATCTCGTGCATCAGGCGGGACTGGCCCCAGCCGTAGAGGGTGAAGTTGGTGTGCGGCAGGTCGCTGTACTTCTGCAGGTTCTCCCGCCACTCCTTGATCGCCGGGACGTTGGCGTTGGCGGGGTCGTTGGGATCCGGCAGGTAGGAGACGAAGTAGATGCCCTCCGCGGCGCTGCCGGCCAACTGGGTCAGCGACTGGTCGTTGCCGGTGGCGGAGGCGAGCCAGAGCGGCTTGAAGCCGATCTTCTCCGCCTCCTTCAGAAGCGAGGCGTACTGCTTGACCGACGGCCAGGAGAGCACCGCCTCGGCGCCGGACTGCTTCAGCTTCAGGGCGTAGCCGGAGTAGTCGGTGTCGGTCACGTTGTAGGGGACCTCGGCCACCACCTGGCCGCCCCGCTTGGCGATCGACTCCTTGGCCACCGTCAGCCCTTCCTTGCCGTAGTCGTCATTCTGGTAGAAGATGGCGAGCTTCTTCTTGCCCAGGCTCTCCATGGCGTACTTGACCAGGATCCTCGCCTCGGTGCCGTAGTTGATCTGCCAGGCGTAATAGCCCGGGCTCGGCGGGGTGGACCACTTGCCGGAGCCGGTGGAGGGGGCCAGGTGCGGCACCTTGTTGTCGATGATGTACTGCATCACGGCACTGCCGCTGTTGGTGCCCAGGCCGCCCAGGAAGGCGAAGACCTTGTCCTGCTCCACCATCTTCTTGACCAGCGGGACGGTCTTGGCCGGGTTGTAGCCGTCATCCTCGATGATCACCCGCACCTTGCGGCCATGGATGCCGCCCTGCTCGTTGACCATCTTGAAGTAGGCCTCATAGGTCCGGCCAATGACCCCCCAGGGAGCGGCGGGGCCAGTCAGGGGCATCCAGGTGCCGATGACGATCTCGGTGTCGGTCACCCCGGGCACGTCCTTCTTGGGCTCCGGTGCAGGGGCCTGCTGGTTGGACGAGCCGGTCGAATTCGAGGCTGCTGGCGTCGACGGCTTGGAACCGGATCCCCCACATCCAGCCAGGGCCAGGAGCAGAATGGTCAGCGCTGCGGCCAGAAACCTCTTCATCTGCAGATACCCTCCTCCATCTGATCGTTCCCCCCGGGTCTACTCCTCGACGGCGAAGTCCTTCAGGATCCGGCGGGCCACCACCATCCGGTGGACCTCGTCGGGCCCGTCGTAGATGCGGGCCGCCCGCGCCTCCCGGTACCAGCCGGCCAGCGGGGTATCCTCGCTGAAGCCCAGCGCCCCGTGCACCTGGATGGCGCGATCGAGCACGTCATGAAGCACCTTCGCCCCGAAGAACTTGATCAACGAGATCTCCGTGCGGGCATCCTCGCCCCGGTCCATCTTCCAGGCAGCGTGGAGCGTCAGCAGCCGGGCGGCCTGCCGCTCCGCCACCGAATCGGCGATCCAGTTCTGGATGGTCTGGAACTCGGCGAGCTTCTGGCCCCGGGTCACCCGCTTCTGGGCGTAGCGAACCATCATCTCCAGCGCCCGGGCCGAGCAGCCCAGCCAGCGCATGGCATGGGTGATCCGCCCCGGTCCCAGCCGCATCTGGGCCAGCTTGAAGCCCTCGCCCCGGCTGCCCAGCATGTTCTTCCCGGGGACCCGCATGTTGGTGAAACGCAGCTCGCAGTGGCCCCCCTCGGAGTGCTCGCCCATCACGGGGACCTCCCGGACCAGCTCAAAGCCGGGGGTGTCCACGTCGACGAGGAAGGCGGAGGCCCTTTTGTGGGGCGGGGCGTCGGGATCGGTCACGGCGAAGACGATCCCGAAGGCGGCGCCGTAGGCGCCGGTGGCAAACCACTTGTGGCCGTTGATGATCCAGTCCTCGCCGTCCTGGATGGCCCGGGTCTGGATGGTGGTGGGGTCGGCGCCCGAGACCTCGGGCTCGGTCATGGCGACGAAGGAGCGGACCTCCGCCTCCAGCAGCGGTGTGAGGTACTTCGCTTTCTGCTCCTCGTTGCCGGCCATCCAGAGCAGCTCCATGTTGCCGGTGTCGGGGGCGGCGGTGTTGAAGATGCGGGAGGCGATGGGGCTCCGGCCCAGGTACTCGGTGATCAGGCCGAGGGTGACGAAGCCCATGCCGAGGCCGCCGGCCTCCCTGGGCATGTGGGGGGCCCAGAGGCCCTCCTCGCGGACCCGCTTCTGCAGGGGCTTGAGGATCTCGGGGGGCAGGCCCCGGTGGGGCCGAGCATACTTCTCGTTGGGGTAGACCAGCTCGTCCATGAGCCGGGCCACTTTGGCCAGGACGGCCTCTTGCTCGGGAGTGGGGCTGAAGTCATACATGTCACGCACCTCCTTGGGCACGTCCTTGAGGTTTCCAGACATAGGCCTTGGGTCACGCCTTTCCGGGCAACCGTCCTCGGGGCACCCCCCTGTCGCCTGCGTTCGTCGCCAACGGACACCGTCCTCGGGGCACCCCCCTGTCGCCTGCGTTCGTCGCCAACGGGCGGTACGGACTCTCTTAGGGGCGCCACCGGCCGAAACCGTGCCTTGCGGGCAGTCGGACGACGCACCGCCGGCCGCTGGCGTAAGTCGGGTAGTCCTACCGCCCGTAGGCTCCCACACTGATGGCGCCAGGGGGGTACCCCTGCGGCGGCCCGAGTTTTGGTCTGGCTGCTGGCCCGGTTTTGGTCTGGCTCCTGGCCCGGGTTTTGGTCTGGCTGATGGTCCGGGGCCGGTCTGGGGGGCTGCTCTCTCGGGGCTGGACACCCGCAACCGGCTCATCCTGCAGACTTGCTCACGCATGGACGAGCTGGTCTGGCTTGAACGAGCGTAGGCTGCGGTTGTTTCACGCGGGTTGGTCTAGCGGAGGTGTTCGAGCCAGGTTTGGACGTCTGCTTCGGTCACCGGCCGGGGGTTCAGTTTCATGAAGGGGTCGGCCATGGCGGCCTGGACCAGGGCGGGGCTGGGGGTTACGCCTACCTTGCTCAGGCGGTCGGGGAGTCCCAGGCGGCTCCTCAGGGCGGTGACCAGCGTCACGGGATCGGCGCCGCCCAGGGCCAGGGAGAGGGCGGGCCAGCGGGGTTTGCAGGCCTCCTCGTTGAAGGCCATCACCGTGGGGAGGAGCAGGGCGTTGGCCACGCCGTGGGGGACCTCGTGTTGGCCGCCCAGGGCGTGGGCTACGGCGTGGCAGGCGCCCAGCATGGCGGAGTTGAAGGCGAGGGCAGCCATGCTTGCGGCGGCCAGCATCTGCTCCCTTGCGGTCAGCTCTCCGGGGTGGTCCATCGCCTCGGGGAGCCAGCGGATGATCCGCTTCATCGCGTCCAGGGCCAGGGCGTCCGTGAGCGGGTTGGCCCTGGGGGAGAGGTAGGCCTCGATGGCGTGGGTCAGGGCGTCGAAGCCTGTCGCCGCCGTCAGGGGGGCGGGGAGGCCTGCCGTCAGTTCGGGGATCAGGATGGCCAGATCGGGGACCAGGTACTGGCTGCCCAGCGGGATCTTCAGGCCGCGGGCGGTGTCCTTGATCACGGCGCCGATGGAGACCTCCGAGCCGGTGCCGGCGGTGGTGGGGATGCAGATCAGGCGCAGGTTCAGGGGCTGGGTCAGCCTTGTGGTCAGGTGCTCTAAGATCGAGTCCCCTCCCAGGGTGATCAGCATCGCCGCCGCCTTGGCGGTGTCCATCACCGAGCCGCCCCCCAGGGCCAGGAGGCCGTCGGCCCCGGCCCGGCGGATCCGGTCGGCCAGCACCGCCACCGTGGAGGCCTCGGCGTTGGGGACGCATCCGTCGAAGCTGTCGATCACCATGTCGCCGGCGGCCTGCCGTACCTGCTCCTCCAGGCCGGCCTGAACGACGCCCCGGTCGGTTACCAGCAGCAGGCGGCGGGCGCCGGTGCGGGTCAGCTCCTCCCGGAGGGTGCTGCCCTGCAGCAGGTTGCGGCCCCCTACGATCCGTGTCGACGCCTGAAATCGATAGGGACTAGCCATAGGTGTACCAGCCCTTTCCTGTCTTGCGGCCCAGCTCCCCCTTCTCCACCTTCTCGGTGAGCAGCGGCGAGGGGCCGTCCTCGGGGTTGCTGGTGTAGCGGGCCCGCTCCCGCCGGACATACCAGGCGACGTCGTTGCCCACCAGGTCGAGCGTCCGGAAGGGGGGAAGCGGGTAGCCCAGGGCCTTGTGGACCAGGTGGTCCACCTCCTCGGGGGTGGCGATCCCCTCCTCCACGATCCGCAGCGCCTCGTTCAGCACGGCGCCCAGCACCCGGTTGACCACGAAGCCGAAGCACTCCCGCCGCAGCAGCACCGGCTCCCGGTTCATCCGCCGGGCCACCTCCATGGTGGCGGCGGCGGTCTCGTCGGCGACGTGGGGGCCCTGCACCACCTCCACCACCTCCATCACCAGGGGCGGGGTGAAGAAGTGCATGTTGATCACCCGCTCCGGCCGCCGGGTGGCGTCGGCGAGGCGGGAGGAGACGATGGTGGAGGAGTTGGTGGCCAGCACGGCGTGGGGCGGGGCCAGCCGGTCCAGCTCGGCGAAGAGGCTGCGCTTCAGCTCCAGGTCCTCGTAGACCGCCTCGATCACGAAGTCGGCCTCGGCCACCGCCGACGCCAGCGACCCCTCCAGCCGCAACCGCTCCAGGGCGGCTGCGGCGGCCCCGGGGCCGATCTTCCCCCGCCGCTCCATCTGGGGGAGCCGGTGGGTCAGCCGCTCCCTGGCCCGCTTCAGGGCGGCGGGGCTCCGGTCGTGCAGGGCGGTCTCGTACCCGCCCAGCGCCGCCAGGGCGGCGATCTCCGCCCCCATCGTCCCCGCCCCGATCACCGCGACTCGCCGGATCACTGCTCTGCCTGCGCCGCCGAGAGCTTCGCTCTCTCCTCCTCCACGAGGATGCGGCGGAGCACCTTGCCGACGGCGGACTTGGGGAGGGCGTCCCGGAACTCATAACGGCGGGGCACCTTGTAGGCGGCCAGCTGCTGCCGGCAGAAGCGGTCCAGCTCCGCCTCGGTCACGCTCTGTCCCGGCTTGACGACGATGTAGGCCTTCACCGTCTCGCCCAGGTACGGGTCGGGGACACCGGCCGCCACCGCCTCGAGGACCGCCGGGTGCTGGAAGAGCACCTCCTCGATCTCCCGCGGGTAGATGTTGTAGCCGCCGGCCAGGATCATGTCCTTCTTCCGGTCGGTGATGTAGAAGTAGCCGTCCTCGTCCATGGTGCCGATGTCGCCGGTGTAGAGCCAGGTCTCGCCATCCAGCACCCGCAGGGCGTTGGCGGTCTCCTCCGGCTTGTTCCAGTAGCCCTTCATGATCTGCGGCCCGCGGATGATGATCTCGCCCATCTCCCCCGGGGCCACATCCCGGGTGCCGGTCTCCAGGTCGACCACCCGGCAGGTGGTGTCCGGGAAGGGGATGCCGATGGAGCCCGGCTTCTTCAGCCCCGCCACCGGGTTGGAGTGGGTGACCGGGGAGGCCTCGGAGAGGCCGTAGCCCTCGGAGATGGAGGCGCCGAACCGGGACTCGAAGGTCTTCATCACCTCGACGGGCATGGCGGCGCCGCCGGAGTTGCAGACCTGGATGGAGCCCACGCCGTACGCCTCGGCGTTGGGGAAGGAGTTGACCGCCACGTACATGGTGGGCACCCCCGGGAAGGAGGTGGGCCGGGTCGCCTTGATCGTCTCCATCACCTCGGGCAGCTCGAACTTGGGCAGCAGGATCAGCTCCGCCCCCCGGTAGATCCCCATGTTCATGCAGACGGTCATCCCGTAGGAGTGGAAGAGCGGCAGGATCGTCAGGATCCGCTCCCCGTCCGCCGGGGCCTCCAGCGGGTTAAGCCACTCGTTCAGCTGGACCACGTTGGTCACCAGGTTGTGGTGGGTCAGCATCGCCCCCTTGGAGGGGCCGGTGGTGCCGCCGGTGTACTGGAAGACCGCCACGTCCTCCATTGGGTCGACCTCCACCTTCGGATCGGCGTCCGAGGCGGCCTGCATCGCCATCTCAAAGGAGATCAGCTCGTGGCCGATGGGCGGCTCCCCCTTCAGCCGGGTGGCGATCACGTGCTGCAGCCCGGTGTTGGGCCTGGCGTTCAGCACCCGGGGCAGCAGCATGTCCACCGTCACGATCACCCGGGCCCGGGAGTCGTTGGCCTGGTACTCGATCTCCCGCTCCACATAGAGCGGATTGGTCTGGATCACCGTGGCGCCCGACTTCAGGATCCCGTAGAAGGCGATGACGAACTGCGGGCAGTTGGGCATCATCAGCATCACCCGGTCGCCCCGGCCCACGCCCAGCAGCCGCAGGGCGTTGGCGAAGCGGTTGGCCGAGCCGGCCAGTTGCCGGTAGGTGAGCCGCCGGCCGTAGAAGTAGGTGGCGGGCCTGTCGGGATACTTTTCTGCCGCCTGATCGAGCAGGGCGAAGAGCGGGATCTTCGGGTACTCGATGCCGCTGGGGCGCACCCCCTCGGGATAGTGCTTCAGCCACGGCTTCGGATAGGACATCTCAACATCCCCCCAGATGTGATGTGGTCAAGGGCCTAACCGAGCTTGCCCGCCAGCGCCTTGCTGATCACGTAGCGCTGGATCTCGGCGGTCCCCTCCCAGATCTGATAGATCTTCGCGTCCCGGGCCCACTTCTCCACCGGGTACTCCCGGATGTACCCATACCCGCCGAGGATCTGAATGGCGTCGATCGTCACCTCCATCGCCGTATCCCCGGCGAAGAGCTTGGCCATCGAGGCCTCCTTGGTGAACTTCATCCCCTCGTTGGCCATCCAGGCCGCCTTCCAGATCAGCAGCCGGGCCGCCTCGACCTTGGTGGCCATATCGGCCAGCTTGTGGGCGATCGCCTGATGCTCGATGATCGGCTTGCCAAAGGTCTGCCGCTCCTGGGCGTACTGCAGGGCATACTCAAAGGCCGCCCGGGCGATCCCCAGGGCCGCAGCCCCCACCCCCGGCCGGGTCCGCTCCAGCATCTTCAGCGCCCCCAGCCCGCCCGAGCCGTTGGGCCCCGGCATCAAATTCCGCTTGGGGATCCGGCAGTTCTCCAGGATCACCTCGGCGGTGTGGGAGGCCCGGACCCCCATCTTCTTCTCCTTCTTGCCCATGGAGAGCCCCGGGGTCCCCTTCTCCACGATAAAGGCCTGGATCCCCCTCCACCCCAGCTTCCGGTCGGTGGTGGCGAAGATCACATGGACATCGGCGATGCCGCCGTTGGTGATAAACCGCTTGGTCCCGTTCAGCACCCACTCATCGCCCTGCAGGGTGGCGGTGGTGGCAATATTGGCCACATCCGACCCCGCCCCCGGCTCCGTCAACCCCATCGCCCCCAGGTAGAGCTTGTCAGGGTCGGCGAACATCGAGAGGTAGGTCTGCTTCTGCTCCTCCGTCCCGCAGGCCTCAATCGCCGTCGCGCAGAGGTGGGTGGCATTGATCGCCGTAGCGATCCCCGCGCACCCCCAGGAGAGCTCCTCCGCGACCAGCATCCCGGTGATCACATCGGTCATCCCACCCCCGCCGTACTCCTCCGGGTAGGAGTAGGAGTCCAGCCCCAGCTTATGGGCCTCCCGCATGATCTCCCAGGGCGTCTCCTCGATCTCGTCATAGTGAGCCGCCGCCGGCCGAATCACCTCCCGCGCAAAGTCCCGGGCCAGCTGCTGGATCATCTTCTGCTCCTCAGTCAGATGGAAGCTAACCATACCGCAAAAGCCCTCCCGTCACCCGTTGACTAAAGATGCGTTATTCGCAAGATTCATGCCACCGATCACACCGCTGCATGCACCACGCCCCGTGAAGGCCCTGTCAGAAACCTGAACAGCCCTGTTCAAAACCTGAAAGCCCAACCGGAATCCAGGCAGACAGCCCGGCGGATGCCGGACGGACAGCCGAGCAAATGCCAGGCGACCAGCCCGCCCGGAAGCCAGGCGAACAGCCAGACAAAACCGCGCGCGAGCGAAGCCTAGCCCGCCCCAGGAGTTGTAGCCGAGGCGGGTCGGACCCGGAGGGCGGGGGTACCCCCAGAGCGACGTTGGTGCCGGAGCTTACGGGCGCTAGGCCTACGGTTGATGAGCCAGCGACCGGGGGTGCGTCGCCCAAGAA
>JBMONC010000118.1:16420-23801 GCA_049324875.1 Bacillota bacterium
GGAGTTGTAGCCGAGGCGGGTCGGACCCGGAGGGCGGGGGTACCCCCAGAGCGACGTTGGTGCCGGAGCTTACGGGCGCTAGGCCTACGGTTGATGAGCCAGCGACCGGGGGTGCGTCGCCCAAGAACCTGCCAGGCACGGTTTCCGGTCGATGGCGGACCCAGGGAAGCCGTAGCGCCCGTTAGCGACTAACCAGGAGCGACGGGGGTACCCCCGCCCGACCCCCTCTCCCCCCAAAAAACCTAGCCCACAACCCCACCTCTACCTCCCAACCGCGGACTAGTCCTCAGCGAGCACCTTTCCTGCGATGATCAGCTTCTGGATCTCGTTGGTCCCCTCGTAGATCCGCGTGATCCGCGCATCCCGGTAGAGCCGCTCCACCGCCACCTCCTTCATGTACCCCATCCCCCCGTGGATCTGAACCGCCTTGTCCGCCACCCGGGCAAAGGCCTCGGTGACGAAGAGCTTCGCCATCGCCGCTTCCTTCTGCACATTCATCCCCTGGTCCGCCATCCAGGCCACCTGCCGGGTCATCGCCCGGGAGGCGAAGATGTCGGTGGCCATCTCCGCCAGGTAGGCCTGGATCATCTGGTGCTCAGCGATCGGCTTGCCCATGGTCACCCGCTGCTTCGCCCAGGCGACCGACTCCTCCAGGCAGCGCTCCATCCCGCCGATGCAACGGGCCGCCAGCGTCGCCCGGCCCTTGGTCAGGATCTTCAGCGCCGCCGAGTAGCCCTGCCCCTCCACCCCCAGCAGGTTCTCCGCCGGCACCTCGCAGTCGGTGAAGAAGAGCTCCGCCGTGTGCGAGCCGCGCAGCCCCATCTTCCGCTCCGGTTTCCCCACCTCCAACCCCTTGAAGGAGCGCTCCACCAGGAAGGCGGAGATCCCCTTGGGCCCCTTCGCCTTGTCCGTCACCGCGAAGACGGTGAAGAGGTCCGCCGTGGGGGCGTTGGAGATAAAGCACTTCCGCCCGTTCAGGATATAGCGGTCGCCCCTGCGCTCCGCCGTGGTCAGCAGCTGCGAGGCGTCCGAACCCGCCTGCGGCTCGGTCAGGGCGAAACAGGCCAGCCGCTCGCCCGTCGCCATCCCCGGCAGGTAGCGCCCCTTCTGCTCGGCGCTCCCCATCTCCACCAGCCCGGTGGTCCCGATCCCGGTGTGGGCGCCGATGACGGTACAGAGGCCGTGGCTGGTCCGGCCCAGCTCCTCGTAGATCAGCGACTGGCCCAGCACGCCCAGGCCCAGCCCGCCGTACTCCTCGGGGATCCGGATGCCGAACAGCCCCATCCGCTTCGCCTCATCCAGGAGGCGGGCGGGCACCTCGTCATGCTCCTCGATCTCCTGCTCCACGGGGATGACCCGTTTGTTCACCCAGTCCCGGATCGCCGTCTGGATCTCCTGATACTCCTCGGGCACTCGAAAGTCCATCGAAGACCCTCCCCTCAGGCATCTCTCCTGACGGCGTCAGCAAGGATGATGCCAGTCGCAGAAAGGATTGCCGGACGGGCACGGGAAAGGGCCCCGGCGCCATGCCGGGGCCCCTGCGCTGTTCAGTTGTTGGCGCTCCGCGTTCAGGAAGTGAACCCGCTAGCCGCCGTCGCTCTGCCACTCCTGCCAGCCCCTGGCATAGGCCTCGACAATCAGCGGGCGCATCAGGGTGCTGATCGCTCTCCCCTGGTCTGCGGTATCCGGCGGGAAGACGAACAGGGCGGCCGTGGTGGCCGGCGTCAGGTAGCGGGTCGCCACCTCCGGCGGCAGCGGGCCGATCGCCGCCGGGCTGAGCGGCCGCCGGCCGGCCAGCGTGAAGCCCCAGTCCCCAAAGCTGGGCACGTACAGATGGTAGGGCAGGACATCCAGCCCGGCGGCCGCGACCGTCCGCACCACCATCCAGAAGGCCTCGCGGGCTGCATAGGGCGAGGTGGACTGCACGGCCATGATGCCGTGCGGGGCCAGCCGCGCCGCCGCCATGGCGTAGAACTCCCGCGTATAGAGCTTCGCCAGATTGATGTTGTTGGGATCGGGCAGGTCCACCAGGATCGTGTCATAGCTCTCCGTTGCCGTCTCCAGCCACTTGAAGGCGTCGGCGTGGATCACCGTAAGCCGGGGGTCCTGCAGGCTCCCCCCGTTGATCCGCCGGAGCTGGGGGTGGTGGGCCGCCAGGGTTGTCACCGCCGGATCGATCTCCACCAGGTCGATCCGCTTCACCTGGGGCCACTTGAGCACCTCCCGCGCCGCCAGCCCATCGCCCCCGCCGAGGATCAGGATCCGCTCCACCGTGCCGGCGGCGGCCATTGGGATGTGGACGAGCGCCTCATGGTAGCGGTGCTCATCCGCCTCGGCGAACTGCAGGTTGCCGTTCAGGAAGAGGTGGATCCGGCCCCGCTGCTCCGTCAGGATGATCCGCTGAAAGGGGGTCTGCTGGCGGTGGATGATCCGCCCGGTGTAGAAGCGCTGCTCCAACCCCGTCACCGCCAGGTCCCCCCAGGTGTAGCCCGCGAACAGGATGACCAGCACGCCGGCGGCCAGGGCCAGCAGGCCCTTGCGGGCCCTGCCCTGGATCTGCTCCTGAAAGACGAAGAGCGCCATGCAGGCCGTCGCCACGTTCAGCATCCCCACCAGGTAGGAGCCCATCACCATCCCCGGGCCGCGCAGCAGCCAGAGGTAGATTCCGCAGGCGGGAATGACCGAGAGGAAGTCCGGGAGCGAGACCCAGGCCGAGGCCTCCCGGAGGGAGAGCCCGGCGCTGTTGACCAGGCGCAGGAAGAGCGGCCCCTGCAGCCCGTTGAGCACCCCCAGCACGAAGGCATAGAGCAGCCCCAGGCTGCCGGCGGCCTCCGGGAGATGGACCCAGACCGCATAGAGCGCCAGGTTGGCGTTGCCGCCCACCAGGGCCACCAGCAGCTCGTTGCGGACAATGGCGACCTCCTGCCAGTTCACCCAGCGGGAGCAGAACTGGCCGATGCCCATGGCGACGATCATGATCGCCATGTTCACGATCAGGTGGCGGGTGCTGTCGCCCACCAGGTAGCCGTGCTGTGCGCTGACCGCAAACTCGTAGGTAAAGGCACAGGTAGAGATGACGAAGAGGATCAGCAGGGCGGCCGTGGCGCGGCCGTTGGGGATGGTGCGCTCAGATGGACCCTGCCGCAGCGAACCCGAAGCCACGTCCTCCCCCCTCCCTGTCGATGAGAGCCCAGCGGACCGGACCGGATCGGGGCTCAGACCAGCGCCCCGGCGATCCCGAGCCCGACCAACAGGAAGAGACCGGCCACCATCCAGCCCGCCTGGACGTTGTGATCGTTCACCTGCCGCCGCAGGCTGTAGGGGGTGATCAGCTCAAAGAGAAAGAAGCCGGCGATCATCAGCAGGTAGCCCAGCACCATGGCGGCCGCCGCCTGGAGAATCGTGTCGCTGTTCGCCTGGGAGCTGTAGAGGATCGCCCCCAGCCCCCCGTACATGCCGAAGAAGGCGATGCCGACCGCCGCGTTGCCACGACCGGCCTCGCTCTCCTCCATGATCTCCTGCCGGGTGCTCACGCCCAGGATCCGGGGCGCCGTCAGGTAGCAGAGGACGGCCATCCCCAGGGCAAGGACTCCCCATTGCAACGTCACCAACAGCTCCAGAACCATCCCGATGCACTCCTCCCCTAGCTATTTCCCGGCTCCGGTACCGCCGCCCGAGAATCGGGGGCCGGTGGTGCTGCCCGTGCGGACCGATCCGGTTCCCCCGGACGAGGCCCTCCGCTCCGCCGCCCGCTGGCGCCAGTAGCTGTCGTCATCGTAGCGCCGGATGATCACCGTCGGCGTTCCCTTATACGAGCGGCGTCCTTCAAACAGCTCATCAATCAGTTCTTCCGCCAGCGAGTCGCCAAAGTAGCCGTCGGGCCCCGCTCCAGCCTCGTAGTGGTCGCGCACAAACTGGCGGGACTGCCAGATCACCCGGGTCCTTGCTGCGGGATCCCGGTAGATGTCGGCCACCCAGTCCGGGTAGACCAGCACCATCCGGTCCTCGCGCGGCGGCGTCGTCCGGTAGGCCGGCGCCCGCACCGCCGCCAGCGCCTCGGCCACGGCCGGCACCGGCTCCGTGCTCTCGTACACCCGGGCCTCCTCACTGGTGTAGGCGGACGGCCGCAGCTCCACCAGGGTGAGATGGCCGTCCAGGTACTGCCTGACTGGATCGCTTCCGCAGCCGGCCAGCAGCAGGACCAGGGCAAGCCATCCGATCAACAGGCGGCGCACGCACACTCCCCCCCTGTCACCGCTCTTGAGCAATGCACTCAATGATGTCGGGATGCAAGGCATGACCAAGACTTACCTCATACTCTCCCGACCAGCGCTCCACCGACAGGAACTCCTCGTCGGAGGCGGCATAGTCCCAGTAGTCGAGGCGCGCACCGACCCTGGCGCCCACCTGGCCCTCGGCCTGCACGATCACCGCATCCGAGTGCTCCTCGAGCCGGTAGGTGCGGCCCCGGTACTCAATCTGCCGGGGCGGCCTGCCCCCCAGGTCCAGATCATCAACCTCCTCGTAGAGCCCCACCTCCAGGGCGTCATCCTGCTCGACGGCCAGCCAGAGCCGCTTGCCTGTGAAGTCGGAGAGCTGGTAGGCGATCCACTGCCAGCCCTCATCGTCGTAGCGCAGGAGGCCGATCACCGTGTAGAGCTTGGTCCCGCCGAGGCTGACCGAATCGCCCACCTGAAGCGTGAACAGGGTCGGTCTGCGGGCACCGCGCACGCTCCGCAGCCATTTGCGAATGGCATCCCACACCTGCATTCCCTCCTCCATGTCAGGGCTGTGACGGTGCGCAGCCGGTTCCGGCGGCACCGCGGGAGCAACTACCCGTAATTATATTACTGCTAAGGGTGAATTTCTACGGGAGTGGTGATATTCAGCAACCCAGGTGGTTGCTCGCGGACAAAGGGCCCCGGCGCCATGCCGGGGCCCCTGCGCTGTTCAGTTACCGACGCGCCGCGTTCAGGAGGTGGACCCATCCCCCGCCGCCGCGTAGGTCATGTCCGGGTATTCGTTCCGGGCCCAGTGATCCAGCAGCTGGCGGAAGGCCTGGGCATAGATCTCACGCCCCTGCGGGTGGAGGACCGGCACCAGCTCCTCGACCAGGCCGTCCACCTTCCGGAGCGAGAGGCGGCCCATCGGCAGGCCCGCCACGCCAAACCGGTAGAGGGCGATCAGCTCGGTCTCCGCCTCCTTGTAAATGCGCACGTTCTGGGTCAAGCCCGGTCACATCCCCTTCCCCCCGAAGGATCCCTGGCTTAGATGTAACCCAGCCACCGTTACCCCTGCGTTAGCGATCTGCTCCCCCCGGCCGGGCCACCTTCACCGTCATCTCCCCGTGGTTCAGGTCAAAGCGGAAGCCGCCCCGCTCGACCCGTTCGCAGCCCTCCGGCAGCGACTCCCAGGGCAGACCGGCCCGGTTGAAGGCCTCCTGCATCACCCGGTCGAGGGTGGCCTGGTCGGGGGAGGTCCCCACGTAGTAGACCCAGCCCTTGCCGAAGGCGTGCCGGGTGATCGCCGGCGTGCCGGCGTAGAAGGTGGACTCATAGAAGGCCAGCGGCTCCGCTCCTTCGAGCTCCAGCAGATCCGCCCAGCGCTCGCCGGTGCCCGGCTGCCCCTCCGCCGTGCGCAGGCCCACGGTGCGGCCGTGCCCGAGCGCCTCGTACTCCCGCACCGAGACCCCGGCCATGGGCCGGGCCGGGCCGGGCAGGACCTGCTCCCGCAGCGCCGAGCTCTCATCCTTGGAGCCCGCCCGCCAGGTGAGCACCAGCACCCCTCCCTGCCGCACCCAGGCCTCCAGCCCCGCCCAGACCTGGTCCGAGGCCAGCTTCAGCAGGGGAGCCAGCACCAGCCTGTAGCCCGAGAGCTCCCCGCGGCCGGCGTGGACCAGATCGGCCAGCACCCCGTGCCGGAAGAGCGAGCCGTGGAAGCGGCGCAGCTCCGCCTCGATCTCCAGGCCGGGAACCAGGGGCTGGATCTGCCAGGCCCAGAGGTTGTCGTGGCTGAAGAGCAGGGCGGCCCTGGCCTGAACCGGCGCCTGCGCCACCGCCTCCAACTGCTGCAGCTCGCGGCCGACCGCCTGCAGCTCGGCGAACTTCCGCCCCTTCCGGCCGTCGTGATCCACCACGGCGTGACAGAACTGCTCCGCCCCCCTGGCGTTGGCCCGCCAGCGGAAGTAGACGAAGCCGCCGGCGCCCCGGGCCAGCGCCTGCATCGTCCAGAGCCGGGCCTGTCCGGGGCGGGGCAGGTAGCCGATCAGGTTCCACCCCTGCGCCCCGATCAGCTCCTCCATCACCAGGTAGCCGCTGCCCGACAGGGAGCGGACCCAGTCCAGCCGGAAGGCGATCTCCTCGGGGGGGATCGGCTCCTTCAGCCCGCCCCAGACCGGGTAGTTGTCGTAGGAGGCGAAGTCCAGGTGCTCCGCCAGGTCCGGCGCCCGCAGCGCCTGCCCCGGCGGGACGAAGTTGTGGGTGATCCAGCGGCCGGGCGAGGCCGGGCGCAGGATCTCCACCTGCTCCCGGGCGTAGCTGACGATGGAGTCCGAGCAGAACCGGTGGTAGTCCAGCAGCAACGCCGGGTTGTGAATGGCGGTCACCAGGCGGGGCACGGGAATCTGCTCCCAGTCGGTGTAGGTCTGGGACCAGAAGACCGTCCCCCAGGTCTCGTTCAGCTGCCGGAGGCTCCCGTACCGGGCCGCCAGCCACCGCTGGAAGGCGGCCCGGCAGGTGTCGCAGTAGCACTTGTCCGAGCCCTCGTGGCCCAGTTCGTTGTCCACCTGCCAGCCGACCACGGCGGGGTGATGCCCCCATCGCTCGGCCATGGCGGTCACGATCCGCCGGCTGTGCTCCCGGTAGACCGGGCTGTTGTAGCAGTAGTGGCGCCTGCCGCCGAAGCCCTTGACCTGCCCGTCAGCAGCCACGGGGAGGATCTCAGGATGGGCCCGCACCAGCCAGGCGGGGGGCGTCGCCGTCGGGGTGCCCAGGATCACCCGGATCCCGAGCCGGTGGAAGCGCTCGATCGCCTCGTCAAAGAGCGACCAGTCGTAGCGCCCCGGCTCCGGCTCCATCACCGCCCAGCCGAACTCCGCCAGTCGGACGACGTTCGCCCCCAGCTCCTTGATGCCCGCCATCTCCTGCTCCCAGCGATCCCGGGGCCACTGTTCCGGATAGCAGTCCACACCGAACCACACGTCTCTCTTCATCTCCCTTGCAGCTTCCGATCCAGATTGGGATGGGCCAGGTGAGAAGCCTGGCCTTTGTCACCGCCACGGATTACACGGATTACACGGATTATAAAGACAATTTATCAATGATGACTTCCACGTAACCTGCATGGTGCGGTGCTTCGCACCAGCACCAACCATGAAAAGGGT
>JBMONC010000118.1:23901-30203 GCA_049324875.1 Bacillota bacterium
CCATGAAAAGGGTACGAACCCCATCATTGTCCATGTTCTGTCTTCATCCGTGTAATCCGTGTAATCCGTGGCCGTCATTTTCAGGGGAATCCGTGTTACCTCAGGCCAGTCCATGCAGGTGCTTGTTCACCCAACCCGCCTCCAGCAGGACGCGCTCATCCTGCAGGACCTGGCCGGGCTTGCCGCCGGTGCCGATCAGGTAGCCGGCGAACTCCATGCCGACGAAGTCGAAGATGTGGCCGAACTGGAGGATCAGGGGGAGCCCCTTGAGCCGGGCATCAGCGCCGCCGGTGATCACCACCCAGGCCCGCTTTCCCTTGACCCGGTTCCGGAAGTCGAAGCGCGGGTCCCGCAGGCTCTGGGACCAGCGGTCCACGAAGTCCTTCATCGGCCCCGACATGCCGTACCAGTACAGGGGGGTGGCGAAGATCACCAGGTCGTGCTCCAGCAGTTGCCGGATGATGGCGTCGTGGTCGTCATCCACCGGCTGGAACCCCTCGGGGGCGTGCCGCTTGTCCACCACCGGCTGGACGTTCTGATGCCGCAGGTAGATGCGGGTGCAGTCCAGCCCCTCTACCACCTTCTCCGTCAGCAGTTCGGTGTTCCCTTCCTCACGGGAACTGCCGTAGATCACCAATACCTTCACGGAATGAGACCTCCTACCCTCTATTGGCCAGCCGCCTGGCCACCATCCGCTCCCGGGTCTCGTCAGGCAGCAGCCGGAGCAGCTCCACCAGCCGGGCATCGGGGCCCACGGCGTAGCGGGTTCTGGGCTTGGCGGCGGTCAGGGCGTGCTCGATCGCCCGGGCCACCTCCAGGGGCGGGATCCCACCGTCGCCCCGCCTCGCCTGGTAGCGCCGCATCGCCTCGATCAGGTCACCGTACAGGGCGGTCACCTGCGGATCCATCCGCTCCAGCCTCTCCTCCGCCGCTGCCATCGACTTCCGCCAGATCGGCGTGGCCACCGCACCCGGTCCGATCAGGCAGACGTGGATCCCCCACTTCCGCACCTCCTGCCGGAGCGATGCGGTCATCGCCTCCAGGGCGAACTTCGACATGGCATAGGGACCCAGCAGGGGGTTGGCCATCCGGCCACTGATCGAGCCGACGTTGACGATCCGCCCCCGGGCCTTCCGGATCAGCGGCAGGAAGGCCTGCGTGACCGCCAGCTGCCCCACCAGGTTGACCTCCAGCTGGAGGCGCAGGTCGTCCAGCGGCAGGAACTCCAGCGGGCCGGCCAGGGCGATCCCAGCGTTGTTGACCAGCCCGACCAGCGGCGCCTCCCCGATGGACCGCTCGACCAGCGCCCGGGCGGCGGCGATCTGGCCGGGGTCGGTCACATCGAGGATCACCGGGGTCAGCCGCTGGGATCCCTTCGCCCGGAGCGCCTCCCCGTCGGCCGCCTTCCGCACCCCAGCGAAGACCTGAAAGCCCAGCCGGTCCAGGTGGAGGGCCGACGCCTCCCCGATGCCCGTGGAGGCCCCTGTGATCAGCACGCAGCCGCGACTCATCGCTCTCCCCCTACCACTTCAGCGTGCCTTCGGCCAGGGCACGGGCGATGATGTTCTTCTGGATCTGGCTGGTCCCCTCCACGATGGTCAGCTGGCGAGCATCACGGACGTAGCGGGCCATGGGGTAGTCCTCCATGTAGCCCACGGCGCCCATCATCTGCAGCAGGTCGTTGGAGGCCTTGACCGCCAACTCCGTGGCCTTCAGCTTGGCCATGGAGAGGAAGGGAGCCGCCTCCTTGCCGGTCTGGCCGGCATCCACCATCCTGGCAGCCCGGTAGGTGAGCAGGCGGGCGGCCTCGATCTCGGCGGCGATCTCCGCCGCCATCCACTGCAGCCCCTGGTGCTCGATCAGCGGCTTGCCGAAGGTCTGCCGCTCCCGGGCGTAGCCCAGCCAGTACATCAGGGCGCCCTCAGCCAGGCCGATGCCCCGGGCCGCCACCACCGGTCGTACGGAGTTCAGGTTGTTCATGATGATCTTGAAGCCCTCGTTCTCCCGCCCCAGGATCGCGGAGGCCGGCACGGCCGCATCCTCGAAGATCACCTGGTGGATCGGCAGCCCCCTGACCCCCAGCTTGTGCTCCTTCTTGCCGACGGTGAGACCCGGCGTGTCCCGGTCGACCACGAAGACGGTGTACCCCTTGGAACCCGGGGCGGTGGTGTCGGTCTTGGCAGCGACGATGAAGAAGTCGGCCTGGCCGGCGCCGGAGATCCAGCTCTTGGTGCCGTTGATGATGTACCCATCGCCGCGCCGCACGGCCCGGGTCCGGATGTTCTGCGTGTCGGAGCCGGCGTCGGGCTCGGAGAGACAGAAGGCGCCCCGCCGCCGCCCGGTGGCGGTCCCACCCAGGTATTCCTGCTTCTGCGCCTCGGTGCCGGCCAGGCTGACCGCCATGGTGGACAGGCGGGTCAGCAGCAGCATCAGCCCCGCGGAACAGCAGTACTTGGCCACCTCCTCCACCGCCAGCACCAGGCCGAGGCAGCCGAGCCCCGAACCGCCGTACTCCTCGGGAATCGCCACCCCCAGCAGCCCCGTCTCCTTGAAGATCTTGAAGTAGTCCTCCGGATAGACCCCTTCCGCATCCACCGCTGCAGCCCGGGGGGCAATCGACTTCTCCGCCACCTGCCGGGCCAGTTTGATCAACTCCTGGTACTCCGGGGCAAAGGTGAACTCCATGGGAAACCATCCTTTCTGCTGCCGTCGGTATCTGTCCCTCTCCAAGAGCAAAGCTCGTGCCAACCATGATTCGGGCTGGATGGGGGACAATCCTGTCGCCGGCCCCCCGGTGCCGGGCAGATCCGTGAGACGGGATGAGACGCAGGTTGGGACAAGCCTGAGACGGGAGCGGCGTCCGGACTTCTCCAGGCTCCCTGAGTTCAGCCGGAGTCGACAGCGCACCCTCGGTCAGGGAGCAGAGCAGACCGGCAGGTCCCCGCATGGGGGTCTGCCGGTCCTTTTCACAACGAACCCCCGGCCCTTCAGCCCCTCCCGCGGGCATTTGTTCATCTTTCAGCCCCTGCCACCGCCATTTATTCACCTTCCAGCCCCTGCCACCGACATTTATTCGCCTTTCAGCCCCTGCCACTCACATTTATTCACCTTCCAGCCCCTGCCAGCCCCTGCCACGGTGCTCGGGACAGCTTTTGGTTCCGCCTCGTGCCACCCGCCTTACATTTCCACCGATTCTCTTCAAGAAAACCATATTGACCCATAAAACCCTCTGATATATAATTCAAATTGATCCGATCGCTCCGACCCAAATCTGGCAGGAAGGATGGTCTCCCCCATGGCTGACGACAAGTCCCGGAAGGTGCCCGAAGAGCCCCAGGATCCCAATGACAAGGAGGTCCCGCAGCCCGAGAATCCCACCGGCCCCGGAACCATCCCCATGGACCTGAGCCAGGTGGAGATTGAGAACCCCACCCTGGTCAGCGCCCGCATCACGATCCCCCATGGCACCTACGTCGGCACCGGCTCCACCCTGGCAGCCACGGAGGTGAACACCGTCAGCACCGCCTCCGGTCTCGCCACCCCTACCCCCGCCGGCCTCGGGATCCACGGCGACCCCGACTCACCCACCACGCTCTACGGGGTCCCCCAGGACACGAGCAACCCCGCCCACCTCGCCCTGGAGTGGATCGAGAACGGCCGCCGCTTCCGGACCAACCTGCGGGCCCTTCTGGTCGCCAAGCGGATCCGGATTCCCAAGGGTACCAAGATGGTGATCCACGTGGCCGGCCACACCCACAAGGAGCTGGGCGCCTGCCTGAAGCTGTGGTGGGACAGGCACTGCTTCGTTCCGATCATCAGCCGCGACGACGAGGACGAGAGCAAGGATAAGGATAAGGATAAGGATAAGGACAAGGACAAGAACGAGGATTAATCCCGCAGAGGTGCCTCCGCTCCCCACAGAATTCGCAGCGCCCGCACCGGCATGCCCCCGCTGAATGGAGATGAACAAGTCGCAGAGCCATACAGGAACAGGGCGACCACCCCCGCCACCGGGAGTGGTCGCCCACCCGCTTATCAGATCCTTACCCCTTCTTCGCCACGAAGTCGACGATCAGCTTGACACCCTGATCCACCCGGATCCGACCGGCGATGTTCGGCGGCTCGATCTGGAACAACTCCATGTTGAAGGAGACCGTGGCGTTCAGCCGCAGGGTCTCCCCCTCCAGCTTGGCCCGGGCGTCCCAGGTAAGGGGCTGCTCCACCCCGTGAATCCTGGCCCGGCCGGTCAGCTTGAAGGCGACCTCCTCCCCCTCCTTCAGGGGCCCGCCCTCCATCCCGGTGATGGTGAACTCCGCCGTTGGGTACTTGCTGGTCTCCAGGCCCCGGTTCTTCAGCTGGTTGTCCCGCTGGGACCGGTCGCTCTTCAGCTGCGAGACATCAACCACCACGGTGGACGGCTTGAGCGTTCCGTTCTCCACCACCAGGTCCCCCTTGATCGCCGTGGTGGTCCCGATGGCGGTGGCGTTCAGGCTCTCAATCAGGAAGACCTCCTTCACCTCATAGGAGGCCTTCGACTCCCCCGCCACGATGGCGTAGGCCGTTCCCGAAGCCGGTTTGGCCGCCGGATCGGCAGGCTTGCTCGCCGCATCGGCCGGCTTCGCAGCCGGCTGCTTCTCGGCAGCCGCCGGCTGGGAGGCCGGATCCGCCGCTTTCTGCTCCTGCTTCCCCCCGCAGCCGCTCAACGCAACGAGCGCCAGCGCCAGCAGGAGAGCCCCCACAGCCGTTCCCTTGACCCGCTTCATACCCCTCGCTGCCCCCTCTGTCCTCTCTCTGCCTCACTTACGACCGGCGAACCCGAGCGGATCACTACCGGTAGTTGATAAACTGAAGCTCCAGGCCGAAGTCCTTCCCCTTCAACAGCTGGATCACCGCCTGCAGATCATCCTTCTTGGCCCCCGACACCCGGATCTCATCGCCCCGGATCTCGGCCTTCACCTTGAGCTTGCTCTCCCGGATCGCCCCGGTGATCTGCCTGGCCTTCTCCTGCGGAATCCCCTGTTTGAGCGTCACCACCTGCCGGAGGGTGCCGCCGGCGGCGTCCTCCACCTTGCCGTAGCCCAGGGCCCGCAGGCCGACGCCCCGCTTGATCAGCTTGCTCTCCAGGATATCGACCACGTTCCGCAGCTTCAGCTCATCGTCACCGATCAGCGTGATCTCCCCCTTCTTTTCGTCGAGGGAGATGGACGAAGCGCTACCCCGGAAATCGAAGCGGGTCTCCATCTCCTTGGTCGCCTGGTTGACGGCGTTCACCACCTCGGCCATATTCACCTTCGAGACCACATCAAACGAGAAATCCGCCATCTACACTACACCTCTTGGTCATTTCCTACCTGGGTATCATACCACATGTTGCTCACACCGGGCTCAACGTTCGGAGGGGCTGTCAGCCTCTCCTCCTCCGGTCCCGGGTGAGGGTTGACGTGGACCAGCACGTTCCGGCAGGCCGGTACGGCCCGCATCACCCGCGCCTTGACCCGCTTGGCGATCCGGTGCCCCTCCGCCACCGTCAGATCGCCCTCCACTCCGACCTTACAGTCCACATAGATGCCGGGGCCGAAGACCCGGGCCTTCACTTCATCGAGGCTCAGGACCCCGGGGACGGAGCGGATGACCCGCTCCACCGCCGCCAGGGTCTCGGGGTCGGGGGCGGGGTCCATCAAATCACGGACCGACCGCCAGTAAAGCCCCAGCCCCATCCGGATGATCAGCCCGGCCACCAGCAGCCCCATGGCCGGGTCGAGGATCGGCAGGCCGAACCGGCCGCCCAGGGCTCCCACCAGGGCGGCTGCCGAGGCCAGCACGTCGGTCCGCTGGTTGGCGGCGTCGGCCCGGAGCGCATCGCTGCCGGTCGCCACCGCCACCCGGACCAGGCGGCGGGCAAGGATCTCCTTCACCAGGATCGACCCGGCGGTCACCACCGCCGCCAGGAGGCCCACCGCCTCACCGCCCCCCCGCAGGGCGCGGACGGCGCCCAGCCCGGTGAGCAGGCCGGTGATGGTCACCAGGATGCCGACGAACTTGGCCGCCACCGGCTCCGCCTTCTCATGGCCGTAGGGGTGGTCCTCGTCCGGCGGCCGGGCCGCCACCCGGCTGCCGCCGATCACCACCAGGGTCGCCAGGATGTCGGTGCCCGAGTTGGCGGCGTCAGCCAGCACGGCGGTGGAGCCCGAGAGCCAGCCCGCCACCCCCCGCAGCAGGGTCAGCACCACGTTGACGGCGATCGTGACCAGGCTGGCCCGGCTGATCGCCCGCTGCCGGTCGTCCCACTCCACCCGCCCGCC
>JBMONC010000119.1:0-10589 GCA_049324875.1 Bacillota bacterium
GGAGAGATCCCCATCATCCCCTCCCGCTGCGCCTCCTCCTGCAACTCCTTGATATCCTTGCTGGTGAAGCCCTCGACACTCTCAGCGCCGTAGACTGCGGTACTACCGCTCCCCCCGCAGGAAGTCGAAGTCGCAGCCCTCATCCGCCTGCAGCACGTGCCGCTGGAAGAGCCAGCCATACCCCCGCTGGTAGGCCGGGGCCGGGGGCTGCCACACCGCCCGGCGGCGCTCCAGCTCCTCCTCCCCCACCAGCAGGTCCAGCCGGCGGGCCTCCACGTCCAGCTCGATCCAGTCCCCGTCCCGGACCAGGCCCAGCGGGCCGCCCACCGCCGCCTCCGGCACCACGTGCAGGATCACGGTGCCGGAGGCGGTGCCGCTCATCCGGGCATCGGAGATCCGGACCATGTCCCGCACCCCCTGGGCCAGCAGCTTGCGGGGGATGGGCAGCAGCCCCGCCTCGGGCATCCCGGGGGCTCCCACCGGGCCGGCGTTCTGCAGCACCATCACATCCTCCGGGCCGATCTCCAGGGCCGGGTCGTCCACCCGGGCCATCAGATCCTCCAGGGAGCGGAAGACCACCGCCCGCCCCCGGTGCTTCAGCAGGTGGGGCGAGGCGGCCTTGGGCTTGATCACCGCCCCCCGGGGGGCCAGGCTGCCCTTCAGCACGGCGATCCCGCCGGTGGAGTGGAGCGGGTCGGAGAGCGGGCGGATGATCTCCCGGTAGACCGGGCTCCGGCGCACGGATGCCAGGTTCTCGCCCACCGTCTTGCCGGTCACCGTCAGGCAGTCCAGGTGGAGCATGGGCTCCAGCTCCTTCAGCAGCACCGGCACCCCGCCGGCCCGGGCGAACTCCTCCATCTGGTACTTGCCGGCGGGCCGGAGATTGGCCAGCAGCGGGGTCTCCCGGCCGATCCGGTCGAAGAGCTCCAGGGGCAGGTCGATCCCCAGCCGGCCGGCGATGGCCACCAGGTGGATGACGGCGTTGGTGGAGCCGCCCACCGCCATCAGCGCCCGGATCCCGTTCTCGAGGGAGTGGCGGGTGATGATCTGCGAGGGGCGCAGCCCCTCCCGCACCCGGCGGACGATCTGCCGCCCGCTCTCCTCGGCATGGCGCAGGCGGCGGTTGTCGGGGGCCGGGTAGGCCGCCCCGCCGGGGAGCATCATCCCCATCGCCTCGGCCAGCACCGCCATGGTGGAGGCGCTGCCCATCACCATGCAGTGGCCGGCGCTGGGTGCCAGGGCGGCGTTGATCTCCTCCAGTTGCTCCTCATCGATGGTGCCCGCCCGGAACTCCTGCCAGAAGTGGCGGCAGTCGGAGCAGGCGCCCAGGGTCCGCCCCTCATACTCCCCGTTCAGCATGGGGCCGCCGCTGACCACCAGGGCGGGCAGATCGGCGCTGGCCGCCCCCATCAGCTGGGCGGGGATCGTCTTGTCGCAGCCGCCCATCAGCACCACCCCGTGCATCGGCTGCGCCCGGATCATCTCCTCGGTGTCCATCGCCGCCAGGTTCCGGTAGAGCATGGTGGTCGGGTGGGTGAAGATCTCCCCCAGGCTGATGGTCGGGAACTCCAGGGGGATCCCCCCCTCCATCAGCACCCCCCGCTTCACCGCCTCCACGATGGGGCCGAAGTGGCTGTGGCAGCGGTTGATCTCGCTGAAGGTGTTGCAGATCCCGATCACCGGCTTGGCGAAGTCATGATCATCGAAGCCCAGGTGCCGGCTGAAGGCCTTGCGGATAAAAGCGCTGAAACCGGCGTCGCCGTAAGCGGTGCCGCCCTTGTGAAGGAAGGACATCAGCCCCACGCCTTTCTGCCAAAATCCCTATCTGAATCCATTTTATTGACAGTATAAATACCTGAACGCTAGAATGTCAAATAATCGACGGTTAGGTGGAGGGGATCGGAGATGGATCTGGGATTGCAGGGCAGGGTGGCGGTGGTAGCCGCTGCCAGCAAGGGTCTGGGCAGGGCGGTGGCCATGGCCTTTGCCGCCGAGGGCGCCTCTGTGGCGATCTGCGGGCGGGAGGAGGGGTCGGTCAGCGCCACGGCGGCGGAGATCCGGGAGGCGACCGGGGCGGAGGTGCTGGCGGTCCGGGCGGATGTGGCCCGGGCGGATGATGTGGCCCGGTTCATCGCGCAGGCGGCCGAGCGCTTCGGCCGGATCGACTCGCTGATCTGCAACGCCGGCGGCCCGCCCACCGGGCCCTTCCGGGCGCTGAGCGACGCCCAGTGGGAGGAAGCGGTGCAGCTGAACCTGATGAGCGTGGTCCGGCTGATCCGGGAGGCGCTGCCCCACCTGGAGCGGTCGGGGAGCGGCCGCATCGTCAACCTGGCCTCCTCCTCGGTCAAGCAGCCGATCCCGAACCTGATCCTTTCCAACACCCTGCGGCTGGGGCTGCAGGGGCTGATCAAGACCCTGGCCGAGGAGCTGGCGCCGGCCGGCATCCTGGTCAACACCGTGGCGCCGGGGCGGATCGAGACCGACCGGGTGCGGAGTCTGGACATCGGGCGGGCAGCCCTGGCGGGGATCACCCCGGAGGAGCAGCGGCGCCGGACCGAGGCCTCCATCCCCCTGGGCCGCTATGGCCAACCCGATGAGTTCGCCAGATATGTGCTCTTCCTCGGCAGCCCCGCCAACAGCTACCTGACCGGTCAGGCGGTGGTGGTGGACGGCGGGATGACGAGGGCGCTCTGACCGCTGTCGCCGGGCGCCGTTCGCCCCCTTCCCGGGGTGGACGGCGCCCGGGCGCGCTCCGCGGGCAAGGAGGGAGGCCCGCCCGCATAGGGTCTGGCAGAGCGGGGGGTGGATGATGCGGGCGGCGATCTATGTGCGGGTCAGCTCGGAGGAGCAGGCGGAGGAGGGCTACTCGATCCCGGCGCAGCTGAAGGCGCTCCGGGGGTACGCCGGCCAGCAGGGCTGGCAGGTGGTGGCGGAGTTTGTCGAGGAGGGGGTCAGCGGCCGGACCGATGACCGGCCGCAGTTCCAGGCGATGGTCCGGGCGGCCCGGCAGCGCCCCCGCCCCTTCGACCTGGTGCTGGTCCACAAGATGGACCGCTTCGCCCGCAACCGGCAGCACAGCGTGGTCTACAAGGCGCTCTTCCGCCGGGAGCTGGGCATCGATGTCCGCTCCATGACCGAGCCCTTTGAGGACAGCCCGGCGGGCCGTTTCCACGAGGCGATCATGGAGGCGCTGGCCGAGTTCTACTCGGAGAACCTGGCCACCGAGGTGCTGAAGGGGCAGCGGGAGCGGGCCGCCACCGGGCGGGGGATGTGCGTCCCGCCCATCGGCTACCGCCGCTGCGCCGACCGGGGGGAGCCGGAGCGGTTCGGCCGGTACATCCCGGACCCGGAGACGGCGCCGCTGGTGCGGTGGATCTTCGCCGCCTACGCCGGGGGCGAGCTGGGGATGGGCGGGATCGCCCGCCGGCTGGCGCGGGAGGGGGTGGGGCGGTTCGGCCCGGCCGCCGCCCGGTACAGCTGGACGGCGGCCTTCATCCAGAAGATCCTGACCAACCGGGCCTACATCGGCGAGCTGGTCTGGGGGCAGCGGGAGGGACGGCGGCAGCGGAGGCGCCGGCCGGAGCAGGAGTGGGTGGTGGTGCCGGCTGCGCACGAGCCGCTGGTGGAGCGGGAGACCTGGGAGCGGTGCCAGTCGATCCGGGCCGGGCGCGGGCGGGCCAACCTGCCGAAGCCGGGCCGGGACTACCTGCTCCGGGGGCTGCTACGCTGCCTGGACTGCGGCCGCCCGATGATTCACTACAACTACCAGTGGACCGACCGCCGCAGCGGCCGGCGGGTCTACCGACCGTCGGCGATCTGCACCGGCTACACCCGCTACCGGAGCTGCTACTGCAACCGGGTGGAGCTGGCGGCGATCGAGGCGGCGGTGCTGGAGCAGGTGCGCTGGCTGGTGAGCGGCCGGGTGGGGGCCGAAGAGCTGGTCGTGGCGCCGCGGGAGCAGCCGGGGCCGGCGCCCGACCCGGCCGCCGAGCTGCGCCGGCGGCTCCAGGCCGAGGAGCGGAAGCACCGCCGGGCCTGGGAGGCCTACAAGGCGGAGGTAATCTCGCTGGAGCAGTACCAGCTGGAGCAGGCGGCCTATGCGGAGGCCCGGGCGGCGCTGGAGGGCGAGATTGCCCGGGTCGGCGAGGCCCGGGCGCCGGGGCCGGGCCTGGAGGCGGTGCGGGAGGCGCTGGGGCGGCTGGTGCAGGAGGCGGATGACCCGGACCTCCCCCTCCCCCGCCGGCGGGGGGCGCTGCAGCAGGTGCTGGACTCGGTGCGGGTGAGCCGGAGGCAGGGGCTGGTGGAGGTCTGGTTCCGGCTGTGAGGAAGGCTTGTCGATAGAGGGTGAGAGAAAGGCAGAACGCACCGCCAGCCTTCGGCAGAGCGGCCAGGTTCGCGGCATGCAGGTATCTCCCTATGTTGACAGCGGAGACTGCCTCACCGCCTGGGGAGGATTATGGCGTAGTACAACTGAAATATTCGAAAGAAGACGTTAGGATAGCCCTGGTCCCGGACGATGACCAGTAAGCACGACATTCCAGTGGGAAGCCTGAACCGCTGATGAAAGGGGCGTTCGCTGCCATGCTGGTGCTGAAGGATCGCGACGGTCATCCCATTCGCGACGGGCGTGACTGGACCCGGCCGAAGAAGGCTTCTCAGTGGAAACCCGGCCGCAGCGCGATGGCGTTGGCCCAGGCCTGGTTCCCCGGGCCTGGTCCGGTCTGCCCCCGGGAGGTCAGAGAGCTGCTCGCCAGTCGCCCTGAGACGGCGGGGGTCGCATTGACCGAGGGGTGGCCTGAGTACGTGACCCCTCTTCCGGAGAGAGGGGAAGGACGAAACCACGATCTCCTGCTGGTCGGAGAGAACGCCGGCCGCGCTGTGGTGGTCTCCGTGGAGGCGAAGGTGGATGAGCCCTTCGGCGACAGGATCGGCGACTACTGGCGCTCGGCGCGTCAGTCCAGGACGCCCACCCGAGCCCCGGAGCGCATCCAGGCGCTCCTTCGGCTGGTCTTCGGGCCCGATGCGCGCCCCGATGCGGAGCCATGGGCCCCCCTGCGATACCAATTGCTGACGATGATCGCCGGTACGGCCATCGAGGCGAAGCGCCGGGAGGCTCCTGAAGCGATTGCCCTCATCCACGAGTTCCGCACGACCTCAGCCTCCCCCGAGAAGCTGGAGACCAACAGCCGCGACTTTGACGCATTCATGTCGGTGCTGCTGGCGCCTGGTAACGTCCGGGTGACGCCTGGCCAGCTTCATGGCCCGGTTGTGCTGAAGGGTGAACCGCACCTGCCCCACCCCATCACGCTCTATGTCGGCAAGGCCATCTCCCAAGGGTAGCCCCGTTCAGGGGAGGACCGCTACAACCGTTCCATTGGAGGGGTGCCGCCATGATTGGCCCTGCCAGGTCTCAACCTACGTTCCATCAGGTCTACACCTGTCTGCAGCGCTTCGGACCTGCCACGGTGATATCCAGTCGGGGTACGCAGTATGAGGTTCACGCGGTGGATTCCAGCGGGCGCCCGACCATCGTGGGGTATCTTCGGCGGGGAGGACAGGTCCGCATCCACGAGGACTGCTGGGGCAGCGGGATCACATGCCAGGGGACCAGGGCCGGCGGGCTGCTCAACGGAAACCCCTCCCTGTATGATTGGTATCACGCCCGCTGTGGAAGCCGCTCGTCATGTGAGTGAAACCAAGGAGAGCCTGGCATCACGCCAGGCTCTCAGGCTTGGGTTGGGCAGGAGGGTCAGCAAGCCTCACCTGCCACGCCTCCCCGAAGCGGGCGCCGGCCAGGGCGGCAAGGTACCGCCCCGCCAGCGCTCTCAGCTCCCGCTCCTCCGGCTCCACCGGCTCGCCCTCCCGCAGAAAGCGCACCCGCACCTGCACAGCCATCCCCCCGGGGAAGCCTATGCAGGCGGCGCCGTTTAGACCCACATGGGCAGGATGGGCCCGGTGGTGCCGGGCACGTTGGACTCGGCCAGCTGCTCGGAGTAGGCGTTCGCCCCATTGCCCAGCACCATCTCGTCGATCGCCCCGATGAAGTGGAAGATGCTGCCGAAGACGGCCAGGTTCAGGGTGTGGCCGGCCTCGTGCTCGATGATGTCCGCCATGGGCACGGTGCTGTTCCGGTCGATGAAGGCGAAGTTGCCCATGTTGTAGCCGGTGTCGATGGGGTTCAGGTTGGAGATCCAGCCGCCCTGGGTGAAGAAGGTGCCGGTCTTCCAGTCCACCCGGATGTCGGTCACCTCGAAGAACTGGACCTGGCCGAAGGTGACGATGTGGCCCACCAGGTTGAGCACGAAGAAGATCAGCCCCAGGCCGGTCACCAGCCAGGACATGGGCATGATCAGGTTGGACCAGCCCAGGATCCCCTGGTAGACCTCGCTGTTGGCGACGGTGTCGAAGGCGGCCAGGAAGTTGATCACCCCGACGGCCACCCCAAGGGCGATGCCGACCGGGCCCAGCAGCGCCCCGAAGATCACGGCTGCGAAGACGCCGTTCAGGCCGGCGTTCAGCCCGATCAAGAAGCCGCGCATGAACTCGCCGAAGCCGGAGCCCGCCGTGGCGCTGGCGGTGACGTAGCTGACGGTCACCAGGGCCACCACCCCGGCCAGGGCCAGCAGGCCGAAGCCGATGCCGGTGGCAAAGGCGGCCACCACCGCCAGCCCGATGGCCACGCCGACGATCACCCCGGCGATCGCCCCGACCACGCTCCAGAAGGAGGTGCCGGTGGGGTCGACCTGGTTGATGGGGTCGTTGGCCACGTAGGTGTAGAGCGCCAGGCTGCGGGGGTCGGTCACGCCCCGCTCGGGCTGGTAGAGGTAGAGCGGGTCGGGGGTGAGGAAGCGGCCGATCTCGGGGGCGTAGTAGCGCCTCCCCATGTAGTAGAGGCCGGACTCGGCATCGAAGAGGTGCAGGGCGAAGATCTGGGGCTCCCCCTCCCCCGGGACGCCCCCGCCCGCCGGGCCGCCGCCCGGGGCGGCGCCGGGGTCGTTGGCCAGGTTGCCGAAGGGGTGGTAGGCGATCCGGCTGATCCGGACGCCGTTCTCGTCGGTGTAGAACCGGCCGCTGCCCAGGTAGTCGCCGTGGATGTAGCGGGTCCGGCCCCCGGCCACCAGCGCCACCCGGCTCCGGCCGGCCATCACGTAGAAGGCGATCTGGCCGTCCCGGATCTCCACCCGGTCGCCCAGGAAGATGGTCTCCTGGACCTGGGTGCCGTGCTGGACCCGCTTGTAGAGCCGGTTGCCCCGGTGGTCGTAGCGGTACTCGGCGGTCAGGCCATCATCCCGCTGCAACCCGGCCAGCTCGTTCTTGAAGCTCCAGCTGAGGGTGCGGCCGGGGAGGGCGGTCATGTTGCCGTTCCCGTCGTAGGGGACGGCGAAGGCGGGCTCCGCCCCCCGCTGGATGGCGGTCAGCAGCCCGGGCCGGGCCGGATCGCCGTACTCCAGCCGGGTCTCGGTCTCCCCCAGGAAGCTCAGGTTGCGGGGGGAGGCGTACTGGTACTCCCGCACCGTATCGCCCGCCTCCCAGCGGGTCACCTGGTAGAGCGGGTCGTACTCCACCCGGGTCACCTGCCCGCCGGCCGCCAGGTCGGTGATCTGGGTCAGCAGCTCCTGCGGGTCGAAGCCGTACTGCAGGTCGGAATAGACCTGGCCGTGGGGGCCGGTGGTCCGCTGATGGGCCACCCGGCCGGGGCCGGGGGTGTAGGCCACCTCGGTGGTGACCCCGTTGGCGTAGCGGACCCGGACCGGCAGGGAGCGGGCGTCGTACTCGATCTCCTCGATGAAGCCGGGGATGGCCCGCAGCAGGCCGTTGGCGTAGTACTGCTGCTCCACGCTCTGGCCGCCGGGGTAGATGGCCCGGGTCTCCCGGCCGAGGCCGTTGTACTCGTAGGCGATGGTCCAGGGGCCGGGCTGCCCCTCCATCTCCCAGGTCTGGCTCTCCACCTGACCCCGGGGGGTGTAGGTGAAGCGCTGGCGACCGCCGGGGTAGCTGACCTCGGCCAGCCGGCCCCAGCCGCCGGGGCCGGGGGCGTTGTAGGTGTAGCGCTCCACCGGGGCCCCGTCCAGGCTGACCTGGGCCAGGCGGCCGGCGGGGTCGTAGGCGGCGCGCACATCGTGGCCCCGGCCGTCCACCGTCCGGACCACCCGGCGGGCCGCATCGTACCAGAGCCGGCGCTCGCCGGCCTCCCGGTGGCGGATGGAGAGCCGGTTGCCCAGCAGGTCCCAGGTGTGGCGGGCCACCTCGCCGCTCCCATCGCTGTAGGACAGCAGCCGGCCCAGCTCATCCAGCTGGTAGCGGGTGGTGACCGGGCCGCCATCGCCCATCTCGGTGACGGCGATCCGCCGGTGCATGGCGTCGTACTCCTCGGTGCGGGGCCGGCCGTTGGCGTCGGCCATGGTCAGGGCCCAGGGCGAATGGGTGACGGTGGACTCGCCGCCGTTGTAGTTGACGGTCCGGACCGGCCGGCCGGCGGCGTCGTAGAAGAAGCGGCGCTGGGGCCGCCCGGCCAGATCCGGGATGGCGAAGGCGAAGTCGGTGCCGATGGTGGGCTCGTACTCCGCCCGGGTCTGGCCCCACCGGTTCCGCTCCAGCCAGGCGGAGACCATCACCCGGCCGGGCGCCATCCCCACCCGCTTCTGCATCTCCTTGCCGGCGCCGTCGAAGTAGGTAACGGCGTGCAGCTCGTCGGGGAGGCCCGGGGCCTGGCGGTAGAAGACGTGGATCGCCCCGGGGATGGCGGCGTCCTCGTACTGGTAGCGCCGGCTGGGATGGGCGGGCGTGTCGCCGGGCAGCACCACCTGGACCACCCGGCCCAGGGCGTCGTAGGCCATGGTCACCTGGCTGCCGTCCGGGTCGGTCACCACCAGCGGCTGGCCGAGGGCCGGGTCGTAGACCACCCGGCCGGTGCCCTGGCTGTCGGTGCGGGCGGTGCGGAAGAGGCCCGCCGCATCCCACTCCACCGTGGTCATCTGGCCCAGCGGGTCCAGCTCCCGGGTCCGCAGGCCGCGCCCATCGTAGGCGCAGCGCTCCCGCTGGACCCACCAGCCGGGCTCCCCATCCACGTTGGGGGCCGGGGTGTAGCCGAGGGCCGCGGTGTCCATCCCAGCGTAGTGGGCGGCGAAGGTCTCATCGTCCAGCACCAGCTGCTCCTCGCGGCTCATCAGCCCCCGGTCAACCTGCCCCAGGGGGAGGCCGTGGAAGTCCGGGCCGTCGTAGTAGCGGCGGATCTCGCCCAGCAGGCGGCCGGAGCCGTCCCGTTTGATTACGTGCGCGATCTTGTCAAAGATCCCCCGGGCCGGGTTCTGGGCGTAGGCCACCTCAGTCACCAGCTGCAGCTCCGGCTGGGGGGCGCCGGCGCGCACCCCGCCGGCCCGGAACTCCTCCCGGACCACGTTGCCGTGCTCGTCGTAGCTGTAGGTCCGCTCCTCCACCCGCTCCTCCTCGGTCCGGTCGATGTAGCGGACCCGGCTCCGGCGGACGAAGAGGAAGAGCCGCTGCTGCCCATCGGGGAGCTGGTCGAGCAGGGTGAAGCCGTGCTCGCTCTCCTCCACCTGGTAGGGCCGCTCCTGGGCGGGGGAGCCGTCCATGCCGAAGAGCTCCACCCGGTGGAGCAGCCGGTTGAGGGCGGCGTGCTCCGGCCCGTGGCCGGGGAGGAGGTCCTGGCCAATCAGGAAGTGGTAGACCGTCCGGACGTCGGGGCGGCTCTCGTCGCCCTGCTCCCGCTTCTCCACCCGGCTGAAGCCCTGGAACTGGCGGGTCCGGGGATCGAAGTGGCCGGCGTGGTACTCGTAGAGGGTGGCGGCGGTCCGGCCGGTCAGCCGGTCCTCCTCGCTGGTGGCGGCCACCACCTGGACCGGGAAGGGCAGGTAGGTCTCCCAGGCCTCGCCCTGCGCCCGGTCCCGCAGGGCGTCGACCGTCACCGAGCGGTAGGTGATGCTGGAGGTCAGCCCGGTGCCGTGGTCGATGGCGGTCAGCAGGTAGGGCGCCGGCTCCGCCGCCAGGTCGCAGTAGACGTAGCCGGTCCCGCGGGAGCGGTAGCTGTTGTACAGCAGGCCGGGGCGGCCGCTGCCGGTCATGTCGGCGGGGCGGAGCGTACCGGGGATGGGGGCCGGGAGCCCCTCCCGCACTAGCGGGGCCGAGAGGCGGGCACCGCCCTGGTTGAACCAGACCTCCAGCCGGCCGGTGGCGGAGAGCCGCACCAGGTCGGCGCAGCCGTCGCCGTCCAGATCCAGCAGGAGCAGCTCGTGGGGGGCATCGGTGATCCCCGGCAGGCGGGGGCTGCCGAAGAGGAGCTGCCGGGGGCCGAACCGGCCGTGGCCGAGGCTGGGCCAGTACTCCACCCGGCCGGAGCGGATGCGGACGATGTCCAGCAGCCCGTCGCCGGTCATGTCGGCCAGGTGGACCAGCGGGTCGGTGAAGCTGACGTCGGGCCCGTCCTCGCTTACGGGGGCGAGCTGCGGGTCAGACCAGCCCTCCTCCGCCCGGTTGTAGTAGAGGGCGAAGGCCCGGCTGCCGGCATAGAGGGCGTCGACCCGGCCGTCGCCGTCCAGGTCGCCGGCCCGGAGCCGGCCCGAGGTCCAGGG
>JBMONC010000119.1:10689-29859 GCA_049324875.1 Bacillota bacterium
CCGTTGAGCCGGGCGTCGGGGCGGGGGCTGTAAACCAGCCGCACGGCGTAGAGGGCGTAGCGCACCTCCTCCAGGTAGGCGCTCCCGCCGTCATGCACATACCGGTAGCGGATCTCGTTGCCGGAGGTGTCCAGCGACCGCTCCAGCAGCCAGGCCTGGACCCGGTCCGGGCGATCGGGATCGGCCACCCGGGCGCCGGGGCTCAGCCCCAGCTCGTGCCGGATGCCGTTTCGCTCGGTGATCGACCAGCCGTCGCCCTCCCGCCGGTAGAGCTGAAAGGTGGACTCCAGCCGGGGGCGCCAGGTGCCGTCCGGCATGGGGAAGAGCTCGGTGGGGCCGTCCAGGAAGCGCTCCACCCGGGGCAGGCCGCCGACGGAGGGGGGGCCTTCCGCAGCGGGCACCCCCGGGTCCAGCCGCCGGGTCAGCTCCCGCAGCGGCAGCCGCCAGCCCAGGCCGAAGGGGCCGTGGCCGTAAGCAGAGGCGTACTCCAGCTTCAGGCGGGGCGCAAAGCCGGCCACCCCGTCGGGCAGAGGAATCGGCACGGAATAGTTGCCCTGGCCGGTGTTCAGGTCCAGGGAGAAGGCCTCGCCCAGGCCCGCGGCAAAGCCGGTGCCGGCCGGCAGGGAGACGGCGGCGGGGTCGGTGCCAGATTTGGCCATCGGTCGCTCCACCTCCTCAGGCGCTGGTCCGGTAGTCGAAGCTGTACTCGACGAAGACCAGCAGGTCGCCGATCCCCGTCAGGTCCAGCTGTCCGTCCCGGAGCACGCCCGGGTTGTCATCCGCCTTGATCCGGATCGTCCACTCATCCAGCAGCGGCCGGCCCAGCAGCGGTGCCAGGGGTGAGCCGGCTGCCGAGGCGTCCACCGTGCCGTCCGGCGCCGTCTGGATCTCCACCTCCGAGCCCAGCTCGCGGGAGAAGAGCCGCAGCCGGAGCCCGCCCACGGCCGCCGGGTCGCCGGTGCAGCGGAGCACCAGCCGGCTCCGGACCAGGTTGACCTGGTTGGCCGGGAACATCGACGCGTCGAAGGCGATCTCCGCCGAGCCCTGGTTCTTCAGGTAGAAGAGCTCATCCGGGTAGAACATGGCCAGGGAGAGGGCGCGGGAGGCGCTGCCGCCGGCCGGCAGGCTCGCCCGGACCTGCTGCTCCAGGGTGGCGCTGTAGAAGGCGTCGTAGTAGAGCACCAGCTGGATGTCCAGGATCTGCCGGTAGTCGAAGTCGTTGGCATCCAGCGGCAGCTCCAGCTGCCACCGGGTGGCGATGCCGTTGTTCTCGAAGAGCCGCAGCTCGTTGGGGTTGATCCGGAAGATCAGCGCATCCTCCCGCTGCTGGTACTGGGAGAGGGGCATCAGATCCTGCGGGTAGACCTGCTGGCGGATGGTGCCGTCGGCGGTGCGGAAGGCGGAGACCCCGATGTTCCGCAGGGAGCCGTGCACCCCGGTGGCGCCGGTGATGCCGACGAAGAGCACCTCCACGTTGACCAGCTTGGCCAGGTAGGCGCCGGGGTAGGCCCGGTCGAACTGGGCCAGGGTGGTCTCGAAGAAGCAGCTCCCGGTCTGCTTCAGCTGCCGGAAGGCCATCGGGTAGGTGTCGGCCAGGGAGATGGTCTGCTTGATCGGCGCCTTCTTGCTCCGGGTGGTGGTGATGTAGTCCAGGGTGAAGGAGTCGATGTCGGCCAGCAGCATGTCGCCGCCCATCAGGTTGCCGAGCCGCAGGTTGCTGTAGTCGAACTTGATCACCGCCAGGGGCCGGCCTGTCTCCAGTTTATAGGCCTGCTCCATCAGGCTGGCGACGGCGATCGCCATGTCCAGGTAGCGGCGGGAGAGCCGCCGGGCCACCCGAGCCAGCTCGTACCAGAGCCGGGCGCTGAACTCCCGGTGGTCCAGGAAGTCCCGGTTCTCCTCGGCGAACTGCTGCTGCAGCCGGGCGATTGCCACCCGCTGCTCCGCCACCCGGACCCGGGCCCGGGCCTGGTCCAGCTGCTCCCGGGCCACCTGCTTGTAGGCGGCGGCCGAGTCGACCTCCCGCTGCAACCGCTTGGCCTCGAGATCGTGGGAGATCCGGGTCCGCTGGCGGGCCAGCTCCTGGAGCACCACGTTGCGCCGCTTCTTGCTGGAGCTGTAGTAGTGGCCGTTCCAGGTCAGCTTCACCTGGTCCTCCCGGTCGACGCTGGAGGCCTGGGCCCAGGCCTCGGCCTCGGCCAGCTCCGCCAGCTCCCAGCGGACGGCGGCGAAGTCGTTCTTCGCCTTGACGGCGTTCTGCCGCTGGACCTCGGCGTAGTTGACCGCCGCCTCGGCCACATCCACCCCCGCCCGGGTCTCGGCCAGGCCCCGCTGCTCCAGCTCGACGGTGGCCCGGGCCAGCTCCGCCTGCTGCTCCATCTGCTCCTGGCGGAACTCCTCGTTCTCCGCCTGGGACTTGTACTGGATGTAGGCCTGCTCAATCCGGGTGGCGTGCTGGGCGAAGTAGCGGGCGGTGTTCTGCAGGTACTCGAAGCTGAAGGGCGGGGTGTAGGTGGGGCTGAAGCCGAAGAAGTTGAGTCCCGCGGCGATCTGCTCCAGCCGCTGGCGCGCCTCCAGCACCGGGATGACGATCTGCGGGTTCTCGGCGGTCGCATTGGCCAGGTAGCCCTGCACCCGGCTCCGGATGGAGGCGAACTTCGGATCCTTGTAGAGCGGGGATTCGGCGTCCGGGGTGCCGTCCTCCCGGATCACCCGCCGGTACATCTCCCGGGCCGGGCCGAAGCCGGCGACGTTGTTGCGCGCCCGCCGGTAGAGGGTCTCCCCCCACTCCACGTAAAGCTCCGCCAGCCGGCTCCAGAGCTTGACGATCTCCACCTTCTGGTTGATGAACGGGTACTGGAGGCAGCTCAGGTACTCCTCCTCCGCCCGGGCAAAGTTCCCCAGGCCGGCGTAGCAGTCGCCCATCGCCATCGGGATGGTGAAGAAGTAGACGTGCGGCAGGTAGGCCACCAGGGTGGCGTGATCCTTCTCCAGCCCGTCCAGCAGCTGCAGGTCCTCGGTCTTGGCCCGCTGGGTGTAGAACTGCTTCAGCTTGGCGGGGGCGGTCTGGTCCAGCGGGATCGCCACGCCGGCGCCGCCCTCCCCCAGGATGGTCAGCTTCCGCCCCTTCTTCCCGGCCAGGGCCAGCTTGGGCGCCAGCAGCACCGCCGGCTCCTCCGCCGCCTCGTCCACATCCGGGTTGGTGCGGGGGGGCGGGGTCCCGGGACCCGGCCGCTCCGGCCTGGGCCGCCGGCCCGGGATCCCGGGCTCCGGCCGCAGCCCGGGGATCCGCTCGAAGGGCTGTCGCAGCGAGAGGGGCCGCACGCCGTCGATGGCCAAGGGCCCCCGCCGGCGGATCGGCAGCGGAGAGGGCTCGGGCCGCTCCACCCGGATCGGGTTGAGGGCGTGCTCCTTGTGCAGCTTGGCCGCCTCCGCCAGCGCCTGCCCGGCCTTGGCGGTCTCGCCGGCGCGGGCGTGCAGCCCCGCCAGGGTCCGCAGGGCGCGGAAGCTGCCCTCGTGGGCCCCCGCCGCCTTCAGTTCCTGGGCCGCCTTGGTCGCCAGCCGGAGGGCCTGGGGCCGGTTGCCCGCCTTCTCGTGGATCACCGCCAGGTCGTGGGTCAGGTAGGCCTGCACCTGCTTCTCCTCAGCGGGGGCGGCCTTCAGGGCGGCCTCGTAGTGCTGCCGGGCGGCGGGCCAGTCCTGCCGCTGCACCGCCTCCTCCGCCTTGCTCAGCAGCAGCTCCACCTCGGGCAGGAAGGCGGCGGTCTGCAGCCCCGCCTCCGCAAAGGGCTGCAGCTGCGCCCGCACCTGGGCCGGCAGCTGGAGATTGGTGCTGATCAGGGTGGATGGCACCAGGGACTCCTCTGTGGGCGTGGCCTTCAGGATGTTGGCGGCGGCGTTGATCAGGGGGTCCAGCAGCTCCGGGAGACGGGGTGGCCGGAAGGAGGGGTTCTGGCCCGCCCCGGCCGGGAGCTTCGGGTCGGCGGTGGAGAGGATCAGGGCCGCCAGCTCCCGGTACCCGTCCAGGGCCAGCCGGTACTCCTCGTGGGCCAGGTGCGCACCGGCCTCCGCCAGCAGCGACTGGACCTCCCGCTCGAAGGCGGTCTCCGGGGTCTCCGCCTGGTAGTCGGTGCGGACAGCCAGGACCGGGGCCAGGAAGCTGAACCGGTTCTCGATCATGTACTTGGGTGCCATCGCAATCCCCCTCGTCCGAGGTGATGTGGGGCGGCGAAGCCGGGTCCGCACACTTGTATGAATTTTTAGTACAGTAAAGCCACATGTTCTCTCCTTGCTGTTGATTTCCTCCTCTCGAAAGACAGAAATTTCTTTCTGTTCTCGGAAGGACCGTGGCGCGAACCCTTCGGGGGAGCCGTCCTAGTCCACCCTACCACACCACCGGACATGCGGGTCCGCATCCGGCGGTTCGCCGAGCTTGACAAGGAAAGACCACTACCCTTGCGAGGTGACAGTTCGGTTCGCACCGGGGGATGCTAGGTCCTCTCACTGACCGTTGCGGCTTCACCGCCCTCTTCAGTGAGCAGGTCCCCATCGGGGAATGCCGTTATTCCACAAGGCTCACGAGCTAGACGGTGTCTTCCGCTGCTCGACGTTCGGCCCTCCCTGACTCGACCACGTACTAGGGCCACTGCTGACTTCTGGCGGTTCAGCCGACCCTTCGTTTCCTTCAAGTCGGGTTGCTTATCCCGTTGGACTTCCGCGTACCGCCAGATCTCCCCGGATAAGATCACCTTCTTCACTGTCTACAGTTCCGAAGGACCCATGTCTTTACGATGTTGTTCAAAAAAGTACATACTAGCTCCGAGTGGTAATGCTCAATCGGAAAGAAGCAGGGGGCCTGGCTATCAGGCCCCCTCATCGATACCCGAAAAACTGTCTTTCTTAACGATTCGGATCATGCGGTCATAGGTTCGGGAGGCCAGTGTCACCATTATTCAGACCGCCAATGACGAGACCATCCCCTTGCCAGGCGGAAGGAAGCGAAGGAGCCCCTAAGGCGAGACTGGGCCAGTATTGCAAGAATATGCCTCTGCAGAGCAACCTTCTCAACGTTGCCCCTAAGACCATCTCTTTTCCCTCTGACAGCGAAGAGGTTTTTCTTCTGGTTGGATATAATTGGAAATACGAGAAGATTCACGGGGAATGATTCAGTTGCCGGGCGGAGGGCCTGGCTGGCAAACGGAACGGAGAGGGGGGATATGATTGCCATGGACAAGCAGACCTTATTTGATCTAGATCTGCAGGTAAAGAGCGTCTCCGGAAAACTGGAGCCTCAAGTAACTAGCTGGTTCGCCTGCACGCCGGGCACCTGCAATGACACATGCGGCTCGACCTCTACCTTCCACTCGAACTGCTGCTGGTATCCGACGAAAACCTGCTGGATGTGTCCATGACCCGACCGTGGTTTTGCAGAGCCATGCCCGGAAGGAGGAGAGTCCTGTGAACAAGGGTTTATTCGATCTCGATGTCCAGGTCCGCAGTGCTCAGCGCGGTACTGAACCTCAGGTGACCAGTCTCTTCTGGTGTACCCCCGGCACTTGCTACAACACGTGCGGCAGCACTTCGACCTTCCACTCCAACTGCTGCCCGCCTCTGATAACCCAGACCTGTGGAACCTGCGTGTAGCTGATGAAGGGGGCTCCGGAAACGGAGACCCCTTCCCCTCCCAACCACGGGGGGTAAGGCCGGATGGTCCGCCATGGCACCCAGAGTGAACTCCTGCCTGATGCGCAGAGGTTGGAGCCAATGGGGTCCTTCCCCTCAATCGACCGTATGGGGAGAGATGCGAGTGCAGACGGACCGCACAGCGCCCCCTCGGGGCCATTCCTTGTTTCGAGCAGAATCACTCTTCATGATTCGATGCCCGCTTTTGCCCGTGACCAGCTACGGTTCATCCGAGAAGACCTCTTCGGTCCTGAACGCCTGGAGCGAACAGGCAGAACTCCGCGAGGCAGTTGCTGTATCCAGCCCGTCGCTCGCCAGCATGATCGGTGAGGCTCTCCGTGCCTCGGGACGTCCTTTGGAGAAGGTCTCCGCCACCTTACTCCGATATCTGATTCGCATGTCTACCAGACCGACGCCTTACGGTCTGTGCGCCGGTGTGGCGCTCGGATCTTTCGGATTAGAATCAGGTGTTGCGCTGGCGCCCCGCGCACAGTGGCGAAAGCGGACCCGTCCGGACTTTGAGTGGCTCATTGGCCTGGTAAACCGGCTGGAGGGCAGGCCCGAAATCCGAAAGCAGTTGCGGGTCTTCTGGAACCCGGCAGTCGTTGGGGCTGGCGATAGGTTCAATCTGTGTTACCGATCGTCGAATGGAGGCGGAGCCTCAGCCGCCGGGATGGATGCGGTGTCAATCCGCAGAACCCCTGCTGTTGAGACGGTGCTTGATCTGGCAAAGGAGCCTCTCCGGTTCACCGACCTGTTGGATGCAGTGGCACAAGCCTTCCCCGGGGTCACCGCCGATCAGGTATCCGCTTTTCTGACGCAACTGTTCCGGCAGGAATTCCTGCTCAGTCTTCTACGTCCACCCGCAGCCATGGCGGATCCGCTGCAGTATGTGATTGAACAGGTCTCCACCCTCCCCGAAGCCCAAGCGGAGCATGCCGCCCTTCTGGCCTTGCGGAATCTGCTTCAGGCGTATGACCGGACTCCTGTCGGGCAGGGGGAAAAGCTGCTGGCTGATCTGCATCAGCTGTCTCGCTCGATCTTCGCAGTTGACAATCCGGTGCAGGTCGACCTAGCCCTCCAGATCGATCAGGGAAGCCTGAATTGCCAGGTCGCGGCGGAGGTCGAGCGGGCTGCTGACTTACTTTGGCGCCTTTCGCCCGCCCGCTCGGGGCTTCAGCATCTCGAAGCCTACCGCGCGGAGTTCCTGGAGCGGTACGGTGAGAACCGACTGGTCCCCGTCTTGGAGCTGATTGATGAAGACAGCGGGCTGGGGCCCCCTCCGAGCTACCAGTACCCGCCACGGCGTGCCAGATATCAGCATATACCCGACCTCGAGGACCGACGGGATCATGTCTTGTTGGAAATCGCCTCCAAAGCGCTGGTCGATGGAGCGCCGGAGGTGGAACTGACAGCCGCCCATGTGGAACAGCTGATCAGTGACTCCCCCTCGCAGGAGCCCCCGCTCTCGATGGAGCTTAACTTCATGCTAGCAGCACGGTCAGCGGAGGCCATTGACCGGGGCGACTACTGGCTTGTGATCGGACCGAACTTTGGGTCCTATGGTGCCGGCAAGACGTTCGGTCGCTTTGCAGACCTGCTTGGATCGGACGCGCATAGCTATCTCAAGCAGCTTCACGAGACCGAGAAGCAACTCGACCCCGACGGGGTAACCGCGGAGATCTCGTTTCTTCCCCCACGCGCCCGCCTGGCCAATGTGGCCCACGCCCCATGCGTTCGGGAGTATGAGATTGCCCTTGCGTGCCCACCATCTGGTGAGAGTCCAGCCCTCCCCTTATCCGACCTCTTTGTGGGCATTCGGAGAGGGCGGCTCTTCCTCTGGTCCGCGACCTTGAACAAGGAAGTGCGGGTTACCACCGGGCACATGCTGAACACCCTGGGCGGCCCTAACCTCTACCGTTTTCTGCGGGAACTGGCGGAAGAGGGGTACAAGGGGTGGCAACCGTGGACCTGGGGTCGGTTGGACACAATGCCGGTTCTCCCCCGCGTCCGTTCCGGGCGCATAGTCCTATCCGTTGCGCAATGGAACTTGAACCTGCGCCTGCTGGGGATAACGAAGGCAGACCTCGCCAGCAACAATCTCTTTTCCCGGGCGCTCGCCCGGTGGCGCACCACGTGGACAGTGCCGCGCCACGTCTACCTCACCGTCTCAGACAACCGCCTCCTCCTGGATCTTGAGAATGAAGCCCACGTGGCGGAGGTACGAGATGCGCTCAAAGCCGCCCCTCACCAAGTCGTGCTGCAAGAGATGCTGCCGGACTTTGACCACCACTGGGTCATTTCAGATCAAGGACCCCATGCTGTTGAGTTGGTCTTTCCTCTGACCCGCAGGGCACAATCCTCGCGGAAGGTACCCTCGTCGGCTGTGCGCAGGCCCGCCCCCCGTGCCGAACGGGTCCAAACTCCAGGGAGCGAGTGGCTCTATCTGAAGCTGTACCATGCCGTCAGCCGCGAAGAAGAGTTTCTTGTGAATCACCTGTCGGCCCACGCCGAGGACCTCCGACGGCGCTCGCTTTGCTATGACTGGTTCTTCATTCGCTTCCTGGAGAGGGCCCCCCATGTGCGCCTTCGGTTCCGGGGAGACCCCGCGGTTTTGATACACGAGGCACTTCCAGTGACATCCAGCTGGGCACGTTCACTGCAGGAGCAGGGCATGCTGCGGGAGTTTTCTGTAGCCACCTACGAGAGAGAAGTGGAGCGCTATGGTGGAGGCGAGGCGATTGGAGGGGCGGAGCGGCTCTTCGCTGCCGACAGTCGGACGGCAATCCATCTACTCCGAGAACTACGCAGCGGTGAGACCGGTCTGGAGTCTGTACCCATGGCCGCTGTAAACCTGGTGGCACTTCTGGACCAGTTGGGCATTACCCGTGACGAGCAGGTCGCCTGGTTCCGTGATAACGGGGTCACCCGAGAGTTTGGGACAGACTATCGGCCCTGGCGCACTCGCCTGATGAACGCAGTTCCGGTTGATGGGTGCTGGCAACGTGCCCAGAGTGCGCAGATGCAACCGACCTTTGAGGCACTTGGCCTCCGAACGGAGGCGGCGCGAGCTTATGGCCAGCTGATCACATCGCTTGAGAGACAGGGGCGCCTGTCGAGCACCCGCAGCGAAATCATTGGAAGTCTTACCCACATGCTCTGCAATCGCTTCCTGGGACTGGACCGGCTGGGTGAGCGCAAAGCTTTGGCATTTGCCTCGTACACCGTCTATAGCCTTCTTCAGCGAGCCGGGGGGAGAAGTCATGCGTGAACTGAGAACGGGAGGATCGCCTGGCCTGCAGGACATGATTCAGTCCTTTCAATGGTGGTCGTGGATCTTCCGCCTCCTGTGGCAGACGAACCGAACCTGGCTGCTCGTGCTGCTGACGCTGCACGCATTGTCGGGTGTTTCGGTCTCGATGCAGGTGCTCCTGACACAGTACCTACTCGACAGCGTAACCCAGGGGCTGGTCGCTGATTTTCGACGAGCGCTCTCTGTCGTGCTGCTATACACAGCCTTTACGATCGGCCGGCAGGCCCTTGTCGTGATTCAGCAGTACCTGCAGGGAATGTTCCAGATCGACCTGGCCAACAGCATTCATACCCGTGTGCTGAAAAAGGCAAAGGAACTCGGACTGGCCGAGTTCGAAGACCCCAAGACCTATGACATGCTGCAACGGGCGCAGCGGGATTCCGCTACCCGACCGTATCAGGTGCTCGAACAGACTCTTTCAATCATAGGCGGGGTAATTACCTTAATTTCAGTGGGTGCAGTTCTGGTCGCCTGGAAGTGGTGGCTCGCCCTCCTGCTCCTGGGGATCCCGCTCTCCTCAGTATTTTCCTTCCTATCCCAGAACCGGATGGAGTATGAGGCTCAGTTTCAGCGCACACCACTGCAACGCCTGGCTTGGTATCTGGGACACCTGCTGACCACCGATTCTTACATGAAGGAAGTCAAACTGTTTCAGCTGCAGGATCTGATCCTGTATCGTTACAGCAAGTTACTCCGGCGGTTTCGGGAGGTCGACCGAGGACTACAGATTCGCAGAGCCAGCATATCCCTGCAATGCTACCTGTTGGGTCAGACAGCGGTGGGCGGGTCGCTCCTCCTGGTTATCTGGCACGCAGTACTGGGCGTCCTGTCAGCAGGGAGCGTCGCTGCGTACTTCCAGGCAATTTACGCCGTTCAGTCTGCAACCGAAGGACTGCTACGCTCGCTCTTCGCCATGTACCAGAACAACCTCTATGTGGCCCAACTCTCTGCCTTCTTGAACCTGAGGGTCCGAGACTCAGTTCGGCAGCCCCGGCGGCTCTCGGTTGAGTCCCTCCACGAGATCGAGTTTCGGCAGGTTACCTTCCGGTACCCAGGCGCACAGCGGAACGCCTTGGAGAACGTCAGTTTCCGGATACGCCGTGGCGAAACGATCGCGGTGGTCGGGGGGAACGGCTCCGGGAAAAGCACCATCGTCAATCTTCTCAGCGGCCTGTACGAACCGACCGCGGGCTGTGTTCTGATCAACGGCCGTCCCATTCAGCAGTATGACCAGGAAGCGCTGCGACTTCGGATGGCGGTTGTGCTGCAGGACTTCACCCGCTATGAACTGCCGGCGCGGGAGAATGTTGGGTTTGGCGACCTCCGACGCCTGTCCGATGACGCGGCCCTGACCGAGGCGGCGCGTCGAGCAGGGGCCGATCCAATCGTTGCATCCCTCCCAGAAGGGTTGTCGACCCAACTTGGCCGTTGGTTTGAGGGGGGCGTTCAACTATCCGGTGGCCAATGGCAGAAGATCGCGATTTCACGGGCATTTCTGCGAGAGGCCGACCTGTTCGTGTTGGATGAGCCTTCGGCAGCCCTGGACCCATTGGCCGAAGGGGAGGTCTTCGATCGCTTCCAACAGCTTACCACAGACCGGATGGGGATCTTTATCTCGCATCGATACTCGTCCCTGCGCTTTGCCAGTCGCATTCTGGTGCTTGATGAAGGTCGGCTTGTCGAGAGTGGGAACCATGCGTCGCTGATGGCCAGTGACGGAGTCTATGCACGGTATTACCGGCGGCAAGCCTCCGCCTTTGTAGATGGTGACAAGAAGTGACAATAGGGGGGATGCGCCGATGGGCGGGCGAAGCTTCGAGGCCCCGGAGGTACAGATGTTACAGCAGCACGCGGTCACCATGGCCAAGCGTATTGCGCGTGAGTTAACTGAACCGACAGAGGCACGGAAGTATGGCATGGATCCCCGCAACTCCATTCTCCTTGAGGGGGTGTCGATCGTCCCCTGGAACGACCTTAGCCTCTCCCATGGGTACCCTGGAATCGCCCTCATGTTTAGCGAACTGGATAGGCAGTTCCCCGACGAAGGGTGGGACATCCATGCCTTCAACTACTTTCAGGCCATGCAGGAGCCCCTGGAGGGAATGGGGGTTCACAACCTCTCCCTCTTTAGTGGTGTGACCGGTGTCGCACTGGCGGTCTTGACAGCATCTCGAGGAGGTCTGCGCTACAAAACGCTTCTGCAGCGCCTGGAGGAGTTTCTTGTCGCAATGTGGCCCGCATACTTTGCCAGACTCCTTGCCCAAACTCAGGAGAATGTGGGAGCCACTATGCAGGCCTATGACGTCATTGAGGGGCTGTCCGGCATCGGACGATACCTGCTCTTCCGCAGCGATATCCCTGCAATGCGAGCAATGCTGTTGGACACTCTCAACTACCTGGTTGCCCTAACCCAACCAGTGACGATCAACGGCCATTCGGTTCCCGGATGGTATGTACCCGTAGAGCGTCAATACCTGGAATCGGACCGGTTGCAGTACCCGCAGGGCAACTTCAACGTAGGCATGTCGCACGGGATCGCCGGCCCGCTGGCGCTCCTTAGTCTCGCTGCGCTCCATGGCGTAGCGGTGGACGGCCAAAGAGAGGCAATGGAACGGGTGGCTTCCTGGCTGTTACAAGTTCAGCTACGGGATTCCATGGGAGGCTACTGGCCCGGGCGCGTCAGTTGGGCTGAGCAGATCAACCCAGACCGGCAGACCAGCACCGCTGAAGAACACCACCGGGCCGCCTGGTGCTATGGAACACCAGGGGCCGCTCGGTCCCTCTGGCTGGGAGGAAAGGCCCTTGGTGAGGAGCGACTCTGCGGGGCGGCAGTTGACTCCCTGGTCGACTGCCTGCACCGCCCCGTCGAAACATGGAATATCGATAGCCCTACCTTCTGCCACGGCAAGGCCGGGCTACTCCAAATTACCCGACGAATGTTCCAGGATTCGGGCGACCCGCGACTGACAGTCCATGTGGACCGACTGACCCAAATGCTGTTGCAGGGTCATGCTCCTACCGCCCGGTTTGGTTTTCCGGATCTAGAGCCGGCCAATGGGCAGATGCGGGCAGTGGACAAACCAGGCCTGTTGGACGGGGCAGCCGGCGTTGCGCTGGTGCTCCTTTCCACGGGCGCAACAGGCCCCTTGTGGGATTCAGCCTTTCTGCTCTCGTAATCAGCCCTTGGCCGTTGACGCCTCGTTAGATTCGACCGGTCAGACAGGAGGACAACGCACAATGAGGGACCTGATGCTGAGCGAGTGGGAACGGATCTGGACCAAGCCACGCACTCGAGTCCTGCTGGTTATGGTCCCGTGTATCTCGATCGTGACAGCGCTTTTCTACCAGTGGAACAACCAGACCCTGGAGCCAGCCAGCCGGTTCTATGTCTCCGCGTTGAGCTTCCCGTACATGAACTTCAACGTGCACCTCTTCCTGACCCTGAGCTTTCTCATCCCACTGGTGGCGGTCGATGTCTTTACGGGAGAGGTGGAGTCGGGCGCTCTGCGCACGGTCTTGCTCAGACCCTTTGAGCGCCATCAGATCTTTGTCGCCAAGCTACTTGCGCTAGTCAGCTTCCTCTACGTATTCCTCGCAGCCATCTTGATCGTCTCCTATCCGCTGGGCTTCCTCCTCCTGCCCTACCAACCAACCGTGGCGCTGTTCGGCATGACTGCCCCCGCCGGGTGGGAGACGACGCTCCTTTACACCCTACGGTACTACGGCTACGGATCGTTCACCCTGCTGGCGCTGATGGGGATCGCTGTGTTGGTCTCCGTGCACAGTCGCTCAACCATTTCAGCAGCCGCTACCGTGCTGGGGGTCTGGTTGTTTAGTTTGATGCTGACTCGAACCCCCTGGTCCTACCTCTCGATCCAGGAACTGCAAACCAATGAGTTGCTGCGGTTGCTTGCTGGGTCCTGGACATCGCAGGCCGGATTCTTCAGTGTGGTGGCTGGTTACCTGCTCCTCACACTGCCTGCGGCGGGTTGGAGCTTTGCAGGGCGAGACTTCTAGCAGAGGCCTGCCAAGCTGCCAGTTCTCCGGCAGCGAAAAACCTTCCAGGGGAAGCAGGTGGTTTCTACATGAAAGAAAAACTGAAATAAAGGGTGTCAGTGTGTCTGACTCCCTTGAAAATTTGATCGGAGGAGACAACTGTGAGTGGTGTACCAGTACACCAGGGGAGTGTCTTGAGTGCGCGGGGTCTGTGCAAACAGATAGAGGGACGACCTCTGGTGCAGGAGTTCTCGCTGGACCTGCGCCCCGGCGATGTGTGCGGTTTCCTGGGACCGAATGGAGCGGGTAAAACCACCACCCTCCGCATGGTGATGGGGCTTGCCAGGCCAACAGCGGGGGATGCCTTGCTCAATGGGCACAGTGTGACTCGTGATCGTCGGCGGGCGCTGCTACGGGTTGGGGCGATCGTGGAGACCCCAGGACTCTTCCTGCATATGACCGGGCGGCAGAACCTGGTGAACCTGTCCCGCCTGCATCCGAACATCTCCCCAGAGCGGCGGCAGGATCATGTGGATGCGATCCTGGAGGTCATTGGCCTCACTGATCGGGCGGCAGATCGGGTCTCCGGTTACTCGCTGGGGATGAAGCAACGGCTGGGGATCGGGATGGCTCTTCTTGGGGAGCCGAACCTAATAATTCTGGATGAGCCCACAAACGGCCTTGATCCCTTTGGCGTTCGAGAACTGCGCCTGCTGATCCAGCGGCTCCGTGAGGAGCAAGGCATTACCTTTTTAATCTCAAGTCACCAGCTATCCGAGGTGGAGCAGGTCTGTGACCGCTTCGTATTCATCGATCGCGGGCAGTTGGTGGCTGACCAGACTCGGATCGAGCTCCTGCGGCGCTATGCCTCGCTAGAAGAAGCGTTTCTCAAGATCATCCAGCGGGAGGGGGCATAACATGGTTGACCTTGTATTGAGCGAGTGGGAACGGATCTGGACCAAGCCACGCACTCGAGTCCTGCTGGTTATGGTCCCGTGTATCTCGATCGTGACAGCGCTTTTCTACCAGTGGAACAACCAGACCCTGGAGCCAGCCAGCCGGTTCTATGTCTCCGCGTTGAGCTTCCCGTACATGAACTTCAACGTGCACCTCTTCCTGACCCTGAGCTTTCTCATCCCACTGGTGGCGGTCGATGTCTTTACGGGAGAGGTGGAGTCGGGCGCTCTGCGCACGGTCTTGCTCAGACCCTTTGAGCGCCATCAGATCTTTGTCGCCAAGCTACTTGCGCTAGTCAGCTTCCTCTACGTATTCCTCGCAGCCATCTTGATCGTCTCCTATCCGCTGGGCTTCCTCCTCCTGCCCTACCAACCAACCGTGGCGCTGTTCGGCATGACTGCCCCCGCCGGGTGGGAGACGACGCTCCTTTACACCCTACGGTACTACGGCTACGGATCGTTCACCCTGCTGGCGCTGATGGGGATCGCTGTGTTGGTCTCCGTGCACAGTCGCTCAACCATTTCAGCAGCCGCTACCGTGCTGGGGGTCTGGTTGTTTAGTTTGATGCTGACTCGAACCCCCTGGTCCTACCTCTCGATCCAGGAACTGCAAACCAATGAGTTGCTGCGGTTGCTTGCTGGGTCCTGGACATCGCAGGCCGGATTCTTCAGTGTGGTGGCTGGTTACCTGCTCCTCACCCTGCCTGCGGCGGGCTGGAACTTTACCCAACGGGACTGTTAGAAGGTAAACGTCAAATCCGACCCACCTGTGAAGAGGCGGCATCTTCTGAGACAATCCTCTCTAAGCACGGCTTGGGGAGGGTTTTCTCATGGCGCATGACGGGCGCCCTGAACTCTGGAAGTCCTGGATTGCCGACTACTGGATGGCCAAGCTGATCAAGGCCGCCCCCCGACGCCAGCGGCAAGAGAGCCCAGGTGGGTCGCTATGTCTTTGGAGAAGATCACGGGTGGCCACGGTCTGCCCCTTGTGGTCACAATCGGCGCAGTCCCTGTCAAAGTGCGAGCTGGGTTCGAGCCGGCCGTTCTCGCCGAAGTCGTCAGGACGCTGAAGACCTTGTGGTAAGTCTACCTGGCATGTGGCGCCACGGATATGACACAAGTCCATCGACGGTCTTGTAGTGCTGGTCAAGGAGGGGTTCAACCTGGACCCTTTACGCCTGCCCGGTTCGTCTTATTCTGCAACCGGAAACGGAATAAGCTGAAGATCTTACACTGGGAGCAAAATGGCTTTTGGCTTCAATACCGCCGCCTGGAGCGTGGCCAGTTTCGGTGGCCGGATGACTGTACAGCGCCGCGCCCGGCAACCCAACGCGAGCAACGGTGGCTACTCGACGGTTTGTCCCTGTAGCAGCGGAATGCGCAGTTGCAGATGCAGGTTGATCAGCTAGCGGCCCGGGTTGAGTGGTTCGAGGAACAGACTCGGTTCGGCAAGCATAAGCAGTACGGGTTGTCCATCGAAGGGACGCCGGTGGAGTAGTTTCAGTTCACCGACCTGCTGGTCAACGAGGCCGCGATGCAGTCCGATCCGAAGCGGGAAGAACCGGCCGTAGAGACCATCACATACCAGCGCCGGAAGGAGCCTGGGCAGCGTGAGGCCAAACTGCAGGCCCTTCCCGTGGAGGTAATCGAGTACCACCTACCTGCGGAGGAGCAGGTCTGTCCGTGCTGCACTGGTCTGCTACACACCAAGAGCACTGAGGTGCATCAGGAACTCAAGGTCATCCCGGCCGAGGTCAAGGTGGTCAAGCATGTCCGGCACATCTACACCTGTCGCAAGTGTGAACGAGAGGCAATAGGAACGCCGGGTAGTGAGCGATTCTGGGTTCGTGTACACTCGGGAACGCTAGGGTTAGTGTTTGCCCAAAATGTAAATACTGGCACATTCGACTGCGTGCTGATATGGGATCTCGAAACCAAGAGTCCATAAGAGAGTGTCGCTTAGCTGTAGGGTTTCGCCACGCGACATATGCCATCATGGGGACACCCAGCAACCGCTAAACGGGCTGCTGGGTATCCAACCTGTTTGCCAACAAGACTCAACCCTACCTGTTCCTGGACATCGGGTCAAACCGCTATGTACGACGTCTCCCCGTTGTAGAGCTTCAGCTTCTTCATCAGGCTAAGGCCAGCCTTCTTGGAGGGCTCCAGCCGGGTCAGGATAGCGAAGAGCGAGGCGATCCGGAGGGTGTGCGGGGCGATGTGCACCCCCTTGAGGCCCGAGTCGCTGATCAGCTTTTCGTAGATCCGCACCTCATCGTTTACCCGCAGGTTGTAGGGGACCCTCACCAGGATCATCCGGTCCTTGAGCGCCTCATTCTTCTTGTTGCTGACAAAGCTGTTGAACTCATTCTCGTTGGTGTGGCTCACGATGACCTCGTCAACGTGCATTCTCAAGGTGCTCACGTCTTAGCCATCTCGAACTGGAAGTCGGCTAACCATGCTATTATGCAAGCGTAGTCTCCCTTTGTTCTGTCTTCCCCGCAAGGCCTCCGAAGGTGTTATACTAAGGAGTGACGTAGCACACGCAGGAGTGACCGAAACGGACATGGCAAGACGGAGACGTGAGTCCAAATCCTTGGCAGATCGAAAGTCCACCGGATCGCACTTCACACCGCCTGAATTGGCCCAGTTTGTCTCGGACAGAATTCTCTCGGCATCGGCAATGATAGCTGAGAATAAGGAACTTCGAGTTCTTGATCCGGCGTGTGGTGACGGCGAGCTACTACTAGCCTTGGCGATGGCGCTCTCTGAGAGAAAATGGGACCTTCAGAGAGTTGTCCTTGTAGGGGTTGACACAGACCTGTCATCACTGGCGATAGCCCGGACACGGCTTGAAGAACAGAACTTAGCTCAAGTGGTTTTGGAGCATGCCGACTTCCTCTCTGGCAGCCCAATGGTCGGAGGACAGTTGACCCTCGATGCATTGAATGTCTCAAGAAGCCTTCAGGAACCATTTGATTTGATCATTGCAAATCCGCCTTACGTTCGCACTCAAGTCCTCGGAGCCACAAGGGCTCAGGAACTGGCCGAGGCTTTCGACCTAAGCGGACGAGTGGACCTGTACTACGCATTCCTGGTCGCGGTTACCCATCGGTTAAAGCCAGGGGGGATCCTAGGAGTCATCACTTCAAACCGGTTCCTTTCAACAAAGAGTGGGGCCGATGTTCGTTCCTTTCTGGCAACTGAATATGAGATAGTCGATATCTGTGACCTGGGTGATACCAAGCTCTTTGAGGCAGCAGTGCTCCCGGCCATTTTCGTTGGGAGGAAGCGCGGAGCGAACAATAAGCGGGAGGGGCGCCCGGCCCGGTTCCTAAAGGTATATGAAACAGCAACCGCTAACAAAAACGACACAGTGACCAGTGTCGGGGATATCTATGAGATTCTCAGGGGCTCTGAAAGTGGAGTCTTTCGAGTGGGAGAGCGACAGTTCGAAGCCACGGTGGGAACCCTTCAGCTTCCAGATCGAGTGGACGACCCCTGGAGCATGGTTACCAAAGAAGAGAGAGCCTGGATGCAGCGAGTTGAGCAGGGCTCACAGGCCCGCTTGGGTGAGCTCTTTAAGGTGAGAGTAGGCATCAAGACGACAGCCGACGAAGTCTTCATCAAGACCGATTGGAACACATTAAGAGATGAGGTACGGCCCGAGCCCACGCTTCTCCACCGCCTCCTGTCCCAAGACGATGCTGCCCGTTGGCTTCCATTGGACCAGCCCTCCTCCGCCAAAATGATCCTATACACGCACGAGATTCGTGATGGTAAACGCCAAGCAATCGACCTCGCTCAATACCCGCGTGCCGCCGCCTATCTGGAGTCTCATCGACCTCGCCTAGAAGGGCGGAAGTACGTCCTCCAAGCGAAACGTAAGTGGTTTGAGATATGGGTTCCTCAGGACCCATCCGCTTGGGCTAAACCGAAGGTTGTGTTCCCAGATATCAGTGCTGAACCTCGTTTCTTCTTCGATGACCGTGGATGCATGGTCGATGGGAATTGCTACTGGATAGCTGTGGATCGAGAAGACGACCTTGACCTGTTGTTTCTAGTTCAGGGAGTCGCCAATTCCAAAGTCATGACCAGATACCATGACCTTGCGTTTAACAACAAGCTCTATGCCGGCCGGAGAAGGTACCTAACTCAGTACGTTGAGAAGTATCCAATTCCGCCTTCAGATAGCCCAAGCTCTCGCAGGGTGATCTCACTGGTCAAGCAGTTGGTCCGCAGTACTTCCACCCCTGATGAGCGCCGTGCCCTGGAAGCCCTCATTGATGCAGCTGTAGAGCAGGCGTTCGGTCTCATACCAGGAGAGGGCCATGGCTAGACAGTAGGACGATACCCCGGACTGGCAACCGCCAGTCCGGGGTATCGTCATGCTGCACTCTAAGGATTAGCAACCGACTGTCCGTCGAAGTGGTCAAAGAAACTCATTGGAATGGATCGCTGATATTTTACACTCGTGGCGCTTACATAAGCAAACTTGTCTCCTAACCGACTACCCGGACACAGGACAATCCCCTCAATCACACCAGAATCTCCATCAGTTAGGGCAATCAAATATCGGACATCGGCTGTCGTTATACCGGGGCAATCAGGTATCTGTTCGACGTTCTGGGGAGAGTACAGACCAAGATCAACCGTTGGCGAATCTTGGACTTTCACCTCTAATACTTGATGCCGAATATCGGGGTAACCACCCGATAGTAGATCTTGGGAGGACTCCTGGTATCCCAAGTAATGCTTCACCATTGCTTCTAACGCCTGTCCCCGATTCTTAGTTGCCCCCTTCTGAATGGTACGACCCAGGAGATTGGGAAGGAGGATGTCCCTGAGTACTTCTATAGAAAGTAACTGGCCAGGGACAGGATCGGTGTGGATAGAACCCAGAGGCCGAACATATTCATAGGAAACCCACTTTTTCAGGGCAGGAGTATCCGGGTAGAACAACAAAGGTGGGTTACTTTGTAAGATCTCTGATCTTGTGCGGTCGGCAACAATCAGCTGATGCTTCACCGTTGGCTTCCCGAATCGTCCAAAATGCTCTTCAATGTACTCTGGCGTTAGGATGACAACGGACCGAATGTTCTGCTCCACTGTCCGACAGACAGCTGCAAGCGGTTTTTATGTCAACAATTGAGTTTGCGGGCTCCCGTCGCCATCACGTAGCATGAAGAGCGAAGGGAGCTGTTTTCATTGCCGAAGAAGCAC
>JBMONC010000120.1:0-2168 GCA_049324875.1 Bacillota bacterium
CCGACCAGCAGCCAGAGGACCAGGAGCACGCCGAAGACCGCCAGGCAGAAGAAGAGCAGCAGCAGGGAGTTGGGATCGCCAAACGAGGCGGTCAGGAGCATCCAGACCTGGCCGGAGCTGGTCGGGCCGCCCCAGTGGGTGTCCAGGTAGGCCCGCAGGCCGGCCAGGAGGGCATTGAAGATCCGGATCCAGAGGCCGTAGAAGTGGATGGAGCCCAGGGTCATGAAGGTGGCCACGGCAAAGCGCTTGAACCAGTCGGCCAGGTTGGTGGAGTGCCCGAGCATCCCGGCCTCGGTCACCTCCCCGAGGGAGATCACCGTGCAGAGGGCCAGGAGCAGCATCCCGGCGATCCGCATCCCCCCGAAGACGTCCCGCACCGCGCTGAAGGTGGTGATGTCCTCGGTCGACCCCAGGAAGATGGTCTCCGCCTCCTGCAGCAGGTGGGCCACGTGCGGCGCCTGGGTCTCCATCCGGTTCTGGATCGTCTTCTGCAGGGAGTCCCAGAATCGGGCCACGATGGTGCTGCCCACATCGGCCGAGGCCGGGGCCGGGAGCACAACGGACAGGGTCAGCAGACCGAGCAGAATCAGCCAGATCCTTGGTTTCATGCCCAACCCCCTCACTGCCAGAAGACCGGAAGGTAGGTGGTCGGGTAGCCGAACCAGGCGACCAGCCCCTGGGCGATCATCCTGTCGCCCACCAGGACGACGAAGGCGATGGCCGACTTGACCAGCAGGTCCTGGGCCCGGCTCCGCTCGTGGGGCAACTCGGTGCTGCTCATCCGGGCGACGGCCACCAGGAAGGCCATGGCGGCCAGGGCGATGGCGACGGCCCGGACCAGGAGGTAGTCCTGGACAATCTCTTCGGTGCTCGTCAGATTCGATCACCTCCAGGTGGGGGTGGCCCCCCGGGGCGGGCCCGGGGGGCCTGCCGCGTCTACTGCCAGAGGAAGGACGGGATCGCCGCAGGGTCGAGCCCGAACCAGCTGACCAGGCCGCTCAGGATCACCTTGTAGCCGATGACGGCCACAAAGCCGGCGCCCGACCAGATCATCTTCTTGGTCCCCTTGTTCACCTCGTGGGGGTTGTCGGGGTTCTGCCCCCGCTCCGCCCAGGCCAGGCAGAAGACGACAGCCAGGAGCAGGGCGGCGGCCCACCGGCCGTACTTGACCAGCTTGCCGAAGCCGGTCTCGATCGCATCGTCCAGGGTCGGCTCAGCGGCCAGGGCCGGGGCGGTGATCAGGGCCATGGTGAAGACCAGAAGGGACACATGGAGCACACGGGTCCAAATCCGTCGAAGCATCTCTTTGTTTTCCTCCTCTTGATTCAGGGATCTGTTTGTTGATCGGACTCATCGTCGGCGAAGGAGCTCGGGTCCGGGGCCGCCTCGGTGCCCGCCTCTTCTTGTATGGGGCTCTCGGACTGGGCGGGCATGGTGGCGGCCAGCAGCGCCTCGACCTGGGTCACCTGGAGTGGTGACCGGGACGGGGGCTCGTAGGTGCGGTGATCCACCTCCTTGATCGCCCCGGCAAGGGGCAGGCTCGTGTAATCCACCTTCTGCACCCGGGCGGGGTAGCCGCCCTTGGGGAACAGAAGCGCTTCGTTCAGGGGAAGGCGCCGGCACTCGTCGGGCGTCAGCAGCGGCCGGCCCAGGTAGGTGTGGCTCAGGCTGCTGGAGCCGCCGGAGGAGCCCTGGGTGTTGCCCTGGCCGATCACCCGGATGGTGGTGTTGCCGCTGAGCTGGCTGAAGTACTGCGCCGTGTCCAGGTCGTTGGCGCCCAGCAGCAGCAGGTGGTCGGCGTTGGCCAGCAGCTCGGTCCAGGTCTGGGGGTAGCGGTTCTTCAGCTGGCCCAGGCTCTGCCAGATCTCCTCGGTGCTGATGCGCCGGCTGCGCATGGTCGACTTCTTCTGGGCGTAGTCGGGGATGTAGCCGCAGTTGGCGATCTCGTCCATCACGCACCGCACCGGGACCGGCAAGGAGCCGCCATGCCGGTCGGCCAGCTCGTAGAGCACCTGGAAGGTCTGCTGCCAGAAGAGGGCGAGGATCGGGGCGTAGGTGGCCTTGGAGTCCGGGATGATCAGGAAGAGCGCCACCCGCTGCCGCCCCAGGTCGGCCAGGTCGATGTCACTGGCGGCGGTCAGCGCCGCTACTTCAGGGATGTTCCAGAG
>JBMONC010000121.1:0-28886 GCA_049324875.1 Bacillota bacterium
TCCAAGCCCCAGCCCAGACCCAGGCCCAACCCCTAGCCCAGACCCAGGCCCAACCCCCAGCCCAGGCCCAGGCCGCCGAGCTTCCCCAGCCAGCCGCCCAGGCCCCGCTGGCCCAGGCCCGCACCGAGGCCGGTCAGCCCCCGCTGATCTGGATCCCCATCCCCCTGGAGAACGGCAAGCAGGGCTGGGCCCAGCTGCAGATCCAGGAGGGGGAGTCCGGGCAGCGCCGCGACGGTCGCGCCTCACACCAGGTCCGGCTCTGGTGGGAGACGCCCGCCCTCGGGCAAATCCAGGTGACCCTGGACGCCTCGGGCCCGTCGCTCACCGCCCTTTTCACCGTCCTGCTGGCATCGATCCGGCAGGGGGTCGAGCGGGGGCTGACCGAGCTGCAGCAGCGGCTGGCCGAAGCGGGCTTCGACGAGGTGCAGGTGGGCTGCCGCCAGGTCCGGCCCGGCGAGTCCATCGGCCCGGCTCTGCCCGCCGGGAGCGGCCCCCGGCTCGACCGGCGGCTCTAGGGAGGATCAGCCATGCCTGAACAGAGTTCGCGCAAGCCCAGGCGGGGCCCCAAGGCCGCCGTTGCGCTCAGCTACGACCCGGCCACCGACGTGGCCCCGAAGATCGTTGCCGCCGGCCGGGGCGAGCTGGCGGAGGCGCTGCTCACTATCGCCCAGCGGCACGAGGTCCCCGTCCTGGAGGACCACCCGCTGGCCAACGCCCTGGTCCGGCTGGAGATCGGCGCCTACGTGCCCCCCGAGCTATACAACGCCGTGGCCGAAGTGCTCGCCTTCCTCTGGAACCTGGAGCGGGAGCAGGCCCGCCTGAAGGAGGGAGGCGCCTCATGATCGCCGGCACCGGTGTCGATATCATCGAGGTGGAGCGGATCGACCAGGCGCTCCGGCGCCACGGGGACCGCTTTCTGCGCCGGGTCTTCACCCCCGGCGAAATCGCCTACTGTGAGGCCAGTGATTCGCATCGCTGCCGCCGGCTGGCGGCCCGCTATGCCGCCAAGGAGGCGGCGCTCAAGGCGTTCGGCCTCGGCCTGCGCGAAGTGAAATGGACCGATATCGAGGTCATCCGGGATGACCTGGGCAGGCCCGCCCTCCGGCTGGCCGGCCGGCTGGCGGAGATCGCCGCCCAGCAGGGAATTGCCCGGCTGCACCTCTCCCTCTCGCACTGCAAGGAGTACGCAATCGCACAGGTGGTGGCTGAACGATGAAGGTGGTTTCCGGGGAGCAGATGCGCTCCATTGAGAATCGGGTCTTTGAGCGGTACGGCCTCTCCTCTTCCGTCGTGATGGAGCTGGCCGGCCGGCAGGTGGCCTCGGTGGCTCGGCGGATGATGGAGGAGCGGCCCGACGGGCCGATCGTCGTGGTCTGCGGCAAGGGGAACAACGGCGGCGACGGCCTGGTGGCCGCCCGCTGGCTCCGCCACTGGGGCTATCACGTCTCGGCGGTGGTCTGGGCCTCCTTCGACGACCTGCCCAGCGACGTGGCCACGGCGCTCCATGCCGCCCGGATGGCGGGGGTTCCGATCCTGATGCCCGCCCAGGCCCACGAGGCGCTGCAGAACGCCGTCCTGGTGATCGACGCCGTGCTGGGCACCGGGGTGGTCGGCTCGGCCCGGGGCCAGGCCGCCGAGGCGATCAAGCTGATCAACGCCGCCAACCGGCCCGTGCTGGCGGTGGACATGCCCTCCGGGATCGGCACCGACACGGGCCGGGTGGAGGGACCCGCCGTCCGGGCGGATGCCACCGTCACCTTCGGCCTGCCCAAGCTGGGCCTCTTCCAGTTCCCCGGCGCCGACCTGGCCGGCCGGATGATCGTGGTCGACATCGGCCTGGCCGAGGCGGCGATCGAGGCGGAGCAGATCTCGGTGGAGCTGACCCGCTCCGAGATGGTCCGCTCCTGGCTGCCCTCCTACAGCCGCGATGCCCATAAGGGGACCCGCGGCCGGGTGCTGGTGGCCGCCGGCTCCCGGGGGATGACCGGCGCCGCCGCTCTGGCCGGCGAGGCCGCCCTGCGGGTGGGGGCAGGCCTGGTCACCGTGGCCGCCCCCGAGCGCTCCCAGCCGGTGGTGGCCGCCATCCGCCCCGAGTTCATGACCCTGGCGATCCCCGAGTCGGCGGAGGGCGGCTTCGCGGCCGAGGCGGCCGAGCCCTTCCTGCAGCGGGCCGCCAAGGCAGATGCCCTGGCGGTCGGGCCGGGCCTCGGCACCGACCCCGAGACCCAGCAGTTCGCCCGCGCCGTGGTGGCCGCCGCCTCCGCCCCGCTGGTGCTGGATGCCGACGCCATCAAGGCCTTTGCCGGCCGGGCCGAGCTGCTGGCCCAGTGCCCCGTCCCGCTGGTGATCACGCCCCACCCCGGTGAGATGGCCCACCTGCTGGGGCTCTCCGTCGAAGATGTCCAGAACGACCGCTTCGCCGCCGTCCGCCGCGCCGCCGATGTGACCAAGGCGGTCGTCCTGCTGAAGGGCGCCTACACCCTGATCGCCGAGCCCGGCGGCCAGGTCTTCATCAACCCGACCGGCAGCCGGGCCCTGGGCACCGGCGGCTCCGGCGACGTGCTGACCGGCATCATCGCCGGCCTGCTGGCCCAGGGGCTGGGCGCCCCTGAGGCGGCCACGGTCGGCGCCTACATGCACGGCCTTGCGGGCGACCGGCTGGCGGAGCGGTTCGGCCACGACGGCATCCTGGCCAGCGACCTGGCCGCCGAGCTGCCCGCCGTCCAGCGGGACCTGCGGGCCGGTCTGCCCGATGTGATCGAGGCGATGTGGAGCTAGGGAGTGTGGGGGAGGAGCGGACCATGAGGGGGAGGGGTCGCCCATGAACCAGCTGGATCGCATGCGCCCTACCTGGGCGGAGGTCGACCTGGGCGCCATCGGGGCCAACGTGGCGGAGCTGAAGCGGCTGAGCCGCGCCCGCCACTTCATGGCCGTGGTCAAGGCGAACGGGTACGGCCATGGGGCCGTTTCGGTGGCGAAGGCCGCCCTGGAGACCGGCGCCGACTGGCTGGGCGTCGCCCTGGTGGAGGAGGGGGTTGAGCTCCGCCGGAACGGCATCACAGCACCGATCCTGGTCCTGGGGTACGTCGCCCCCGGCCTGGCCGACACGGTGCTGATGTACGACCTGCGGGTCGCCTGCTTCGACCTGGATCTGGCCCGGGCGCTCAATCAGTGGGCCCGCCCGATGATGCGAAAGGCCAAGGTCCACGTGAAGGTCGACACCGGCATGGGCCGGGTGGGGGTCCAGCCCCACGAGTCCTTGCCGTTCATCCGCCAACTGGCCGAGCTGCCCCACATTGAGGTGGAGGGGATCTTCACCCACTTCGCCGCCGCCGACGAGCCGCAGCAGGAGTTCACCGCCCGGCAGGTGGAGCGCTTTGACGCCCTCCTGGCCGCCCTGGAGGAGGCCGGTATCACCCCTGCCATCCGCCATGCGGCCAACAGCGCCGGGCTGATGCTCCACCCCGACGGCCATTACGACCTGGTCCGGGCCGGCATCGCCCTTTATGGGCTGCCCCCCGCCCCCGGCGTGGACTGGCCGGCCAGGCTGACCCCCGCCCTCTCCTGGAAGAGCCGGATCGCCATGGTCAAGTGGGTGGAGCCGGGCACGCCCATCTCTTACGGCTGCACTTACCGCAGCGCGGGGCGGGAGCAGATCGCCTCCCTGCCGGTAGGGTATGCGGACGGCCTCTTCCGGCTGCTCTCCAACCGTGGGAGCGTGCTGATCCAGGGCCGGCGGTGCCCCATTGTGGGACGGGTCTGCATGGATCAGACCCTGGTGCGGGTCCCCGACGAGCTGACCGCCCGGGTGGGCGATGAGGTGGTCCTGATCGGGCGCCAGGGCAAGGAGGAGATCAGCGCCACCGAGATGGCCCGGACCGTGGGCACCATCAACTACGAGATCGTCTGTGCCATCTCCCAGCGGGTCCCCCGGTTCCATCTTCACGGCCGGCCGGATGGGCGTTAAGGAAAGATGGCATCCTGTAGGGGGAGGTCGATCGCTTTTGACCATTCCTCCCCCCCAGGTATACAATAGGTAGGGAGACCGTCTACCGAAGGAGGGATTCCATGGCTGCCACCAAGCGCATTGTCGTCACGGTCCCCGAACCGTTGCTGCAGCAGGTAGACGGGTTAGCAGCCATGGAGCAGATCCACCGCAGCGTACTGATCCGTGAGGCCGTGCGTATTTACGTCGAAGAAAGGAAGAAACGGGAGATGCGGGAGCAGATGAAGCGCGGCTATCGGGAGATGGCTGGCATCAACCTGACTCTTGCGGAGGAAGGTCCGATCTTCGAGAAGATCGGCGAGTCGCCCTGAGCGGTCCCGGACGTATGAGCAGGCCGACTAACATCCGCCGGGGCGATGTCTTCTATGCCGACCTGAGCCCCGTGATCGGCTCCGAGCAGGGGGGCGTCAGGCCGGTGCTCATCCTCCAGAACGACGTGGGCAACAAGTACAGCCCCACGGTTATCGTCTCGGCGATCACCAGCCAGATCGAAAAGGCGAAGCTTCCCATCCACGTAGAGTTGAACGGGGAGACCTACGGACTGGAGCGGGACTCGGTGATCCTGCTGGAACAGATCCGCACCATCGATAAACGACGCCTGCGTGAGCGGGTGACCCATCTGGGCGGCGACATCATGAAGCAGGTAGATGAAGCGATCATGATCAGCCTCGGTTTGCGAGAGTTCTAAAGACGCGCCAGACCCGGGCGCCCCCTCTGCAGAGGTGCCCGGGTTCTTCGTAGCCAATTTGTTTATGGTGCAAATGTTTAGGGTACTGTAGGAGGCGACCGATCCATGAGGCCCTTGATTGGGATCACGGCCAACATGCTTCAGGAACTCCCAAACCGCGACTGGATCTGGAACACCAACGACTACAACCGGGCCGTGCAGCGTGCCGGAGGCATCCCGGTGCTGCTCCCCTTCGTCGAGACCGAGGCGGAGGCCGCGGCGGTGCTGGACCGGATCGACGGGCTGCTCCTCTCCGGCGGCGAGGATCTGGACCCCCTGCTCTACGGCGAGATGCCCCACCCGAAGACGGGCAACATCTCCCCGGAGCGGGATGCAGCGGAGCTGCTTTACGCACGGCTGGCCCTCGCCCGCGACATGGCCATCTTCGGTATCTGCCGCGGCCAGCAGGTGCTGGCGGTCGCCTTTGGCGGGAGTCTCTGGCAGGACCTGCCGGCCCAGGTTCCCACCGCCATGAAGCACCGGCAGGACGGGCCCAAGTGGTACCCCACCCACCCGGTCAGCATCGCCGAGGGGAGCCGGCTGGCTGCGATCCTCGGCAACCAGCGGCTGGTCAACTCCCGGCACCACCAGTCGGTCAAGCGGGTGCCCGAGGGGTGGGTGGTGAACGCCGTCGCCCCGGACGGGGTGATCGAGGGGATGGAGCACCCGGGCCACCGGTTCGCCCTCTCCGTCCAGTGGCATCCGGAGAACTTCCAGGGGCGCCCCTACCATTTCGATGATCTCTTCCGCGCCTTCGTGGAGGCGTCCAAGCCGGCCGACAGGAGGATGTGAGCATGCCCGCCATCGTGATGGAACTGATCCGTGGCCCGCTTGTGGAGTCGCTTTTTCGCGGCGATGCCGCCGTGGTGGACAGCACCGGACGGGTGCTCTTTCAGGTGGGGGATGGACGGAAGGTGACCTTCTGGCGCTCCTCCGCCAAGCCGGTTCAGGCGCTGCCCGTGATCACCAGCGGCGCCGCCGATGCCTTCGGCTTCACCGATGAGCACCTGGCCATCTTCTGCGCCTCCCACCAGGGTGAGCCGGTCCACACCGAGACCGTGGCCGATGCGCTCCGCCGGGCCGGCCTCTCGCCGGACTACCTGCAGTGCGGCGCCCATGCCCCCTACGACCGGGCGACCGCCAGGGAGCTGGAGGAGCGGGGCGAGCGACCCCGGCCGGTTCACTCCAACTGCTCCGGCAAGCACACCGGCATGTTGGCGATCGGCCGGCACCTGGGGTTGCCGCTGGATGACTACCTCAGTCCCTCCTCCGCCGTGCAGCAGGTGGTGATCGGCGCCGTTGCCCGGGTCTGCGGTCTGCCCAAGGAGCAGATCGCCCTGGGGGTGGATGGCTGTGGCGTGCCGGTCTTCGGGATGGACCTGGCCCACATGTCCCTCGCCTTCGCCCGGCTGGCCGACCCCGACCGGATGCCGGAGGGGTTCGCCGGGGCAGGCCGGCGGATCCGGGACGCCATGATCGCCCACCCCTACCTGGTGGCCGGGGGCGGGCGGATCTGCACCGATCTGATGGGGCTGCCCGGCGGGCGGCTGGTAGCCAAGTCCGGGGCGGAGGGCGTCTACTCCATCGGCGTCCTGCCGGATGCGGTGGCCGCCTCCCCGGCGCTGCAGAGGGCCGGTGCGGTCGGCGGCATCGGGATCACCGTCAAGGTGGAGGACGGCAACGCCGACGCCCGCCACCTGATGACGGTGGAGATCCTCCGCCAGCTGGACCTGCTGACCGAGGAGGACCTGGCCGCCCTGGCCAAGTACCGCCCGGCACCGATCAAGAACTGGGCCGGCAGGGTGGTGGGGGAGAAGCGGATCGCTTTCACCCTGCAGCCGGTGGAAGGGGTGTTCGTGGGTTGAATCTGGACCAGATCCGCACGGCGGAGGCGGTGGTGCGCCGCTTCTTTCCGCCCACGCCGCTGATCTTTGCGCCCCGGCTCTCGGAGCGCTTCGGCACCGAGGTCTGGCTGAAGCTGGACTGCTTCACGCCGATCCGGACCTTCAAGCTCCGGGGAGCGCTGAACAAGCTGCAGGCGCTGGTGGACGGCGGCATGGCCGGCGGCGTGGTCACCGCCTCGGCCGGCAACCACGGCCTGGCGGTGGCCCGGGCGGCAAGGCTCTACCAGAGGCCCGCCACCGTGGTGGTCCCCGAGGGGGCCAATCCGCAGAAGGTGGCCTTGATTGCCACCGAGGGCGCCCGGGTGGTCCACCACGGCCGGGACTACCAGGCCGCCTTCGAGCGCTGCCTGGCCATCGGCCAGGCCGAGGGGCTGACCCTGGTCCACGCCTATGACGATCCGGCGGTGATCGCCGGCCAGGCCACCATCGGGCTGGAGCTCGCGGCGGCAGGGGTCGAGTTCGACACGGTGCTGATGGGGATCGGCGGCGGCGGCCTGATCAGCGGGGTCGCCGCCGGTCTGAAGCTGCTGAAGCCCGGTGTCCGGGTGCTGGGGGTCCAGCCCGAGGGCGCCGACTCGATGATCCGGTCGGTGCGCGCGGGCCGCATCGTCGAGCTGGAGCGGGTGGATACCATCGCCGACGGCCTGGGCGCCCGGAAGCCCGGCGAGCATACCCTGGCTATGACCCAGCAGTACGTGGATGAACTCCGCCCCATCGGGGATGCTGATCTCTGGGCGGCCATGCGGCTGCTGCTGCAGGCGGAGCGAATTGTGGCCGAACCCGCCGGGGCGGCCGGCACAGCGGCGCTGCTCCGCTACGGGGCCGAAGGCCTGGGCCGGGTGGTCGTGCTGGTCAGCGGGGCGAATATCGCCGACGCTGTTCTGGAGCGGGTGATGCAGGGCTAGGGCACGCCCCCTCTTGACCCCTCGGCCGCTTCCGAGTACCCTGATACTTGGCCGGGACCGCGCCTGCGGCCTGGACCTTAGCGACACGGGAGGGCCGCCCATGCTCCGGACCATGTTCAAGTCCAAGATCCACCGCGCGACCGTGACCGAGGCCAACCTGAACTACGTCGGCTCCATCACCATCGATGCCGACCTGCTCAAGGCCGCCGACATCCTGGAGTACGAGCAGGTCGCCGTGGTCAACATCAACAATGGGGCCCGGTTTGAGACGTACACGATCGCGGGACCTGCCGGCTCGGGCACCATCTGCCTGAACGGTGCGGCCGCCAGGCTTGCCCAGCCCGGTGATCTGGTGATCATCATCACCTACGCCCAGATGGACGAGGCGGAGCTGCGCAACCACAAGCCCACCGTCGTCCTGGTTGATCAAGCGAACCGAATTGTACCGATGCCAGTCAGCGTATAAAGCCACCGGCGGCGCAGCGATGATGCGCCGCCGACTTTATTTTGCGCGCCCGGCCCATCATCTGGTCGTCATAACGCGGTGAGCGCCGCGGCACCATAATCAGCGTAAGGAGGTGAAATGAAAATGGCCAACAACAACAACAACGAGATTCTGATCTCCCAGGCCCGCAACGCTCTGGAGCAGCTGAAGTTCGAGACCGCTTCGGAGTTGGGCATCCCCAACTACGGCCAGCAGTACAAGGGCGACCTGCCCAGCCGGGTGAACGGCTCGGTGGGCGGCTACATGGTGAAGAAGATGATCGCTCTGGCCGAGTCCCAGCTGAACGGCGGCACCCTTCGCTAACCGCGGTACAGACCCCTCCTGGCAGCGAGCCCCCCGGCCCACTCGGGCCGGGGGGCAACTATTTATGTCGTGCATTTATTTGTGTTATCCATGGCAAAGATCGACCGCATGAGGGGACGAAAGCGAGAGCAATTTGCAGAGCGTCTTTCCCGGCTTGCTCCCACCACCCGTAACGCCCTGCGGCTGCACAGAATCGCATCGGACGGCAATCGACGCCTCTCCGGGCCAGGAGTATAATGCCACTATCTGTTTGAAAAAGAGTATGATAACTCTTGGAGATGACCACCGCACTATGTTGCCGAGCCTTGTGCGATCCCATGTGCGATTTTCCTGGCAAGACCTGCGTGGAGACCTGTTCGGCGGGGTAACCGCTGCGGTCGTGGCGTTGCCGCTCGCCCTGGCCGTCGGCGCACTCACCCGTGTGGGGGCCGCCGCCGGCCTTTACGGTGCCATCTTCACCGGCATCCTGGCCGCCCTCTTTGGCGGCACTCCGACCCAGATCACCGGCCCCACCCTGACCACCATGGCCGTGGTGATGACCACCTTCGCGGCAGGCGGCTGGGGACAGCTGGCGCTCGCCACCCTCTTCGCCGGGCTCTTCCAGATCCTCTTCGGTCTGGCCCGGCTGGGGCGGTTTATCACCTTCATCCCGCAGCCCGTCATCGCCGGGTTTACCAACGGCATGGCGGCTTACATCTTTGCGAGGCAGATCCCCACCTTCGCCGGGGCCCCGCTGATCGGTCTGGCGGTCCTGGTGATCATGTGGCTCTGGCCACACCTCAACAAGGTGATCCCCGGTTCGCTGGTCGCCCTGGTGGTCACCACCGGGGCGGCCTACCTGCTGGGCTGGTCCAGCCACCCCTACCTCTCCTGGGAGGCCGCCGCCACCATCGGGGCGATTCCCCACGGCTTCCCGGCCTTCCACTGGCCCACCTTCAGTCTCAGCGACCTGCAGCCCGCCTCCGTGGCCGGGCTGACCCTGGCGATGATCGCCTCCATGGAGTCGCTCCTCTCGGCTCTGATCATCGAGGATATGACCAACACCCGCCACCACCTCGACCAGGAGCTGATCGGTCAGGGGATCGGGAACCTGGTGGCCCCCTTCTTCCACGGACTGATCGGCAACGGCGCCATCGTCCGCTCGGTGGTCAACACCCGGGCCGGCGGGCGGACCCGGCTCTCCGGCGTCATCCACGGGCTGGTGATCCTGGGGGTGACGCTGGCGCTCGGCCCCCTGGCCGAGAAGGTGCCCATGGCCACCCTGGCGGGGATCCTGATGATGACCGCCCTGGGGATGGTGGACTGGCAGTCGATCCGGGAGCTGCCGAGGCAGCACATCGCCGACGGCTCGGTGATGGTAGTGACGGCGATTCTGACCTTTGCCGCCCCGCTCACACTGGCCATCGGCGTGGGGGTGCTCCTCTCCGCCATCCTGTTCACCATCCGGCTCTGCCAGTCCCAAGTCTCGGCAGTGGAGGTGGAGCCGGGGGTGCACCTGGTGACCGTGGACGGCCCCCTCTTCTTCGGTGATGCGATGCTGCTCCAGGAGCGGGCGGAGGGCTGCTGCGGGAACGTGGTGGCCGACCTGAGCCGCATGGGGGTGGTGGATGCCACCGGGGCGGTCGCCCTGCGGAAGGTCATCTCCCGGGTGCATGCCCAGGGGGCCCGCTTCTTCATCGCCGGGCTGGGCGAGGGGCCCCGGGGCACCCTGGAGATGCTGGGCGTGCTGCGCGGGGTGACGCTCTGCTCCGACCTGCCCACGGCGATCGCCCAGGCCCGCTCCCACATCGCCACCCAATCCCACTGAAGAAGGCCTGCCCCAACCGGGGGCAGGCCTGTCTGGTGCGCCCGGCATGGGCGAAGGACCGAGCCGCCATCCTGCGATGGGCAGTGGTCTGCCTATCGTGAAGCTCCGGTACGGACCCGCATGCCGGGTGGTGTGGGAGGGGAGGGCCGGAGACCGGCCCCCCCTATCCCGGTCTCGGGAGATGACCCCTACCGGGCATGGATGCCCTGGGCGGATGCGGCGGTGGTGCTGCTCCCCGCCGGGAGATTTCCGGTGGCCCGGGCCGCCCAGGTGAAGTAGCCCCGGACGTTGGCGGTCTGGGCCGGCTCCACCAGCCGGGCGTTGGGGAACTGGGAGAGCAGGAAGCGCTCCAGCGCCTTGGAGCCGCCCCCGGTGAAGAGGATCGTATCCACGGCGCCCACATCCCAGGAGGAGTGGACCTCCGTCAGGATCTTGGTCGCCAGGCTCTTGTAGGTCTGGTCACGGATGGCGGAGATATCCCGGACCTGGCCGGCCACCTTGAGCTTGCCGGTCACCATCGCATCGTCCAACTGGTAGGCTTCCCGGACGATCCCCAGCTCCCGGCGGAGCCGGTCGCTCACCTCGGCCTGGGCGGTGGCGAGGCCGACGGGCAGGGTGCGGCTCAGGTGCGGCACATACTCACCGCCCTCGGCAATGGCCAGATCGGTGGTGCCGTGGCCGATATCCACCAGGGCCGTCCGGCTGTAGACCAGGCCCTCGTCCTTCACCTGGCCGCGGGCGTCCAGCGCCTCGCCCAGGTAGGTGCCCATGGGCTGCGGCAGGATGCGGAGGCTCTCGACGGTCAGGGTGCGCTCCACGATCTCCTTGCCGAGCCGGAGGACGACCCGGTGGTCCCCCTTCAGCAGCTGAGCCACCGCCTTCTCCTGATAGAGGAGGCCGGGCGGCAGGCCGGTGACCACGTGCATCGAGACCGCGGGCCGGTCGGTCACCAGCCCGAGGCCGGTCAGGAAGAGGATCTTGAACTCGTTGGCCTCCAGGCGGGACTGGGAGAGGGAGCGGAAGGCGAAGGCCGACTGGCGCATGGCCAGCTCGCCCACATGGTAGGTCTGTCCATCGACCGTGATCGACATGGTCCGGGTGCGGGCTCCGTTGCTTAGGCCGGCGAAGCCCAGCGTCTCGTGGGCCAGACCGACTACGCTCGGGAAGCTGATCCAATCCTCTCCGTCGAAAACCTTGACATACCCATAACCGACATCGATCCCTACCGGCTTCAGCATCCGGGACACCTCTTTCTTTTTACTTCTCTAATGGGGCATGGTGAAGTTTGGTCAAATGGGACGGTAACCCCTCCCAACATTGCGCACATTGAGTGTGCGGTCCTACAACAATGAGACGGAGGTCCCAACAAGATGGGACCCCCGCCTCATGCTCGCTGCTCAGTACCCCTTCTCCTTGTCCACCAGGTTGAGCAGCGGCTGCCCTGCCGCCAGCCGGCGCAGGTTCTCCGCCACCAGGTCCATCACCCGGCCCATGGTGTGCGGGCTGGAGGCCGCCACGTGGGGGGTGATGATCACCCCGGGCAGCTCCCAGAGCGGGGAGTCGGCTGGGAGCGGCTCCGCTTCGGTCACATCCAGCCCCGCCCCGGCGATCCGCCCCTCCTGAAGGGCCCGGATCAGCGCCGGCTCGTCCACCGTCTGCCCGCGGGAGATGTTGATCAGGCAGGCGGTCGGCTTCATGGCGGCCAGTTCGGCCTCGCCCACGATCCGGCGGGTCTCCGGGGTGAGCGGCACGGCCACCAGCAGGTAATCAGACTCCGCAGCCAGCGCCACCCGGTCGGCCACCAGCCGGTCCACCTCGGGCGGCTTCACCCGCCCCGGCCGCTCCAGGCTGACCACCCGCATCCCCAGCGCCCTCGCCCGGCGGGCGCTCTCCAGCCCGATGGAGCCCAGCCCGATGATCCCCAGCGTCTGCCCGGCGATCTCCGTGCCCCGGCTGGCCCGGGCATCCCAGGTGCGGTTCGCCTGGTTCCGCACCGCCACGTGCAGCCGCCGGGCGAAGGCCAGGATCAGGGCGATCACGTGCTCGGCGATGGGCGGCGCGTTGGCGCCCCGGGCGTTGGCCAGCGGCACGGGCGACTCGGCCGCCCCCGCCCCCAGCAGCCCCTCCACACCGGCCCCCATCGCCTGGATGAGGCGGAGCCGGGGGGCCGCCCTCAGCAGGGGGGCCGGGTACTCCGCCCCCCAGCAGATCAGCACCTCGACCGTCTCGGCATGGGCCATCGCCTCCGCCTCGTTGGTGGCGGCGATCACCTCCGCTCCCGCCGGCAGGTCACGTTCCTTCAAAATCGAGCAGTATCGAGCGCTCGCTTCTGTCCAGACCACGACCTTCATCCGCACCAACCTCCTTCAGCCTTCCCGGGCTCTCTTCGGCAGACCTCGAATGATTCCCTGTCCGGAGGATTTGCCGGAACGGCCCCGAATCCAGAGGTGGGGAGGGGATGGCATGAGCGACATGCGGTATCCGATCGGCCGGTTCTCCCGCCCCGAGCGGGTCACCGAGGCCGATCTGCAGGGGTACATGGAGGAGATTGCCCAGCTGCCCGCCAGGCTGCGGGCGGCGGTGGAAGATCTGAGCGAGGAGCAGCTGGACACCCCCTACCGGGAGGGGGGCTGGACAGTGCGCCAGGTGGTCCACCACGTGGCGGACAGCCACCTGAACAGCTACATCCGGTTCAAGCTGGCGCTGACCGAGGAGCAGCCCACCATCAAGCCGTACGACGAGGCGGCCTGGGCTGAGCTTCCGGAGGCGAAGAGCGCCCCGGTGGCGGTCTCGCTCACCCTGCTGGAGGCGCTGCACGACCGCTGGGTCCGGACGCTCCGGGCCATGAGCCCCGGGCAGTTCGGGCGGACCTTCCTCCATCCGGAGGCCGGTCTGATGCGGCTGGACCAGACGACCGCCCTCTACGCCTGGCACAGCCGGCACCACGTGGCCCACATCACCGCCCTGCGGACCCGCATGGGCTGGTAGGAGGCGAACACCCCCGGCCGACCGGATTCCTCCGGCGCCGGGGGTTGTTGCTTGACCTTCTATCCACCGATTGGTAAACTCTTCTCGCCTGCGGCATCCAGCCGCTGGGCCCGGGCGGCCATCTCCTCCCGGGTGATCAGCCCCTTGTCGACCAGCAGGTCGATCAGGGCGGTGATCGCCAGGGCGTTCTTGTAGTCCACATCCTTCATATCTGCCAGGGTCGCGTACAGGTGAATGGTCTCGCCGGCCTTCATCTGCGAACTCACCTCGGTGGCAGTATCGACCAGGAGGATGGTCGTCTAAACATAAGTATGCGTGCCGTGGCTCGCGTAGACCCGGGGGAGGGACCTGCATGAAGTTGATGGAGCAGGAGTTTGCTGAGATCCGAACACGGCTCTACCCGCTGCTGATGGATCCGGTCCAGATCCAGGAGAAGGGGCAGGGGCAGATGCTGAGCGGCCAGATCGCCGAGGGGCTCTTCGTGATCTACGGAATCGAGGAGCCCAACGAGAAGGTCCGCTATGTAAGCGTCCAGGACCTGCGCGACTGGGGCGTCAGCCATTCCACCGTCCACGTGACAGCGGTGAAGAACCTGGACCGGCTTACCAGGGGAAAGCGGGTCAGCAAGCTGGACAGCCCCGACGGCGACCGCCCCATGTTCATCTGGAACCTGAAGGATGGCTACGACGCCGCCCGGATCCTGCTGCCCAAGTGGCTGGATGACTTTGCTGAGGTGGTGCCGGGCAACCTGGTGATCGGCGTGCCGCACCGCCACTGGCTGGTCGCCCTGGGCGACGGCGATGAGCAGCTCCTGGAGCTGGTGCAGAAGCGGGTCCAGCTGGAGCATAAGGAGGCGGGCTTCCCCGTCAGCCCGTTCCTCTACACCTGGGACGGCGTCAGCCTCTCCCGGTACCCGCGTTCGTAAGGGGGACGGGCGATGCAGGCAGAGGAGCGGTTCCTGGCAGAGCTGGCCGGTGGCATTATCTTCGCCGGGGGATCGGCCAGGTTCACCCAACAGAGCGGGCTGGCGCTGGCCCGGGAGGTCTGGGCCGAACTGAGGCGGATGGGCACCGACACCTACCCCGCCATGCTGGAGCGGGAGGAGCTGCGGTTCGTCTACCAGTGGGACGAGAGCCCCCAGGTGATCACCGTGATGCTCTGGGATGATGTGATGTGGCAGGACATGGCCCGGGTGGAGATCCCGCCGGAGCTGGAGCTGTAGGCTCCGTCAGGTCTTCGGTCCGGGAGGATTCGGGTCGCCGGAGAGGGAATAGCTGGACTGCTGATCGCTACTGAAGCCATTGGGAAGGTGTAACCATGAGTCAGGACCTGATCCTTGCACGGTTGGCGCGCGAGCTGGGGCTGAAGCTGGGCCAGGTGCAGAACTGCGTGGCTCTGCTGGATGAGGGGAATACCGTTCCCTTCATCTCCCGGTACCGCAAGGAGGCCACCGGGGAGATGGATGAGACCCAGATCCGGGACCTGCAGGAGCGGCTCGCCTACCTGCGGAACCTGGAGGCCGAGAAGGAGAAGGTCCTCCGGGTGATCGCCGAGCAGGGCAAGCTGACCCCCGAGCTGGAGCAGGCGATCAAGAACGCCGAGAAGCTCCAGGAGGTGGAGGACCTCTACCGGCCCTACCGCCCGAAGCGGCGGACCCGGGCGATGATCGCCCGCGAGCGGGGGCTGGAGCCCCTGGCCCAGCAGATGCTGGCCCAGGCGGAGACCACCGGCTCCCCCCTGGAGATCGCCGCCGCCTACGTGGACGCCGAGAAGGGCGTCGAGTCCCCCGAGGAGGCGCTGGCCGGCGCCCGGGACATCGTGGCCGAGACCGTCTCCGACGACGCGGCGATCCGCAAGTTCGTCCGGGAGACCACCGCCGCCCAGGGCGTCATCCGGTCGGTCCAGAACGAGAAGGGCGACCCGGAGAAGGCGCAGGAGTTCGAGATGTACTTCGACTTCCAGGAGCCGCTGCGGAGCCTGCCTCCCCATCGGATCCTGGCCCTCAACCGGGGCGAGCGGCTGGACTGCCTGAAGGTGGCGCTGGACGCCCCCGAGGAGCAGATCATCGCCCAGATCGAGCGGCGCTACATCACCAACGGCCGGTCGATCTGGACCAACCAGTTGCGGGAGGCGATCGCCGACGCCTACAAGCGGCTGATCGCCCCCTCCATCGAGACCGAGGTGCGGGGCGCCCTGACCGAGAAGGCGGAGGAGCGGGCGATCTCTCTCTTCGCCGTCAACCTGCGGAACCTGCTGCTCCAGCCGCCGATCAAGGGGCTGACGGTGATGGGCATCGACCCCGGCTTCCGCACCGGCTGCAAGCTGGCGGTGGTGGACGAGACCGGCAAGGTGCTGGAGACCGGCGTGATCTACGTCACCCTGGGCGACCGGCAGCGGGCCCAGGGCGAGGAGACGCTGATCCGCCTCGTCGACAAGTACAAGGTCGACCTGATGGCGATCGGCAACGGCACCGCCTCCCGTGAGACGGAGCAGGTGGTCGCCTCCATCATCCCCCGCTGCAAGCACCAGACCGCCTACCTGATCGTCTCCGAGGCGGGCGCCTCGGTCTACTCCGCCTCCAAGGTGGCGCAGCAGGAGTTCCCCGACTTCGACGTGACCCAGCGCTCGGCGGTCTCCATCGCCCGGCGGGTGCAGGACCCGCTGGCCGAGCTGGTCAAGATCGACCCCAAGTCGATCGGGGTGGGCCTCTACCAGCACGACGTGGACCAGAAGCGGCTGGCGGAGCAGCTGGGCGCCGTGGTGGAGTCGGTGGTCAACTCGGTGGGCGTCGACCTGAACACCGCCTCGCCCTCCCTGCTCCAGTACGTGGCGGGGATCAAGTCGACCGTCGCCCGGGCGATCGTGGAGTACCGGGAGGCGAATGGCAAGTTCAAGAGCCGCAAGGAGCTGCTGAAGGTCTCCGGCCTGGGGCCCAAGGCCTTCGAGCAGTGCGCCGGCTTCCTGCGGGTGGCCGAGGGGGCCGAGCCGCTGGACAACACGGCGGTCCACCCCGAGTCCTACGCCCTGGCCGAGGCGATCCTGAAGGCGGTGGGCGCCACCCGGCAGCAGCTGATCGGCCACGGGGCCGCCGGCCTGCGGGACGCGCTGAAGGAGCTGGCCCCCGAGCGGGTGGCGGCGGAGCTGGGCGCCGGCGTGCCCACGGTGCGGGATATCATCGAGGCGCTGGGCAAGCCCGGCCGCGACCCGCGGGACGAGCTGCCCAAGCCGATCTTCCACACCGAAGTGATGAAGCTGGAGGACCTGAAGGTCGGCATGGAGCTGATGGGCACCGTCCGCAACGTGGTCGACTTCGGCGCCTTTGTGGACATCGGCGTCCACGAGGACGGGTTAGTCCACGTCTCCCAGCTCTCCCACAAGTTCGTCAAGCACCCCTCCGAGGTGGTCGCCGTGGGCGACATCGTCAAGGTACGGGTGATCGAGGTCGACCTGAAGCGGCAGCGGATCGGGCTGACCATGAAGCTCGGCGAGCCCCCGGCCCAGGAGCGGCGGGAGCCGAAGCCCGGCCCGCAGCCGGCCCGGCCCCAGCCCCAGCCCGGCCGCCCGGCGCAGCAGCCGGCCCCGGGCGGCAGGTCAGGCCCCTCGGGACCCAAGCCCGCCCCGGCCAAGCCGGAGCCGAAGCTGGAAGACCAGCTGAAGGCGCTGCAGAACAAGTTCAGGCGGCTCTAAAAGGGGTACTGGCAGCAGGGTTTGCCCGTCGCCTGACGAAGCGTTATTATTAACACCAGGTAATAATTCGTCCGCACCAAAGGGGAGAGGCGAACCGTGGGATTGATGACCGGTAAGAAGTGCCTGATCATGGGCGTGGCTAACAAGCGCTCCATCGCCTGGGGCATCGCGCAGTCGCTGCACCGGGAGGGGGCGGATCTGGCCTTCACCTATGTGAACGAGCGGCTCAAGGAGAATGTGGTGGAGCTGGTCGAGACGCTGGAGGGCCATGAGGAGATGCCGCTCCTGCCCTGCGACGTGACGGTGGAGGGCGAGATCGAGGCGGTCTTCGAGGAGCTGAACCGCCGGTGGGGCAAGCTGCACGTGCTGGTCCACTCCCTGGCCTTCGCCCGGACCGAGGACATCCGCAAGGACTTCATCGAGGTGAGCCGGGAGGGCTGGCGGATCGCCCAGGAGGTCTCCGCCTGGTCGCTGATCGCCTGCGCCAAGGGCGCCAAGCCGCTGATGGAGGCGGCGGGCGGCGGCTCCATCTTCACCCTGACCTACCTGGCGGCGGAGCGGGTGGTGGACCGGTACAATATCATGGCGCCGGCCAAGGCCGCCCTGGAGTGCAACGTCCGCTATCTGGCCCACGAGCTGGGCCAGAGCAACATCCGGGTCAACGCCATCTCCGCCGGCCCGATCAAGACCCTGGCGGCCAGCGCCGTCCAGGGCGTATCGAAGCTCCGGGATATCGTGGAGGAGCGGGCGCCGCTGCGCCGGAACGTCACCATCGAAGAGGTGGGCGACGTGGGGCTCTTCCTGGCCTCGGACCTCTCCCGCTGCATCACCGGCGAGATCATGTACGCTGACAACGGCTACAATATCATGGGGGTCTAGGTTTCGACTTGACCCGCCGCGGCGGAGTGCACCACCCCGTCCGTGTCACCGTGTAATCCGTGGCCATTCTCGATGTAATCCGTGGCTGGAGGAATCCACAGCATGGTTCGGCTTCTCAGTCGGGACCCGGCGGTCACCCGCCGGGTCGGGGTCTGGTTGGGGGAGCGGCTGCAGCCGGGGGACTTCGTCGCCCTGGTGGGGGATCTCGGCGCCGGGAAGACGGCGCTCTCCACGGGCATCCTGGCCGGGCTCGGGGTGGTCCGCACCGGGGGCAGCCCCACCTTCACGCTGCTCTGGGAGTACGAGGGGCGGCTCCCCGTCTTCCACTGGGATCTCTACCGGGTGCGGAGCCTGGAGGAGCTGGAGGAGCTCGGCTACGAGGACTACTTCTTCGGGGGCCGCGGGGTCAACCTGGTGGAGTGGGCCGACCGGATCGAACCGCTCTGGCCACCCGATGTACTCCGGGTCGATCTTACATACGGCGCCGGCGAGAACGAGCGGGTGTTGGCCTTCTCCGGTTCCCCTCGCCACGCCGCCCTTTTGGAGGACTTGTCTCATGCGGGTTTTGGCGCTTGATACCGCAACTTCGGCCTGCACGGTGGCGGTCGTCGACGGCGAGGCCGTGCTGGCGGAGCTCTCGCTGCAGGTTCCCCGGGCCCATTCCACCCGGCTGATGCCGCTGATCGAGCAGGCGATCCGTGAGTCGGGCATGCCCAAGACCGAGCTGGATGCCATCGCCGTGGGGGTGGGGCCCGGCTCCTTCACCGGCCTGCGCATCGGGCTGGCAACGGCGAAGGGGCTGGCCTTCGCCCTGGGGACGCGCTGTGTCCCCGTCTCCACCCTGGCAGCCACCGCCTACGGGACCGGGGCGCAGCTGGGGCTGGTCGTCCCCCTCTTTGACGCCAAGCGGGACCAGGTCTTCACCGCCGTCTACGCCGCCGGCGACCGGGATCCGTCCACCTGGGTGGAACTGATGCCGCCCTCCCACCGTCCAATCGAGGAGCTGGCCAGGGAGGTCCGGGAGCTGCGGGCAGGGCTGCAGCACTCCTGGCAGTTCGTCACCCTCTGCGGGGACGCCGCCTATCTGCACGCCGACCGGCTGGGGCTGGGCGAGGCGGTGCGGGTGGCGCCGGCGGCCTCCCTCCTGCCCCGGGCCTCGGCCGTGGCCGCCGTGGGCATCCACCTGCTGAAGCGGGGCGGCGGGGTCGATCCGGAGGCCCTGGCCCCTGTCTATCTGCGGAAAAGTGAGGCGGAGACCCTATGGGAGTCCAGAACATCACCATCCACCCGATGACCCCCGGCGACCTGGATGGGGTGATGGAGGTGGAGCGGCTCTCCTACCTGACCCCCTGGTCACGGGAGGCCTTTCTCTCCGAGATGATGCAGACCTATGCCATCTACCTGATCGCCAGGGATGGGGAGAGGGTGGCGGCCATCGCCGGGATGCATGTGGTCTGGGAGGACGCCCACGTGACCAACGTCGCCGTCCACCCGCTCTACCGCGGGAGGGGGCTGGGGGAGCGGATGATGCGGGAGCTGATCCACCGCGCCCACCAGCGGGGCGCCAAGCGGATGACCCTGGAGGTGCGGGTGAGCAACACCCCCGCCCAGGGGCTCTACCGGAAGCTGGGCTTCGTCACCTCGCCGGGGGCTATCCGGAAGGGGTACTACACCGACACCAACGAGGATGCCATCGTCATGTGGAAGGACCCGTTGTCGGACGAGGAGGAGCTTCCCTCCGGCAGACCCTGAGCAGAAGAGGAGCCCCAGTCCGGTCTGGGGCTCCTCTTGACGTTCATTGGGTCAACGGCCTCCAGATCTGGCGCAGGAAAGGGATCCAGGCCAGGGCGATCAGGCTGTAACCGGAGATGGAGAGGATCCGGTCGGCCAGGGGGGAGGTGGCCACTGCCATCGCCCAGACCAGGGCGACGCCGAGATTGAGGGCGACCACCGAGAGCCAGCAGCCATCCTCCCCGATGAGATCGGTGCCGAACGGCGGGACGCCCAGCTGAAACGCCCGGAGGACGCCGGGGAGCGCCCCCATGACCACCCCCAGCACCCAGCCGTTCACCAGCCCCTTGGTGGCCGCCAGCACCATGGTGCGCAAGATGGTGGAGAAGGGGCTGCAGGAGCGGACCCGCGACCCGGAGGACTGGCGAACGGTTCGCCTGGCGCTGGCGCCCGCCGGGGAGGAGCTGCTCCGCTTGATGACGGCCCGCCGGGCCGAGCTTATCGCGCAGCTTTCCGAGGAGGAGACCGCCACCGTGCTGGCCGCCATCCGGGTACTGGAACGGCTGGTTGAGCGCCGCCCCTAGCATGGACACCCCTCGCCCCGCCTGCGCATAGGCTGGGGAGGGGAGGTGAGCCAGTCCTCCTGATCTCCTGGCTGGTGCTGGCCGGCCATCGCTATGCAACCGTCGGCCTGCCCTCCGCCGACGGCCTCTTCCTTGATTTCCTGAACGGGTTCTTTGTCGCCCTGTCCGCCATGGGCGCCCACTCGCTCGCCCGGGATAAGCTCGGGTGGAAATAGGCACAGACCCTGCCGGCTTCCTGCCGGCAGGGTCTCTCTTTTGCCTTTCGCTGGCGTGAAGCAGACGGTATACTAAGACCGATAAGGAGGGGTCACCCTGCGGGAGGTCACAATCTATACCGATGGCGCCTGTTCCGGCAATCCCGGCCCCGGCGGCTGGGGGGCGATCCTGATGCACGGGGAGCACCGGAAGGAGCTCTCGGGCTTCGAGCCGTCCACCACCAACAACCGGATGGAGATCCAGGCGGCGATTGAGGCGCTGCGGGCGCTGAAGTACCCCTGCCGGGTCAAGCTGTACAGCGACAGCGCCTACCTGGTCAACGCCTTCCGCCAGAACTGGCTGGGCAACTGGCAGCGGAACGGCTGGATCAACAGCAAGAAGGAGCCGGTGGAGAACCAGGACCTCTGGCGGGAGCTGCTGGAGGTGACCAGGCCCCACCAGGTGGAGTGGATCAAGGTGAAGGGGCACGCCGATAACCCGTATAACAACCGGTGCGACGAGCTGGCCCGGGCGGCGATCGCAGCCGGGTTGAAGGCATAGGGGAGTGGAGTCTTTGTCCGAAGGTCTGGTCCTGGGGATTGAATCCTCCTGCGATGAGACCGCTGCGGCGGTGGTCGCAGGGGGGCGGCGAGTTCTGTCGAATATCATCGCCAGTCAGGTGGATCTGCACAAAAAGTACGGCGGGGTGGTGCCGGAGATCGCCTCTCGCAAGCATCTGGAGCTGATCCTGCCGACGATCCGGGAGGCGCTGGAGGGGGCGGGGGTCTCCCTGGCCCAGATCGATGCCATCGCCGTCACCCACGGCCCCGGGCTGGTGGGGACCCTGCTGGTGGGGCTCTCGGCGGCCAAGGCCTTGGCCTATGCGCTGGACAAGCCCTTGATCGGGGTGAACCACCTGGAGGGGCACATCTACGCCAACTTCCTGACCGAGCAGCCGCCCGAGTTTCCGTTGATCTGCCTGATTGTCTCCGGCGGGCATACCGATCTGCTCTACATGGAGGGGCACGGGTCGCTGGAGCTGCTGGGGCGCACCCTGGACGACGCCGCCGGGGAGGCCTTCGACAAGATCGCCCGCTCGGTGGGGCTGGGCTACCCCGGCGGACCCCAGGTGGAGCGGCTGGCGGCCGCGGGGAACCCCGAGGCGGTTGCCCTGCCCCGGGCCCAGACCGAGGGGCTCTACGACTTCTCCTTCTCAGGCCTGAAGACGGCGGTGCTCCAGTACGTCCAGCGGACCGGGCCGCTGAGCGACCAGCAGCGGGCCGACCTGGCCGCCTCCTTCCAGCGCTCGGTCACCTCGGTCCTGGCTGACAAGACCCTGCGGGCGGCCCAGGAGAAGGGGGTCCGGCAGGTGATCCTCGCCGGCGGGGTGGCCGCCAACGGGGAGCTGCGCCGGGCGATGGCGGAGCGCCTCTCACCCCACGGGATCGCCGTGGGTTACCCGCCGCCGGTGCTCTGCACGGACAACGCCGCGATGATCGCGGCCGCCGGCTACTACCTCTGGCGCTCCGGCATCCGGCACGGGCTGGACTTGAACGCCGTTCCCGGACTCGGACTGCTCTGACCGATCGTGAGGGGTGAGGCGATCTGAGCCGCAGGCTGACCCGGCTGCCCGACCATGGGCCGCTCAATCCGCTCCAGTACTGGTACAGGCATATCCACCCGCTGAGGGTCGTCTGGAACTTCCTCTGCATCTACCTGGCGAAGTACTCGCCCTCGCTGGAGCTGAAGCGCTTTCTCTACCGGCTGACGGGCGCCCGGATCGGCCGGAACGTCTCCATCGGGCTGGCGGTGGTCTTCGACATCTTCTACCCGCACCTGATCACCATCGAGGAGAACAGCGTGATCGGCTACAACTCGACGATCCTCTGCCATGACTTCCGGGTGAAGGAGGCGCTGGTGGGGCCGGTGCACATCGGGCGCAATGTGCTGGTGGGCGCCAACTCCACCATTCTGCCCGGTGTCACCATCGGGGATGGGGCTCAGGTGTCAGCCATGAGCCTGGTCAACAAGGACCTGCCCCCCGGGGTCTTCGCCGGCGGGGTCCCTGTTCGCATCATTCGCGCCGGTTCGACAGACGAGCCCTAGTGCTTGCTCCACCGATCAGGGCCATAGAATGACAGAACAGGCTAAAGGAGTGGGGATGGTGAGCGGAATCGAAATCCTGCGGGCGATTCAGTCGCTGCACACGCCGCTGCTGGACCAGATCATGGGGCTGATCACCGACCTGCACCACGAGTATGTCTACGTCGCCTTCCTTCCCCTGGTCTACTGGTTCTACGACAAGCGGTTCGGACGGTACCTCTTCGCCGTCTTCGCCCTGGGCTTCTGGTCCAACGAGGTGCTGAAGGTGATCTTCAACACCGCCCGCCCCGACCCGTCCCAGGTCAAGGTGCTCTACCCGGCGAGCGGCCCCGGCCCCGCCTTCCCCTCCGGCCACTCCCAGACCCCCCTGGTCTTCTGGGGCGCACTGGCGTTGCACATCCAGCGGCGCTGGTTCACCTGGCTGGCGGGGATCCTGGTCTTCCTGATCGGTTTCTCCCGCCTCTACGCCGGGCTGCACTGGCCCCTGGACGTGCTGGGCGGCTGGGCCCTGGGCCTGCTGGTCCTCCTGGGGCTGGAGCGGAGCCGCAGCTTCTGGGCGGGCGAGTACCAGAGCCTGGCCCAGCGGCTGATCTGGGCCGCGCTGATCCCGGCGGCCGGCCTGGGGGTGGCGGCGCTGGTCAGCCACCGCGGGATCGCTCCCAACGTCTGGCTGGTGGCCGGCGTCTACGCCGGGCTGATGACCGGCTCCACCCTGGAGGAGCAGTTCGTCGGCTTCGACCCGCGCCGCGGCAGCCCCGCCATTCAGGTGGTGAAACTCCTGGTGGGCCTGGCGCTGGTGCTGGCCGCCAAGGAGGGGCTGAAGCCGCTCCTGCCCGACGCCGACTGGGCCGACATGCTGCGGTACGCCCTGGTGGCCCTGACCGGCACCCTGCTGGCCCCCTGGCTCTTCCACAGGTTCCTGGCAAGGCCGCCGATTCACAGCCGCACGGTAAGGGGATAAGGATTGATGCTCTACGCACTGGGAGAACGCAGACCAGAGGTGGCCGAGGGGGTCTTCATCGCCCCGACCGCCTCGATCATCGGACGGGTCTCCATCGGGCCGGACGCCTCCGTCTGGTTCGGGGCCGTCATCCGGGGGGATGTGGACAGCATCTCCATCGGCGGTGGAACCAACGTGCAGGACGGAACGGTCATACATTGTGACGAGGGCTTTCCCACCACCATCGGTCGGGAGGTCACCATCGGCCACTCCTGTATCATTCACGGCTGCACCATCGGCGACAACACCCTGGTCGGGATGGGCAGCACCATCCTGAACGGCGCCCGCATCGGCGAGAACTGCCTGATCGGGGCGGGATCGCTGATCACCGAGGGCAAGGAGTTCCCGCCGGGCTCGGTGATCATGGGACGCCCGGCCAAGGTGGTGCGGGAGGTAGGCGAGGCGGAGCTCGCCATGCTCCGTCGGGGCTCCGAGAACTACCGGCGCAACTCACAGCGCTACAAGAGCGAACTGGCGCAGATCTGACCGCCGGCCGGCGGTTTGTGGCCGCCCGGTTCCGTCAAGACTCTACTCCGTAGGAGAATGTCGTCCCACCAAGGGGGAAGCCCGGTGCTGAAGGCCCAGAAGGTCCACTTTATCGCGATCGGGGGCTATGGCATGAGCGGTCTTGCCATGGTCCTTCTGACGCTCGGTGTAAAGGTCTCGGGTTCCGATGTCGCCGCCTCCGACCGAACGGCCAGACTGGCGGCGGCGGGGGCCGAGGTCTATATCGGGAACCATGATGCCTCCTTCATAGAGGGCGCAGACCTGGTGATCTATTCCACCCAGGTGCCCGACGACAACCCCGAGCTGGCAGCGGCCCGGGCCAGGGGGCTGAGGGTGATGCACCGCTCGGAGCTGCTGGCGGAGTTCATCAACCGGCAGTCGGGGATCGCCATCGCCGGGACCCACGGCAAGACCACCACCACCTCGATGGTGGCGCTGCTGCTGGAGCGGGGCGGCCTGGACCCCACCGTCCTGGTGGGCGGCGAGATGGAGGCGATCGGCGGCACCGGCAAGGCCGGGCGCGGCCCCTGGGTGGTGGCCGAGGCGGACGAGTCGGACCGGTCCTTCCTCCGCTACTTCCCCGCCGTCACGGTGGTGACCAACGTGGAGGCGGAGCACCTGGAGTTCTGGGAGGGCTCCTTCGCCAGGATCAAGGAGGGCTTCCGGCAGTACCTGGGCCAGGTGAAGCCGGACGGGCTGGCGGTGCTCTGCGCCGACGACCCCACCCTGCTGGCGATGGGCCGGGAGATGCAGGCCCGGCCGGGGGCGGCGCGGGTCCTATTCTACGGCACCACAACCGATGCCCACTGGCAGGCCCGGAACATCCACCCGTGGGAGCGGGGGATCGCCTACGACTGCATCCGGGACGGCCAGCTGTTGGGCGAGGTCCGGCTCCCGGTGCCCGGACGGCACAACGCCCTGAACTCCCTGGGGGCGATCGTGGTGGGGGCGCATGCCGGCCTGGAGTTCGAGCAGATGCGGGCGACCCTGGAGTCCTTCGGCAACGCCAAGCGGCGGTTCCAGGTCTGGGCCGAGGTGGAGGATGTCCTGGTGGTCGACGACTACGCCCACCACCCCACCGAGATCCGGGCCACCCTGGCGGCGGCGCGGGAGCGGGCCGGGAGGCGGGTGGTGGCGGTCTTCCAGCCCCAGCGCTACTCCCGCACCCACTGGCTGATGGATGAGTTTGCTCAGGCCTTCGGCGATGCGGACCAGCTGATCCTGACCCGGATCTACAGCCCCCCCGGGGAGCAGCCGATCCCGGGGGTGACCTCCGAGGTGCTGGCCCAGCGGATCGAGGCGAACACCGGGCGGAAGGTGACGCTGCTGAGTGACAAGGCGGAGATTCTTAAGCTCCTGCTGGAGACGGTAAGGCCGGGCGACACCGTCCTGACCATGGGCGCCGGCGACATCTGGACCGTGGCGCGGGACCTGGCCCGGGAGCTGAAGTCGCGCAGCGGCGTCCTCTAGGGCGGGTTCGAACCGGGCGGGGGCGACCCCGCCCGGTGGCGTCAAGGAGGGATCTGCGATGTACCTGAGTCCTGTGCACCGGGCGGGCATCCTGGCGATGAGCCTGGCCGCCCCCCGCCGCCTGGCCGCCATGATGCTGCGGGTCCCCGTCCGGCACCCCGGCGGCCCGGTGGAGGTGGAGGCGGAGGCGGAACGGGTGGAGTTCCCCACGGTGGGGGAGGCCCGCTGCCGGGGCTGGTGGCTGACCCCGCCGGGCAGCGCCGGCGGCCGGGCGGTGGTGGTGGCCCACGGGTGGACAAGCCAGTACCTGCGGATGCGCCCCTTCCTGGAGCCGCTCCTGGAGGGCGGCAACCAGGTGCTGCTCTACGACGCCCGCGGCCACGGCGAGAGCGACCCGACCCCCTACTGCTCCCTCCGCCAGTTCAGCGACGACCTGCACCACGCCATCCGCTACGCCCGCTCCCGCGGGGTCCGGGTGGCGGTGCTCGGCCACTCCCTCGGGGGGTCGGCCTGCATCGTCGCCACCGCCGAGGGGGCGGGGGCGGAGCGGGTGGTGGCGGTGGCCGCCTTCGCCGACCCGTGGCAGGCCTCCGCCGACCTGCTGAACGCCCAGCGCCTGCCCGGCGAGCTGGTGATGCGCCGGATCGGCCGGCATGTCGAGTCCTTCATCGGCTGCCGCTTCGAGACGATCCGGCCCGAGGCCCGCATCCGGGAGGTCCAGGTCCCGACCCTGCTGATCCACGGGACGGAGGATGAGGTGGTGCCCGTGGCCCACTTCCACCGGCTGGCGAAAGCCGCCGGGCCCAACGTGGAGACGATGCTGCTCCCCGGGGCGGACCACGATGCGGTTAAGTCCCATCCGGCGGTGCTCCAGCGGGTGGCCCGGTTCTTTGGTGACTGGTGAGTGACCAGGGGGGTGGAAGGATGGAGGAACAGGCGGTTCTGGAGCGGTACCGGCTGGCGCTGGCGCTGATCCCGGACGAGGACGCCGCCGGAGAGCTGTTCATGCGAGCCCCGAACGAGGCGGCGCTGCTCCGGCTGGCCGCCCGGTGGCGGGAGCGGCAGGGGCTGGAGCCCCTCGACCCGCCCGCTCTGCTGCCGGAGCTGGACCCCTTTCAGGTGGAGCACGCCCTGCACCTGCACCGGCGGGGCCGGTTCCGCCGCCGGTCCCTGACCGCCCTCTCCCTGGCGCTCCCGGTGGCAGCCGTGGCGGCGCTGGCCCTGTTCTGGCCTGGCCTGCAAGCCCGCCAGGCGCTGCCCGCCGCCTTCCAGCGGGAGCCGGTCCAGGTGGCCCAGCTGGAGCAGGGCCTCCGCCTCGCCGTTTACCAGGTGCTGGCAGAGCCGGGCCAGGTGACGGTCTGGTGGGAGCTGGCCGGTCGGGGCAGCCTCGACCCCGGGAGCCGGAGCGAGCCGATCCTCACCCTCCCCGCCCTCGACCAGGGGCTCCGCCCCCGCCAGACCGAGTGGACCGAGGCGGGCCGCAGCCGTCTGCTGGCCCGCTCCACCTACTCCCTCCAGGTGACCACCGCCTCCAGCGTCCTGCTGCGCTGGGCGCTCCCGGGCCAGCCGGCGGAGCGGGTGCTGGAGCTTCCTCTGCAGAAGGCCCCGGTGGGCGAGGTTCGGATCCCGGTCCGGCAGGAGTCCAGCGGGCCCTACCCCGTCTGGGTGGAGGCGGTGGGGCTGAGCGCCACCGCCACCCGGGTCTACTATCGGGCAGCAGAGCCCCCCGGCGGCACTCCCGGGGTGCCCTCTGAGATCCGGGTCCGCAGCTACCGGCTCCGGTCGGTGACCGGGGAGATGGGCGACGGCGGCCTCCGGGTGATGGTCTACCCCCCCATCCCCGACGGGGCGACCGAGCTGACCCTCCACTTTGCGGCGCCCTCCGAGCGCCTGGGTCCGGTCGTCTACCCCCTGCCCGCCCCGGGGGTGGTCAGCCCGGTCAACTGGCTGGGGGACCGGGCCTACGCCCTCTTCCGCCCCGAGCCCAACCAGATTGCGCGGATCAACGAGGGTCAACTCCCCTACTTCACCGACCGGGAGGGCCGGCGGTGGGAGACCCTGGAGAACCCTCCGCAGGCCTGGGACGGGGTGATCCAGTACTCCCTGGTGGTGCTGGACCCGCCCAGGGATGTGGAGTTCGTCTCCCTGACGATCCCGGTGATGGAGCGGTACCACCCCCTCCGCCCGCTCTGGATCAGCCTGGTGCCGCACACGGCGCTGCCGTAAGGGAGCCAGGCTGCCCCAGCAATCCGGACCGGCCGAACCCTCCAGCCGGCACCACCCGACCCGTCCAGCCGGCCCCCCAGCCCTCCAGCCGACCCCTGCCGATCTGTGAGATTTTTCCCCTGGAATGGAGCACCCGGCTGGGTAAAATCTCACAGATCTCAGCGGCGTAGAGCCTTGAGGGCCTGGGATAGGGCTTGAGGGCCTGACCCAGGCCAGGAATCACCGGTTTGGAGGGCAAAACTGAGGTCGTTTCCCTATAAACTATGAGATTGTGCCGCCGAGCCAGGGCCTGGAGGCCGGAAAAAAGTCACAGATCGTGGTGTGAATGAAGGGGCCGTCCCCGGCAGATCCACTCTGCCTGCAGGACGGCCCCGTCTGATTACCCCGGGTAGTGGGGAGCGTGATGGTGTGGGTCCACAAGCTCTCGGTACTTGCGGATCACCGCCTTCATATCCTCCCAGACATCCCTCTTCCGGCTCGGGTCCCGCAGCAGGGCGGCCGGGTGGTAGGTGGGCATGAACCAGATCCCCTCCCGCTCGATCCACTGCCCCCGCATCCGGGTGATCCGGGCCTGCGGGTCGATCACCCCCTGCAGGGCGGTCGCCCCCAGCAGCAGGATGATCTTCGGCCGGATCAGCCGGATCTGCGCCCGCAGGTTGGGCCAGCAGGCCTCCCGCTCCTCCGGCGCCGGCACCCGGTTCCCCGGCGGCCGGCACTTGACCACGTTGGCGATATAGCAGTTCCGCCCCCGGTCAAACCCCGAGACCTCGAGAATCCGGTCGAGCAGTTGCCCCGCCTTCCCCACAAAGGGCCGTCCCAGCCGGTCCTCATCCGCCCCCGGCCCCTCCCCGATGCACATCAGCTGCGCGGCAGGAACGCCTTCGCCAAAGACCACCTGGCTGCACCCCGCCCGCAGCCCGCAGGCCGTACACCCCTGCACGACCGTGGCGAGCGCATCCAGATCCGGGAGGCGATCCAGTTCGGTCGGTTCACCCGTGAAGATCATGGCAACTCACCCTTGCAAACGTGTTGCCATTCACTTCGGTGAAGGGTGAAGAAGTCCTGCGGAGAAGGAGGGCGCCCTTTTGCTTGCCACGGATTTCACAGATTAGACGGATAATACAAATTAATTATAAAAATGCAGGTGGTGCTGGTGTGAAGCACCGCACCACCTGTCCCATACTCCGTGGTGTGGTGCTTCACACCCACACGGTAATGATTTTGAATCCGTGTAATCCGTGTAATCTTGTTTTCCGCACTGGGGCCAATAGTAACCTCGGTAATTCAGACTCGATCGACATTACACGAAGGCAGGGGGGTACAGATACTCCGGTAAGTCCGGGACTGTCAGGCGTAACC
>JBMONC010000122.1:0-28819 GCA_049324875.1 Bacillota bacterium
ATACCGTCTTCATCCCCTCAAAGGGCTGCCGGCAGCTGTCGCAGTAGTAGATCGACCGGCAGGCGGTAGGGCCGAACAGGTTCTCCATGTGGGTGTCCCGCGACCCGCAGTAGGGGCAGGGCGGGACCTCATCCAGGTTGATCAGGTTCCCGCCGGTGCACTCCCGGTTGGGCGGGGCGATGCCGAAACTCTTCAGCCGCTGCCGCCCCTGGTCGGTGATCCGGTCGCTGGTCCAGGGCGGGTCGAAGACGAAGGCCACCTCCACCTTCGCCACCCCCTCCACCTGCTCCACCCGCCGGGTCACATCCCGCCGGATGATATCCAGCGCCGGGCAGCCCACGAAGGTCGGGGTCATCTCGATCCGGACCCGGCCCTCCTCCACCGCCACCCGGGCGACCATCCCCATGTCCACCACCGAGACAGGCGGGATCTCCGGGTCCTTCACATCCTCCAGGGCGGCCCAGATGACCGCCTCGGTCACCATGCGGCACCCGGGGCGGTCTTGTAGACCTCGCCCATCGTCTCCAGCAGCGCGGACAGCTCCGGGGAGTGCTGGCCCCGGCGGCCGTCCAGCCCGAGGGTGGGCCGCATCAGCGGCGCCTTGGGCCACTCCAGCCCCACCTGCTCGAAGAGCGGCCGGAACTCCGCCGTCCACCGGTCCACCAGTTCCATGGTGGTCGCCGGGAAGTACTCGCTGGTGTGGACCGCCCCCAGGGTGAAGAGGCCGCCCACATCCTCCCAGGTCTTCTCGATCCCCGCCACCAGCCGCGTGCGGGACTCCTCCGTCCCGCCGGCCAGCCGCTTGAACCAGGTGGCGTGGTGCATCAGGTGGTACTTCTCTTCCCGCTTGATCTTGGCCGCCACCTGGGCCAGGGGCTGGTAGGAGGAGCGGGTCAGCACATCCAACCGGACCGAGTCAAAGAGGTCGTAGGCCAGCCGCCGGGCGATGGTGTAGCCCCAGTCGAAGGCCGGGTTCTCCAGGTAGGTACCCTTGCCGTTGGGCCGCTCCAGCAGGACGGCGTTCTTCCGCTCCGAGGCCGGCCGGAGGAAGGCCAGGTCGTCCGCCCTCCCCTCGCCCAGCTCCTCCAGCATCCGGTAGAACATCGTCGCATGGCCGATCTCGTCCTGGGCGATGGAGGCGAAGGCGATATCCTCCTCGATGTGCGGGGCGAGCCCGAGCCATTCCGAATCGCGGTGGCCGATCACCAGCTCGTCGTCGGCCAGCTGGTAGAGCAGCTCGATCAGCAGATCCCTGTTCTCCACGCCCATCAGTCCTTTACGAAGTCCTTCTCGAGGTCCAGCAGGTTCTTCTTATACTTGCGCCACTTCTCGGCGTTCTGCTTGTTGTAGCCCGTGAGCATCCGGTACTGCTTGTCGCTCTCCCGGGCGAAGAAGTCCCGGTCCTCGTAGTCGGTCCGGTGGATATCCTTCTGCTCCACCACCCAGATCGAGACCGCCGGATCCCGGCGCAGGAAGGACTCCCGGGCCAGGATCAGCGCATCCTCCGGCGAGCCGGCATCCACCGAGCCGACCCAGACGTGGGGGCTGTGGTGATCCTTCTGGACGAAAACCTCGTAGATGCGGAACTGCACCATCTACGACACCGCCTTTGCGGAGGCGGCGCTGTTGGAGAGCAGCGCCTCCCGGACCCACCGGGTCTGCTCATAGGACATCCGCCGCAGCCCCAGCCGGTACTGGGAGAGCGGCCCCTCGTTCCGGGCGATCGCCTTCAGCTTCGACCAGTCGGGCGGGGTGTACTCCCAGAGCTGGCTCTCCTCGTTCCAGCGGAAGGCCGGGTCGGGGATGGTCAGCCCCAGCGACCAGATCCGGGGGACGTACTTGGTGAAGAACTTCTGCCGCAGCTCCTCGTTGGTCTTGGTCCGGAAGCGGTACTTCAGCAGGATGGTGGCCGAGGCGGAATTGGTCTCCGCCGGGCCGAAGAAGAGCAGCAGCGACTCCCACCAGCGGTTGAGCGCCTCCTGCAGCATCTGCCGCTGCGCCGGCGTCCCCTCCGCCAGGGCCAGGCAGATCGACTCGCCGTGCTGGATGTGGAAGCCCTCCTCGGCGCAGACCCGCTGCAGCACCCGGGCGTAGGGCCCGTAGGAGGAGTCCAGCAGCGCCGCCTGGGAGACCACCGCCGCCCCGTCCACCAGCCAGCCGATGATCCCGGCGTCGGCCCAGGTGGGGGCGGGCATATGGAAGACGTTGTGGAACTTGGCCTGGCCGGTGAAGAGCTCCTCCACCAGGTCCTCGCGCGTCTTGCCCAGCGGGGCGGCCAGGTCCTCGGCCACCCGCATGATCAGCTGGCCGTGGCCCATCTCGTCCTGCACCTTGGCCATCAGCGAGAGCTTCCGGGCCAGGGTCGGCGCCTTGGGCACCCACTCCTTCTCCGGCAGGGCGCCCATGATCTCCGACAAGGCGTGCATCTGCATAAACTTGACCAGGGTGATCCGGTACTCCTCGGGCATCCAGTCGGTGGACTCGATCTTCTCCCCTCGCTCGATGCGGGCCATGAACTGGGCCAGTCTCTCCTCCTGGTTCATCGCGGTCCCCTCCCCTAGGCTTCGATCCCCTTGAGCAGAATCTCGCAGAACCGGCCGGCCACCTCGTCGGGACCGAGGGGGCCGCCGGGCCGGTACCACTGGTAGACCCAGTTGACGGCGCTCAGCACCAGCAGCCGGACGAAGGTCTCATCCACCGGGCGGAACTCGCCGGACTCCACCCCCTGCCGGATGATCCGGCCCAGCTCCCGCTCGTACTCCCGCCGCCGGTCCGAGACCAGCTCCCGCCGCACCGGCGAGAGCGCCCGCCACTCGTGCAGGAAGACGGTCGCCGCCTCCGGGCTGGCGGCCACCACCCGGATGTGGGCCGCCATCGCCTGCCGCAGCCGCTCGGCGGCCGGGCCGGCGCCGCCGGCGATCGGGGCGATCGCCGCCATGAACTGGTCGGCCGCCTGCATCACCAGCTCGAAGAGCAGATCCTCCTTCGAGCTGTAGTGGGCGTAGAGCGAGCCCGACTGCATGCCCACCTCCTCGGCGATCTCCCGCACCGTGGTGCCGTTGTACCCCTTCCGGCTGAAGAGCTTCACCGCTGCCTCCAGCACCTCGTCCCTCCGTCCCGGCCTGGGCATGCGGGCCGGCACCCCCTCTCAAGGAAAGCAAGCGCTTGCTTGGTTATGGCTACAATGTATTCGAATATGTCGCCTTCCGTCAAGATAAACGGATGTTCGGACGTCACTTTGACAGGGGATCACCCCTGGCGGATCGAACCCTCACCCGCATAGGTCTGTCTCAGGACACCCATGGGGGTTGATCGCATGACCGCTCCCCGCCGCGAGGCGCTGATGATCCTGCTGGCCCTGCTGGTGATCCCCGTGATGATCGTCGAGCAGCAGTCCACCGACCCCACCGTGCTCCTGGTCGCCTGGGTGCTCAACCTGCTGATCTGGCTCGCCTTCGTCGCCGACTACCTCCTGGGGATTCGCTCGGCCCCCGACCGGCGCCGCTTCGCCCGGGAGCGCTGGTTCGACCTGGCGATCATCCTGCTCTCGGTCCCGCTCTACCTGCCCGAGCCGATGGCCGGGGTCCGCTCCCTCCGGGCGCTGCGGGTGCTGCAGATGGGCCGGATGGGCCGGCTGCTGAGGCTCCTCCGGCTGGTCCGGGTCCTGGCCTTCCTGGCCCGGGCCTGGCAGTCGGCCCGCCGGGTGATGGGCGGCCACTCCTTCGGCTACCTGCTCTTCAGCTCCGCCCTCTTCGTGGTGGGCGGCGGGGCGCTCTTCGTGCTGGTGGAGGGGCGGGAACTGACCCTGCTGGACGGGATCTGGTGGGCGGTGGCCACCCTGACCACCGTGGGCTACGGCGACATCTACCCCCAGACCGTGGCGGGGCGGCTGATCGCCCTGCTGATCATCCTGATGGGGCTCGGCCTGGTGGCCACCCTGACCGCCAACGTCGCCGCCTTCTTCGTCGAAAGCGACCAGCAGAAGGGGGACTCCCCCGTGCTGGAGCGGCTGGACGCCATCGCTGCCCGGCTGGACCGGCTGGAGGAGCGGCTGGGCGCCCTGGAGCGGCTGGCCGGGCCGCAGGGCGGCGCCGCCGCGGGCGCGCAGAAGGGAGGGGGCGCTCCCCCTCCCTCCGGTGGTTGATCCGGCTATGCCTCTTCCTTGAGCTTCTTCTGGAAGAAGATCCAGGCCGGCTGCCGCACGAAGCCCAGCTGATCGTTGATCGCCAGCATCCGCTGGTTGTTCGACTCGTTCCAGGTCTTGATCTTCTTCGCTCCGAACTCCCGGGCGGCCTCGATCGCCCGGACCTTCATCGCCTTGGCGATCCCGCTGCCCCGGTGCTCCCGCTGGACGCCGGTCAGGCCGACGGTCAGGACCCCCTCATCATCGCTCTTCCACAGGGCGCTGACCCCGACCCACCTATCCCCGTGAAGGCCCACCATGTACCCCTCCGGGAAGAAGTGCGGGTTGGAGAGCACCTTGGCCCACTGCTCGTAGGGGACATCCTGCCAGGGCTCGTGACTGGGCACGTCCCGGCGCAGCTCCATGATCAGCTCATAGAGCCGATGGTTCCAGCCCGGCTCCGCCTGCAGCTCGCTGAGCCGCTTCACGGTGTAGCCCTTGGCCGAGACCTCCGCCAGCAGCCCCTGCCAGGGGGCGGGGTCGAACTCCGGGACCGCCAGGTGAGACTCCCAGTTCCGCAGCCGCTCCTCCCAGCCCCGCTTGGTGAGGAAGGCCAGGGTGTCCGGCCAATCCTCCCGGGCGCCGCCGGTCAGGCTGATCGGGTCAAAGGGGGCCAGGGCCTCCATCAGCTGGTTGTACAGGGCGGTGCCGATCCCCCGGCCCCGGTAGGCGGGCAGGACCTGCACGTTGACCTGGAACTTCTGCGGGTGGTAAAAGCTCACCAGCTGGCTGTACTGGCCAACCCCGACCGGCTCGCCCCCCACCTCGGCCAGCCAGGCCGCCCACTTACAGCGCTCATCCATCATCGAGATCTCAAAGCGGATCGACTCAGCGGTCACCGTCTCGTTGTAGACGCCGCTGGCAATCCGGGCTGCCGCCTCGTAGTCGGCCTCCGTCATCCGTCGGATCGTGAAGCTCATCCTCGCTCTCCCCCCAAGTAACATCTGCATGAAGAGACGCACGAAGAGGGCGGAAAGTTCTAGTCAAAAAGAATCATCCGATGGGTGTCCATATTTCGCCACGGATTACACGGATTACACGGATAAATACATAAAAAATAATGTGGTTCATACCCCTTCCATGGGTGGTGCTGGTGCGAAGCACCGCACCAAGGTGGTTTACCGAGCGCGTGCTCCGTCTTCATGGAACCGACACCCGGCACCGCCGATGGCAAGGGGACAAACACAGATAATTAAATTTTTTCAGGTGCATCCGTGTAATCCGTGTAATCCGTGGCTGGTCATAAAAGCCTATTGACAGGGACAAAATCTCGGATATACAATTCCGAATAACCCAGGGAGAACGCAATGACGGGACTCGTTCGCCTGAACTCCCACGCCCTCAGAGAGCTGCCGGTCGGTGCGAGGCAGCGGGAAGGGACTCAGGCGCCTCCTCCCCGAGCGGCCGGCTGAAACCCCTCAGCGGGGGATGTAAGCGACAGGACGGAGTTCTGGCTCCGTTACCAAACCAGCGGGGTGATGGCCCCGTCATCGAGATGGGCGACCGCATTGCGTACGGATGCGCCGCCCAACAAGAGTGGTACCGCGAGCGAACCTCGCCTCTTGCACGGAGGCGGGGTATTTTTGTTGCCGGCAAATCCCTGGGCGAATTCGACACAAGGGAGATGGCTGCCAATGACCGCCACCACGTTCGACTTCGCCCGCTACGAGCCCCACTGGCGCGACCGGTGGGAGGCCGAGGGGACCTACCGGGTCGCCACCGATGCGCCCCGGCCCTTCATGGTCGTCCCCATGTTCCCCTACCCCTCCGGCAAGCTGCACGTCGGCCACGTCCGCAACTACACCATCAGCGATGTGCAGGCCCGTTACTGGCGCCGGCGGGGGTACGACGTGATGCACCCCATCGGCTGGGACGCCTTCGGGCTACCCGCCGAGAACGCCGCCATCAAGACCGGGATCCACCCCGAGGTCCACACCCGGCGGAACATCGCCGAGATGACCGCCCAGCTGCGGGAGGCGGGGATGGGCTACGACTGGTCCCGGGAGGTGGCCGCCTGCGACGAGTCCTACTACAAGTGGACCCAGTGGCTCTTCATCCAGCTGTACAAGCACGGCTGGGCCTACAAGGCAAAGGCCCCGGTCAACTGGTGCCCCTCCTGCCAGACCGCCCTGGCCAACGAGCAGGTGGAGGGCGGCCCCGCCCCCACCCAGGCCGAGCCGGGCCAGGAGACCGGCTCCTGTGAGCGCTGCGGCACCAAGGTGGTCGCCCGGGACCTGACCCAATGGTTCTTCAGGATCACCGCCTTCGCCGACGACCTGCTGGAGGGGCTGGACCGGCTGAAGGGCTGGCCGGAGCATGTGAAGAGCCAGCAGCGCCACTGGATCGGCAAGAACCCCGACGGCACCTACCACCTGCGGGACTGGCTGGTCAGCCGGCAGCGCTACTGGGGCGCCCCGATCCCGATGATCAACTGCCCCGCCTGCGGCACCGTCCCGGTGCCCGAGGAGCAGCTGCCGGTCCGGCTGCCCCGCACCGTCGACTTCACCCCCAAGGGGGAGCCGCCCCTGGCCTCCGCCCCCGATTTCGTCCAGACCGCCTGCCCCGCCTGCGGCGGCCCCGCCAGCCGGGAGGTGGAGACGATGGACACCTTCGTCGACTCCTCCTGGTACTTCTACCGCTTCGTCTCCCCCCAGGACCCGGACCGCCCCTTCGACCCGGTGGCGGTGCGCCGCTGGACCCCGGTGGCGCTGTACGTGGGCGGGGCGGAACACTCCATCCTGCACCTGATGTACGCCCGCTTCATCTCCCGGGCGCTGCAGCGGATGGGCCACCTGGAGGCGGAGGAGCCGGCCCGCCGGCTCTTCACCCTGGGGATGGTCTTCCTGGACGGGGCGAAGATGTCCAAGTCGAAGGGGAACGTGGTCACCCAGGATGAGATGGTCCGCCGTTACGGCGCCGACACCCTGCGGCTCTGGGAGATGTTCATGGCGCCGCCCATCCAGCAGGTGGAGTGGTCCACCGCCGGGATCGAGGGCTGCCACCGCTTCCTGCGCCGGGTCTTCGGGATGCTGAACGCCCCGGGTGGCCCCGCACCCTCGGCCGAGGCGGAGCGGGCCCGGCACCGGACGATCCAGCGGGTGACCGAGGGGATCGAGTCCTTCCGCTACAACAACGCCATCTCCGCCCTGATGGAGTTCGCCAACCTGGTGGAGCAGCGGCCCTGGCGGGAGGGGGTGGCCACCCTGGTCCACCTGATGGCCCCCTTCGCCCCCTTCGCCGCCGAGGAGATCCACCACCGCTGGGGCGGGAAGGGCTCGATCCACCACGCCCCCTGGCCGGAGTTCGACCCGGCCCTGACGGTGGAGGCGGAGGTCGAGATCCCGGTCCAGGTGGCCGGCCGCCTGAAGGGCACGGTCCGGCTGGCGGCCCGGGCCAGCCAGGCGGAGGCCGAAGCGGCCGTCGCCGCCGACCCCCGGCTGCGGGAGGCGGTGGCCGGCCACCCCCTGCGGGCCTACGTGCCGGGCCGGATCATCAGCTTCGGGTAGGTCGCGGCAGCGGCAGGGATTGAATGGGTCACCAGCAGGAAAGTTTCGTGTCGGGAGCGAAATGTACCGGAAGGTTTACCGCGGCCGCTGGAGAGGCGGGCGCCGAAGGTTTTCGCTCCCCCGGGGTAAATCCGGTGGAAGCTGGGCAGTATCTGTTAGACGGAGGGATTTTGACATGGCGGAGACCGCAGCCAACCGGGCTGCCGAGGCGTACTACACCACCGCCCGTGCCCTGGGAACCGGCACGACCAGCACGGCGACCATGGAGATCTGGCAGCTGCTGAGCGAGCACCTGGTCCAGTACGGGAAGCCGATGAGCGGCAGTGAGCTCTCCCAGGCGACCGGCCTGAGCATCGAGCAGATCGAACACATCTTCTCCCAGACCTACTACCAGAAGCACTACGGCTTCCGCCGCTTCGACACCTACGAGGCGTGGGAGCAGTGGGCGCTCAGCGAGGGCGTCCTCTACAACCCCGAGCTGCACGACCCGAAGCCGGTGGCGGAGCCGGCGGGTGAGGCCGAGGCGGAGGAGCCGGAGGACGCGGAATAGCGCAAGCGAGGACCGCAGGGCGTCAGCCTTGCGGTCCTGCCTCATTTTGCCTCGGGTTGCTCGGGGCATTTTTCCTGGCCACGGATTACACGGAGTGGTGCTGATGCGGCCCATCTCCGCTTGCCTCCACCCACCTTCCGTCCTCGGCCAGGTGGGTGATGGCAGGGCTGACCACGCTCCCGCACTGGGGGCAGCGGGCGGAGGGGAGCAGGCATTCGTGGCAGAGGTCGGCCTTGCAGCTGGGGCAGCGGAGGCAGGCGGGGGCGCTGTGGCGGGTGCAGCGCAGGTCCAGGAGGGCCAGGCGGAAGGTCTGTACCGGGCTGCGGCCCACCCGGTAGGCCACCCACCAGAGGCCGAACAGCAGGGCGATGGGCGCCAGGCCGATCCAGCCGGCCCGGGGGCCGCCGGCGAGTTGGTAGAAGAGCAGGCCGGCGACGGGGCCCAGGGTGTAGAGCAGCAGCGCTGCCAGCGCCCGACGCCGCACCTGCTCCGGGCTCCAGCCCGGCTCCCGCTGGGTTCGGTGGAGCGTCAGGAGCGGCTGGGGCTCGCCTTCGATGAAGCTGGCGGCAATCGCCCCCGTCTCCGGATCCCGCAGCAGGTGGACGGTCACCGAGGCGGGGCGGATGAAGAAGAGGCGGGCCGCCGGCCGCTCGATCCCCCGCTCCTCCAGCAATGGCCGGTCCCGCTCCGCATCGGAGGGGTGGGGCGCCGTCCGCTCGCCTATGGACACGTAGCCCTCGGAGAGGGTGACCGGTCCGGAAAGACCCGGCAGCGCCACCGGCAGCAGGTGGGTCCGGAGGCTGACCGCCCGGAAGGTGCGCCGGATGAACCGGTCCACCGTTCCCTGCGGGCTGCAGGTCCCGCAGGTCACCTCCCCGGATCCGCCGCAGTCAGAGCAGCGCTCCTGTCCGAACCCCATGCAGTGGGAACAGCTCCGCCGGCCGCTGCCCCCGCACGAGCTGCAGCTCTCCCGCTCGGTGGTGGTGGAGTGGCTGCCGTCGCTGTTGACCGTGGTCCGGGTGACGGTGTTGCCGCCGGAGCCGCCGCAGGAGCTGCAGGACTCATCCCCGCTTCCCCCGCACCACCGGCAGGAGACCCTCCCCCGGCCGCGACAGTGACCGCAGGTCACCTGCTTCGCCCCGTCGCAGTCCGGGCAGGTATGGGTCGTCCGGTCCCCCTCCACCACCCGGCCCACCAGGGGCCACATCCGCTGCTGATCCTCCTCCCGGGGGGACCAGCCGGAGAGCTCTGCCACCGGCGCCTCGGGTACACCCGGCGCCTCGGGCTGCTGCACCTCCTCATCCGCCGCGACCACCCGGACGAACTCCACCGCCTCCAGCTCGCAGACCTGGCTCTCGCCCTGCAGCCGGCTGGCCGGCGGCAGGAAGGGCAGGTCCCGCCGCAGGGCGGCCCACCCGGCGCGCAGACCCGGGGCGACCCGCTCTGCATCCACGGCCATTCCCCCCTGTCAGAATCTCCTACCTATCAGACCCTGCGGGGAGAGCAAAAGGTTCCAGCTCGGCCGAACCACCCGAGTTGACGAAATCTGTGGCCTAGACTTACAATTACTTGCAAGCTCGGGCGCAGAGCCCGGTGGGGGGATGGACCTATGGCTGCCGCATCGACCCGGATCAGTCGCCACGTGAAGGCGCCCCGCGCCAAGGTCTATGGCGCGCTGCTAGACGCCCAGGCGGTCGGGAGGTGGAAGGTGCCGGTCGGCATGAGATGCGATGTGCATCAGTTTGAGCCGTGCGAAGGCGGCTTCTTCCGGGTCTCACTCACCTACGACCAGCCGACCGGAACAGGCAAGACCACCTCGCAGACCGATACCTACCATGGCCGCTTCGTCAAGCTCGTACCCAACGAGCAGGTGACCGAAGTAATAGAGTTCGAGACAGACGATCCCGCGCTGCGCGGTGAGATGAGGGTCACCTATACCCTTGCGGATGCGGGGAGCGGTACGGATCTGCTGGCCGTACATGAAAACCTTCCGCCCGGCCTCTCGCCGGCAGACAACGAAACCGGCTGGCGGATGGCCCTCGACAACCTGGCAGCACTCGTCGAGGATTGACGAACGAAAAACAGAAAGCACCTCCAGCCTTCGACAGACCGAAAGTGCGTTCTGTGGTATCCTAGATCTGGGAGTTGCGGCAGGCCGAGCCTCCGAAAGGTCGTGCTGAACGTACTCAAGGCACTTCGCTCCGCTAACAAGGAGCGGCAGACTGTTCCCAGACCCATGCCAACAGCCGCCGCCGTCTCACTGTGTGGGACGGCAACTGCGGACTCCCAGGGGTGCCCCCATTCGGGCGCCTCTTTACATTCTACCCCAAAGTGGTGGGGGTAAACAGATCGGAGGGGGTGGCTTTTTGGGGAGACCACCGATGGTACTCTCCGTCTTCTACCCGTACTTCAGTTGACGCCCAGCAGGGCGGCCAGCCGCTCCCGGTTGAACCCCCGGATTACCTCCTGGCCGACGACGATCACCGGAACGCCCCGGAGCCCCCGGGTCACCTCCATCATCTCCTGCAGGTGCTCCGGGTTGGAGACCACATCCTTGGCGTCGAACTCGACGCCCAGCGACGAAAGATAATCCTTCGCCTGCTTACAGGGAGCTCAGGTGGGGGATGTATAGACGGTCACCTTAGGCGCAGGCATGGTGCGACCTCCCTCGTGGTGGTGGATGAAGAGCATCCTCGTCTCTTATGTCGGCGCTGGCGGCGGGATGGTCACGGGTGCTAGGCCCGCAGGAGGACCAGAGCGATGGTGACGGCCGCCAGGAGGGTCCGGTAGCCGGCGAAGACCAGGAAGGTGCCCCGGCGCAGGTAGTCCAGCAGCAGGGCGATCACGGCGTAGCCGCTGATGGCCGAGGTGGCCACCCCGATGAAGAAGGAGGTGTTGAACATGGCGGGGTCGGCATCCTTCAGCACCAGCAGCGCCGCACCGAAGGTGATCGGCCAGCCCAGCAGGAAGGAGACCTTGGCGGCGCTCTCCCGCTTCAGCCCCAGCAGCAGCGCCACGGTGATGGTGGAGCCGGAGCGGGAGACGCCCGGGATCACCGCCAGCGCCTGGGCGAGGCCGATCCAGATCACGTCGGTCACCCGGATCTCCTCGATGGAGCGCCGCTTCGCCCCGATCCGGTCAGCGAAGTAGAGGATGGCGCCCACCACCGCCAGCAGGATGGCGACCTGCAGCGGGTTGCGGAAGATGGTCTCCGCGTAGTCCTCCATCAGGTACCCGAAGAGCGCCCCGGGCACCGTGCCCAGCACGATCCCCCAGGCCAGCCGGCCGGTCGGGGTGGAGGTTCCCTTGGTCAGCCCCTCTGCCGCCAGGCCGATCAGGTCCCGCCAGAAGTAGAGGGTGACCGCTGCGAGGGTGCCCAGGTGGAGTGCCAGGTCGAAGGCGAGCCCCGGGGTGGTCCAGCCGAAGAACCAGGGAACCAGGATCAGATGGGCGGAGCTGGAGATGGGCAGAAACTCGCCGAGCCCCTGCACAATGCCCATCACAATGGCCTGAAGGACGGTCAAGCGGATCCCTCCAGAGAAAGGTACGTGCCCCGTGCAAACAGGTTCAGTGTACCACAAGCGGAACGAGGGGTGCCAGAGCTTCGGCGGCTACTGCCCCTCGGTGCCGGTGGAGAGGCTCGTCCCGTAGAGCGCCTCGGTCAGGAACTGCGACGGGGTGGTCACCACGAACTCGCCCCGCTCGGAGCGGACCCGGGCGCTGGTCAGGTAGAGCTGCTCCCGGGCCCGGGTGACCGCCACGTAGCAAAGCCGCCGCTCCTCCTCCAGGCTCCCCTCTTCCAGCGCCCGCCGGTTGGGCAGGATCCCCTGCTCCATGCCGACCACGAAGACCACCGGGTACTCCAGCCCCTTGGAGGAGTGGATGGTCTGCAGCCGGACCACCTCGCCGCCGGTATCCTCGTCCTGAGCGTCGGCCAGGGCGACCGCCTCCAGGTAGCCCTCCAGCCCGCTCTTCGAGCGGCGCTCGTGCTCGTACATGGCGGTGATCAGCGAGCGGAGCACCTCCGACCGCTTCTCCTCCTTGCGCCGATCCTCCGCCTCCAGGTGGGCGATGTAGCCGCTCTCCTGCAGCAGCGCCTCCACGGTGGCGGCGAAGCGGGCTCCCCCGCGCTCCAGCGCCTCCCGGGCCCGAGTCAGCAGCCGGTGGAGCAGCAGGGCGGCCTCCGCCGCCGCCTCCTGCAGGATCCCCTCATCGACCGCCAGGGCCAGCGCCCCGATCAGGTCCACCTCCCGCTGGGCCGCCAGGGCCAGCAGCCGCTGCAGCCCCCGCTCCCCGATCCCCCGCCGGGGGGCGCTCAGCACCCGCTCAAAGCTGACCGAGTCTTTGGGGTTGGCCAGCAGCCGCAGGTAGGCCAGCCCGTCCTGCACCTCCCGCCGGTCGTAGAAGCGGGGGCCGCCCACCACCTGGTAGGGCACCTGCGCCTCCCGCAGCCGCTCCTCGAAGAGGCGGGACTGCACGTTGGTCCGGAAGAGGATGGCGAAGTCGCCCCAGCGCCGCCCCGCCGCCACCTGGTCGAGGATCTGCTGCACCACGTACTGCGCCTCGGCCAGGTCGCTCTCCGCCTCGAAGGCGGTCACCGGCGGCCCCTCGGGCGCCTCGGTGAAGAGCCGCTTGGGCCGCTGGGAGCGGTTGTGAGCGATCAGCCGGTTGGCCACCCGGATGATGGCACCGGTGGAGCGGTAGTTCTGCTCCAGCTTCACCGTGCGGGCGCCCTCGAAGTGGCGCTCGAACTGGAGGATGCAGCGGATGTCCGCCGAGCGCCAGGAGTAGATCGACTGGGCGTCATCCCCCACCGCCATCACGTTCTGGCTCTCCCCGGCCAGCAGCTTCACCATCTGCAGCTGGGCGACGTTCGTATCCTGGAACTCGTCCACTTGAATGTACCGGAAGCGCTCCTGCAGGGCGCTCCGCACCTCCGGCACCTCCACCAGCATCCGGGTGAAGAGGTTGATCAGGTCGTCGAAGTCGACCATGTTGTTCTGCCGCAGCTTCTCCTCGTAGCGCCGCCAGATCTCCGCCGTCAGCCGGTTGACGTAGCGGTCGGTCTGGCCGATCAGCTCCCGCACCCGCTCCCAGTCCATCAGCGGGTTGGTGGGTTGCCGGTAGAGCAGCGTCTCCGGGTCGGCCATCTCGTTCTTGTAGCGGCCGATCCGCCAGAGGAAGGACTCGGGCCGGTTGGCCTTCAGGTCGAAGTTCCGCTCCGCCACCGCCTCCTTGACCAGGGCCAGCTGGACCGCCTCGTCGGCGATGGTAAAGCTCCGGCTGCGGCCCGCCTGCGGGTACTTTTCGATGTACTCCCGCAGCAGCAGCATGGCGGCGGCGTGGAAGGTCCGGATCATCACCCCCCGGGCCGGCTCCCCCACCAGCGCCTCCGCCCGCTCCCGCATCTCACGGGCCGCCTTGTTGGTGAAGGTGATGCAGAGCAGGTTCTCCGGCCGGACCCCCGAGGCGAGCAGGCAGGCCAGCCGGTGGATGGCGGTCTTGGTCTTCCCCGCCCCCGCCCCGGCGATGACGAGAAGGGGGCCGTCCCTGTGCAGGGCGGCCTCCCGTTGTGCTGGATTCAGATTGTTGACGAGCGCTGTGAGCTTGGACAAAGCGCGGTAGCCCCCCACTGGTGAGTATCAACGCAAGGCGCATTGTACCACGCCCTCCCGGGGGATGGTAGGCTTGACATCGGCGGCGGGAGGGGTTCCGGCCGCAGGCCGGGCGCCGCCGGGAGGGGCCGGCCCGGCGCTAGACCGCCAGCCCCGCCAGCAGGATCCCAATGTTCTCGCCCCAGATCTCCCAGAACTGGCCGAAGGGGAGCGGGTTGACGCCCCGGCCCACCTCCACGGTGAAGCCGGGGCGCCGGTACTCCTGGATGAACCAGTCCTTGTACCCCGCAGCGCTGGCCGCATAGCGAATGGGTGCGTAGCCGCTCACCTCGGCGAAGAGGTTGACGATCCGCTCCGACTCGGGCGGCTCCAGCCCCCGGAACCCCCAGAAGATCACCTCCCCCTGGGAGTGGAAGGCGATCACCAGCCGGAAGTTGTGCTGCCGGGTGAACTCGGCCATCGCCCGGGACTCGGGCTCCGAGAGGGGGGCGGGCCCGGCGTAGTGCCGGGGCGCCGGCTGCTTGGGCCCCTGGCGGTACTCCTGCTCCCAGCCCGCCGGGAACTGGTTGTTCAGGTCCACCCCCCGGATGTTGGCCGCCCAGACCCGCCGGTCCTGCCCGCCCAGCGACCGCATCACCAGGTCGTAGTAGGGGTGGCCCGGGCGGATCCCCTCCAGCACCAACTCCACCCCGTCCGGGTTGACCATGGGCACCAACCAGAGCGAGGTCTGCCGGTAGAGGGCGGGCACGTCGAAGTTGCCGATCCGCTCCCCCCACCGGTAGGCCTCGGCATACTGCTCCAGGAACTTCATCAACAGGGGGGTGGTGATCCACTCCTGGGCGTGGAAGGAGCCGTTGTAGTGGACCTCCCTGGGTCCCGTCCCGATCCGGACCGCCGGGATCTCCCGTCCCATCACCGAGCGGCCGATGGCGATCTGTTGGATGAAGGGATAGCGCTGCCGCAGCCGCGCCAGGTCAGCCATCATCTCATCGTACCCGTAGTTGGGCCGCGGGACGACGATATCGCCCCGCTGCGCCACGGGGATGGTCACCTGCTGCCCCGCCTGGAGCCGGAAGGGGTCGACGAGGGACTCCCCGGGGAGCACTGTGTAGGGCATACACCCACCTCCCACCAATGGAGTGTATGCCTCCCGGATGTCAGCGGTCCCGCCTTCGAGGGCCGCTCACGGCACCGCATACTCATCGGGAGCTGTAATCCCGTACACCTCGTCCAAGCTGCCGAGAAGTTCGATCTGCTCCCTGGTCAGGCTGGCACTGAACATCAGGTAGGACGGCATGAACTCCACCCCGGCGTCCTGGAAGATCGCCCGGTGCTTGTGCACGAACTGCTCCCGGGAGATGGCGGCATCGTACCGGAGGGTCACTTGAACGCGGAACCGGTCGCCGGGCGCCGCTTGCCCGATCTGGGCACGCACCCGCTGGGACACCTTGCCGGACCCGGCCCCTTCTCCCGGCTCGTTGGTGGCTGGGCGGGCCGGGTCCCTGCCGATGTACCAGAAACTGGCGAGGGTCAGCAGGAGCAGCATGACCAGCAGAATCCGTTTCAAGCCAGTCACCCTCCTCAAGGGTTATGGGGAGTGGCTGATCAGCGGATTTGACCGACGCAGGGAGACACCGGTCATCACCAGGGCTGCGACCAGGAACGGAATCGCTTTTCGCTATGAATACATGATTGCGCAGTGGTTGATTTGCAATCCAACAATGATCATAATCGGGTACGCACCCCTGTCAAGAGGGAGAACTCCGACCATTCACGCACCCGCCGAGGGGACCGGGAAACCCGGGCGTCAGCCAGGGCTGCCGGCACGTAAAGCCCAAAAAGCGACCGGAGCAGAGCAGGTGCTCTCCTCCGGTCGCTCTCTTGCCGGGTTAGTGGTTCCTCACCGGTCAATGCGCGTCACCCAACCGTCGTAGGTCACCTCGTGCTGGCGGGCCAGCGCCTCCAGTTCGTCGGAGAGCGCCAGGAGCCGGTGCTCCTCCAGCAACTCGATCCGGACCACCACCAGGCTCCAGGTCCGCTCGGCGCTCTCGGGGTCGTAGGCGAAGGTCTCCACCTGGAAGTTCCGCTCCTCCAGCCGCTGGATCAGCCCGGTGATGTCGCCCGCGTCGCTGCAGAAGAAGTGGTGCTCCAGCAGGTGGGGCATCTTGGGCGGGTTCGCCGGGTCTACCAGGGAGCGGTAGGTCTCGATGGTGGCGGCGTGCCGCCTGGCCCGCTCCTCCTCGGTCTCGGGTCTCATCGGGCTCAACGGGGGGCCTCCTTTCGAGGGAAGTTGAGCGCCTCCATGAAGATCTCCTCAAAGTCGGGGTGGGTGGCCAGGTCGATCCAGTGGGCCTCCCTGGCCAGCGCCTCAGCCCGGGCCCGGCCCTCCTTGGAGAGCAGGGCCAGCTTGGCGCCGGCGGCGGCGGCGTTGCCGATGGGCCGGACCCGCTCGGGCGCCACCGGGGGCAAGAGGCCGATCCGGATGGCGCTCTCCCGGCGCAGGTAGTTGCCGAAGGCGCCGGCCAGCAGGATGGCGTCCAGCTCCTCCGGGCCGATGCCGGCCACCTGCATCAGCAGGTCGATGCCCGAGCGGATGGCGCCCTTGGCCAGCTGCAGCGCCCGGATATCCTTCTGGGTCAGGCTCACCCCCGGAGCGAGGGCGACGGCGCTCCCGCCGGGGGCGGCCCGGTGGGCGGCGGGCCCCTCGGGCCGGATCCGGCCCATCCAGTCCAGCAGGCCGGCATCCAGCAGGGCGGCGACGGCATCCAGCAGCCCCGAGCCGCAGATGCCCCGGGCGGGGGCGCCCTTGATCACCCCGACCTGCAGCTCCCGCCCGTCGAAGTGGACCGCCTCGATGGCGCCGGGGCCCGCCCGCATCCCCTGGCTGATCTCGCCGCCCTCAAAGGCGGGGCCGGCGGGGGCGGAGCAGGCGTAGACCCGGCCGCGGTGCCGCAGCAGCATCTCCCCGTTGGTGCCGATGTCCACCACCAGCACCGTCTCCTCCCCCTGGTCGATGCCCCCCGCCAGACCGGCGGCCACGGCGTCGGCGCCGACAAAGCCGGCGATGTTGGGCAGGGCGTAGAGCGGGGGAAAGCCGTCGATCCGGCACTCGTACCCCTCCAGGACGGCGGGGGTGTAGGGGGCTACGGCCAGATCGGCCACCGGGAGGCCCAGGAAGAGGTGGTGCATGGCGGTGTTGCCCACCAGGGTGGCCGCCACCACCTCCTCGGGCCGGGCGCCGGCCTTGGAGAGCAGCCGCTCCAGCATCTGCCGGGCGGCAGAACGGACCAGCGAGACCAGCTCCTCCCGCTCCGCCTCGCCCTGGATCGCATAGCTGAGCCGGGACATCAGATCCGCCCCGTGCACCGCCTGCGGGTTGGGCGCCGCCTGGGCGGCCAGCTCCTCCCCGCTGGTCAGGTCCAGCAGGGCGCCGGCCAGGCTGGTGGTGCCGACATCGAGGGCGAAGCCCAGGGAGCGGCCCGCCGGGTTGAGCGGCGCCCAGGGGTCGACGGTGAAGGGGACGGAGAGCCGGCCCATGGCCGCCTTCTTCGCATCGGCCACCGCCGCCGGGACCACCGCCACGGTGAGCTCGCCCGCCACCTTCAGCTGGCAGGAGAGCCGGTAGCCGAGGGCCAGCTCCTCAGGCGTCAGCTGCTCCCGGTCCGACGGGGTGGGCTCCGGGGGCTCCCCGATTACCTTTACCAGGCACTTGCGGCAGTACCCGCGGGCGCCGCAGGGGGTCTCCACATAGACCTCATTCTGGTTCAGGGCCAACGAAAGAGCGGTGCCGGGGGCCACGGAGATGGCTCGCCCGGCAACGTAAATGGTGCAGTTCACCCTTGCGACTCCCCCTCCTGGGTACTGGGACCGGCCCGGCCAGGGAGCCGGCCGGCGTCGTAGACCCGGTTGCCGCCGTCCGCCTTGGCCCGGTACATCGCCTGGTCAGCCAGCTGCAGCAGCTGGTTCAGATCCCTTCCGTCCACGGGGGCCGAGGCCACGCCGACGGAGATGGTCACATGCCGGTGCGGGAACTCCTCCTCGGCCACCCGGCGTCGGATCTGCTCCGCAATGCTCATCCCATTGAGCTTGCCGGCGCCGGGGAGCAGGATCACGAACTCCTCGCCGCCGTACCGGGCGACCACGTCAGAACGGCGGACGGAACGGGCCAGAAGCCCGCCCATCCGGCGCAGCACCTCATCCCCTGCCGGGTGGCCGAAGCTGTCGTTGTAGCGCTTGAAGTGATCCACATCGATGAAGATGATGGAGAGCGCCTCCGGGCCTCCCGCCAACTCGGCCAGCCGCTGCTCCAGCGTGGTCCGGTTGTAGAGGCCGGTCACCCGGTCGATCCCCACCTCGGAGCGGAGCCGCCGGATCTCCCGCAGCGCATCGTTAATCACCAGGTAGCGCCTGCCCATCATCAGCTGCACCAGCAGCACGGTGCAGACGGCGATCAGCAGCGTCACGGGCGCCTCCAGCCAGATCCAGCCGGGCCAGCCGGCCAGGGCTCCGGGGAGCAGCCCGTCCATGGCCGCCCCGCGGACCAGCATCAGGGCAGTCTGCAGGGCGGCCCCGGCGCCCAGCAGGGCGGCCAGCAGCCGGAAGCTGTAGATGGTCCTGTTGGTCGGGCGGAGGGAGCGGACCAGCAGGAGGACAATGTGGAGCCAGCCAGCGACCACGGCGGCCTTGATTAGGGTGATGATGAGGTGCAGGGTTGGCACGTGGCTTCACTCCGGTGTGGTAGTACCCGAATGGTAGGCTAGACCGATGCGTCGCCCCCACGGCGCTGCCTGAGTACTTTCAACGCCACTGCCACCGCTTCCTGCGCATCCCGCCCGTAACCTTGCGCCCCGATCTGTTCCGCAAAGGAGCGGGTGGTGGCGGCCCCGCCCACCAGCACCGGGCAGTCGAAGCCCTCCCGGGCGAAGAGCTCGATCACCCGCTTCATCTGGGGCATGGTGGTGGTCATCAGGGCGGAGAGCCCCACGATGTCGGCCCCCGCCTTGCGGGCCTCCTCCAGCACCACCTCGTTCTTCACGTCCCGCCCCAGGTCCACCACCCGGAAGCCGTAGTTCTCCAGCAGGACGCCGACGATGTTCTTGCCGATGTCATGGATGTCGCCCTGGACGGTGGCCAGCACCACGGTGCCGATCTCCGCCTGGCCCACCTTGGCCTTCTGAATCTCGGGCTTCAGCCGGGCGAAGGCCTTCTTCATGGCGGCGGCGGAGAGCATCAGCTGGGGCAGGAAGTAGATCCCCTCGCCGAAGAGCCGCCCGACCTCCTCAATGGCGGGGATCAGGTACTGGTTGAGCATCGCCATCGGGTCCCGCCCCTCGCTCAGCCCCTGCTCCACATGGCCGAGGATCGCATCCTTATCCCCCTCCAGGATGTCGTCATAGAGCTTCAGCCCCAGGGGGTCGGTGATCCTCTCCCGCGGGTTGGCCGCCGGTGGAGCCGGCGCGGGTGCGGGGGGCGGCGGGGTGGACGGGGCCGTGGCGGGGCCTTCAGGGGTGGGGGCTCCCGGGGCGGGTCCCGCCGCCTTCGCCTGCTCCTTCAGCACCTCCTCCTCGGTGTGGACCAGCCGCTTCGGCCCGGTCAGCGCCATGTACTCCCGGGCGTTCCGGTCCCGGTTGAGGAAGAGCCGCAGGGCGCGGACGGTGTCCATCATCCGCTCCTCCAGCGGGTTCATGATCGCCATGGAGAGGCCCATGGTGACCGCCATGTTCAGGTAGACGGCGTTCAGGAAGTGCCGGTTGGGCAGGCCGAAGGAGATGTTGGAGACCCCCAGCGAGGTGTGGCAGCCCAGCTCCTCCTGGATCCAGCGGATCGCCTTCAGGGTCTCCTTCGCCTCCGCCTGCTGGGCGCCGGCGGTCAGCGCCAGCGGGTCGATCACCACGTCGTGGCGGGGGATGCCGTAGGACTCGGCCGCCGCCACCAGCCGCTTGGCGATCTCCAGCCGCTGCTGGGCGGAGGAGGGGATGCCGTGCTCGTCGATGGTCAGCCCCAGCACGGCGGCGCCGTACCGCTTCGCCAGCGGCAGCACCGTCTCCGCCCGCCCCTCCTCCAGGCTGAAGGAGTTGATCAGCGGCTTGCCGACGCAGGCCTTCAGCCCCGCCTCGATCGCCAGGGCGTCGGGGGAGTCGATGGAGAGCGGCACGTCCACCGCATCCTGGATGATGCGGACCGCCCTGGCCATCGCCGCCGCCTCGTCGATCAGCGGCACGCCCACGTTGACGTCCAGCATGGTCGCCCCGGCCGCCACCTGGTTCTTCGCCTCGGTCCGGACCCGGGCGAAGGTTCCTTCCTTAATATCCTTGGTCAGCAGCTTCCGGCCGGTGGGGTTGATCCGCTCGCCGATCACCACCGGCAGGTTGGCGTCCACGAAGAAGAGCGACCGGGTCCGGGAGGCCAGGCCCAGGGTCTGGGCCAGCGGTCCCGGCTTGGCAGAGGGCTTCAGCCCCTCCACCGCCGCCCGCAGCCGGCGGATGTGCTCGGGCGTGGTGCCGCAGCAGCCGCCCACGATGGAGGCGCCCGCCTCGATCAGCTTGGGGCCGTAGGCGGCGAACTCCTCGGGCCCCATGGGGAAGGTGGTGGAGCCGTCCAGCTGGAGCAGCGGCATCCCGGCGTTGGGCTGGACCGAGATCGGCACCCGGGCCACCCGGGACATGCGGGCGACCGCCTCCACCAGCACGTCGGGGCCGACGGAGCAGTTGAAGCCGATCACGTCGGCGCCCAGCGACTGGAGCACCAGGCCGGCGGTCTCGGGGTCCGTGCCGGTGAAGGCCCGCCCGCTGGGGTCGATGGTGATCTGGGCGATGATCTTGATGCCCGGGGCGTGATCCTTGCAGGCCAGGATCGCCGCCCGCAGCTCGTTCAGGTCGGCGATGGTCTCGATGATGATGAAGTCCGGCTGCGCCTCGGCGAAGGCCCGGGCCTGGACGGCGAAGTGGGCGTAGGCCTCCTCGAAGGGCAGCTCGCCCAGGGGCTCCACCAGGGCGCCCAGGGGGCCCATGGAGCCCGCGACAAGGGCGCGGCCCGCCGCTGCCTCCCGGGCGCAGCGCACCCCCGCCACCGTGATGGCGTGGCACTGCTCCTGCAGCCCGTAGTGCTCCAACCGGATGGGGGTCGAGCCGAAGGTGTTGGTCTCAATGATCTGGGCGCCCGCCTCCACATAGGCCCGGTGGACGGCGATCACCGCATCGGGCCGCTCCAGGTTCCACAGGTCGGGGCAGTACCCGGGGGGCAGCCCCCGGGCCTGGAGCATGGTGCCCATGGCGCCGTCGAAGACGAGGGGAGCCTTGCCAAGCCACTCGTGCAGGTTCATCTACGCGCGTTCCTCCTCACCGGGGCTGGAGCCGATAGGCGCAGTCGACCAGGGTGCAGAGGCTGCAGCCGGAGGCCCCCGGGCGCCCTCCGGCCCCCTGGGGGAGCCAGCCGACAACCCCCACCAGCGATTTCTGGGGGGTGAGATAGCAGGTCTCGGTGGAGCGGAGCCCGATCGCCGGGCCGCCCGCCGCCTCGGTCAGGGCGGTCTGGTCCTGGACCGGCCAGTCGCCGTAGCCGGGACCGTAGAGCGGGGTGAGGGCGTGGTCGCCTCCGGCCAGCTCCGCCCGGGCGTGGAGCGCGAGGGCGTGGATCAGGGCGGAGCCGGCGGCGTCCACCACCGTGGCCAGGGCATACTCCTGGGCGGCGAATAGCCGGGCGGTCTGCTCCTCGATGCCGGGGCCGAGGGTGGCGGCCAGGAGGGTGACCCCCACCGCCTCCCGGAGCAGCCGGGCCAGGGAGCGGGAACGCCAGGTGAGGCCGGGCACCGCCGTGGCCACCTGCTCACCATCCACGCTCACGGCGCAGTAGGCCAGCGAGACCGCCGGTGCGGCGGCCTCCCGGGCCAGGGCGATCCCCTGGTCCACCAGGGCCAGATGGCGGGGCCCCAGCTGGGTGCGGCCCTCCTTGTAGCCGAGCAGCCGCATCACCTCCGCCCGCTCCAGCGGCAGCTCGGCGGCGGAGGGGCGGAGGATCCTCCGGGGCAGATGCATCGCCTACGCCCCCAGCCGCCGGGTCCTGCGCAGTCCGAGTTCGTCCAGGATGTCCAGGACGGCGATCACCCGGTTGGCGCTGTTCATGGGGAAGATGTGGATCCCATCCACCAGCGGGCCGATCTCCCGGAGCAGCTCCGCCATCAGCTTCAGCCCCTCCTCCTCGCCCTGGCCCCGCATCCGGTCCAGCACCCAGTCGGGCACCGAGATCCCGGGCACGTTCTGGTTGAGGTGAGCGGCGAAGTCGTAGCTCTTCAGCGGCATGATCCCGTAGAGGATCGGGATCCGGATCCGCCCCTCGGCCTTGGCCAGCCACCGCTCCAGCAGGCGCGGGTCGTAGATCGGCTGGGTCTGGACGAAGTGGGCCCCCGCCTCGACCTTCTGCTCCAGCCGGGAGAGCTCCGCCTCCAGGTCCCTGGCAGTGGGGTTGGCGGCGCAGCCGATGGCGAAATCGGTCCCCTGCTCCAGCGCCGTGCCCGCCACGGTCCGGGCCTCGTTCAGGGTGGCGGCGATCCGGATCAGGCCGGTGGCGTCGCACTCGAAGACGCCCTGGGCCGTGGGGTGGTCCCCCCGCTCGGGATTGTCCCCCCGCAGGGCCAGGATATTCCGCACCCCCAGGCCGGCCGCCCCCAGCAGCTCCGCCTGCAGCCCGATCACGTTCCGGTCGCGGCAGGTCAGGTGGAAGATCGCCTCCACCTGCACATCCCGCTGCAGGAGGTGGGCCAGGGTGATGGGGCTCATCCGCACATTCGCCATGGGGCAGTCCGCGACGTTGACCGCATCCACCCGGTCCGCAAACCGGCGCACCTTCTCCAGGGTCTTCCGCACATCCGCCCCCTTCGGCGGATCGATCTCCACCGTCACGCCAAAGGCGCCCTGGCGGAGGCGGTGCATCAAACGGGCCATCGCTAACTCCCCCTTCTTACTCCAACCTGACCAACAGAAAAACCCTTCAGGAATGAAGGGTTGCAGAGCCTCGCCGCTGCTTCGCACTTCATCTCTCGGACGTCCGTCCGCAGGAGTTGGCACCGTTCTCCCGGAGGAGCGGTTGCCGTGGTGTCATCGGGCCTGTCCCTCCACCACTCTCGATGAAACGAGTTCTGTGAAGTTGTTGTTTTAGAGTATACCCATCCCGCGGGCTGTCGGCAATACCTCTGTTCTCCTCCAGTGGTACAGTCCCGGGGGAGGGGTCGGGCGGCACTCCTGGCCCTCACTCAACTGACCGACCCCACCGCCCTGGAGCGGATTCGGCAGGCAGCAGCACACCTCCCCGAAAATGAGAACTGGACACAGCGCAGTCTGACGGTGCGCGCACCATAGCCTTGCCGTACGCCTCCCATGCGCCCGCCACAGCCTCCCTCACATCACGCAAGAGACCCCCGCGGGTCCAGCCAGACCCGCGGGGTGTTGCTTTATGGCACCACAACCTGCCCCTTCAGCTCCGCCTCGGGAGCCGCCGGCGGCAGCGCCTCCTCCTTGGCCACGTAGAGCCGGCCCAGCCGGTTGGCCATGTAGCTGATGCTGGAGCGCATCCGGTAGAGCCGGAAGAAGGGCTCCACATCCGCCTCCCGGGCCGGCAGCCCGGTGGGGGATTCGAAGCGCCGCTCCAGCTCCCCCAGCGCCAGCGGCAGGCTCCGCTCCCGGTCGGGGCTCAGCAGCGAGGCGAAGAGCTGCCGGCGGTGGACCACCAGCGCCTCCAGCGCCTCCTGGATCTCGGGCAGCTGCTGCGGGTACGCCTCAGCCCTCCGGGCGACCAGCGCGGCCTTGTGGATGATTTGAATCCGCTCCAGGAGCGAGGCGAGGACCTTGATCCCCCGGTCGATGACCTCCTTCTGCCGGGCCTGCTCAGGCCGCTGGGACTCGCCCATCAGGAGGCTGAGCCGGCGGAGTTCGCTGATCTGCCCGTCCACCCGGGCCGCCCCCGCCAGGATCTCCTGCTTGGTGTAGCCCGCAGGCTCATCCAGCCGGGCGGCGACGCTGCGGATAAAGCCGTCCAGGGCGGCGCCGGCCCGCTCCATCGCCCGGATCGTCTCGGCCTGGTAGTCGGGCGGGGCGAGGTAGGCGTTGACCAGGGTGCCCACCACCGAGCCGATCATGACCGAGAGCAGCCGCCAGAGGGTGTAGGTGGTCACGCTGTCGGAGTGGGGGGCCATCACGAAGAGCGCCACCGTGACGGCGGTGGCGGAGAGATCCTTCCACTCCTGCCGCTGGCAGATCAGCAGGACCAGGATCACCGTCAGGCCGATCACCAGCGGGTTCGGCCCGAAGAGGAGGACCGCCAGCGAACCGACCAGCCCGCCGATCAGGTTGGCGATGATCTGCTGGGACATGGTGCGCAGCGAGCGGCTGGCGGAAGGGCCCACCGCCAACGCCGCCGCCACGGCGCCGTACACCTGATAGGGCTGTCCGGTCAGGCTCACCAGAAAGAAGGTGAGACCGACGGCCAGGCCGGTCTTCCAGAGGCGGGGACCAATGGTCATCATCTGCCATCACCTGCGCTTTCTTCTGATCCCAGCCTATCACGACCTGCTCCCGGCCTACCTCCTCTTTAAGGAGGAGATTCTGATGCCAAGGATGCATGAGAGCGATTCATCAGACGGCACCTGCGGCAGGGCACCGACGGACCGGGGGCCAACCGCCCTGCCGGGATCAAGAAAGGCCCACCGGCTGCTCGCCGGTGGGCGCACGCTTTATCCGTCAGGCTACGACAGGATCGCCTCGATCTCGGCCATGTCCTCCGGGGAGAGCTTGACGCCGGAGGCCTTGACGTTCTCCACCACCTGCTCGGGGCGGGTGGCACCGATCAGCGCCGAGGTGACCTCGGGCCGCTGCAGCACCCAGGCCAGCGCCAGCTGGGCCATGGTCAGGCCGTTCCGCTCGGCCACCGGGCGCAGTTTCTGGACCCGGGCCAGCAGCTCCTCATCGCTCAGGTAGCGCTGGACAAACCGGCCGGCGGTGGGATCGGCGGCCCGGGTGCCCTCGGGCACCGGAGCGCCGGGCAGGTACTTGCCGGTCAGCACGCCCTGGGCCAGGGGCGAGAAGACGATCTGGCCGATGCCCTCCCGGTCGCAGAGCGGCATGATCTCCTTCTCGATGTACCGGTTCAGCATGTTGTAGACCGGCTGGCTGGCCACCGGGCGCCGGAGGTTCCGCTTGTCCACAATGGCGGCAGCGTCGGCGAACTGGGCGGCGGTCCACTCGGAGAAGCCGTAGTAGAGGATCTTGCCCTGGGCCACCAGGTCGTCGAAGGCCCGGAGCGTCTCCTCCAGGTCGGTCTCGGTGTCGTACCGGTGGGCGTAATAGATGTCGATGTACTCCAGGTTCATCGCCTTCAGGCTCATCTCCACCCGCTCGATCAGATGCTTGCGGGAGAGGCCCTGGTCATAGGTGGAAGGGCCGATCTTCCAGTACACCTTGGAGGTGACGGTGTAGGTGTGGCGGGGGAACTCTCTGAGCGCTTCGCCCACCACCCGCTCGGCGTCGTGGGGCTTGCTGCCGTAGACCACCGCGCAGTCGAAGTGGTTGATCCCATGCTCATAGGCGGTCCGGATGCAGGCCTTGGCGGCGTCCACCTCCACCCGGTTGCCGTACGTGAGCCAACTGCCCAGAGAGATTTCGCTGATCTTCAGTCCGCTGCGTCCAAGCCGGCGATATTCCATGCCTTCGATCCCTCACCTTTCCGAACGGGTGGCTGAAACAGCCCGATTTACCCGATGGGTCCAACTCCCAGTATACCACATCCCGCCGTCGGCGAGGGCGGCTATCCTCCGGGTGAGCCGCATATCCTCCAGCGGAAGTGGGGGAGGGTGGATTCGGTGGTGCGTTTCAGATGGCTGATGCTGGGCCTTGCGATCATGGCAGCGCTGCTGGGGGGCGCCTGGAGCCGGGCTGCGCCGGACCCCTCGGTGGAGGCGTTCCTGAAGCAGATGTATGCCCACCGGGCCGGGGCCCTGGTGACCGGTGCGGGGGCGAAGGGGCTGGAGCGGTTCTATGACCTGGGCGTCCAGAGCGGCAGGTTCGCCCACGCCCACGAGGAGGGGCGCATCCAGTACGTGCAGGCCTGGGCGCCGGCCCGCCGGCTGCGGATCACCGAGGCGGAGACCTTCGTGACCAACCTGCGGGTGAAGCGGGCGGGCGACACCGCCACCGTCTCGCTGATCGCCCGCACCCGCCTGGGGTACAAGTACGAGGGGAGCGATCTGCTCAACCAGATGGGCATCGGCTCCTGGCACTGGCTGCAGCTGGTCCGCGAGGGCGATCGCTGGAAGGTGCGCCGGGAGTTCTACCTGGATGCCCTGGGCAGCGAGTGGACCGAGCCCTACGTCCCGGAGGCGGCGGGCGCCGCGGGGCGGCGGGAAGCGGCGGAGGCGATCCCCGTCTCCCGGGGACGGCTGGACCGGCAGGGGGCCGCCGCCTACGCCGAGCGGTACTGCGGGGCCGCCTGGGGGTGCGGCAACAACTCGGACTACAACAGCCGCTACCAGAGCTACCGCAACCTCGGCGGGGACTGCGCCAACTTCGCCTCCCAGACCCTGACGGAGGGCGGCAAGCTCAAGCCCGACTGGGTCTGGCGCTATGACAGGGCGGGATCCACCTGCTGGGTCAACGCCCAGGCCTTCGTCCGCTACCTGGTGAGCAGCGGGCGGGGGAGCCTGCTGGCCCGGGGGACCTACCCGAAGGTGGCAGGGGCGCTGGCCAGGCTTCAGCCGGGCGACATCGTGGGGTACCAGGTCAAGGGGAAGATCACCCACGTCTCCGTCGTCACCGGCAAGGACTCGGCGGGGGTGCCGGTGGTCGCGGCCCACACCGCCGACCGGTATCGCAACCCGTGGGACCTGGGCTGGGATAAGGCGACGGTCTACTGGCTGGTCCACCTGCGGGACTGAGCCCCTCCCGGGAAGCGACGGGACTAGAGCCCGCCGCCCTCCCCTCCCCCCTCCCCCGCCGGGTCCGGCAGTGCCGGTCCGATCTCATCCCCCTCCGCCAGCTCGTCCGCCTCGGCGGCAAGGCCGGAGGTGAGGGTCAGCTCCACGAACTGCTCCACCTCCCCGCCTTCGGGCCGGGCCAGGGTGAGCAGCACCCGGTTCCGCCCCAGGTCGACCCGGGAGATGCCCACCCGCAATGTGACGGAGGAGACCAGCGCCACGCCGCCGGGCGAGGGCTTGCAGGCCAGGGTGGCATTCGCCCGCTCGATGGAGCGCCCCACCGCCACCGCCAGCACATCCAGCGGGGCGAAGTCGGCTTGGGGCCAGGCCTCGGGCGAGACCAGCCCGTCGAAGGGGATGTAGCGGGGCGGCTGGGCGAGCGCCGCCCGGCCGTCGCCGTCGAAGAGCAGGTAGGTGGACTCCCCGCCCAGCCAGTCGGGGGCGGCGCTGCCGGGGGTGACCGAGGCGGTCACCTGCACCTGGCAGGCGTTCAGGAGGCGGACCTCCCTCACGGTCAGGCCGTTCTCACCCGGCTGGATGATCAGCGAGCAGGCCTCGTCCACCACCACGAGAAAGGAAGACGGGGGTGCGCCCGACGCCGCCCCCGTCGTCAGCCACCCACCCCCCAGCGGGACCCCGGCCTCCGCCCTGCAGCGGGTAAAGTGCTTTCCATCCTGGCTGGCCAGCGCCTCAATGACCAGCCGGTAGCGGTCTCCCGGGCCGACCAGCGGACTGTTCACCGGCGATCACCCCTCACGTGGGCGGTACCGGAACGAGGCTCGGGGCCGCAATATAGGTCGCCTCGATCCGGATGTTCGCCTCCCGCCGCAGCGGGGTGAGACACCGGCGGGGCCGGGGCCGGGTCACCAGGAGCCCCGCGGCCCCCGGCAGCACCCGGATGCTGCCAGGGAAGGTGAGGCTGATATCGTACGAGCGGAGCAGGGCCGGCACCTGTCCGGCGGTCAGCCGGGTGTTGGCGGCCCCCATGGCGGCGCCCCCGGCGGTGAGCAGGTCGGCCAGCAGAAAGTTCGGATGTGAGGTCACGGGATCCCCTCCCCGCAGCGGGCAAGATCAGGTCGGCGGCACCAGCACCTCCCGCGGGACCGGGCGGAAGAAGAACCGGAACCGGACGCCGTACTGATCGCCCAGGGTGTAGAGCAGCTTCTCACGCGGGTCGAGGAAGGCGATGTTGAGCAGTACATCGCTGGCATCCACCGGCTGGTACTGGCCCAGATAGGTGATCTCGGTGGTGAATTCAAAGAGGCCGACGGGGCTCGGTGGGTTGTTCAGCGTCTTGTCAATGGCCCGACCGACCGAGGCACCTGTGGCGGCCAGCAACTGCTCCAGGGAATGGGTGGTCACCTGCGCCAAGCGATCGCCTCCTGGTCAAGAACAGGTCTCCTTCATCCTACGCGCCCCACCCCCCGGAAGATTCACGCGACAAACCCGGCCTTGATCGCATAGAGTGCCGGCGACTGCAAATTGAAGGGGAAGGTGAACCCCGGCCAGAGAAAGCCCGCCCCGGCGAAGGGGGGATTGAAGTGGCCGAAGCCGCCGAAGTAAGGGTTGAACACCCCGCCGAAGTAGGGGAACAGGTAGGCGCTCGGGAAGATCAGTCCGCTCACCCCCGACATGGATGGTGTCCATAGGATATGTAAACAGGGGTCGAGCGGATATCTTGCCACGGATTACACGGATTACACGGATAATAACAAAAATTATAATATAATAAAATCTGGGTGCTGGTGCGAAGCACCGCACCGAGTGGGCAACAACGGTGCTGTGCGCACTGGTGCCGGGTTGGGACATAAGAACGGCACCCATCAAGGTGCGGTGCTTCGCACCACCACCATGGATGAAAAGGACATAAAAACCATTATTATTAATTATATGTATTAATCCGTGTAATCCGTGTAACCACCATGGTGCGGTGCTTCGCACCAGCACCACCCATGAAAAGGGTACGAACCCCATCATTGTCCATGTTCTGTCTTCATCCGTGTAATC
>JBMONC010000123.1:0-12452 GCA_049324875.1 Bacillota bacterium
GCCTGGTCCTACCACCTCTACGAGCAGGCGGAGATCGCCGATCAGCTGGCCCGGCGGATCCACGACCTGACCGCCGAACGGCCCCAGGTCCCCTCGCCGGCCAACCGCTCCCTGCTCAAGTTCCTGCAGGAGTTCGCCGCCCTCGCCACCCCGCCCGAGCAGACGGCGGGGCTCTACCGCGTCCTGCTGCCCACCCTGCTGCAGGCCTGCCGGGAGCAGATGGAGCGGACCAACCCGGTGGCTGATGAGCCGACGCTCCGGCTCCTCCATCAGGCGGCGCAGACCCTGGAGGAGCAGATCATCTGGGCGAAGTACCAGACCGCCGACGCCGCCACCGTGAGCCGGCTCCACCAGGAGCTCGCCTTCGCTGGCGGGCTGCACGGCCCGGGCGTCCCCTACGAGGGCGACCTCGCCATCCGCCCCGTGCTGGTGGACTGGCCCGCCCGGGACGGCCGTTTCCGGCCCCTGGAGCCGGGCAGGAAGATGCCCCGGGCCAAGCCCCTGGAGACGCCCGAGGGGCGGATCCGGCTGCTCCACATCGCCCTGATCAACCTGGAGATCCCGGCGATCGAGGTCTGCGGCCGGATGATCGCCGAGTTCCCCGAGGCCCCCTGGGCGATGAAGATGGACCTGGCCCGCCAGATCTGGGATGAGGCCCGCCACGCTGTGATGTGCGCCGACCGTCTGGTGGAGCTGGGCGGCCAGCTCGGCCAGTTCCCCTACCACCACAAGGTCTGGGAGCACTCGGTGGCCGGGGCCACCCTGGCGGAGCGGTTCATCACCACCCAGCGGATCCACGAGGGGAACGGCCTGGACCAGACCCTGCTGGCCCGGGATGCCCTGGCGGCGATCGGGGACCAGGCTACCAGCCAGATCATGGACTACATCATGGCGGATGAGGTGCTGCACGTCCGCTCCGGCATCCAGTGGGTGGAGCGGCTCCTGCCCGACCCTGCCGACCGGGCCGCCCTGCTGAAGAAGGTGGAGGAGCGGCTGGGGGTGGCCGCCGTGGCCGGGCCGCCGCTCAACCGGGAGGGGCGGCGGAAGGCGGGCTTCACCGAGATCGAGCTGGATTGGCTGACCTCCATTCGGGACCGGCGGGGGGAGAGGCCATGAGCGCCACGGAACTGCTGGCGCTGCTGCAGGCGGCAGGCGAGGGCTGGGTCAGCGGTGAGGAGATCTCCCGCCAACTCGGCGTGAGCCGGACCGCCATCTGGAAGCAGATCGAGGCGCTCCGGGCACTGGGTTACGCGGTGGAGGCGGCGCCCCGCCGGGGCTACAGGCTGACCGCCCGGCCTGACGCTGTCACCCCCGATGAGGTCGCCCCCGGCCTCACCACCCGGCGCTTCGGCCGCCCCATCGAGTACCGGGAGAGCGCCGGCTCCACCAACGAGATCGCCAAGCAGATGGCCCGCGCCGGCGCCCCGGAGGGGCTGCTGGTGATCGCCGACGAGCAGACCGCCGGCAAGGGGCGGCTGGGCCGGAGCTGGGCCACCCCCAGGGGCTCCGCCCTGGCCATGAGCCTCCTGCTGCGGCCTGACCTGCCCCCGTACCACGCCCCCCGCATCACCCTGGCGGCGGCGGTGGCGGTCTGCGAGGCGGTCCGGGAGGTGACCGGCCTGCCGGCGGCGATCAAGTGGCCCAACGACCTGCAGATCGCCGGGCGGAAGTTCTGCGGCATCCTGACCGAGATGGAGGCGGAGTTGGACCGGGTCGCCTTCGTCGTTCTGGGCATCGGCCTGAACGTTCACCTGAAGCGGGAGGAACTGGACCCGTCCTTCCGGGAGAGCGCCACCTCGCTTGCCATCGAGGGGGCCGCCGGCGTCCGCCGGGCGGCGCTGGTCCAGGCGATCCTGGCCCGGCTGGAGCCGGTCTACCACGACCTGACCGAGGGCCGCTTCGACCGGGTGCTGGACCGCTGGCGGGCGCTCTCCGCCACCCTGGGCCAGCCGGTCCGGGTGCTGGACCTGAGCGGGGAGACCCGCCTGGAGGGAGTGGCGGAGGCGGTGGATGAGGAGGGGGCGCTCCTGGTGCGGGCCGGGTCCGGAGAGCTGCACCGGGTGGTCTCCGGCGAGGTCTCCGTCCGTCCCCGTTGATCAAAGCGCCTCCTGTATGTTAACCTATGACACGTAGTCAGGTTAACAATCAGGAGGCGTTCACATTGCGCAATCCCCGGCTGCGGAACATGATGCTGGCCGCCCTCATGGCGGCGCTGATCGCTGTGGTTGCTCCCTACCGCTTCTTCCTGCCCGGCGTCCCCAACGTGCCCGTCACCATGCAGGTGCTGGTGGTCCTGCTGGCGGGCGGCCTGCTCGGCCCCCTCTGGGGCGCCGTCTCGATGCTGCTCTACCTGCTGCTGGGCGCCGTGGGCCTGCCGGTCTTCGCCGGCGGCACCTCGGGGCTGCAGGTGCTGGTGGGGCTGACCGCCGGCTACCTCTGGTCCTACCCGGCGGCCGCCGCCCTGGTCGGGTGGATCGCCCCGGCCCATCGCGCCCCCGGCTGGGCCAGGACCGGGCTGGCGATGCTCCTCGGTCTGGCGGTGATCTACCTGGGCGGCGCCGGCTGGGCGGTGCTGGTGGGCGGCAAGGCGCTGGCGGCGGTGGTCAGCGGCTGGGTGCTCCCCTTCATCCCCTTCGACCTGGTCAAGCTCGCCATGGCCGCGGGGGCGGCCACCGCCATCAACCGGGCGCTGGTCGGCCAGGGCTATTACCGGGAGGCGTAGGGCTGGTCACGGGCGGGGGAGGTAGTCCAGGAAGAGGCCGCCCGGGCACCGGATCTGCAGATCCACCCAGCCGGAGCGGGTCAGGAGGGCGACCTCCTGGGGGCGGCAGTCCGCCAGCCCGACGGGGCGTAGCAGCAGGTACCGGAACCGGTCAAGGCGGGCGGTCTGCAGCACCTCCCGGACCACCACCGGGGCGTCGAACTCCCGCCGGCGCTCCTCCCGGATCAGGGCGAGCCGCTCCACCTGCCCCGCCCGCCAGATCACGCCCCCGATCGGCCAGAGCCAGAGCCCAAGCAGCAACACCAGCAGGACTCCGGCCCCAAAGACAGCTCCCCGTCGCATGGTGAACACCTCCCGAAGGTAGGACGCCCCAATCTGGGAGACGGTTCAACGGGCCCCTGCCGCGAGACCTGCCATACGTGGTAAAATGACGGATATGTAAAGCGTGGAGGGGAACCCCGTGCAGCTGCGCTCCCGCCTGACCGTCTTCGTCGACGCCTATCCCCGGATGCTCTGGCTGCTGGCCTTCGGCAGCTTCCTCAACCTGGTGGGGCTCTCCTTCCTCTGGCCGCTGACCACCGTCTACATCCACAGCCACCTGGGCCGCCCCATGACGGTGGCGGGGGTGGTGCTGTTGCTCCACTCCGGCTCCGCCGCCCTGGGACAGCTGGCCGGCGGCTGGCTCTTCGACCGGATCGGCGCCCGCCCGGTGATGCTGACCGGCCTCTTCACCTCGGCCCTGCTGCTGGGACTGCTGGGCCTCTTCGAGTCCTGGCCGCTCTATGTCGGGGTGATGATCGCCTTCGGTTTCACCGCCTCGCTCTCCTTTCCCGCCATCAACGCCCTGGTGGCCCGGGCCTGGCCGGGCGGGGGGCGGCGGGCCTTCAACTTCCTCTACGTGGCCAACAACGTCGGCGTCGCCCTCGGCACCGCCCTGGGCGGCGTGATCGCCGACCGCTCCTTCGCCGCCGCCTTCCTCTCCGCCGGCGCCGCCTTCCTGCTTTTCGGCCTCTTCGTCCTGCTGTTGATCCGGGACCGGCGGGGGATGGAGGGGGAGGCGACCCCCGAGGCCGCCGCCGAGCTGGCTGCTGCCCGGGAGGGGCGGGAGGGGCCCATCCCCTGGCCGCCGCTGGCCGCCCTCTTCGTCACCTTCCTGATGGCCTGGCTGATCTACGTCCAGTGGCAGTCGGCGGTCTCGGTCCACATGCAGGCCCACGGTTACCAGCTGGCCGCCTACTCGGTGCTCTGGACCCTGAACGGCGGGCTGATCGTCCTGGGGCAGCCGCTGCTGGCGCTGCTGGTGCGGCGCCTGCCGGGCTCCGCGGCCCAGATCGGCCTGGGGATCCTGCTCTACGCCGCCGCCTTCCTGATCCTGCTGACCGACGACGCCTATGCCGTCTTCGTCGCCTCCATGGTGATCCTCACCCTGGGGGAGATGCTGATCTGGCCGGCGGTGCCGGCGGCGGTGGCCCGGCTCTCGCCCCCTTCCCGCCGCGGGACGCTGCAGGGGCTGATCCTCTCCGGCGCCACCATCGGCCGGATGCTGGGCCCGCTGCTGGGCGGTCTGCTCTACGATCACTTCGGCTTCGCCACCCTGCTGCTGGTGATGACCGGCGGTCTGGTGATCCCGCTGGCTGCGATCGGACTCTATGCCCGGACCGAGCCGATCGAGGATTCCAGCGCCAGGAGGTGAGGAGATGGCCAGGTCGGAAAGGCGGGAGCGGGAGCGGCAGGCGATGCGGCTATCGATCCTGAAGGCCGCCCGGGAGATCGCCCGGAGCAGCGGCTGGCAGGCGGTGACGCTCCGGAAGGTGGCGGACCGGATCGGCTATGGGGCCGCCACCCTCTACGAGTACTTCCCCGCCAAGGAGGCGATCCTGGAGGCGGTGGCCCAGGAGGGCTTCGAGGCCCTGCTGGCCCGCCTGCGGGCGGCGCCCACCGCCGGCCAGCCCCGGGAGCGGCTCCGGCAGGTGGCCGACGCCTACTGGGAGTTCGCCATGGAGAACCCGGAGCTCTACCAGGCGATGTTCGGGCTGGACGGGGTCCCCTTCCCGCCGGTCCGCCGGTCGGAGGGGCTGCTCTTTCTCCTGCTGGCCCTCCGGGAGGAGCTGGCCCCGCTGCGGCGGGAGCCGGTGGAGTCCTCCGGCCTGCAGGGCGATGCCGAGATCCTGCTGGCCACCCTCCACGGCCACCTCTCCCTGGCCCTGGCCGGCCGGCTGGGCGGTGGCGCCGAGCGGGGGGAGTGGCTGATGAAACGGGCGGTCCGGACCCTCCTGGAGCAGTGGGGGGAGTAGTCGCTCGCTAGCTCGGATCCTTCCGCCAGCCCCGCAGGGCCTGGAGCTGCCGGTCAAGGAAGCGGTCGGACATGTTGGCGGTGCCCAGGTGGTGGCTGTTGCCCAACTGGAGGCCGATCATCCAGAAGGTGCGGGCGGCTTCGAAGAGCGGGACCGCCTCCCAATCCGCCTCCCGCAGCTCGTGGGCCGACCGGTACCCATCCAGCAGCGCCTCCCAGACCCCATCCCCCGCCCGCTGCTGCTGCATCCCGGCGCGGGCGGTGGCCAGGTCGTAGGCCGGCCAGCCGGGACCGGCACAGTCGAAGTCGAAGAGGGTTAACCGCTCGCTAACGTGGCAGTTGCCGCCATTCAGGTCGCCGTGGCAGATCCCGTGGGTGAGGGAGGAGGCCCGCTCCGCCAACCCTCGCCGCACCTCCGCCGCGACCGCCTCCAGCTCCGCCAGATCTTCCGGGCGGTGCGGGAAGAAGGCGTGGCAGTGCGCCAGCGGCTGGTCGATCAGGTGGTCCAGGTCCAGCCGGAACCGGGGGTGGGGGCTGGAGAAGTCCCCGGCTGCCCGGTGCAGCTCGCCCATCAGGCGGCCATAGGTCCGGGCGTACTCCGGCGACCAGGGCCGGGGCTCGCCCCGGGCGGCGGTGAAGAGGACCGCAAAGCGGGTCCCCTCGGGCGCCTCCAGGGGGGTGAGGTAGGTGCCGTCCAGAGCGGGAAGGGGCGCCGCCACGCTCACGCCCCGCTCCGCCAGGTGGAGCAGGAGATCCACCTCCCAGCGGATCGCCCCCTCCTCCCGCCAGCGGGCCCGGTAGACCCGCAGGTAGAGCGGCTCCTCCCCGGCCTCGATCCGGTAGGCGTGGTTGAAGCCGGGCCGCACGAAGCGGCAGGTCTCGGCGGGGAGTCCGTACCGCTCCCGCACCAGGTGGAGCAGGGCCTCCGGGTCCAGAAACGAGAGGGTGACGGGAAAGGGCACGGGCTCATCTCCTCCTCGTTACACAGTTACACAGATCATTGCCGGAAATACGACAGGGCCTGGTCCGTTTCCCCCCCGGCTGAAAGCGAGAAAGGTGTTGACAGCCGCAAGAACGGCGTGGTAATCTTGGTCTCAAATTCAACCACCAAGTTGGCGATGAGTGGGGAAAGTACCCAGACCGATCCGTCACAGCGAGCTGGCGGGGGCCGCCCCAAGCGGTTCCACGGTGTGAGGCCCAGCACGGAAGAGTTTGGCGAATGGTCCCACGAGCTGTCGGCTGAACGCATCCCCCGGATGCCAGTAAGCGGACCGGTATCTTCCGCCGTTAACGGGTAGAGGGTATGATTGTACCCGCGTTAAAGTGCGTCTGCTTTGCTGTAAGCAGGCGAATCGGGGTGGCACCGCGCAGGCTGTTACAGGCCTTCGTCCCTTTCGGGATGGAGGTCTGTTTTGTTTTTCCTCAATTTGCACAGATTCGCCGGCAAGGAGTGACGCTCGCATGTACCAGCCGAGCATGGGAACCTACGTGAGCCTGGCCAGGGAGTACAACCTGATCCCCGTCTACCGGGAGGTGCTGGCCGACCTGGAGACGCCGATCTCGGTCTTCATGAAGCTCTGCCTCGACGAGCCGGGCGCCTTCCTCCTGGAGTCGGTGGAGGGCGGCGAGAAGGTGGCCCGCTACTCCTTCCTGGGCTGCCGGCCGGTGATCACCATCGCCTCCAAGGACTCGGTCACTCGGGTGATGCAGGGCGACGCCGCCAGCGAGTACCGGACCGTCGGCCAGGTGACCGAGGGAAACGGGGAGAGCGAGAAGCTCCACGGCAACCCGCTGGACCACCTGCGGGAGGTGATGGGCCGCTACCGGGTCCACCAGCCCGCCGGGCTCCCCCGGTTCGCCGGCGGCGCCGTCGGCTACCTCTCCTACGATGCGGTCCGCCACTTCGAGAAGCTGCCAGGCACCCCGGTGGATGACCTCCACCTGCCCGAGGCGCTCTTCATGGCCACCGAGCTGGTGGTGGTCTTCGACCACCTGAAGCACAAGCTGATCCTGGTGGCCAACACCCTGCCGGGCAAGGAGCCCGAGGTGGCCTACCGCCGTGCGCTGGCCCTGCTGGACCGGGCGGTGGAGCGGCTCCGGGGTCCGGTGCCGGTCCCGCCGGGCGTCGCCTTCGGGCGGCCCCGCCCGCTGGTGGTCAAGTCCAACCGGACCCAGGCGGAGCACGAGGCGGCGGTGGAGCGGGCCAAGGAGTACATCAAGGCCGGCGACGCCTTCCAGGTGGTGCTCTCCCAGCGGCTGGAGACCAGCGTCCGCTCCCGCCCGCTGGACATCTACCGGGTGTTGCGGACGATCAACCCCTCGCCCTACATGTTCTACATCGCCTTCGGCGACCTGAAGATCATCGGCTCCTCGCCGGAGCTGCTGGTCCGGATGGAGGACGGGATGGCCATGACCCGGCCCATCGCCGGCACCCGGCCCCGGGGCGCCAGCGAGGAGGAGGACGCCGCCCTGGAGCGGGAGCTCCTGGCCGACGAGAAGGAGCGGGCCGAGCACGTGATGCTGGTCGACCTGGGGCGGAACGACCTGGGCCGGGTCTGCGAGTACGGCTCCGTCCAGGTCCGGGAGATGATGCGGGTGGAGCGCTACTCCCACGTGATGCACATCGTCAGCGACGTGCAGGGGAAGGTCGCCCCCGGCAAGGACGCCTTCGACGTGCTCCGGGCGGTCTTCCCCGCCGGCACCCTGAGCGGGGCGCCCAAGGTCCGGGCGATGGAGATCATCGACGAGCTGGAGCCGGTCCGGCGGGGGGTCTACGGCGGGGCCATCGGCTACTTCTCCTGGTCCGGGGCGATGGATACCTGCATCGCCATCCGGACGATGGTGATGAAGGGCGACAAGGTCTACATCCAGGCGGGGGGCGGCATCGTCGCCGACTCGAACCCCACCGCCGAGTACCAGGAGACGCTCAACAAGGCCCGGGCGCTGATCCGGGCGCTGGAGATCGCAGAGGAGGGGCTGTAGATGATCCTCGTCATCGACAACTACGATTCCTTCACCTACAACCTCGTCCAGTTCCTCGGCGAGCTGGGGGCGGAGCTGGTGGTCCACCGGAACGACCAGATCACGGTGGAGGAGATCCGCAAGCTGAACCCCGAGAAGATCATCATCTCCCCGGGGCCCTGCACCCCCAACGAGGCGGGCATCTCGCTGGATGTGATCCGGGAGCTGGGCCCGGAGATCCCGGTGCTCGGCGTCTGCCTGGGCCACCAGTCGATCGGCCAGGCCTACGGCGGGGTGGTGAAGCGGGCGCCCTACCTGATGCACGGCAAGACCTCCCTGATCCGCCACAGCGGGGAGGGGCTCTTCGAGGGGCTGGCGCAGCCCTTCCGGGCCACCCGCTACCACTCGCTGATCGTGGAGCGGGAGACGCTCCCGGAGGTGCTCGAGGTGACCGCCGAGACGGAGGACGGCCTGGTGATGGCCTTCCGCCACCGGTCGCATCCGGTCTACGGGGTCCAGTTCCACCCCGAGTCGATCCTGACCGAGGGTGGCAAGCAGCTGCTGAAGAACTTCCTGGCGCTGCCGCAGCCGGCGGCCGTGCAGGGTTAACGGGGAGGCGCATCACGATGGAGATGGATATGAAGGCGCTGCTCGCCCTGGTGGCCGAGGGCAAGGATCTGACGGAGGCGCAGGCGGAGACGGCGATGACCCTGATGATGAACGGCGAGGCGACCCCGGCCCAGGTGGCCGCCTTCCTGATGGCGCTGCGGATCAAGGGGGAGACGGTGGAGGAGATCACCGGCTGCGCCCGGATCATGCGCTCCAGGGCCACCCGGGTGAGCCACGGCCAGCCGATGGCGGTGGACACCTGCGGCACCGGCGGCGACCGGTCCAACACCTTCAACATCTCCACCACCGCCGCCTTCGTGGTGGCGGGGGCGGGGGTGCCGGTGGCGAAGCACGGCAACCGGGCCGCCTCCTCGCTGACCGGCTCCGCCGATGTGCTGGAGGCGCTGGGGGTCAACCTGAGCCTCTCCGCCGAGGCGGTGGGCCGGTGCATCGACGAGGTGGGGATCGGCTTCATGTTCGCCCCGGCGCTCCACTCCAGCATGAAGCATGTGGCGCCGGTCCGGCGGGAGATCGGGATGCGGACGATCTTCAACCTGCTGGGGCCCCTGACCAACCCCGCCGGGGCGCAGGCCCAGGTGATGGGGGTCTTCCACCCGAACCTGACCGAGCCGCTGGCCCGGGTGCTGGGCAACCTCGGGGCGAAGCACGCCCTGGTGGTCCACGGGCTGGACGGGGTGGATGAGATCTCGATCTCGGCGCCCACGGTGATCTCCGAGATGCAGGACGGCTTCGTCCAGACCTACCGGGTCGCCCCGGAGGATGTGGGGCTGAGCCGGGCGCCCCGGGAGTATATCCGGGGTGGGACCAAGGAGGAGAACGCCCGGATCACCGAGGCGGTGCTGGGCGGGGAGAGCGGCCCCCGCCGGGATGTGGTCCTGCTGAACGCCGCGGCGGCGCTGCTGGCCGCCGGCCGGGTCCGCAGCCTGAAGGAGGGGGTCGCCCTGGCGGAGGAGTCGATCGACAGCGGGGCGGCGCTCCGGGCGCTGAACGGCCTGCGAGAGCTGAGCCACCGGCTGGCGGTGGAGTCGGCCTAGGCCCGGGTCAGCTGGAGCAGGCTGACCTCGGGCGGGCAGAAGAGCCGGAAGGGCAGGTGGGCGGTCCCCACCCCCCGGGTGGTGTAGACCTGGCAGTGGGCCGCCTGGTAGAGGCCGGTGTGGTACTTCCGGCCGCCCGGCGGCAGGAGGAGGGGGCCGAGCCCCGGCAGCCGGATCTGCCCGGCGTGGCTGTGGCCGCTCAGCTGCAGCGCCACCCGGTGCTCGGGCCTGACGAGCGAGTCGGCGTAGTCCGGCTCGTGGCAGAGCAAAATCCGGACCGCCCCCTCCGGGGCGCCGGCCATCGCCCGGGCCAGATCCGGCTCCCCCAGCCGGGGCTCGTCCACCCCGCCCACCCAGAGCCCGTCGGCCACCTGAACCCCCTCGTTGACCAGCAGCCGGACGTTGGTCATGAACCGGTAGATGAACCGGTCGTAGTAGTCCCAGTTGCCCACCACCCCCAGGCAGCCCTTCACCGGCTCCAGCGCCCAGTTCGCCGCCGGGCCGTCGCTGTGGGAGCCGATGAAGTCGCCCGCCACCACCACCAGATCCGGCTTCCTTGCGGCCAGCTGCGCGGCCACCTCCCGGACGAAGGAGGCGGGGGTGGTGGGGCCCACATGCAGGTCGGCCAGCAGGCCGATGGTGAACCCATCCAGGTGGGCCGGCAGGTCGGGGATCGGGATCGAGCGCTGCTCGAACTGGACCCGCCGGGTCTCAATGGCGTAGGCGTAGCCGGCCAGCCCCGCCCCGGCAGCGGCGAGGGCGGCCAGTCCTCTCCAGATGAACTGTCGACGGCGCAGACCGGACACCCCTTTCAAGGGAAAGCTAGAGATTTGACGAATGGATAAAGGTCTGCGTCTCACCTTCTGTAAAGGAGTGCGATCCCCCAATGGCTTCCAAGGCAAAGAAGGAGATCAAGGTCGTCTTCTCCGGGATCCAGCCCTCGGGTGTGGTCACCCTGGGCAACTACCTGGGAGCGATGCGCAACTTCGTGCAGCTGCAGCATCAGGCCGACTGCTACTTCTGTATCGTCGACCTGCATGCCCTCACCATCCCCCAGGACCCGGCGGAGCTCTACCGGAACACCCTGAACCTCGCCCGGCTCTATGTGGCGGCGGGGATCGACCCCGGCGTCGCGACCATCTTCGTCCAGTCCCACGTGCCGGCCCACGCCGAGTTCGGCTGGCTGATGGAGGTCAACTCCTACTTCGGCGAGCTGAAGCGGATGACCCAGTTCAAGGACAAGTCGAAGAAGGCGGAGGTGGTCACCACCGGCCTCTTCACCTACCCGGCGCTGATGGCGGCCGACATCCTGCTCTACCAGACCACCCACGTCCCCGTGGGCGAGGATCAGAAGCAGCACCTGGAGCTGACCCGGGATATCGCCATCCGGCTGAACCACCGCTTCGGCGAGGAGTTCCTGACGGTGCCCGAGCCCTACATCCCCTCCCGGAAGGCGGGCGGGCGGATCATGTCGCTCCAGGCGCCCACCCAGAAGATGTCCAAGTCGGACGCCGACCCTAACGGCTACATCTCCATGCTGGACACCCCCGACCAGATCCGGAACAAGATCAAGCGGGCGGTGACCGACCTGGGCCGTGAGGTCCGCTACGACCCGAAGGAGAAGCCGGGCATCTCCAACCTGATGGTGATCCTCTCCCTCTGCACCGGGATGTCGATGGATGAGATCTCCCAGAAGTACGACGGCTATGGACAGTTCAAGAAGGATGTGGCCGAGGCGGTGGTCGCCACCCTGGAGCCGATCCAGCAGCGCTTCCAGGAGCTCTCCGAGCCCGGGGTGATCGAGGCGATCCTGGCCAAGGGCGCCGACAAGGCGGAGCGGGTAGCCAACGCCAACCTGCGGCTGCTGCAGGACCGGCTGGGCCTGGTGCCGAGGTTCCGCCCATGATCCTCGACCAGATCCTCGCCACCAAGGTGACCGAGGTGGCCGCCGCCCGGGCGGCCCGCCCGCTGGCGGAGGTGGTGGAGGCGGCCCGCAGGGCGCCCGACCCCCGCTCCTTCCTCCGGGCGCTCCGGGAGCCCGCCGGGGTTACCGTGATCGCCGAGGTGAAGAAGGCGAGCCCCTCCAAGGGTGTGATCCGCCCCGACTTCGATCCGGTGGCGATCGCCCGAGCTTACGAGGCGGCCGGCGCCGCCTGCCTCTCGGTCCTGACCGACGAGGAGTACTTCCAGGGCTCCCTCGCCTACCTGCAAGCGATCCGCCAGGCGGTGGCGCTCCCGTTACTCCGCAAGGACTTCATCATCGATGAGTACCAGGTCTACGAGGCGAGGGCAGCTGGCGCCGATGCGATCCTGCTGATCGTCGCCGCCTTCCACGGGCCCAGCAGCCAGGGCCGTAGCCCGGATGAGCTGCACCGCCTGGCAGCCCTGGCCACCGACCTGGGGATGGATGTGTTGACCGAGGTCCACTCCGCCGAGGAGCTGGCCATCGCCATCGAGAGCGGCGCCCCCCTGATCGGCGTCAACAACCGCGACCTCCGCACCTTCCACACCACCTTGGAGGTGACCTTCGCCCTGGCCGGGAAGGTCCCCCCTGACCGCCTCCTGGTCAGCGAGTCCGGCATCGGCACCCGAGCCGACCTGGACCGCCTGGCCCAGGCCGGGGTCAAGTCCGTCCTGGTCGGCGAGTCCCTGATGCGTCAGCCCGACGTGGGAGCGGCGCTCCGGTCGTTGTTGGGCAGGGAATAGGGCGTTTATCTCGCCACGGATTACACGGATTACACGGATAAAACAAATACATCACAACAATGTGGGGTGGTTCCCTTTTCATTAGTGGTGCTGGTGCGAAGCACCG
>JBMONC010000123.1:12552-28392 GCA_049324875.1 Bacillota bacterium
GGGTGGTTCCCTTTTCATTAGTGGTGCTGGTGCGAAGCACCGGGACCATGGTGGTTACAAGGATCATGGAAATATACGGAGGATAAAAATGGGTACCATCCCCATTATTCTATGTTTATGTCTCCACCCGTGTAATCCGTGTAAGCCGAGGCCTCCACTTTCCCCGTGACCACCCTGGTGCAGTGCTTCGCACCGGCACCAGAGATAAAATGGGTACAAACACAATCATTGTCTATTTTATGTATTTATCCGTGTAATCCGTGTAATCCGTGGCAAACAATGGGCAAAAGGAGTGGACCAACCCATGTGGGTCAAGATCTGTGGCATCTCCACCATGAAGGCAGCGGTGGCGGCGGTGGAGGCGGGGGCCGATGCGGTGGGCTTTGTCTTTGCGCCCTCCCGGCGGCAGGTCTCGCCGGACCGGGCGCAGGCGCTGGTGATGGGGCTGCCGCCGGAGACGGTCACCGTGGGCGTCTTCGTCGACGCTCCCCTGGAGGAGATGCGGCGGGTGGCGGCCTATGTGGGGCTGAAGGTGATCCAGATGCATGGCAGCGAGCCGCCCGAGTATATCGAACAGGTGGGGCTGCCGGTGATCAAGGCCTTCCGGATCAAGGGGCCGGAGGACCTGGCCCAGCTGCCGCTCTACCGGCAGGCGGCGGGGCTGCTGCTGGACCCCTACGTGCCGGGGCAGCACGGCGGCACCGGGCAGACGCTGGACTGGACCCTGGTCCGCTGGGCGGCCCAGACCCTGCGCAACGCCGGGGTGGAGCTCTCCGGGCCGGACGAGCCGCTCACCCCGGGGCGGCCCAAGCTGATCCTGGCGGGCGGGCTCACTGTCCAGAACGTGGACGAGGCGATCCGGCAGGCCGAGCCGGGCGGCGTCGACGTCTCCAGCGGGGTTGAGACCAACGGCGAGAAGGACAACAGCAAGATCTACGACTTTGTCGACATGGTAAAGGGGGCCGGCGCATGAGTGACCATCCGGTGATGCTCCCCGACGAGAAGGGTCACTTTGGCCCCTTCGGCGGTCGGTATGTGCCCGAGACGCTGATGTCCGCCTGCATTGAGCTGGAGCAGGCCTACAACCGCTACAAGAACGACCCGGACTTCCTGGCGGAGCTGGAGTACTACCGCAAGCACTACATCGGCCGGGAGACGCCGCTCTACTTCGCCCGGCGGCTGACCGCCTACGCCGGTGGGGCGAAGATCTACCTGAAGCGGGAGGATCTGAACCACACCGGCGCCCACAAGATTAACAACGCCATGGGGCAGGCCCTCCTGGCCCGGCGGATGGGCAAGCGGCGGATCATCGCCGAGACCGGCGCCGGACAGCACGGGGTGGCCACCGCTACCGTCTGCGCCCTCTTCGGGCTGGAGTGCGAGGTCCACATGGGCGAGGTGGATGTGGCCCGCCAGGAGCTGAACGTCTTCCGGATGCGGCTGATGGGCGCCCGGGTCCTGCCGACCAGATCGGGCTCCCGCACCCTGAAGGATGCCACCAACGAGGCGATCCGGGACTGGGTGACCAACGTGGAGACCACCCACTACATCATCGGCTCGGTGGTGGGGCCCCATCCTTACCCGATGATGGTCCGGGACTTCCAGGCGGTGATCGGCTACGAGACCCTGAGCCAGATCCAGCAGGCGGAGGGGCGGCTGCCCGATGCGATCGTCGCCTGTGTCGGCGGCGGCTCCAACGCCATGGGGATTTTCCATCCCTTCGCCCCCTGCCCCAGCGTCCGGCTGATCGGGGTGGAGGCGGGCGGCCACGGGCTGGATACCGACAAGCACGGCGCCACCATGACCGGCGGCGGCCTGACCGGCGTCTTCCACGGCGCCAAGTCCTACCTGCTGCAGGATGCGTACGGCCAGGTGACCGAGGCCCACTCGATCTCGGCGGGGCTGGACTACCCCGGCGTCGGACCGGAGCACTCCTACTACCGGGACAGCGGCCGGGCCGAGTACGTCGCCGTCACCGATGAGCAGGCGCTGGAAGGGATGAAGCTGCTCAGCATGACCGAGGGGATCATCCCGGCGCTGGAGTCGAGCCACGCCGTCTACCAGGCGGTCCAGGTGGCCCGGGAGATGCCGAGGGATGCGATCCTGATCATCAACCTCTCGGGCCGGGGCGACAAGGATATGGTCCAGGTGAGCAAGATCCTGTCCGCCGAGATGGGAGGTGATCTGGCATGAGCCGCATCGCCGAGACCTTTGCGGCCCTCCGCAGCCGGGGGGAGAAGGGGCTGGTCGCCTACGTGGCCGCCGGCGACCCGTCGCTGGAGGAGAGCCGCCAGATCGTCCACGCCCTGGTGGAGGCCGGGGTCGACCTGATCGAGCTGGGGCTCCCCTTCTCCGATCCCCTGGCCGACGGCCCGGTGATCCAGGCCGGCACCCAGCGGGCGCTGGCCGCCGGGGCCAACACCGACAACGTGCTGGAGCTGATCGCCACCCTCCGCCGGGAGGGCGTGGCGGTGCCGCTGCTGATCATGACCTACTACAACCTGCTGAACCGGCCCGGGGTCGATACCTTCTGCCGCCGGGCGAAGGCGGCCGGGGTGGACGGGCTGATCATCCCCGACGTGCCGATGGAGGAGGGGGAGGAGCTGCTGGCCGCCACCCGGGAGCACGGGCTGGACCTGGTCCAGTTCGTAGCGCCCACCTCCACCCCCGACCGGGTGGAGCGGGCGGGGAAGCTGGCCTCCGGCTTCGTCTACGTCGTCTCCCTGACCGGGGTGACCGGGCAGCGGGACTCCCTGCCCGAGCGGATGGCCGACCTGGTCCGATCGGTCAAGGCGGTCACCGAGACCCCGGTGGCGGTGGGCTTCGGCATCTCCCGCCCCGAGCACGTCCGGCAGGTGGTCGCCGTGGCCGATGCGGCCATCGTCGGCTCCGCCTTCGTGAAGCTCTGCGGGGAGGAGATCCCGCTGCCGGAGAAGCTGGCGAAGATCAAGGGGTTCGCCGCCGAACTGAAGGCGGCCACCCGGTAATTTTCCCAGGAAAGAGTGGCGCAAGGGCAACAAACCGTGCAAAAATAGGGTTGACGATGGGACAGGCTGCGTGTATACTCTGCTTCAATAACTGAAAGCGATGATCGGGAGAAGTACATCCAAAGCCGGAGAGCTGCAGAGAGCCAGCGGGTGGTGAAAGCTGGCGCCGAAGGCGGATGGAATACACCCGGGAGTGCAGGCTGAACGATCCCTCAGGGGGTCCAGTAGGTACGCCGGAGCCCCTCCGTTACCAAGGGGGTAGGGAATGTCAGTTCCCGAGTTCGAGAGGGTCTGCCGTGCGGCGGGCCAAGCAGGGTGGTACCGCGAAAGTCGTAACTCTTACGGCTTCCGTCCCTACAGGGGGATGGGAGCCGTTTTGTTGTGTTTCTCCAGAGTCTGAGCAAACGAAGGGAAGAGGTGGATGCCATGATTATCGTCATGCAGAGAGGCGCCAGTGAGGCCCAGATATCTGCGATTATCGAGCGTGTTCGGACGGCGGGCTTCGGCGTACACCTCTCCCGAGGGGAAGAGCGGACCATCATCGGCGCAATCGGGGGGGATCGTCGGGTGCTGGCGGACCTGAATCTGGAGGCCGCCCCGGGCGTGGAGCGGGTGACCCCGATCTCCAAGCCCTACAAACTGGTCAGCCGGGACTTCCACCCGGAGGACACGGTGATCACCATCGGCAACGCCACCATCGGCGGCACCGACCTGTTCGTGGTGGCCGGTCCGTGCTCGGTGGAGGGGCGGGAGCTCCTGCTGGAGTCGGCCGACCTGGTCAAGGCGGGCGGCGCCCATGCGCTGCGGGCCGGCGCCTTCAAGCCCCGGTCCAGCCCCTACTCTTTCCAGGGCCTGGGCGAGACGGGCCTGCAGTACCTGGCCGAGGCGCGGGAGCGGACCGGCCTGCCCATCGTCACCGAGGTGATGGACACCCGTGACGTGGAGCTGGTGGCCGCTTACGCCGACGTGCTGCAGATCGGCACCCGGAACATGCAGAACTTCAGCCTGCTCAAGGCGGTGGGCCAGACCGACAAGCCGGTCCTGCTGAAGCGGGGGATGAGCGCCACCATCGAGGAGTGGCTGATGGCGGCCGAATATGTGATGAGCGAGGGGAACCACCAGGTGATCCTCTGCGAGCGGGGAATCCGCACCTTTGAGACCGCCACCCGCAACACCCTGGACCTCTCGGCGGTGGTGGTGGCCAAGAGCCTGACCCACCTGCCGGTGGTGGTCGACCCGAGCCACGGCGTCGGCAAGCGTGACTTCGTGGTCGCCATGGCCCGGGCGGCGGTGGCGGCGGGGGCCGACGGCATCCTGGTGGAGGTCCACCAGCGGCCCGACGAGGCCAAGTCCGACGCGGCGCAGACCATCGGGCCGGCCGCCTTCCACCAGATGATGCACGAGATGGCCGCCATCGCTCAGGTGCTGGGCCGTCGGGTGCCGCTCTCGTCCCACGCCCATGTCTTCTAGCGATGGCTTTACCGGTCCCTTCCGGACGATCGCCATCTGGGGCGTCGGCCTGATCGGCGGCTCCATCGGGATGGCGATCCGCCAGGCCAAGCTGGCCGCCGAGGTGATCGGCATCGGCCGGGAGCCGCTGGAGACGGCGGTGGCGCTGGGCGCCGTCGACCGGTATGTCACCGACCCGGCCGAGGCGCTGGCGGCGGCGGACCTCCTGATCCTGGCCATGCCGGTGGGCGCCCTGGTGGAGCTGGCGCCCACCTGGGGCCCTCGGGTCCGGCCCGGAACCGTGGTGACCGATGTGGGCTCCACCAAGAAGGCGGTGGTGGCTGCCTGGGAGAAGCACCTGGCCCCCGGCGTCTCCTTCGTGGGCGGCCACCCGATGTTCGGGCGGGAGAAGTCCGGCGTCGAGGCGGCTTCGGGCGACCTGGTGACCGGCTGCCGGTGGGTCCTCACCCCGGGCCCGGGGCTGGAACGGATGCAGGCGCTGGTGACGGGACTGAGCGCCCATCCGGTGGTGATGGGGGCGGAGGAGCACGACCGCTGTGTGGCCGGCGCCTCCCACCTGCCCCAGCTGGTGGCCACCGCCCTGGCGGCGGCAGCGCTGGAGCTGGACAGGCGGACCCCGGGAACCCTGAGCCTGGCCGCCGGCGGCTTCCGGGACACCACCCGGATCGCCGAGAGCCCGGCGGCCCTCTGGGGCGAGATCTGGTTCGCCAACACCGAGGCGGTGCGGGAGGCGGTGGTCGCCTTCCGGCAGGCGCTGGCCGACCTGGAGTCGGCGATCGAGGCCGGCGATCAGGCGGCGCTGGAGGCGATCTTCGCGGCGGCGCACCAGGCGCGGCGGCGGGCGCTGGGGCCGCGATAGGAGTGAGGAGGGCCGGCCTGACGCCGTTTGGGCGGTGGCCGGTCCTCTTTACGGCCGGTGGCCCCTCGAAGCGGGCTGGCCTTTTCCCTGAGCGGTCGCCGGCTGGCTGCCACCCCCGTCTCTCTCTCGGAGCCACTCCGGTTTCACACGGATTCACTTGGATTTGCTTGGATAGGGCCATCGCGATCTCATCTGCCTTCCACTGATCAGGACCCCGCCCTCACCTGCTGCCTACCCCGGGGTCACTTCGGTCCAAACACGAGGGAGGTCCCATCATGGACGTTCGAGTCTACCCGGCGAACCGGCTGGAGGGCGTGATCAACCCGCCCTCCTCCAAGAACTACACCACCCGCTACCTCCTGGCCGCGGCGCTGGCGGAGGGGGAATCGCTGATCCGCTACCCGGCCGAGAGCGAGGACGCCGAGGCGATGCAGCGCTGCCTGACCGACCTGGGCGCCGTGCTGAACCGGGAGGGGGAGCACCTGCGGGTCCGGGGCTTCGGCCGCCACCCCCGCAGTCCGGGCACCCTGAACCCGGGCAACGCCGGTGCGGTGCTCCGCTTCCTGATGGCGGTCTGCGCCGCCACCCTGGAGCAGGTCACCTTTGTCACCGAGTTTCACGACAGCCTGGGCAAGCGGCCGCAGGGCGACCTGCTGGCGGCGCTGGCCCAGCTGGGCGCCCGCAGCATGAGCCGGGACGGACGGCTGCCCATCACCCTCTTCGGCGGCGACCTGAGGGGCGGCAAGGTGGTGGTGAGCGGCGAGATCTCCAGCCAGTTCACCTCCGGGCTGCTCTTCGCCGCCCCGCTCACCGGTGAGGCGCTGGAGATCGAGGTGACCGGGGAGATGAAGTCCCGGCCGCCGATCCGCCAGACGCTGCAGGTGCTGCGGGAGGCGGGCATCACCGTGGAGGCGAGCGACGACCTGCGCCGCTTCCACATCCCCGGCGGGCAGCACTACCAGCCCCGGGAGTACACCATCCCCGGGGATTACCCCGGCTCCGCCGCCCTGATGGCGGCGGCGGCGGTGGTCGACTCCGACGTCACCATCCAGCGGCTCTTCGTGGACGAGCAGGGGGAGAGGGCGGCGATTGAGGTGCTGGCGGCCATGGGTGCCGACATCGTCCACGACGGGCGGCAGGTCCGGATCCGCGGCGGCCGGCCCCTGCGGGCGGTCCGCTTTGACGGGGACCGCTTCACCGACGCCGTGCTCGCCCTCACCGCGGCAGCCTGCCTGGCGGAGGGGGAGTCCACCTTCTACAACGTAGAGAACCTGCGGTACAAGGAATGCGACCGGATCACCGACTACCGGGGGGAGCTGAACAAGCTGGGCGCCCGGGTGGCGGAGGAGCGGGACAGACTGATCATCGCCGGCCGCCCCGAGGGGGTGGAGGGCGGCGCGGAGGTGGAGAGCCACATTGACCACCGGGTGATCATGGGGCTGACCATCCTGGCGCTGCGGGCGCAGCAGCCGGTGCTGATCCGGGAGGCCCAGCACATCGCCAAGTCCTACCCCGCCTTCTTCGACCATCTCCGGTCGCTGGGGGCCCGGATTGAGCCGCTTTAGTTCCCTACTGCGGCGACCCTAGGGTCCCGGCCCGGGTATTCATCCTGCAGATATTTCTGGGGGGTCAGCATCAGAAAGACTAATATCGAAATCCGGGTGAAGCCTTGCTAATAGCACGAAGTATCTACTAGAATGTAGATATCTCAGGCAACGGTGACACCGTCGGTCTATGCGGCCCGGCGATGGACCAGCGCCAAATCCCGCTCCGCCGCTCCCGGCGGGAGCAAGAAGGATGCAGGTGATGGCCGATGAGCCGGCGACTTGTGATGCGGATGTGGCTCTACCGGATGGGACGGACCTATGAGCGGTGGCTGAAGCTGGCCACTGGCGTTGGCTTCGGGGGTCTGGCGCTGACCGTCCTGCTTTACGAGGTGGCGCCCGGTCTCGGACAGGACTGGCAGATGATCCTGATGGGCTTCTGTCTGGTGCTCACCGGCGTGGGCCATGCGCTCCTCGGTGAGGGGGTTACCCTGGAGCAGTACGCAACCGGCGAGAGCGAGGAGATGCCCGCCGTCACCAAGCTGGCCAGCGGCCTGCTGGCCTCGGGCGGTGGCGTGCTGATCGCTGTGATCGGCCTCTCTCAGGTGATGGCATAAGTGGAGGCGCCCGACTGCAGATGCGGTCGGGCGCCTTTTCCTATGTACCGCTTACGTGGAGCCCAGCGCTTCGGCCAGGTTGGCCAGGGCGGTCCCCAGCTTCCGGTAGTAGGTAGAACGGGAGAGGTGGAGCCGGGCGGCCACCTCCTCGGCGGTAGCCTCCTTCTCCAGATAGGTGGCCTGGAGGACCTCCTGATCGGTCTCGCTCAGCTTGGGGGTGGGCTCTGTGAGCAGCGCCATCAGCCGCTGGTGGAGATCCTTCCCGCTGATGCAGAGCCGGGCCGCCAGGCCACATCCCTCCAGTCTGGCCGGCTTGCGCAGCAGCGCCAGGGCGTTCCGGAGATCGATGGCGGCGGAGGCATCCACCGGCGGCGGCTGGGTCCGGTTGGCCGCCGGTGCCGGGGTCAACTCATCGACAGCGCCGAGGAACCGGGATACCCACTCACCCACGTCCCGCTGGCGGAGGTCCAGTTCCAGCACCTCGGTGGGGGTCCGGGCACCGGGCAGGCGGCTGGCGTAATCGGGCAGGATCCGCCCGCCCAGCAGGCGCATGAAGGCGATCGCCACCGGGTCAGCGGTCACGTAGAGCAGGCGGGCGCCCTCGCCCAGCACCGTCAGCAGGTCGTAATAGGCGGCGGTGGTCAGCTCGTGCGGCTTGTAAAGCGGGTGGTTCCGGGCGTGGCCCGCCAGGCACAGGTAGTAGGTATCGGCCTGCTGGTGGGGACGGTTCAGCACCGCCAGCTCCTCCCGCGGGCAGTTCTCCAGGTAGAGGGCACCCATCGGGTGCTGCCGCAGCAGCTCCACCGTCTCCTCATGCAGCAGCACCATGGCGTGGAAAGCGACAGGCTTCCCCTCGTGGCAGCGCACCACACGGACCGACTGGGGGAACCGGTCCAGCAGCAGTTCCAGCAGGCGGAGGTCGGCGCTGTGCTGGGACGGCACCAGCTGGAGCAGGTAGGGGCGGTCATCCTGCTGCAGCGGGGTAATCGAGAGGGCGGCGGGGCTGGATGTCATGTCGGCGTATCCCTCCAGGGTCGGGAGGGCGTCCCGGCACAGCGCCAGCAGAGCGGAAGCGGTCTGGTGCCGCTCCACCTTGGAGGTGCTGGCCTTCAGGCGGGTCCGCAGGACGGAGAGGGCCCGCTGCCGCAGGGTGCGGAACCGGTCGGGCGCCCGCTTCCTGAGGTCGGCCAGCAGGTGCTCCCGAGCCACCTCGTGGAGGGCCAGGCCGCCGGTGGTGTAGGTGACAAAGGAAAGCCGCGCCAGTCTGTGATAGGAGGTCGGGTCTACCTGCTGGCCCGAGACCGATGCCAGCAGGTCCTGGTCGGAAGCGGCCAGCACGGTCAGGCTCTCCACCAGGGGCTGCAGTTCGGGGGCGGTCACCTCCCGCAGCAGGTGAGCGCTGATGGCGGTGGCGGTGACGGCGTCGGGGGCGCCGGGGCGTCCGGCGAGGCTGGCAGCCAGGGCCAGCGCCAGCGGATGACCCGCCGCCTGGCGGACCAGGTCATCGCTCTCCTCCACCCCCAGCCGGCTCAGGAACTCCAGCGACTCCGCCCGGGTGAGCGGCGCCATCGGGATGGAGATCAGCCGGGTCCGCCAGACCGGGTCGATTGACCAGGCCGGTGCGGGTGGCCGGAGGGCGGCGAGCAGCACCAGCGCTCCCTCCGCCGGCAGGCGGCCGATCACATCCTCCCGGATCCAGTGCTCCATGCGGGAAAGGTCGTCAAAGTTATCGACGGCCAGCACCATCGGCCGGCCCGTCCGGATCAGGCTGCGAATCCGCCCCACCGGGTCACCGCCGGTCGCTCCCCCGTCCATCCAGGAGAGGAGGCCGTCCAGGTACTCCAGGAAGCCGGCCGGGGACTGGGCCGAGGCGTTCCCGTCCACCCAGAGGGTGTGTGCGCCATTGGCTGAGCCAGCCAGTCCGCCACCTGCTGCAGTTCCGCCTCCCTGCCTACAAAGAGGCGGCTCCGTTCCGCCTCAACCTCATCCCGCAACTCGGTCACTGGAATCTCCTCCTGATAACGGGGCTGATCTGCTCTCGCAATTCCATCATTCAAAAGAGTACGTCATCAGAAGGAAGGTTTCCTCTTTAAGGTGAGATTCCTTTGAGACGTGAGACATTCATAGTTGGGACGCCGGAAAGCGCCGCCGGTGCTACGCTGGAGAGGAAGAGAGCCCCTTCATGCGCTTTTCTGATTAAAGATGATAGAGAAAAGTTTTAAGGGTTCAACAGAGTTGCAGGACTTCAGGACATCCGCGTGAAATGGTAGGCAGGTCCGGCAAGACTGAAATGCAGGAGGGCAGCGCGATGCCCCAACCCCGTCCATACAGCACTGTTGTGGCCCTGGCTGCCCTCCCCCTGGTGGCGCTCAGCCTGGCCTCGCTCCGCGGCGAGAACCTGGTGCTTTTTGCCCTGTTCGCGACGGCCTATGCCGCCCTCTGCCTCCGTACCTACAGCCTCACCTCCGGCATCCTGATGACGGCGGCCGCGCCGCTGGCCAGCACCGCGATGCTTCTCTTCACCCCGCTGGAGCTGGTCGCCCTGGTGGTGCCGGGCATGCTGGTGGTGATGTACCGGAACCGGCGGCCCTGGGGGAACACCCTGATCAACATCACCGCGGTCGGGAGCGGCCTGGTGGTCGGTGCCTGGCTTTATCACGCCCAGTTGGAGCTGTTCGGTCTGGTGGACGCCCCGCTGGTCCACCGGGTCATCCCCTACCTGATCGCCTTGCACGCCCGGGACATCGTCAATCACGCCCTCGTCGCCCCGGTCGTCGCCCGGCAGCGGGAGATGTCCGCCTGGCAGGTGATGCATGAGACCATGCTGCAGAGCGGCCTGGGGCACCTGGCTCTGAACGCGACCGGCCTGGGCTTCGCCCAGCTGATCAGCCAGGAGGGAGCCGGGCTGCTGCTCTACGTGCTCCTGATCCTGCTGGGCATGCATGCCGCCGTCTCCTTCTATGTGCGGCGCTGGGAGATGGAGCGGGCGGCCGAGCAGGACGGCCTCACCCGAGCCCGCAACCGGACCGCCTTTGAGCGCCTGTCGAGGGAGCCAGGCCGGCGGGGGGTCCTGGTGGTGGTGGACTGTGATGGCTTGAAGCAGCTGAACGACACCAGGGGCCACCTGGCCGGCGACGAAATGCTCAAGTTCCTGGCGGCGGCACTGATCCGGGAGGCCGGCGAGGAGAATGTCTACCGGTATGGCGGCGACGAGTTCGTGGTGCTGCTGGAGCATCCCAGCGGGATCTCCGCCCTTCACGGGGCGGTGGAGCAGACCGAGTCCCGATTCGGCGCATCGGCCAGCCTGGGCTCCTGCCAGCTGCCCGAGGAGGCGGCGGACATGGCCGGTGCCTTCGCCCTGGCGGACAAGCGGATGTACGTGGCGAAGATGGCCCGCCGGACGGTCTGAGCGGGGCGCTGCACGCGCAAAGGCCGAGGGGGAGCCCCCTCGGCTGTCGTCATCGACCTGAGACGAGCAGCGCCCGGAGCGATCGCTCGAACGCCTCGTCGTCCGCCGCCGTCCGCCGCCTGGGGCCGGGGAGCCGCACCCCGCCCCGGCGGAGCCGGGCATGCAGGGCCCGCTGGGCCAGCCGCCCTTCCATCTCCTCCTCGCGGAACCGGTGCCCCCAGGGGCTGAGCGCCTGGGCCCCCTTGCCCAGCACCAGCGCCGCCAGGCCCCAGTCCTGGGTGACCACCAGGTCGCCCCGCCGGGTCCGGTTGATGATCGCCATATCGGCTGCCTGGGGTTCAGGACCCACCATGATGTGATTCGCCCCCGCGATCTCGTGGCGGAAGGAGGAGACGGTGATCACCTCCACCCCCGCCTCGGCGCAGACCTGCCGGATCAGCGGCAGAACGGGACAGGCATCGGCATCGACCAGGACGCGCATCTCGCTTCACCTACCTCCTGGCAGTATACCATGCGGTGGGCCCCGACCATGGTTCTGAGACGAAAATCGGACAGAGTTGAGACGCACGATCTGTCTCCCTATGGTACGATAGGCTCAGGATCGGATTCTGGTACAGGTTGCTTCCCGTGTATGGAGGGAGAGGGAGGGTTGGGGATTGGAGCGCAAGAGCCTGGAGGACATTCTCAGTGAGTCTTCGAATCAGTCGCTGTACCAGCGGCTTGGCGGCAAGCTGGCAGTCTATGCGGTAGTGGACCGGTTTTACACCCGGGTGACCGAGGACCCAGCGCTCAGGCCCTACTTCGCGAAGGTGGACATGGACCGGCTCAGGCTGCACCAGGCGGCCTTCCTTTCTTACGCCTTCGGGGGCCCCGGCTATGAAGCGCCCGACCTCGCCCAGGTGCACTCGGGCTTTCACATCACCTCGGAGCACTACGACCTGGTGACTGACCTCCTGGTGGAAGCCCTCCTGGACATGGGGGTCGCCGACGAGGATGTCAACGCCGTGGTGGACCGGGTTGTGGCGCTCAAGCAGATGATCATCAACCGGTAGGGTAGAGACCGGCCCAGCGTAGGGCCGGTTTCTTGTTGATCACCCTGGTTTTGCAGTCTGGTCTCCCTTATTTTGCCACGGATTACACGGAATACACGGATTAATACATTAATTAAAATGATGGGGGTGGTGTTGGTGCGAAGCACCGCACCAACATATGACAACGGGAACGGCACATCATGGGGGTTACACCGATAAAAACAGGAACCATCATCATTATAATTTATCTGTGTTGTTCCCCTAATCCGATGACGCAGGAAGTCAGCACCGCAGATGAAGGGGCACCCACCCCCATTGTCATGTATTTGTCAGTTTAGTCCGTGTAACCACCATGGTGCGGTGCTTCGCACCAGCACCACGAATGAAAAGTGCACTACCCATATTTTTTAATGTATTTGTTTTATCCGTGTAATCCGTGTAATCCGTGGCAAAGATAACGGCCCTACGGAACTTTCCTTTCCGCCCTCCGTCTATCTAGGGTACCGATCCCACGGGAGGGAGCCTATGAACATCCCGGTCTCGCGCTACTTCGCCCTGCTGGCCCGCTACCTGAAGCCCCAGTGGCGGAAGGTGGCGGTGCTTGCGCTGCTGCTGGGCTCCTCCATCGCCCTGCAGCTCTACAACCCGCAGATCATCCGGCGCTTCCTGGACACGGCCACCGCCGGGGGCGGCAGCGGCTCGCTGCCGGGGCTGGCGCTGCTCTTCATGGCCCTGGCGGTGATCAACCAGCTGGTGACCGTCCTCTCCCGCTATGTGAGCGAGCAGGTGAGCTGGACCGCCACCAACGAGCTGCGGGCCGACCTGGCGGCCCACTGCCTCCGGCTGGACCTCTCCTTCCACAAGAGCCGGACCGCCGGCGAGATGGTGGAGCGGGTGGACGGCGACGTGACCGCCCTCTCTAACTTCTTCTCCCAGATGGTGGTCGACCTGCTGGGCAACCTGCTGCTGATGATCGGGGTGCTGGCGCTCCTCTTCCGGGAGGACTGGCGGGCCGGCCTGGCCCTGACCGGCTTCGTCCTGGCCACCCTCTGGGTGCTGGGGGTCATCCAGCGGCGATCGGTCCCCTACCATGCCGCCCACCGACAGGCGATGGCGGAGCTGGCGGGCACCATCGGCGAGACCCTGGCCGGCACCGAGGCGATCCGATCCAGCGGCGCGGCGGGCTACGCCATGCGCCGCTTCTACCGCGCCCTCCAGGGGTGGGCGCGGGCGGGCGTCCGGTCGGGCATGGCGATGGGCTTCATGTGGGGCTCCTCGGTTTTCATCTTCACCGCCGGTACCGCCCTCGCCCTGGCGATCGGGGCCTGGCTCTACACCGCCGGCGCCGCCACCGCCGGCACCGTCTACCTGATCTTCCACTACACCGAGCTGCTCCGCCGTCCTCTGGAGCAGATCCGGACCCAGATGCAGGACCTGCAGAAGGCGGGGGCCTCCATCGGCCGGGTGGAGGAGCTGACCCGGACCGCTTCCAGGATCCAGGACGGGCCGGGCCGGCCGGTCCCGGCGGGGCCGCTCTCGGTGGAGCTGCGGGGGGTTGGCTTCGAGTATGACCCCGGCGACCCGGTGCTGCAGGGGATCGACCTGCGGCTGGCCCCCGGGGAGGTGCTGGGGCTGCTGGGCCGGACCGGCAGCGGCAAGTCCACCCTGGCCCGGCTGCTGCTCCGCTTCTACGACCCCACCGGCGGGGCGGTGATCCTGGGCGGGACCGACCTGCGGGAGGCGAAGCTGAAGGAGCTGCGCCGCCGGGTCGGCTTCGTCACCCAGGATGTGCAGCTCTTCGCTGCCACCGTCCGGGAGAACCTGACTTTCTTCGACCCGTCGATCCCGGACGGGCAGATCGTGGCGGTGCTGGAGGAGCTGGGGCTGGGCCCCTGGCTGGCCGCCCTGCCCCACGGGCTGGACACGCTGATCGAGTCCGGGGGCGGCGGACTCTCCGCCGGCGAGGCGCAGCTGCTGGCCTTCGCCCGGGTCTTCCTGGCCGACCCGGGCCTGGTGATCATGGACGAGGCCTCCTCCCGGCTGGACCCGGCCACCGAGGCGCTGGTGGAGCGGGCGGTCACCCGGCTGCTGGCCGGCCGCACCGGCATCATCATCGCCCACCGGCTGGCCACCGTCCAGCGGGCCGATTCGATTCTGATCCTGGAGGGCGGCCAGGTGCTGGAGTACGGGGCGCGGGAACGACTGGCCGCCGACCCCAACAGCCGCTTCGCCCACCTGCTGCGCACCGGGATCGAGGAGGTGCTGGCATGAGCACCTGGCGCTTCATCTGGGCCCTGATCACCTACAGGCCCTGGCTCTACCTGGCCAACATCTTCCTCTGGACCGGGGTTTACCTCTCGCCGATGCTCCCGGGCCTGATCACCCGGCTCTACTTCGACCGGCTGACCGGGGCGGGGGAGGCGGCGGGCCTCAACCTGCTCTCCATCGTCGCCCTGCTGATGGCCACCGCCCTGGGCCGGGTCACCCTGATCCTGACGGGGATCTTCGCCTCGGTCACCAGCCGGATCTCCATGGCCGGCCTGCTCCGGACCAACATGCTGGAGCGGGTGCTGGAGCTGCCCGGCGCTGCCGCCCTGCCCGAGTCGCCCGGCGAAGCGCTCACCCGCTTCCGGGAGGATGTGGGGCAGGCGGAGGACACCGCCGACTGGCTGCTGGATGTGATGGGCATGACCGTCTTCTCGGTCAGCGCCCTGGTGATGCTGCTCTCGATCAATGTGCGGATGACCCTGATCGTCTTCCTGCCGCTGGTGCTGGTGCTGACCGTGGTCCGGACGGCGGGCAACCGGCTGGTGCGGAATCGGCAGATCAGCCTGGCGGCCACCGGACGTGTGACGGGACTGATCGGGGAGATCTTCAGCAACGTCCAGGCGATCCAGGTGGCCGCCGCCGAGGAGCGGGTGATCAGCCACTTCCGCCGCCTGAGCGACCAGCGCCGGACCACCATGCTCCGGGACCGGCTGCTGACCCAGCTGGTGGAGTCGGTCTCGGGCAACACCGTCTCCCTGGGCACCGGCCTGATCCTGCTGCTGGGCGCCCAGGCGATGGAGAGCGGCTCCTTCTCGGTGGGCGACTTCTCCCTCTTCGTCTACTACCTCGCCTTCGTCTCCGACTTCACCCAGTTCGTGGGCCGCTGGATGGCCCACTACAAGCAGACCGGGGTCTCCTTTGAGCGGATGGTGGCGGTGCTCCAGGGCGCCCCGCCGGAGCGGTTGGTGGCCCACCGGCCGCTCCCGCTGAAGGGGCCGCTCCCCGAGCCGCCCCCGGCGGAGGTGCAGGGGGAGCCCCTGCAGGAGCTGCGCGTCGAGGGGCTGACCTACCGCTACCCCGAGACCGGCCGCGGGATCGAGGGGATCGACCTCACCCTCCGCCGGGCCAGCTTCACGGTGATCGTGGGGCGGATCGGCGCCGGCAAATCCACCCTGCTCAAGGCGCTGACCGGCCTGCTGCCCGCCCAGGCCGGGCGGATCTACTGGAACGGCCGGCCGGTGGAGCAGCCCGACCGATTCTTCGTGCCGCCCCGCTGCGCCGCCACGCCGCAGATCCCGCTCCTCTTCTCCGACACCCTGCAGGAGAACATCCTCCTGGGGCGGCGGGAGGAGCAGAGCGACATCCCCCGGGCGGTCCGCTCCGCCGTGATGGACCGGGACCTGGCGGGGATGGAGGAGGGGCTGCGGACGATGGTGGGCACCCGGGGGGTCCGGCTCTCGGGCGGGCAGATCCAGCGGACCGCCGCCGCCCGCATGTTCGTGCGGGAGCCGGAGCTGCTGATCTTCGACGACCTCTCCAGCGCCCTGGATGTGGAGACCGAGCGGCTCCTCTGGGAGCGGGTCTTCGAGCGGCAGAGCGCCACCTGCCTGGTGGTCTCCCACCGGCGGGCGGCGCTCCGCAGGGCGGATCAGATT
>JBMONC010000124.1:0-2101 GCA_049324875.1 Bacillota bacterium
CGCACCCAAAACCCCACCATCTACACCCCCAACCAAGAAGGAGAAGGCGCCAAGGAAAAGCCCAAAGAAAGGAGAAGCCCAGCAAAAGCCGGGAAGCGGAAAAGGCGGGAGGGGCACCCCCGGAAGTGGTCCATTCGGTCCGCACCCGTACGGGCACTTGGCGCCGCCAGACTGAGGCCAAATTCCGGCGGTGCGTCCCGTGACTGGAAAGCCAGGCCGCGGTTTCGGAATTTGGCCGCCCGTTGGACGCCTAGTGCCCGTAGGGGGCGGGCCGCCAGGACCCGGAGGGGGTGCCCCTCCCGCCGCCCGACCCGAAGGTGCCTGACCCGAAGGTGCCTGGGCTTCTCCTACCCCAACCCGTGTCTGACCGCCCACAGCGCAGCCTGCGTCCGATCCCGGAGGCCCAGCTTCTCAATCACGCTGGAGACATGGTTCTTCGCCGTCCCCTCCGTGATGAAGAGCGCCTCGGCGATCTCCCGGTTCGAGTACCCCTGCCCCAGCAGCCGGAGCACCTCCACCTCCCGCTCCGTCAGCTCCCCCAGCGCCTTCGAGTCCGCCACCGGCGCCGGGGCGGGCGCCGAGCGCCGGGCCAGCTCCGCCACCACCTTGGCCGCGATCGGCGGCGGCATGATCACCCCGCCGCTCTGCACCTTCCGCACCGCCGCTGCGATCTCCTCGGCCGGCAGGTCCTTGGTCAGGTAGCCCGAGGCCCCCTCCAGCAGCGCATCCATCACCATCTCATCATCATCAAAGGTGGTCAGGATCAGCACCTTGACCCCCGGGAGCGCCTGCCGGATCGCCCGGGTCGCCTGCACCCCGTTCATCACCGGCATCCGGATATCCATCAGGATCACGTCGGGCCGCTGGGCGAGGGCCACCGCCAGCGCCTCCTGCCCGTTCCCCGCCTCGCCCACCACCTCCAGGTCGGGCTCCAGCGAGAGCAGCGTCCGCATCCCGTCCCGCATCAACCGCTGGTCATCCACCAGCATCACCCGGATCATCCGACCGCCTCCTGCTTCACGGGGATCCTCACCCGGACCGCCAGGCCGGAGGCCCCCGGCTCAAAGCGGACCTCGCCGCCCAGGCTGCGGGCCCGCTCGGCCATCGCCCGGAGGCCGATCCCGGGCTCCAGGCTGGCCGGTGGCGCCCCGTCGTTGGTCACCACCATCTCCAGCCCCCCTTCCACCAGCGCCAGCCGGCAGCTGATCGCCCGGGCCCCGCCGTGACGGTGGGCGTTGGTCATCGCCTCCTGGAAGATGCGGTAGAGCTGCTCCACCCGGTTGGGGTCGGGCGGCAGCGAGCCCACCGCCTCCGTCGCCTCCACCGTGACGGCGATGCCGGTGGCCGCCCCGAAGTCCCGCCCCAGCCGCCGGAGCGCCTCCACCTCGCTCTGCTGGCCCAGGCCGGTGGGATGGAGCGCCCGCACCGCCTGCCGGGTCTCATGCAGCGCCTGCCGGGCCATCTCCTCGCAGCGGGCCAGCCCCTCCGCCGACTGCTCCGGCGCCCGGTCCAGGAGGCGGCGGGCCGCCTGAAGCTGGACCACCAGCGCCGTCAGGTTGTGGGCCACCGAATCGTGGATCTCCCGGGCCAGCCGCTGCCGCTCCTCCAGCACCGCCATCTGCTGCTGGCGGGCGGCCGACTCGGTCAGCTGCCGGTGTGCCCGCTCCAGGGCGGCGCGGGACCGGTTCACCTCCGCCAGCAGCGCATCGGACCGCTCCTTCTCCTCGTGCAGGTTGCGCATCAGGTTGCCCATGGTGGCGGCAAAGAGGTGGAAGGCGCCGTACAGGGCGATCTGAAAGCCCAGGTCGAGGGGGCTCTGCCGCCCCACCTGCGGCAGGAAGGTGAGCAGCCAGAGCAGCGTCGTCGCCACCAGCACCGGCTTGAGCCAGCGCCGCTCCACGCTGAAGAAGAGGGTGACAAAGATGGCGGTGAAGAGCGACCCCGCCGGGCCGTTGGGGTGGAAGTAGCCCAGGGCGAGGCCGAGGGCGGTGGACCAGAGGATCTCGGCGTACAGGGCGGCCACTGGCCAGCCCGCCGGGGTGGTGATCCAGCCCACGATGACGGAGGAGCTGACGATGTAGAAGGCGGCGCTGATGATGCA
>JBMONC010000125.1:0-2094 GCA_049324875.1 Bacillota bacterium
GCTGGTAGCTGTGAGGTCGGAAGATCAGAGGTCCTGCAGGCATCGCTCCAACTCCTCCTGCGTTGATACGGTCCGCACCGCAAACCCCAGGGCGGCCAGCTGTCTGGCCCGATACTCCTGGAGGACCCGCGGCCGGCCGCCTGGCCGTTTCAGCTCGACGAACAGGATCCGGCCGCCCGGCAGCAGCACGATCCGGTCAGGCGCCCCTGCCCATCCGGGAGAGACCCACTTCAAGGCCAAACCTCCCCTGGCCTGGACAGCGGCCTTTAGCCGCTCCTCGATCCGGTGCTCTGTTGTGCCGGCCATCTTCGACCCCTCCCTGCTCTTGTCGGGGGCGGTGTGACCATACACGTACACGCGTGTATGGGGGCTCTCGTACATGGCGTTTATAGGATTTATAGCGTGTATATATGCCTATAAATCCTATCTACGTTACCCCTCTAATAGAAAATATGGTCACCATGGTCACAGAATCGCTGTAAACCTAGAGCAACAAGCGGTTGCGGTGTGACCATACCCTGTGACCATGCCATAAGGGTATGGTCACCATGGTTACAGGTGTTTGTGACCATGGCAGCCCATAGTCACACGGTCATGGTCACATAGTCACACCTAACTTCTTCCATCTGCCGCCCGGACGAAGGCCCTTTGCCGGCCGTAGTGCCTGCCGAAGTACAGCCGGGATTGAGTTCCTCCGATGTAGGGCTTCCACCCTGGCACCTGCCGCAGGATGTCGTTGATCTCCCGGGCCGTCATCGGCGACAGCGTCCTGGGGTCACCGTTGAACAGCTCCACCCAGACCTCCATGGCGCAGACCCGGTCCCGCCTGACCGTCCCTCTGGGGGTCTCGCCGAAGTCGCCGCCGTGGATGTACTGCCGGCGCTCCGGGATGTCCATGCTGTCCCAGTTCTCCGGCAGCGGGGTCTCCAGGTACTCCTGGATCATGCCGGCACGCTCGCTCTCCTCTGCGTGCATCGCCTGCAGCTCCAAGGCCTCCGCCTCCAGCTCTGCGTCCAGGTAGAGGGTCTCGCCGGCCCGCCAGAGGGCCAGGGCCTCCGCCCATACCTGGTCAACCGCCGCATCGGTCAAATCGGCCCACAGGCTCTTCGGATGCGGTCCCTTCCGAACAGGCACCGGCCAGAACCGGCGATTTCCCGTCCGGTCCTTGAGGAATACCGGCTCGTTGGTGGTGCCGAAGAAGACGCACTGTCGGGGGAAGACGGACGTGTGGCGCCCGTAGGCCACCCGGAACTGGTCCTCCTGCTTGGAGATGAAGTGCTTGACCACCTCGATCTCCGCCCGCCGGGTGGCGGCCAGCTCCCCCAGCTCCATCAACCAGACCCCCTGCAGCAGCTCGTAGGCCTCTTTCCCCTGCATGGTGTTGAGGCTGTCGGAGTACCACTCCCGGCCCAGCTTCTTGATGAGATGGCTCTTGCCCACTCCCTGCGGGCCAACGAGCACCAGGACGTGGTCGAACTTGCATCCCGGGGCGAAGACCCGGGCAACGGCCGCCGCCAGCATCTTGCGGGTGACCGCCCGAGTGTAGCGGGTGTCGGCGGCGCCCAGGTAGTCGACCAGCAGGGTGTCCACCCGGGGCACGCCGTCCCACGCAAGGCTGCCCAGGTAGTCCCGGACCGGGTGGTAGGCGTTCTGCACCAGCACCTCCAGGAACGCATCGTAGATCACGCCCGGCCCCTTGACCTCGTAGACCTCGGCCAGGTAGTTGCGCAGCCCTGCGTCGTCGTGGTCGCCCCAGTAGCGGCCGCGCTCCAGGTCCCGCCAGGGGACGGGCCCGGCGACCACAGCCCGGTGGGCGAAGTCGTCCAGGGCAAACTTCCCCTTCAGGTTCGGGTCGTGCTGCAGGATCAGCTTGATGTTGGGCGCCTCGCACAGGATCTGCCCCGTCTTGGGATGCCGGCGCAGCTGCTCCAGCCACTCGGTGTCCGCGGGCCCGAAGTCGGCGCCGGCCGCCTCCAGCTGCTCCCGGCCCAGGGTGACCTTGACCCGCCGGTCCTCGGCCGCCAGGTCCATCATGGCCGTGTAGGAGGGCAGCTTGGCCACCGGCGTCCCGTCGGCCGCCTCCTCGTCCAAGTA
>JBMONC010000126.1:0-3233 GCA_049324875.1 Bacillota bacterium
TCGGCCACCATCTCCCAGTGGGAGATCTCCTCGGTGCCGATGTCCTCCAGCAGGTCCCGGATCTCGGGGATGTTGGTGTTGTAACGCTGGGTCAGGTAGGTGTTCAGGGCGGTTGCCTCGGAGTCGGCACCGGCGTACTGCTCCAGGATGATCTGCCCCCACCGGGGGTCGGGCTCGAGCACCTTGACCGGGCGGAGCAGCTCCTTCTTGTGGATGAACAAGGCGTGGGTCACCTCCTCCTCCCAGGATACGAAGCGGGAGGGGGAGGTGACCCACGGGGGACCGATCAGTACATGTCCAGGGTGCCGGCCCGGCGGGACTGCTGCTCCAGCGCCCGGAAGAGCAGGTAGCCCAGCAGGAGGTAGGACAGGCCCACCAGCGCCTCTCCCTGGATCAGGGGGAGGAGATCGGCCAGGCCCACCCCCTCCACGGCCAGGCGGGCGGCGGCCACGCCACGGGTCATGGGGAGGGCGCCCGAGAGAAGCCGGAGGGGCGCCGGGAGCATCTCGGGCGGGAAGTTGATGCCCGCCAGCAGGAGGAGGCCCGCAACCAGGGTGTTGAGCACCAGGTTGACATCGGTCGCCACCAGGTTGAAGGCGGAGACGGCGAGCCCCAGGGCGCCGGAGGTGAGGGTGACCAGCAGCAGCACCAGCAGGAGGGCGGGCCAGTTGGTCTGGGAGAGGTCCAGGCCAAGGACCGCCCAGCCCAACAGGAAGCCGAGGGCCACGGTGACCAGGCCGTGCAGGATCAGGACCAGCGCCCGCCCGGCGAAGACCAGCATCCGGCTGCGGGGGGTGATCAGCACCAGCCCCAGCGTCCCGGCGCTCCGCTCCTGGTTGAAGATGGCCCCCACCGCAAAGACGGCGGTCAGGGCGCAGCCGTGGACCGCATTCCCCACGGCGTACCAGGAGGTGGACTGCTCGGGGCTGCCGTACCGGCCCACCATGGCGAAGAAGAGGATCTGGAAGAGGGGGCCGATGACCAGGGAGGAGAGGTAGATCACCGGGTTGAGCCAGCCGAAGAGCGCCCGGAAGGAGAGGAGCATCAAGCGGCCGTAGGCGCGCAGCTCGCTCATGCGTAGAGCTCCCCCCTCTCCCGGGCCTTCCGCTCCACCGTGCGGAAGAGCCAGCGGGCCAGCAGGGCGTAGAGGGCGCCCAGGGCGACCATCCAGAGGAGGCCGGCCCAGAAGCGGCCGGCCGGGCCGCCCTGGACGGCGGTGGAGAGCGCCTGGCGGGCCCAGGTGAGCGGCAGGGCGGCGCTGAGGGGCCGGGTCCAGGCCGGGAGCAGGTCGAGGGGGAACATCAGCCCGGCCAGCAGGTAGATCGGGTAGTCCATGCCGTTCATCAGGCTGACCGACTGGCGGGAGAAGATGACGGCGCTGCCCAGGCTGAGGGAGAGGGCAAGAAAGCTGAAGAGGGCGGCCAGCAGGGCCAGCGCCAGCCAGCCGGGCCGGGCCACTGCGACCGGGATGCCGAAGAGGAAGCGGCTGCAGAGGACCGAGATCAGCGTCGCACCCAGGCCCAGCAGCAGGTTGCCCAGGTTCTTGCCCAGGGTCGACCAGAAGAGGGAGACGGGGGCGATCAGCAGGTACTCCAGGTTGCCCATCCACCGCTCCCGGATCAGGTCGGTGCCGCTGGACCAGATGATCGCGCCCCAGAGGTTGATCAGCGCCGTGCCCACCACGGCGTACTCGATGTCGCCCCGCCCGTAGAGCATGTAAGCGCCCAGGGCGGCGTGGACCACGGGGGAGACCAGGAGGATGAAGCGCATCATGGCGCGGGCGGTGGTCTGCGCCCACTGGACCCGCATGGAGGTCCAGATCGCCCGGAGGGTCACCCCCGTCATTTGCCGCTCCCCCCCACCAGCCGGATGTAGGCATCCTCCAGGTTGGCCTCCCGGGACTTGAGGAGCAGGAGCTGGTCGGGCCTCAGCAGCCGCCGCATCCCCTCCGCCACCGCCTCAGGTTGCTCGGTGGGCACCTGCAGCACCAGCCGCTGGCCCAGGGCGCTGCGGGTCATCCGCTGGGCGCCGTCGATGGCGGCCAGCGCCTGCAGTTCGGGCTCGGTCACGTTGGCCACCTCCGCCTCCACCACCGAGAGCCCCACCGCCAGCCGCTTCAGCGCCGCCGGGCTCTCCAGGGCGATGATCCGGCCGCGGTCGATGATCGCAATCCGGTCACAGAGCTGCTCGGCCTCGAACATGTAGTGGGTGGTCAGGATGATGGTCGTGCCCTGCTGGGCCAGGGCGGCAATCAGGCGGCGGAGTTCGTAAGCGGCCACCGGGTCCAGCCCGATGGTCGGCTCGTCCAGGAAGAGCACCTCGGGCCGGTTGACCAGCCCCCGGGCGATCTGCAGTCGCTGCTTCATCCCCTTGGAGTAGGTCTCCACCCGGCGGTCGGCTGCGTCGGTCAGCCCCACCAGCTCCAGCAGCTCCGGGATCCGCCGGGCCGCCTGCTCGGCCGGCACCCGGTACAGGTCGCAGAAGTACTGCAGGTTCTGGCGGGCGGTCAACCGCCAGTAGAGGCTCCGCTCGCCGCCGAAGATCACGTTGATCCGGGGCCGGAGCACCTCAGCCTCCCGGGCCACATCCCGCCCCAGCACCCGGGCGGTGCCCCCGGTGGGGAGCAGCATGGTGGCCAGGATCTTGATGGTGGTGGTCTTGCCGGCGCCGTTGGGGCCCAGCAGTCCGAAGACCTCCCCCTGATTGACCGTGAAGTTGATGCCGCGCACCGCCTCCACCAGCCGGGCCTGGCGGCGCAGGAAGCCCGTGGTGGTCCGGTAGGAACGGGACAGATCGCAGACCTCGATGGCGGGCTCTCCAGCAGCCATGGCTTACAACTCCTCGGTGACGTAGTCTCTGAGCCGGGCAAAGAGCTCCTCCAGCCGGTTCCGGTCCAGCCGGTGGTAGCGGACCGCCCCCTCGGCCTCCACGGTCAGCAGCCCCTGCCCCCGGAGCAGCTCCAGGTGGTGGGCGATGGTGGCCGGCTTCAGCTTGAGCTGGGTGGCCAGCGACTGGCCGTACTGCCGGTCACGCCCGCAGAGCCGGAGGATCTCCAGCCGGGTCGGGTCGGCGATCGCCTTGTAGGCGGCGGTCAGTTCGTCGCGCACCTGGTCCAGCAGGTAGGGGCCGAGCCGGCAGTCGACCACCACGATGCAGGCGACCGGGTCGAAGAGCACCGCCTTGTGCGGGGAGGCGAAGTAGGAGGGGATGAACCAGATCCGCTCAAACTCATG
>JBMONC010000126.1:3333-28077 GCA_049324875.1 Bacillota bacterium
CTATCTAACATCTTATCTATCATGATCGTCGAACACTGTCAAGCAGCGGTTGCCCCCCGCAAATAAAGATGACGCCGGACTCTCTCCGGCGCCTGCCTGCGGTAAGGGCGCAGGGGGCGAGACTTGCGTCTCGCCCCCTGCATGTGTCGACGGAGGGTCACCACTCCTCCGCCAGACATGGCGGTTTAGGACGAAGGGTCACCACTCCTTCGCCCAGGTCAGCCGGGTCACCACTCCGGCTGTTTGCGCTCCGCTCCAGCCTCGCTGCACCGCTACAGCTCGACCTTTACGGACGCGAGTCACCACGATGGTGACTACCATGCATTATACCATGTTCTTTGGACAGGCGCGAAGATCATTTTTCGCTATGTCGGGCTGATTGATTGTTCCAGCGGAGGATGGGGTTGGCATAGAATGGATCGGCGATCGAGAAGTTTGATGGGGTCGATAGAGAGCGTTAACAAGGTCTTATTCTAGACAGCGTGAACTCTTATGGCAGAACCACATGAGAGGGGAGTGTGATGGGGTTGTCCAAGCGGTATTCCTGCCACTGGTGCGGATCCGAACTCACCCACGATCATGAGGATCATGCGCAGGGCTTCTGCACAGAGTGCCATGAGACTTATGAGGCCGAGGCGCACCGCTCCCTCCATCCGGTGGAGGAGCGCCACCCGCACAACGACTGATCCCACCGAGCGCCAAATCGACAGCCCCCGGCAGCGCCGGGGGCTCTCTTTTTTGGCCTAGGCCTCCTGCTCCGCAACCTCCACCGACTCGATCCGGATCTCCTCCCGCGGGCTGGACATCTCCCCGTGCGGGGCCGGGCCCACCGGCACCGAGGCCAGCGCCTCAACCACATCCATCCCCTCGATCACCCGGCCGAACTGGGTGTAGTTCGGGTGCCGGTCAAGGGCGGGGGCCTGGGGGCCGGAGCAGATGAAGAACTGGCTGCCGTTGGTGTTGGGCCCGGCGTTGGCCATGGCCACGATCCCCGGCTGGTAGGAGTGCCTCGGGGGCAGCTCGTCCTCGAACCGGTAGCCGGGGCCGCCCCGGCCGGTGCCGGTCGGGTCGCCGGTCTGGATCATGAAGGGCTTGATCACCCGGTGGAACTTGACGCCGTCATAGAAGCCCTCCCGGGCGAGGAAGACGAAGTTGTTGACGGTCTTCGGCGACTCGCCGGCCAGCAGCTCGATCTTCACATCGCCCTTGCTGGTCTTCAGGGTCGCCACGTAGCGCTTCGACGGGTCGATCTGCATCGCGGGCGGGGCGCTCCACTGTTTCGGCATGGGAAACCTCCTGGAAAAGCTTTGCCTATAGGGTTCCCCATTCGGGGGGTCAACCCCTCCCCACCGCCGAAGAAAGCCTTGCTAGCGCTCCTTCTCGGGCAGGAGCCCCTGCCCCTGCTTCACGTGCAGATGCACATCCTGCTGCGGGAAGGGGATCTCGATCCCGTTCTCCCGGAAGGCCTTCAGGATCGCGACGTTCAGCTCATCCGCCACCCGGAAGCGGTCCTTGTAGGAGGCGACCCAGGCCGACATGAACAGGTCCAGCGAGGAGGCGCCGAACTTGGTGAACCAGACCCCCGGGGCCGGGTCCTGCAGCACCTCCGGGTGCGCCGAGATCGTCTCCAGCAGCACCCGCTTCGCCTTCTCGATGTCGCTGCCGTAGGCGACGCCGATGGTCTGGCGGATCGCCGCCCGCTCATCGGGCAGCGCCAGGTTGAGGATCCGGCTGTTGGCCATGTCCTTGTTGGGCACCACCAGGGCGTTGCCGTCGAAGAGCTTGATCCGGGTGGAGCGGAGGCCGATCTCAATCACCTCGCCCATCTTCCCGTCCGACAGCTCGATGATGTCGCCTACCCGGAAGGGCCGGTCCACCAGGATCACGAAGCCGCCCAGCATGTTGGAGAGCGTCTCCTGCGCTGCCAGGGCCACCGCCAGGGAGGCGACGCCGGCGGTGGTGATCAGGGCGGTGATCGGCTGGCCGAACCGCTCAAAGATGATGGAGATGCCGATGAAGTAGATGATCAGGGACATCACCCGGCGGATCAGGGGCAGCAGTTCCTCATCCCAGGTGGCCTCGTTGCTGCCGGCCAGCTCGTGCAGGTACCAGTCCACCGCCGCCCGGAGCAGGCCGTTGACCAGGCTGGTCAGCGCCAGGATCACCAGCGCCTCCGCCACCTTCTCGGCCCAGCCGAACTCGGTGGCGTAGAGCCCCGCCTCCCGGAAGGAGGGGATGCCGTTCTTCAGCGCCTCCAGCGAGATCCGCAGCCCCATGGCCAGCACCGTGAACCGGACCGGACCGACCGAGGCCTCCACCAGCCGGTCATCCAGCGTGGTGGTGGACCGGGCGGTCCACCGGCGGATGATCCCCTTCATGACCCAGCGGGCCACCCAGGCCACCAGCCAGGTCAGCACCAGGTAGCCAAAGAAGAAGGCCCAGGGCACCCAGTTCTCCAACACCCGATTCTGCAGCGATTCCAGCCATTGATTCATGCCCTAACCTCCTGGTGCGTCTTCGCAAGCGAAAGGACCACGGGCTCCTGCCGGTGCGGGCTGGTCCGCCCGCCCGACAGGCACCCGCAGTCCTGTGAGCATCTCGCCGGGGCACCCACCCGCAGGTCACTCCACCTCTATGATAGAGGCCCGCGCCGGAAGGAGGCAACCCTCGCTACTTGATCAGCCCCTCCCTGGTGAGGAAGTCCCGGGCCACCTTGTCGACCGACTCCTCCTTCACCTCGACCAGGTAGTTCAGCTCCTGCATCTTCTCATCGTTCAGCTTGCCGGCCAGCTTGTTGATGATCTCCATCAGTTCGGGGTACTTCTGGACGGTGTCCATGCGGATCACCATGGCGCCGTTGTAAGGCGGGAAGAACTTCTTGTCGTCGATCAGGAGCTTCATGTCGAACTCCTTCAGCTTCCCGTCGGTGGCGTAGGCGTCCATCACCTGGATGTCGCCGGACTCGATCGCCTTGTAGCGCAGGCCGGTCTGCATGGTCTTGACATCCTTGAACTTGAAGCCGTAGGTCTTCACCAGCGGGTTGTAGCCGTCCGCCTCGCGGCCCATGAACTCGTTGGTGGTGCCGAAGACGAACTTGTCCGAGACCTTGGCCAGGTCGGAGTAGGTCTTGATGTTGTGCTCCTCGGCGATCTTGCGCGGCATCGCCAGGGCGTAGGTGTTGTTGAAGCCGAACGGCTTGGACCAGGTCAGCTTGAACTTCTCCTCAAACTCCTTCTTCACCTGGTCGTAGATCTTGGTCGGGTCGGTGATCGGCTCGGTGTGCTTCAGGTGCAGCCCGTAGCCGGTGCCGTCGTACTCGGCGTACATGTCCAGGTCGCCGTTCTTCAACCCGTCGAAGTTGACCTTGGTGCCGCCCAGGTTCAGCTTCCGCTCCACCTTGATGTCGGAGTTCTTCTCGATCAGCTGGGCGACCATCTCACCCAGGATGATGTTCTCGGTGAAGTCCTTGGAGCCGATGGTCACCTTCTTCTCGCCGGAGCCGCCCTGCCTCCCGCCGGAGCCGGCCTTGGTGCCGCCGCAGCCGGCGAGCAGGGCGAGCGAGAGCAGGAGCGCGGTGATCGCATAGAGCATACGGTTTCGAGTCATCGAGCTGAATCCCCCTTTGGTCGATTTCCGGAACCGCTGCCGGCGCGCTTCCCCGAGCGCTACCGGACGATCCCGGTTTGACGGATGCCCCGGGGCGTCAGCCAACGCTCCAGGGCCCCGATGCCAAACTCCGCCAGGATGGCCAGGGCCGCGGCGGGCAGGGCGCCCGCCAGGATCATCTTATCGTTGACCCGGTCGATGCCGGAGAAGATCTCCTGCCCGAGGCCGCCGGCGCCGGCCAGCGACATGATCGCCGCCGTGCCGATGGCGATCACCACGGCGATCCGGATGCCGACCAGCAGCACCGCCAGCGCCAGCGGCAGCTGGACCATCCGGAGGATCTGCCCCCGGGTCATGCCCATGCCGCGGGCCGCCTCGATCATCGCCGGGTCGACCGAGATGATCCCGGTGTAGGTCGCCCGGATGATCGGCATCAGCGAGTAGAAGAAGATCACGGTGATGCCGGTCGCCCGGGTCAGGCCCAGGAAGAGCATCACGAAGCCGACGAAGGCCAGGGCCGGGATGGTCTGCAGGGCGTTGGCCGCCCAGAGGACCGGGTCGGCCAGGAACCGGAACCGGCTGATCAGGTAGCCGACGGGCACCGCCACCAGCGCAGCGTAGAGGACGCCCATCAGGGCCAGCTCCAGGTGCTCGGCCGTCAGCTGCAGCAGCCGGGGTGACTGATCGACCATGTATTCCATCAGGGACTGCAAGAATTCCATGTGACCGCCCCCTTCCTATACCCGGAGGCCGCGGGGCGTGACGGTCCGCTCCAGCCGGCCCAGCAGGAAGTCGGCCAGCAGGGCCATGACCGTCACCGGGATGCCGCCGGCGAGGATGTGGCCGCCGGAGACAATGGCAAAACCGGTCATGATCAGCTGGCCCAGGCCGCCGCCGCCCACGAAGGCAGCCAGGGTGGCCCAGCCGATGATCAGCACCGTGGAGACCCGGATGCCGCTCATGATCACCCGGAAGGAGAGGGGCAGCTCCACCATGAGCAGCAGCTGGAGAGGGGTCATGCCCATCCCCCGGCCCGCCTCCTTGGCCGCCGGGTCGACGCTCCGCAGACCGGCGTAGGTGTTGCGGAGGATCGGCAGCAGGGCGTAGAGGAAGAGCGCCGCCATGGCGGGCGTGTCGCCGATGCCCAGGATCGGGATCATGAAGGCGAGCAGCGCCACCGAGGGCAGGGTCTGCAGCAGCCCGACCACGGCCATCACCGGCTCGGCCAGCCGGGGGCGCCGGCTGAGGGCGATCCCCGCCGGGACGGCCACCAGCACCGCCAGAAGGACGGAGGAGAGCGAGAGGTTCAGGTGCTGGACCGTCTGTTCTGCGAGCTTCTTCCAGATCAGCGGGTCGGTGCGGAAGGGGTAGAGGATCTCCTCGATCATGCGCTCTCACCTTCCGCCCAGACCGTGCGGGAGAGGGCGTCGACCAGGGTGGTGTTGGTGATCAGCCCCACCAGCCTCTGATCGGCCCCCACCACCGGCAGGAACTCCAGCCGGTCGAGGAGCATCCGCTCCAGCGCCTCCTGCAGCGACGCCTCGGGCGCCACCGTGGGCAGGTCGGTCCGCATGATCTCCGAGACCTTCCGGTGGCCGGCCCGGTGCCGCTCCAGGTCGCGGGCGGTGACGATGCCCAGCAGCCGGTCGTTCTCATCGGTCACCAGCAGCGAGTTGACCCGCCGCTTCTTCATGGTCGCCACCGCCTCCGCCAGACCGTGGTCCGGGTCGGTGGTGACGGGGTTCTTAATCATCACCTCGGCCACCGTGAAGGACTCGGGGGAGGCGGCCAGCCGCTCCCGGCCGATGAACTGGGCCACGAACTCGTCCTTGGGGTTGCGCAGCAGCTCCTCGGGCGAGGCCACCTGATGGGCCCGGCCGTCCTTCATGATCACGATCCGGTCGGCCAGCTTCAGCGCCTCGTCCATGTCGTGGGTGACGAAGACGACGGTCTTCTTCAGCTTGGCCTGCAGCCGCTTCAGCTCATCCTGCAGCGCCTCCCGAGTGATCGGGTCCAGGGCGCCGAAGGGCTCATCCATCAGGATCAGGTCGGGCTCGGCCGCCAGCGCCCGGAGCACGCCGACCCGCTGCTGCTGGCCGCCCGAGAGCTCCCGGGGGTAGCGCTCGGCGAAGACCGCCGGGTCGAGGCCGACCATCGGCAGCAGCTCCTGCACCCGGGCCTTCCGCCGGGCCGCATCCCAGCCCAGCAGCTTCGGCACCAGCTCGATGTTCTGGGCGATGGTCATGTGCGGGAAGAGGCCGACCTGCTGGATCACGTAGCCGATGCCCCGCCGCAGCTGCACGGGGTCGACCGACATGATATCCTTGCCGCCCACGTAGATGGTGCCCGAGGTGGGCTCGTGCAGCCGGTTGATCATCTTCATCGTGGTGGTCTTCCCGCAGCCGGAGGGGCCGATCAGGCAGACAAACTCGCCCTTCTCAATCTCCAGACTCAGGCTGTCCACCGCCCTGGTCCCGTCGGGATAGACCTTGCTGACATTCTCAAAGCGGACCATCTGTACCCCCCGTTCTCTAGTCGCTTGCGGACTGATCAAACCGCCCCACCTGCGCCAGCAGGCGGCGGATGGCCCGCGTGATCGCATCGTCCAGGTGGCGGCGCTGATCCAGGAGCAGGAGAAGCTCCGACTGGATCTGCTGCACCGCCTCCTGGTTGCGGGATCGCCGCCGGAAGGCGTTCGCAAGGGGGCGGGAGGTGACCAGCACCCCGCTGCCCGCCTCCAGCTGGACGATGCCTTCTGACGCGAGGAGGCCGGCGGCCCGGCGGACCGTCTCCGCTGAGACCCCGTAGTGCTCGGCCAGCCTGCGGCAGGAGAAGCGGTCGCCCTCCTGCAGGTGGCCCTGGCCGATCATCTCCGCCAGGTCCAGGGCGATGGATTCGTATTGGCTGTGACCGTAAGGCAAGCGCACTCCTCCTTTTCTGTGCGGCTGACCGGCGGATGGGCCAGCTGGAGAAGCGATCCAGCCAAACCAACAACTCAAATGTACCATAACAAGTTGTCGGATGTCAAACATCAGACCGGCGAAGATCCGGGTTCTCGTAACAGCGGAACCGTTGTAGGACAAGGGTCCCAGGAAAACCGGAAAACAGAAGACCGCCAACTCTGCCCGTCGGGCGTTGTTGGCGGTCTTGTCCTTGTTGTCGGTTTCTTCTCCCCTTTTGGTCAGGACCGGGGCTCCCCCGGCGGCACTTCGGCGGCCAGCAGCTCCCGGGCCCGGGTGCGGGCGGCGTCGGAGCCCACCACGGTCAGCACATCGCCGGCGGCCAGCAGCATGTCCGGCGGGGGGGAGAAGTGGTCGCTCTCCCCGCGGGTCAGCGCCACCGCCGTCGCCCCGGTGGAGGAGCGCAGGCGGATCTCCCCGAGGGAGCGGCCCACCGTCCAGGAGGACTCGCTGATCACAATCTCCTCCACGTGGCGGGTGGCCAGCGCCCCCGCCGCCTGGGAGAGCAGCCGGTCCAGGGCGGTCTCGATCTGCTCGTCCAGCTCCCGCCGCTGCCGGAGCAGGCTGCGCAGCTCGCGGGCCCCCTCCTCCAGCTTCGACTGGGTCCGGATCGAGTCCAGGTACTCCTGGGCGGCAACCCGGGAGATCACCCGAATCCCGGAGCCCGCGACCGCCTGGACCACCCCGCGCTCATGCAGGATCGCCACCGCCCGGCGGATGGTCTCCGGCGAGACCTGGTAGGTGCCGGCCAGGCTGGAGCGCCCCAGCAGCCGGGTCCCCTCGGGCAGGTCATTGGCGGCGATCCGGCGGGCCAGATCCTGGGCAATCCCCTCATACCGTGCCTTCCCTGTCGGCTCCCGCTTCAAGGACGTCATCTCCTGTCGTGGACGTGTCACGCGTCTATGGTATCACATGGGGCAAAGGATGCAAGGCGCCCCCCGAGGTGGATGGGCGCTTGCATCAAAATTGGCTGTCCGATGCGAAACTCCTGGCTCCATCCCACTGCGCGGAAAGGGACCGCTCAAGCCCAGGGCCTGGCGGTCCCGAAGAGGCCCCCTCTGTCCAGCCCGCCGCTGAACATGCCGCGGGGCGGGCCGGGCATCCGCGGCATGCCCGGAAGGTTGGGCGGGAGCTGGAGCCCCTGGCTCTGGCCGGCCAGCAGCACGGGAGACCCGTGGGGGCCATAGCCCACCGGCACGCCGTGGGCCGCCAGCCCGCTGAGCGGCGTGGCGGGCCCCGCCGGCTCAAACCCTGCAGGCAGCCGGGGCAGGGGTGCGTCGACCGGGTTGAGCGGGTACGGGATGCCCCCCATCCGCCGCTCCTGCGGACTCGTGACCGGGCGGGCCCATCCGGGAACCTGCATCATGTCGCCTCCCCCTCCACCAGCGCTTCCAGCAGGGCCAGCTTCAGCGTATCGCCCCGCAGGCCGCGGCGGAGCGCCTCCAGGGCGATCACATCGGCCGGGGCGATGTTGCCCAGGTTGACGTTGGGACCGAAGCGGGTGATCATCTCCTGCTGCTGCTCCTTCATCGGGGTCTCCCACATGAGGCGGTCCGGGTCAGCCAGACCGGCGGTCAGGATCTCCAGGTCATCGGACTTCACCTGGCCCGACCGGTCGAAGATGCCGACCCCCTTGCCGGACTCCCTCCCCTCCACGATCACCTTGACGGCGCCGGCCTCCAGGTCCAGCCCGATCTGCCGCAGGGCGGCCACCGGGTCAAGCTCCTCCTCGCCATCCTTCTTCCCCACCTCGGTGATCACCTGAAAGCCCCGCTCCGCAGCCGCCCGGATCGCCGCCTGCCGCTCCCCGGCCGGGAGATGGACCGTCCCGTCGCTCACCTCCACCAGCCGGAAACCCAGCCGCTCGCAGGCGGTGAGGTACTCGGCCAGCCTCCCCTGGAGCCAGGCCACTTCGAAGAAGGTTCCGCCGGGGTAGGGCTCCACCCCGTAGGAGCGGATCAGGTTGATCTTGGCCTTCAGCAGGTCGCTCCGGTAGAGGGCAGCGGTGCCGAAGCCCAGCTTGATGAATCCGTCATCGAATTAGGACGCCTCCCCCCCACGTACTACTCAGTGGGGGGGAGCCGTGTGTCCAAAGAGATTCGTCCCGACCGGGTGGCCATCTACATACGGTGGTCCACCGACGACCAGGGGGATGGGACCACGCTGGAGGTCCAGCAGGAGGCGTGCGAGCTCTTCGTGCGCAGCCAGGGGTGGCAGCCGGCAAAGGATCTGACTTTCATTGATGATGGGTTCTCGGGAGGCAACCTGAAACGTCCGGCCATGACCACGCTCCGCCGGGCTGTCCGGGACGGCCTGGTGGATTGCGTCGTGGTCTTCAAGCTGGACCGGCTCTCCCGTTCGGTGGTGGATACGGTCAACCTGGTGTTGGAGGAATGGGAGGGGCGCTGCTTCCTGAAGAGCGCCCGGGAGCCGATCGACACCTCCACGCCGGCGGGGAAGATGTTCTTCTACCTCCTGGCCTCCTACGCGGAGTGGGAGCGGAACGTCATCCGGGAGCGCACGGCGGGCGGGCGCCAGCAGCGGGCGGGGCAGGGGTACTGGGCCGCCGGTCCGAAGCCGTACGGCTACACAACGGACGGGCAGAAGCGACTGGTGGTGGTGGAGCCGGAGGCGGCGGTGATTCGCGGGATTTTCGACAGCTACCTCAAGGGCCAGACCATCGGGGATCTGGTGCACCGGCTGCGGGAGGAGGGGGCGCCCGCCCCCGGCGGGCCCGGGAGGTGGTCCAGGCCGCTGGTGCGGCGGATCCTCTCCAACGAGCTCTACATCGGAGTGCTCCAGTACGGGCGACGGAAGGCGAACCCCCGCCACGGGCGAGACCCCGAAGCACCGCGGACGGTCAGGGCGGAGGCGCCCTCGGTCCGGCTGGAGGGAGCGGCTCCGGCCATCGTCGACGAGGGGACCTTTCGGGCGGTCCAGCGGATGAAGTCGGACCGGGACGCCCGCAAGAGCAAGCGGTCGGGGCGGGCTTACAGCTCGCAGTGGCTGCTCTCGGGGCTCGCCAAGTGCGCCAGATGCGGCTCTTCCTTTGCGGCCCGGGCCCCCCGCCAGGGCCGGCAGGCCTTCTACTACTGCCTGGGGAGAGCGTTCAAGCTGGCGTGCGACTGCCGGCAGATCCCGGTGAAGCAGCTGGATGCGTGGTTCAGCGCGGAGTTGAAGCGGGTCTACGGCGACGCTCTGAGGCGGCAACAGGTCCGGCCCAGCCTGGAGGAGGAGCACCGGACCCGCCTGCGGGAGCTTCAGGCGGCGGCGGATGCTGTACGATCCGAGATGGCTCGGTTGGAGCGGGAACGCACCCTTCTGCGGCGCCGCTTTCGGTCGGGGGAGGTCACGGTGGACCTCTATGCGGAGTTCATGGAGGAGATCGAGCGGGAGAGCCAGGGCCACCGGGAGCGGCTCCGGGGGTTGGAGGAGCAGCTCTCCAGGGTGCAGGCCCAGGCGAACGTTGAGGATGTGGCGGAGCAGCTGCAGGGCGTGGACATCATTGAATCCCTGGGGGTAAAGGAGCGGAAGCACCTGCTCTTCAAGCTGGTGCAGGGGTTGACGCTCTACCGGGCTCCCGGCAGTGATCAGGTGGTGGCCGCTGCGGTCTGGCGGGTGCCGGTGTCAGGCGGATGACGGCTCGTCCACACAGGCCGAGTGTCACGAGAGCGTGGCCTTTCCAGAGGCGCCGCGGGCCGTATGCGCGGCGATGGTATCCGCATGGCGCAGGAACATGCGCAGGGCGATCAGGGCGCAGACCACCGCCCAGGCCGCAAACAGTGCGCCCCAAAACACAGCTGGCAGAAACGCCCGCCTCGCCAGATTGGTTGCATCGCCGGCGTGCCGCGGGTCGAGAAGGGCGATCAGCAGAACCGTCAGGGCCGAGTAGACGCTGTCCTCCAGTAAAAGGAAGGACAGAAACCAGTAGTAGGCCTGATGCAGAAACTGCCCCGCCCTTCTCCACATCATGAAGGTCAAAACCAAAAAGACCAGAACCCAGATCAGCCCGTAGGCATTGCGGACAAAGATCAGACTGGAAACGCCGACGGCCAGGATCGCCAGATACCCATACCCAATCCTGCCGCGCGCAATGGTCCAGAACATGAACAGAGCGAAGAGCGAGGTGCCGCAATAGCCTGCCAACCCGACCAGCGCCGACTTCCAGCCAACATCGACGGATGTCATCGTCACCCCGCTGAGGTCCGCAAACAGCCTGATCTCGTAGACCGTTCCGGACAAGACGAGCGCCATCACCGCGTGCGCCCATTCATGCACCATGGTGCCGAGATTGCGGAAGTAGTCGCGAAACGGAAGGAAGCGGGTCAAGACGACTGAGACGAAGAGCATCCCGATCATGGTCAAAAATGGCCGCAACCGACATCCCTCCCGGTTTCATTATCCTCCCCTCCATGTGTTTGTGCAAGAAAGAATATATCCGCAAAACAAGAGCGCCGCTCGAGGTCAGTCCGGCAGGATGGCGCTTTCGTCAGGGGGTTCGCCCGGGGTCAAGGGGCGGGCGGGCTGCGGCCTGCGCAGGGCCTCCACCAGCAGCCGAACCCAGACGTCCAGGGTCGCCGCTGCCTCGGGATCCTCGACATAGTGGTGGGTCGCCTGGACCCGGATCCGGCCCCTCTCCCCCAATCTAGTCATCCCCCTCGCGCTGGTTTTTCTTGGGCGCCCAACGGAACTGGCGCCGACCTGGCACCCCATATCTACGTCGGAACTTCCGGCGCGCTGCAGGGAACACCTGGGTGTTTATCTTGGCAGTAGGGTCCGTACCGGGGGTAAGGCCAACTGCCTGGGTCCAAGCGATTCGTGCCCAATGCGGGCCGGACTTCATGTAGTCGATATACGGGCCCGCCAGTTCCAGCAGGTCGCCGGTCTGGCTGAGCCCCAGCCCCTTGTCGATCACCATCGTCTGTCCGACGGTTCGGGGCTTGGCGCTCCTCCCCGACAGGGGATCTGCTATGACTCCCGCAAAGGCGTTGGTCTCTCGGGTCACAACGAAGGGACCCCTTTCCTCCGAAGGTGAACGGCAACCCTCCCCGCCGCCGTTCTCACCTGCCAGCCTATGTGGCCGGGAGGCGGAGGGTACCGGCAGGGCCGGCCTCCCAAGGCCAGAAGCCCGCGCCAATGGTGCATCTCGTAAACGGGGTAAACGAGAAAGTTTTGGGTGATTAGTGTCAGGTTTGCAGGTGTTTTGTGAGAGTCGCCGAATAGACATTCCTCGGATCGCTTGTTATCCGCGAAAACACAGAGAGAGGGGACTCACACATGAAGGCTTTCCGCTTCAAGGCCATTGCTGCGGTCGTCCTGACCCTGGCAATCCTTGCCGGCTGCAGCGGCGGGGGATCCAAACCCTCCGAGCAGACCCCGGCCCAGAAAGAGCCAGCGAAGTCTGAACCTGCCAAGCCCAAGACCCTCACCATCGCCGGCGGCACCAACGCCACCAGCATGGACATCCACAAGGTCTCGGACTCCCCCTCCTTCTCCATCCTGGAGCACATCAACGAGACGCTCTTCACCATGAGCCCCACCGGTGAGATCAAGCCGAACCTGGCCGAGTCCTTCACCGCCAACCCCGACGGCAAGAGCTACACCATCAAGCTCCGCTCCGGCATCAAGTTCTCCGACGGCACCCCGTTCAACGCCGAGGCCGTCAAGCTGAACTTCGAGCGGGTCCTGAAGCCCGAGACCAAGGCGGCCTTCCGCTCCCTGATCGCCCTGGTCACCAAGGTGGAGACACCCGACGAGCTGACCGTCGTGCTGCACACCTCCAAGCCGTTCGCCCCGCTGCAGTTCCACCTGACCCACTCGGGCGTCGGCATCATCGCCCCCTCGGCGCTGGCCAAGGGCGACGACTGGCTGGCCACCAACACCATCGGCACCGGCCCGTACACCCTGAAGGAGTTCAAGAAGGACCAGTCCACCACGCTGGTCAAGAACCCGAACTACTGGGGTACCCCGGCCAAGATCGATGAGGTCACCTACAAGGCTGTCAAGGAGGCCGGTCCTCGCCTGGTTGAGGTCGAGTCCGGCGCCGCCGACATCGCCACCAACGTCCCGGCCAACGATGTGGCCCGCCTGAAGGCCAACCCGGATATCGACGTCACCACCGTTCCCGGCCTCCGCATTCTCTATGTGATGTTCAACAACCAGAAGCCGCCCTTCAACGACGTCCGGGTCCGCCAGGCGATCAACTACGGCGTCGACAAGGAAGCGATCGTGAAGAACCTGCTCGGCGGCGCCGGCCGCGTGCTGGACGCTCCGATGGCCGAGCCGATCTTCGGCTACAGCAAGCAGACCCCCTACGCCCGTGATGTGGCGAAGGCGAGGCAGCTGCTGGCTGATGCCGGCATCAAGCCAGGCACCAAGATCACCCTGCACCACCCGACCGGCCGCTACGCCCAGGACGCCAAGGTTGCGGAGGCGATCGCCGCCCAGCTGAAGGAGATCGGCCTGGAGGTCGAGCTGAAGACCCTGGAGTGGGCCCAGTACCTCGCCTTCACCGCCAAGCCGTCCGCGGAGTCCGAGATGCAGATGGCGATGCTCGGCTGGTCGACCCCGACCATGGATGCCGACTACGCCCTCTACAACCTCTTCCACTCCAGCCTCTGGCCGGACAAGAACGGCTTCAACCGCTCCTTCTACAAGAACCCGCAGGTCGACGCCCTGCTCGAGAAGGGCCAGACCACGGTGGATCCGGCCCAGCGGAAGGCCGCCTACGCCGAGGCGATCAAGCTGATCTGGCAGGACGCCCCCTGGCTCTTCCTGCACAGCGAGACCCAGCTGACCGCCGTCCGCAAGAACGTGACCGGCTTCGTGACCCATCCGTCCGAGCGCATCGTCTGGACCAACGCCGACAAGAAGTAATCCGCCCATGATGAACGACGGGGCGGGCCCCAGGCCCGCCCCGCCTTTCTCGCTCCTGCGATGAAGTGAGGGGAAACGTGTGTACAGATACATCATTCGCCGCCTCCTGGCCATCATTCCGGTGCTGATCGGGGCTTCCTTCCTGGTCTTCAGCGCTGTCCGGCTGGCGCCGGGCGATCCCGCCCGGACCATCGTGGGCGAGTCGGCCAGTGCGGAGCTGGTGGAGCAGGTCCGCAAGGAGATGGGCCTGGACAAGCCGCTGCTCACCCAGTACGCCGTCTTCGCCACCCGGGCGCTCTCCGGCCACCTGGGCAAGTCGCTGCGCACAAATGACTCGGTCGCCCGGGAACTGGCCGACAAGCTCCCCAATACGCTGAAACTGACCGTTGCCGCCCTCACCCTGGCGGCCATCGCCGGCGTGGGAGCCGGCGTCGTGGCTGCGACACGCCGGAACTCGGTCTTCGATAACACCAGCATGGTGATCTCCCTGCTGGGCGTCTCCATGCCGGTCTTCTGGCTGGGCTTCCTGCTGATGCTCCTCTTCTCCATCACCCTGCCAAAGCTGCTGGGGACAGGGCCGCTGCTCCCACCCACCGGCGCCGGTACCTGGAAGCACCTGATCATGCCCTCGATCACCCTGGCCGCCTACTCCACGGGCATCATCGCCCGGATGACCCGCTCCTCCATGTTGGAGGTGCTTCAGAAGGACTTTATCCGCACGGCCCGGGCCAAGGGCCTGGCCGACCGGGCGGTCATTTACAAGCACGCCCTCCGCAACGCCCTGGTGCCGGTGGTGACGATCATGGGCCTCCAGGTCGGCACCTTGCTGGGCGGCGCCGTCCTGACCGAGACCGTCTTCTCCTGGCCGGGGGTTGGCGGCCTGCTGGTCAACGGCATCCTCTTCCGCGACTACCCGGTGGTCCAGGGCACGGTGCTCTTCATCACCTGCGCCTTTGTCCTGGTCAACCTGTTTGTCGACCTGCTCTACGCCGTGCTCGATCCCCGCATCCGCTACAACTGAGGAGGTGCCGCAGATGTCCACTCCTGCTCTGAAGCAACCGACCGCGGCGGCGGCCCCCCCGGAAGAGCGGTGGGGGGTCAAGGTGTGGCGGCGGTTGCGCCGCTCCCGCACCGGCATGTTCGGGCTCTTCGTGGTCTCGCTCTTCGTGACGGCCGCGATCTTCGCCCCCTACCTGACCCCGCACGACCCGGAGTTGGCCAACTTCGCCGACGCCCTGAAGCCACCCAGCTCAATCTACTGGCTGGGGGCGGATGAGCTCGGCCGGGATCTGCTCTCCCGCCTGCTGATCGGCTCCCGCATCTCCATGCTGATCGGCCTGGTCTCGGTGGCGATCGGCGTCTCCATCGGCGTGCCGCTGGGCCTGATCGCCGGGTACTACGGCGGTCTGGCCGACACCATCATCAGCCGGGCCATCGATGTTCTGCTGGCCTTCCCGTCGATCCTGCTGGCGATCTTCCTGGTCGCCTTCCTGGGTCCCTCGCTGAGCGATACCTCCTTCAGCAGCGTCATCCCCGGCGGGCTGATGGCGGCCATGATCGCCGTCGGCATCGTCTCGATCCCCTCCTACGCCCGGCTGGTCCGGGGCAGCACCCTCTCGGTCCGGGAGGAGGACTACGTGACCGCCGCCCGGGCTGCCGGCGCCCGCGACCTGCGGATCCTGGCCCGGCACATCCTGCCCAACGTCCTGGCGCCGATCCTGGTCCAGTCCTCCCTGCAGATCGCCTCGGCGATCCTCTCGGCGGCGGCCCTGGGCTTCCTGGGGCTGGGCGCCCCTCCCAACATCCCCGAGTGGGGCACCATGCTGCAGAAGGCCCGGACCTATGTCTTCTCCGCCCCGCACCTGATGACGTTCCCCGGGATCGCCATCGCCCTGGTGGTGCTGGGCTTCAACCTGCTGGGCGACGGCCTGCGGGACGCCCTGGACCCCCGGCTCAAGCACTAGACCAGACGGCCCCGGACGCCGGCAGGCGGACGGGGCCTTGCCGCGCCGCTGCCGCACCGCCACGGCATGGAGGTGCTGATCACCGCCCGGGTTCGGGTACAGACAAAGACCAGGGCCGTCCGGGAGACCGGGCGGTCCTTCCTGCATACCTTGATAACAAGCGATTCCCAAGACCCTCCGAGGATGGTGCGAGATGAAGACCCTCTGCCTCTGGCTGCAGCGGCTCTGTATCCTCGGCTTTCTCCTCTTCGCCTGGTACATCGCCCCCTTCTCCCGCTTCACCCCGCCCTTTGCGGCGATCTGGTCCCTGCTGGTGGCCGCCGCCGGGCTGGTGCTCCCCGGTCGGGGCCGGCAGAACCCAGCGGTCGCCGGGCAGGCGGTCCTGTCCGGGCTGCTGCTGGGGCTGGTCCTGGGCTCGGCGGACTGGTCGGTGCTGGACCAGACGCTGCTCTTCGAGCTCAACTGGGCGCTCCTGCCGCTCTTTCTCCTGGTCGATCCCTTCAGCGGCCCCGGCTCGCGGTGAGAACCCAAACATGCATCCGACGGAGGGGGCGGGCCGCCTGGCCCGCCCCTGCTATGGCTCCATCCGGCTCGGCGCCGCCTCGCTCTGCGGCGTGGCCGGCCCCTCCTCCTCGCTCCGCCCCCGGTAGACCGCTGTGGTCGCCGCGGCGATGGCGTTCCAGGCGAAGCGCTCCGCTGCTGTGCTTCGCCCCGCCGCGGCCATGGCGGCGGCCTGGCCAGGGTTCTCCAGCAGCCAGTTCAGCAGGGAGGCCAGCCCCTCGGCATCGCCGGGCCGGAACTTCAGGCCGTCCACCCCATGGGTGACGATCTCGCTAAGCCCGCCTGTGTCGCCCACCACCACGGGGGCCCCTGCGGCCATCACCTCCAGGGCCACGATCCCGAAGGGCTCGTAGAGGCTGGGCACCAGCCCGGCGGCGGCGTTCTGCAGCCAGCCGTCTCGCTCCTCATCGGTGATCCGCCCCAGGAAGTGGACCCGGTCGGCGAGGCCCAGCGAATGAGCCAGCCGCCGGAGTTCCTCCTCCATCGGCCCCCGCCCGGCCACCACCAGATGGGCCGGCCGCTGCAGGCGGGCCAGTGCCTGAATGGCGAACTGGACCCCCTTCTCCTGCACCAGGCGCCCGATGTAGAAGAAGTAGGGGCCGCCCAGCGCCCGGGGCGGTTTCGCCCCCAGCTCCGGCAGGGTCACCCCGTTGTAGATCACCACCGGCTCGATCCGGAAGGAGTCCCGCACCTCCCGGGCCATCGCCCGGCTGACGGTGATCACCCGGTCGGCGGTGGCGGTGAGCAGCCATTCCTCCTCGTGGATCGCCTGCTGCAGCGAGTCCCGAATCGCCCCGTTCCGCCCGCGCTCGGTGGCGTGGATGGTGGCGATCAGCGCCGTGCCCCAGCGGGCCTTCAGCGCCATCCCCGCCTGGCCGGCCAGCCAGTCGTGGCAGTGGACCACGTCGAAGCGGGCGCCCTTGGCCGCAAGCTGCTCGGCCACGCCCACCATCGCCTGGTTCAGCCGGTAGACCCAGGCGAGGAAGTTGCCCTCCTCCGCCGGACGGGCCACCCGGAACACCTGCATGCCCGCCACCACCTCCACCGAGGCGCCCGCCCCCGGGTCCGCCACGGTGATCACCCGTACCCGGTGGCCCTGCTCGGCCAGCGCCGCCCCCAGGTCGTAGACATGCCGCCCCAGGCCGCCCACGTTGTTGGGCGGGAACTCCCAGGAGAGCATCAGGATCCGGAGCGGCCCTTCAGAGGCCAGCGGGGGGCGGCGCCGGAAGAGGGTGCGGGCCTGCAGCCCGGGGAAGATCCCATCCTCCTGGGCCAGCAGCGCCGGGTTGGCCGAGCCTGCGGCCAGGGCGTGGAACCGCTCCAGGTGGCTCTGCACCCGCCGCCGGGCGTAATCCGCCGCCGTCCCGAAGTGCAGGATGAACGGCCAGTCGGAGGACTGGGCCAGGAGGAGCTCCCGGGCCGCCTGGTTCAGCACGGGGGGCGGCGTCGACCCCTGGTCGACCAGTTGGATCATCCGCTCTTCGGCGGCGTGCAGCTCGGGCCAGAGCCAGTCGTTCTCGGCGGAGAGCCAGACCCGGTTGTCGCCGCCATCGCCCCAGGAACCGGCGGGAATCCGGCTGACCGGCAGGTCGGGGTGGGCCTCCAGCCACTCGGTGGGGGTGACCGGCCGGACGCCGGCCCCCGGCAGCTCCCGGAAGAGCTGCTCCAGGAAGAGCGGTCCCTCGAACCACCAGTGGCCGAAGAGCTCGGCATCAAAGGGGGCCACCACCAGCCCTTCCCGCTGCTGCAGGGAGCGGGCGAAGTGGCGGGCGTGCTCGCGGGCCCGCTCCATCGCTGCGGCCGGGTCGTACGGCTCCTTCCCGTCCAGCCCCTCCCGGGTGATGCGGTAGAACTTGAGGCCCGTGTCGCCCCGGACGTTATCCACCAGCCAGGGGGAGACCTGCTCCAGGGGCAGCTCGTAGCCCACATCCTTGTAAAACTCCCGGTAGACCGGATCCCCCGGGTAGCCCTGCTCCTTGTCCCAGATCTGCCGCCCGACCGCCGGGTCCCGCCCGAAGGCGGCCAACCCGCCCGGGGTCAGGAGCACCGGGCTGGCTGCTGGAGGATAGGCGGCGGCCAGGGTGGTCGATTCGGCCACGAACCAGCGGATGCCGGCGGCGGCCAGCAGGTGGTCAAGGCCGGGGGCGTAGGCGCACTCCGGGAGCCAGAGCCCCGCCGGCCAGCGGCCGAAGAGGCGGGTGAACTCCCCGACCCCCGCCTCGATCTGCGCCCGGCGCGCCTCATCGCTCCCCAGCAGGGGCAGGAAGGCGTGGGTGCCCGCGGCGGTGAAGAGCTCCACCGCCCCGGCCTCGGCCAGGGCCTGGAAGCCCGCCAGCAGGTTCCCCTCCCGCCGGTCCAGGTCGTGGACCAGGTCGTGAATCCGCTCCCGGTGGAAGGCGGCAGCCGCCGCGAAGGGCCCCCCGGCAAGCCGCTCCGCCTCCCTGTCGGCCAGATCGGCCAGCCGGGCCAGGTGGCCGCGGCAGCGGGCCATCAGCCCCTGATCGCTCAGCATCGAGAGCAGGGGGCCCGAGAGCGAGAGCGCCAGCCGGACTGGAACCCCCTCCCCCACCAGCCGCTCCAGCGACCAGAGGAGCGGCAGGTAGGACTCGGCCACCGCTTCGTAGAGCCAGCGCTCCTCCAGGATCTCCCTGCCCACGGGCCGCACGTAGGGCAGATGGGCATGCAGGACGAGAGCCAGGTCTGCTGCCACGTCTCATCCCCCTCCTTTACTTCGTAGTGCGGATCCCCCGCGGCCTCGCTCAGGAGCGGTGGTAGGAGGCGGGGAAGCCGGAGGCGTCGGCGGCGGCCAGCCAGGGGGTCTGAACCGGCCCCACCGAGAGGATCGGGGTGAACCCGTCCGGCCCGGCGGTGCCCACCTCCGCCACGTAGAGGTGGCCCGGCAGCAGGCCGGTGAGGAAGAGCGCGTCGGCGATCTCCGCCTCCCGGAAGCCACAGCCGTCCAGCGACTCGGCGGGCGGGCGGCCCGTCAGATCGGAGATGCGGAGCCGGAGGGGCCCTGCCGGTCCCCCCGGGGCGGGTCGCCAGTAAACGTACAGCTCTGTCGGGGTCCGTACCATCAGGCCGAGCCGCCCGGCTCGCCCCACCTTGATGGCGGTCACTGCGCTCATGCCGGCTGCACCTCCGCCAGTTCCTGATTGGATGCGTGAGCGGGGATCACAGCGCTTCCTCCCTCATCTGCTCGGCGGCAGCCGCCTGCTCCATCACCCCGCTGGCGATGGCGCCGGCCACCACCGCCCGGTACTCCTCCACCAGGCCCCGGGCGCCCTCCGCCGGTTCGGCGTAGATGTGCATAAGCGGTCGAACCGGGTCGGGAATCAGGGCCACCCAGGCATCGCCCTGCCGGACCTTCACCCCGTCCACCAGCTCGACCTCCTTGCCGGCGGTCGCCTCGATCAGGTGGCGCATCACCGTGCCCTTCGCCTCCAGCGGGCAGTCCATCGCCTCCACCGCCACGTCGGTGGGCGGGAGCGCATCGACGATCTGGTCCAGCGGGCGGCCTGCCAGCGCCAGCATATGCAGCAGCTGGACCATGGCGAAGAGCCCGTCCAGGCCGGGCAGGAACTCTGGGAAGATGTAGCCGCCCGCGGCATCGCCGCAGAAGGCGAACTGCCGCTGGGTGGCCGCCTGCATCAGCGCCCGGGCGCCGGTCTTGGTCCGGCGGACGGCATCGCTCCGGCCGGCCAGCCGCTCGATGGCCGAGGTGGCGGTCACCGGCACGGCCACCCGGGCCTCCCGCTTCATGTCGAAGACCAGGGCGGCGAAGAGTGCCAGCGCCTGCTGGCCGGTCAGCGCCCGGCCCTTGTTGTCCACCAGGAAGATCCGCTCACCCGATGCGTCGAAGATCACGCCCAGATCGGCCCGCACCGCCCGGACCATGCCGGCCACGTGCTCCTGGGCCATCTGCCACTCCTCCTCGGTCCGGGCCAGCCGCAGCGGGTCCGGGGCGGTGTTCATCGCCAGATCCTGCACGCCCAGCGCCCCCAGCACCGAGGGCATCAGCTGGCCGGCGGCGCCGTGGCCGTAGTCCAGCACCACCTTGAACTGCCGCTTCCGCACCGCCGCCAGATCGAGCCGGGAGAGGAAGTCGGAGCGGTAGAAATCAAGGATCTTGGAGGGGTAGCTGACCTGGCCGATCTCCTCCACCGGCACCTTCCGGGTGTCCTCCCGGACCATCATCGTCTCGATCTTCCGCTCGGTGGCGGTGTCGATGTCGGTCCCCCGGGCGTCCAGGAACTTCAGCATCACCCCACCGGGCGCCTGCGGGTTGGCCATGACAAAGACCCCGCCCTTCGCCCCCAGAGCCGAGATGGCGTGCCGGGTGAGCGGCAGGCTGGCGGATTCCAGGTTGAAGACCCGGACCCCCGCCGAGGCCAGGCCCGCCATGATCGACCGCTTCAGCATCACCGAGGCGGAATAGGTATCGCGGGAGACGCAGACCGCATCCCCCTTGGCCAGGGTGGAGCCGAAGGCCTCCCCCAGCCGGACGGTCAGCTCCGGGGTGATCTCGATGTTCCCCAGCCCGCTGACCCCGTCCGGGCCGAAGACCGACCGGCTGTAGCGGGAGCCCCAGACGATGGAGGTGTTCACCTGGGCGCCCGCCTCGATCGTCTTCTGGGGCCAGATCTTGGTCCCCGGCTTGATGATGGCACCCTCGCCCACCTGGGTGCCGTCGGCGATCACCACCCCCTGCCCCACCGAGGCCCGCTGGCCCACCGTGGCCCCGCGGGTCAGGATGGCGGCCCGGACATCGGCGCCTCGCCCGATGTAGACCTGCCCCATGGTGAAGGTCCGCTTCACCTCCGCCTCCCGGTCGACCACCGTGTTCGGCCCGATCACGCTGAACTCGCCCACCTGGGCCCCGGGCCGGATCACCGCCCCATCGCCGATCAGCACCGGCCCGATGATCTGGGCGGTGGGGTCGATGGAGACATCCCGCCCGATCCAGATCCCCCGGCGGACCTCCTCCCCCGGGATCGAGACCCGCACCCGCCCGGCCAGGCAGTCCTCCTGGGCCTGCAGGCACTGGTCCAGCGAGCCGATGTCGCACCAGTAGTCCCGGCTGACGTAGCCGTAGATCGGCCGGCCCGCCGCCAGCAGCTTCGGGAAGATGTCCTTGGAGAAGTCGTAGACCTTCCCCTCCTCCATCAGGTGGAAGACCTCGGGTTCCAGCACGTAGATGCCGGTGTTGATCGTGTCGCTGAAGACCTCCGACCAGGAGGGCTTCTCCAGGAAGCGGACGATCCGGCCCGACCCGTCGGTGATCACCACCCCGAAATCCAGCGGGTTCTGCACCCGGGTCAGGGCCAGGGTGGCCACCGCCCCCTTCTCCTTGTGGAAGCGGATCAGATCGGTCAGGTCCATGTCGGTCAGGGCATCCCCTGAGATCACCAGGAAGGTCTCGGTCAGCTCGTCCGCGGCCTGCCGCACACTGCCGGCGGTCCCCAGCGGGGTGACCTCCACCGTGTATTTCATCTTCACCCCAAAGTCGCTGCCGTCGCCGAAGTAGTCCTGAATCACATCCGGCAGGTAATGAAGGGTCGCGATGATCTCGTGGATGCCGTGCTGGCGGACCAGCCCGACGATATGCTCCATCACGGGACGGTTGACCACCGGAACCATGGGCTTCGGGCGGTTCACCGTGAGGGGGCGGAGTCTGGTGCCTTCGCCGCCAGCCATCACCACAGCCTTCATGACAGCACCTCCTCACATCTTCACCGAACCTTCACATCCGCTACATAAGCAGGAATTGTCGGTCCGCTCTTATAAGAATACCATTGTGACCTTTACGGCTCCTGTTGAGCATGTGAAGGTTTCGGATTAAACTGCAGGGATGGATGCCAATGGCCAAGTTCCGGGGAGATCGAACCGCCTTCGGCTGGCCCGGTGCCGAGCCGCGGTGGAAACAGGGGAACAAGGACGGGGTGGGGACCGCCAACTCCCCAGCCAGCCGCGTCTGGTTCTCGGTCTGCCAGGGAGCGCTGTCGGAGGTCTACTACCCGACTGTGGACAGGGCCCAGCTGCGGGACCTGCAGCTGTTGATCACCGATGGGGAGTCCTTCTGCGCCGCGGAGGAGGCGGACCTGCAGAGCCAGATCGAACCGATCTCGGAGCACGCCCTGGGCTACCGGATCGTCAATAGCGACCCCCTCGGCCGGTTCCGCATCACCAAGGAGATCATCACCGATCCGTTCCTCCCCTGCGTGCTGCAGCAGACCCGGGTGGAGGTGCTCAAGGAGGAGGCCGGCCGGCTCCAGGTCTACGTCCACGCCTCGCCGCGCCTGGACTGCGGCGGCTGGGGGAACAACGGCTACGTGGTGGAGGTGGCCGGCAGGGAGCTGCTGGTGGCGGAGCGGAACGGGCTCTGGCTGGCGATCGGCGCCACCATCCCCTTCCGGCGGCTGACCGTGGGCTACATCGGCCAGAGCGACGGCTACACCGACCTGATGACCAACTTCCGGCTGGACTGGAGCTTCGACCGGGCGCTGGAGGGGCACATCGGGCTGACCGGCGAGCTGGACCTGCTGCAGGGCAAGGAGTTCACCCTGGGGCTGGCCTTCGGCGACAGCCTGCAGGCCGCTGTGGTCACCCTCTTCCAGGCGCTGGGCCACCCCTTCGAGCACCGGCGGCAGCTCTTCCTGGAGCAGTGGCTGGAGGCCCACCGGACGGCGCTGCCGCTGGAGGGGCACTCCTGCGACGGGGGCCGGCTCTACCGGCGCAGCCACGCCCTGCTCCGCTCCCACGAGGACAAGACCTTCCCCGGGGCGCTGATCGCCTCGCTCTCCATCCCCTGGGGGCACGCCCTGGGCGACGACGCCGCCGGTGGCTACCACCTGGTCTGGACCCGGGACATGGTCAACTCCTCCATGGGCCTTTTGGCCGGGGGCGATCGGGAGGCGCCCTTCCGCGCCCTGGTCTACCTGGCCGGCAGCCAGCGGAGCGACGGCGGCTTCCCCCAGAACTTCTGGATCAACGGCGAGCCCCACTGGCACGGGATCCAGCTGGATGAGGTCGCCTTTCCGATCATGCTGGCCTGGCGGCTCCACAAGGAGCGGGCGCTCCGGAACTTCGACCCCTACCCGATGGTGCTGCGGGCGGCCGCCTTCCTGATCAACCAGGGGCCCGCCACCCAACAGGAGCGCTGGGAGGAGAACGGGGGCTACTCCCCCTCCACCCTGGCCACCAACATCGCCGCCCTGATCTGCGCCGCCTCCCTGGCCCGGGCCCGGTTCGACGAGGCGACCGCCCTCTTTCTCGAGAGCTATGCCGACTTCCTGGAGACCCACCTGGAGTCCTGGACCGTCACCACCCAGGGCACCCTGGTGCCGGAGATCCCCCGCCACTACATCCGGATCCACCCGATTGACTTCAGCAGCCCATCACCCGACGAGGACCCGAACCAGGGCGAGCTCTTCATCGCCAACCGGCCGCCGGGCAGCCGCCAGAGCTGGCCGGCCAAGGAGGTGGTGGACGCCGGCTTCCTGGAGCTGGTGCGCTACGGGATCCGCCGCCCGGACGACCCGCTGATCCTCGACTCCCTCCGGGTGGTCGATCAGGTGATCAAGCTGGAGACCCCCTCCGGACCGGTCTGGTATCGCTACAACCACGACGGCTACGGCCAGCGGGCGGACGGCGGCCCCTACACCGGCTGGGGGCAGGGGCGGCCCTGGCCGCTGCTGACCGGGGAGCGGGCCCACTACGAGCTGGCCGCCGGCCATGACGTGACCCCCTTCATCGCCGCCCTGGAGCGCTTCGCCACTGAGACCGGGATGCTGGCGGAGCAGGTCTGGGACGAGCCCGACCGCCCCGAGCTGGGGCTCTGGTTCGGCCGCCCCACCGGGGCCGCCATGCCGCTGATGTGGGCCCATGCCGAGTACATCAAGCTGCTCCGCTCCGCCCACGACGGGGTGGTCTTCGACCGGATCGAGCCGGTCTATCAGCGCTACTGCCTGAGCCGCTCGGCGGTCCTCCCCATCGAGGTCTGGAAGCCGAACCGGCAGCCTCGCCGGGTGGCCCGGGGCGCCATCCTCCGGGTGCAGGCGAACACCCCCTTCCGGCTCCGCTGGACGGCGGAGGACTGGGAGTCGATCTGCGATGCCTACTCGATCCCCACCGCCCTCGGCATCGACTACGTGGACCTGGAGGTGCCCCGGGATCAGGAGCGGCCGATCCGCTTCACCTTCTTCTGGACTCGGGAGGAGCGGTGGGAGGGGCGGGACTACGCCGTGGAGGTGACCGGCTCAGCCGTCTCCGCCACCCCGCCGGGCCGCCGGTAGGTCCTCACGATAAGGTCGAAACGCCGCCCCGGTGGGGGGGCGGCGTGGACGGCCACGGATTACACGGATTACACGGATGAAGACATGAAAACTTACAATGATGGGGTTCGTGCCCTTTTCATCAGGGGTGCTGGTGCGAAGCACCGCATCATGGTGGTTACACGGATTTCACGGATGAAGACAGAAAATGGCCAATGATGGGGGTCATACCCGTTTCATGGGCGGTACAGGTGCGAAGCACCGCACCAATGTTGTCTGTATAATCCGTGTAATCCGTGTAATCCGTGGCTATGGTAGACTCCCCGCCCGGATCCCCGGGCCGGTGGCCGCTTCGGGGTTCCGGGTCAGCTCCTCCGCCGGGCTTAATGGATACGCTGCGAGAAGTAAAGTTCCTGATAGATCTCCCGGAAGCCCAACCGCTCGTAGAGCGGGCGGCCCATAGGGGTAGGCGTCAGCCCCACATGGGCACAGCCCGCCGCCTGC